>NZ_CP011310.1:1204960-1807440 GCF_001077815.2 Aurantiacibacter atlanticus | reverse complement strand
CTTCACGCGCAAGCTTGCCTGCTTCTGTGAGCACCGCTTCGACGACATCAATGTCGAGATCGGCGAAGCCGCGAAGATGGCGGTGCTTGTCGAGGTCGACCAGCTCCTTGAACAGGAACATATATTCGTCGACTGGTGGTTCGTAGCTCAGCATGAAATGTGTATCTCCTCGGCTTTGGCGAGAACAGAAATATAATTCGGCGTGCTCACTCCGTGACTATCAGGGCATCTAGGGCAACAACGCCCTTCCCCTCGCCGTAGGCTACCAATGGGTTGACATCGATCTCGGTTATTTCCGGAGTGGTCGCAATCAGCCGCCCAACCTGCGCAGCAACATGCGCCACAGCAGCAACATCTACCGGCGGGCTACCACGGAAACCGCGGAGCAATTTCGCGCTCTTGAGACCGTTCAGCGCCTTGATGATCTGCTTTTCGGAAGCGAGTGCCGGAAGCAGTGCGACATCACCCAGCGCTTCGATCCAGACGCCGCCCATGCCAACCAGCAGGACCGGACCCCAGGATGGATCACGGCGCGCGCCAACAACCAATTCGACGCCGCGCTCGCCCATCTTTTCGACCAGAGCACCGTCGAGCACGAAGCCCGGCTTTGCGCGTTCAATATTCGCGTAGAGCTCGCTCCATTTGCTGCGCAACGCAGCTTCATCAGCGATGTTGAGCAGCACGCCGCCAACGTCGCTCTTATGGGCAAGCGTTGCAGCTTGCGCCTTGAGCGCGACAGGATAGCCAACCTTCGAGGCGATCTCGACCGCTTCATCGGCCGACTTAGCGAGGCCGCCTTCGGGCACCGCAATGCCGATCTTCGCAAGAATCTGCTTGCCCAACCATTCGGGCTGGGTGCCACTGCCGAGCGCGGGCAGATCGGCAAATGGCTCCGGTGTTTTAGGCTCACTCCAGTCGCGCCGCTGCTTCGCGTGGCGGGTTAACACCGACAGCGCACGCATTGCGCGCTCCGGCGAACGCATCAACACCATCTGGCTGTCTGCCAGGATATCCCTCGTCTCATCGGGAATCGCACAATCCTCACTATGGATGACATATATGAGCGGCTTGTCCGCAGGCAGCTTGGTCGCGATCGTCGCAAATGTGGACGAAATCGGCAGGCCAACTGACGGGTTCGAGATCATCACACTGCCGACCGATGGATCAGCGAGCACTGCTTCGGCACCGACGCGCAGCAAATCGGGCTGCCAGGCCGGCAGGGTGCCCATGTCCAACGGGTTACGCGGCGGCGTAAAGTCGGGAAGTTTACCTTTGAGGCTGTCAACGGTCCCTGTCGACATTGCCGGGATCTCGATGCCGATCTCGGCTGCGTAATCCAATGCAATCCCGCACAGTGCACCCGACATGGTAACAACGCCGAGTCCCTCACCGTTATGCTCCGGATAACGAGTAAGAATTTGCGAGACGTCGATCAGTTCTTCGAGTGCATCGACCATCACAATGCCCGAGTCTTCGAGCAAGGTGCGCATAACCTTATAATCGCCGGTCAGCGCCCCGGTGTGTGAGGCGGTTGCAGCCTGCGCCTTGGCGCTCTTGCCAGGATGGAGCAGCAGAATCTTCTTGCCGTGATCGCGGGCGAGCTTGGCCACTGCCAGCATGTCGGCCGGACGGCGAATCTGCTCGGCATAGCATACCACCGCTGCGGTGCTTTCATCGGCGAGGAAGAAGCCAACGAGGTCGGCAATACCAAGATGCGCTTCATTGCCGGTCGTCACCATATAGGAAACGTTTACGCCGCGCTGTTGCAGAGTGTAGGCGATATGGTGTCCGATACCACCGCTCTGGCAAACGATCGCCACGCCGGGGCGGTCACTATCGTCGGACAGCTGGAGTTCAGTCGGCACCAGCATCACAGAAAAGGCGTCTACATAGTTGAAATAGCCAACACAGTTGGGGCCGACCAGCGGGAAGCCGCTCTCACGCGCGATACGGCCGATTTCTTCCTGTTCGTTGCGACCTTCCTCACCGGTTTCGGCGAAGCCCGAAGAGAAGCAGACTGCGCTCTTGACGCCGCGCGCGATGCAAGCCTCCACCGTATCACGCACTGTTTCTGCAGGCGTGATCAATATAGCGAGATCGACACCTTCTGGCAGTTGATCGATGGAGGTAAGGCAGGGAATGCCTTCAACTTCGCCGCCACTGCGGCCGACCAGGTGAATCTCGGTCTTGAACCCGCTGTTCTGCAGGTTCTTCAGCACGGTGTGGCTCGGGGTGCCTGGCTTTGATGACATGCCAATGATCGCGACCGAACGCGGTCGCATCATGTGTTCGATGCCCGCCGTTCGTAAGGTCGATGGCGTATTCGTCCGGTTTCCCTGGGTCTTTTCTACCACTGTATCCTCTTTCCTTTTACTCTTTTTTCTTTTTGTCTTCTCGCCGTTGCGCGGCTTCAGCCGTCAGCAGGCTGGAACATCAGCAAATTTGTGCCGTCGTCCAACGGCGCCCAGAAGGGCACGACCTCCATGTCGATTTCAATCTCATCCAGGTCACATTTGACGATGTTGGCCATGATGTTGACGCCTTCGTCGAGCTGGACGAGAGCGATCAGATAGGGCTCATGTCCACGAAATGGGCCGTTGCCGATATTGGCGATCGTATAGCTGAAGATCTTGCCGTGGCCGGAGACTTCGCGCCATTCCAGATCGCGGCGGGCGGTAAAGAGGCTGACGGGACGCGGGAACCACTGATACTGGCTGGTGCGGGGACAATATTGCACCATCACTTTCTTGTCGCGCGCACCTTCCCAGAAAGGCATGCTGAAATTGGCGTGGTTGATCGGATCGCGTGGAACCGAAAGCGTGTCGTTGGCTTGCTTGCTCATAATGGACCTCAAGCGTCTGGAGTGAGGACGAGGGCAGTGCTGCTTCCCCAATTGCGTCCGTAGGGAATCCAGCCAATGCCGGTGACAAGGGCGTTGGAGGTGTTCTTCACCTGCCGGTCGCCGCCTTCGCCGAAAAGCTGACGGACCGCTTCGACAAGGTTGGTACCGCCTCCGGCGAGCCCCGGCTGACCGGCGGAAATCTGGCCCCCGCTGGTGTTGAGCGGCAAATCGCCGTCGAAGCGCAGATCAGTCTCCTGGATGAAAGCGCCACCCTGCCCAGGCTTGCAGAATCCGAGCATTTCGAACTGGATCATCATCGCGATCAAGAAATCATCATATGGATGAAATGAACCGACGTCGCCCGGCTTAATCCCCGCTTGCTTGAACGCCTTCTCACCCGCTGCCCGGTGGCCGGACTCGGTAGGCTCGAGATCGTTCTGCGACAGCTTGTAATTGGTTCTTTCACCATAGCCGGTCGGAACGACGAAGCGCGAATAGCCCTTCTCTTTGGCTCGCTTCTTGCTCATCATCACGAAGCCGCTACCGCCATCGCACATCATCACGCAGTCAAGCAGACGCAACGGATCGGCGATCATCCGCGAATTGAGATAATCCTCAACGGTGATCGGCTGGCGCAGCTTCTCGACTGCATTGGGGTTAAGCACGGCGTGTTCGCGCTGAACTACCGCCATCTTCCCCAACGCCTCGAAATCGAGTCCGTAGAGATGGTCATAACGGCGCGAAAGCAGGCCGAAAGCGCCCGGCGGGCCAAGCAGACCTTCCGGATCGGCCCATTCATGATGGAACGACCGCATGATCAGATTGTCTTCGCTGCTCGGCGTATCTGCGTTGATCAGAACGACCGTTTCGCAATATCCTGCATCAATCGCCGCTGCGGCGCGCGCAATGCCGCCTGTGGCAGAGCATCCACCCAGATCAGTCGTGTCTGTGAAATTGGTCTCCAGCCCGAGATAATCGAGGCTGGACTGGGACCACATAGGCGTCTTGGCGCCAGTTGCCGACGGTGTAAAAACTACCCCGTCGATCTCCGAGCGCTCCAGTCCGGAACGTTCCAGAAGCGCATCCAGTATCTCGCCTGCATAGTCCCAAACATCCCGACCACTACGCATCTCGTGCTTGGCCTCGGCATAAGCGACGATTGCATTATCACGCAGCGCCATAGCGAGCTCTCCCTTTGTGTTTTGTTGGCTGCGACATGCGCATTCCGACCTGCTCCTGAAATTTTCGGGGGCAGTTCCTGCTACTTATTGCGCGTCAGGAAGGCATCTATGCCCTTCTGCGCATCCGGCGAAGTCAGCGTCAGGGCCTGCGCGACCGCTTCGGTGAACAACCCGGCTTGCGCTGGCATATCTTCAATCATGCTGAGCGCGTTGAGCATCATGTAGTTGGAGATCTTCGCGTTAGCGGCCACGTTCTCGGCAATTTCCAGCGCGGTCTCCATCGATTTGCCCGGCTCCACCACATAGTGCGAAAGCCCGAGCTGCTCTCCTTTATCGACTTCGATCCGACGGCCAGTCAGCATTATCTCCGTCAATCTGCCGACCCCGATCAGCCGTGCGATCCGCACCGTGCCGCCGCCGCCCAGGAATATCCCGCGCCGCCCCTCTGGGAGCTGATAGAAAGTGGTCTGATCAGCGATCCGGATATGCGCGCAGGATGCGAGCTCAAGCCCGCCGCCAATTACCGCGCCATGCATCGCAGCAATGACGGGTCGTCCGCAATACTGGATGGAATCAAATAGTTTGTGACCCCAGCGCGAATAGAGCATCCCTTCATAGGCAGGGCTCATCTTATATTCGGCGAGATCAAGCCCGGCGCAGAAGTGATCGCCATTGCCAGTAAGGATCACGACGTCGACACTCTCGGGAATGTCGGTGAAAGCTTCTTGCAGTCCAACAAAAATAGACTTGGCTAGTGCGTTGCGCTTCTCAGGACGATTCAACGTGATGATCGCAAGATTGTCCCTAATCTCACGAGTTACGACTTGTTCGTCACCCATATGCATTCCTCTCAAGTAAGCTCAGATGCGCCTCTTTATTCGGCGCTCTTGCCCTAATTGTTTGCGAAAAAAATAAATCGGATTTGCTTGCCCCTCGCCCAATTGATGAGAGGCAATTTCCAACGCTTTTCATCGCTGATCGGCTTATCGACCGCTTGGTCAGGTGTGTCAACATGCCACCTCGACTGCATCCAGAAATTTTAATTTACATGTGGCAAAGACACGCTTTTTGCGACCTTCAGCCCTATATAAAATGCGCTGCTTGGAGCCGAACCGGCGGTCCAGAAGCGCTTGAGGATTGCCGGGCTCTTTGGCTCATTTACCTGGATTAAATCGCTGTAAGCGCCCGATTTTATGGCGCGATGTTGCATTGATGTGACAGCCGACACGTGGCATCGGATATCTGGCTCGGCTCGGCCTGCTTCAGTCCCGTTGAGAGAAGCAGATTAAGGGGCCCGCGCGGCTCAGCCGCAAGTGTCAGATGCATGCCGAACCTAGTTCCCGGCACTTATTCCACCGATATCACTAACGTTCTTCTTAGAGATCAAACCTGGATCTGGCCGGGGTTAGCAATATTGGACACCAGCAGTGCTCTGGTTTCGGGCCCTATTGGAATAATTTCCATAGGATTCAGCATCTGATTCGCGGTCAGCACTGAGAAGCGCTCAGTCATGAGTGATTCTACGTGGTTGTCGCAGCCTTCGATGGATCGAATCGTGCTGCTATCAAGCCATCAAAGGCCGACATCTTCATTTTCGCCTGCTACATCGCAACATACGCCGTTTTCTCGCTCAAGCAATGAGCCCCGGCTCTAGCCGCCGCGACTCTAGGTTCGCGATTACCTACGAGCGTCCGCTCCCCAGAAGGAAAGGACGCTCCGGAGCGCTGTCACAAAGGCTAGTGGTTGATCGAGCATCAGATGGTGGCGGGCTTCCGGCACGGCAAAAATCGGAATGTCATTTCCACCCAGTTCGCGGACATAGTCTATCGAATCCTGTGTGAAGAGCTGGCTTTTGCCACCGTACACTATCGCCTTGGGGCCCGGCGCCTGCACCAGACGTTTGCCGATGGTAAGCCATTGTTCGGGATCTTTGGTCCGGCGGAAAACTTCCGGCGAGAACTTCCACAACCAACTGTCTCCGTCGCGCCGCATGGAATGATATGCCATGTAATCCACAAGGAAAGGCTGACCAACCGGCTGAGGCGGAGATAGGATATATCGCGCGCGCGCAGCATCATAGCTTGGATAAAGGGTGTTGGGCTTGTTCGGATCGCCAGCCCCGGGGCTTGACCGACTGGCTTTCCAGAACTCCTCAAGCACCTCGGGCCGCATGACGATAACATCGCAAACCACTAGTCCCGAAAACGATTCAGGCGCCTGGGTCACCGCTGTCAGCGCCATGCTCGCACCAAAACTATGTGCGATAATCGTCGGTTTTTGGCCATCGGCATACATGTCGAGCGCCTCCGCGATCTCGCGAAACTCGCACCGCTCTGCTGAAGTATCCGCCTGCCCCGGATTCTCGCTATCGCCCATCCCGGCAAGATCGAACGCTACCACGTCATAATCTTTGGCAAGAAACGGTGCGATGAAGGCGAAGCATCGTGCATGGGAAAGGAGGCCGTGCGCCATTAGCACCTTGGGTTTTTCGCGGTTACCCCAGCGAAAATAGTGCACCTTGGCGCCATTGATCTCCACATAACCCTCTTCGCGCGGCACTCTGAGTGCCGACACGAACCATTCTGGCAGTTGCGAACCATCGCCAGCCCAGACAGGATTAATATCCGAGGGAAGTTCGCTTATCTTCGCCATTTCATTCATTGCGCTGCACATTCCTTATCTGGGGATTGTCCATAAGGCTCGTTACTACTCAGAGCATAAAAGCTGAGTGCGGTCCTCGTTCAGGGGCGTGTTAGACGGCGGGTAGGCGGTGTTGCAAGCGCCGATGTACGATTGCCCTGCCCCGTCATCGCGCACGTCAACCAAGCCAGAGTGCCGGCCGATATTGCCATTCAGGCGGACAGATTGACGCTTAGCGTAGGCTTATACTCGGTACTTCAAGCGCTGCAGTCTTGATCCATTTGGCTGAACAAAAAGGCGCAAGCCCTGTCCTTCGGCCAAACTGTGGGCGCGCTCGCGTTCCAATATGAAATCTGCCTGTCCGTGAAGGCCATTGGCGCATCGCAAGGCCAATCACCGCAAGCCACTGCTTTTCTTCCGGTGTCTGGAAAGTGCAGAAGCTGATGGGAGCTTCCAAAACAAGGGTTGGTAGCGGAGGAGGGACTCGAACCCCCGACACGCGGATTATGATTCCGCTGCTCTAACCAGCTGAGCTACTCCGCCCCTTGGGGGCATGCCCTCATTGCGCTGTTTTAAGCGCGGGGCAAGGCGGCGCGTTTAGGCAGGGGCGCGCCTGCGGTCAACCGCGAAAACGCCAGCTCTTAAGGTGTTCCCATGGACCGCCCCGATATGCGTGCATGGCAAGGCCTTCGAAGGCGAAATCCCGTGGCTCAATACGCGGCGACAATTCGGCCTGAAGTGCCTTTGCAGCCTCTATACTGACTTTGTTCTGTATGGTGATGTGCAGATGCGGCCTGTGTTCGTCCTGCGGGGTCAGCAAACCGTGAAAGCGATCGCGCAGATCTTTCCATAAGGCGATCATCCCAGGGCTTTCCAGATTGAGTGCTGTGCCCTTCCCCAACTTCATTACGCCAAGGAGCCGCGCCGGCACCGGTGCGTTGTCGCGCGCCATGGCTGAGCAGCAATCCCGCACCTCGCCTTCACTGCTTGGGGGCAATGCGTGAATCAGCGTTACATGTGCGGCAAGATAATTGCGTTCTGGCGGGAAGTTTTCCTTACGCAGCTGGGTTGCCCAACTGTGCAGATCGGCCGGCAGCATCGCGGTTATAATGAGCGGCGCAGGACCGCCAGCGTTGCCTGCCAGCGTACCGCTCACATCTCGCCACGTTCACGGCGCAGCGCAAACCACCGTTCTACCGCTTCATTATGGCCTTGCAGCGTCGAATTGAATTCATGCCCGCCTGACCCGTCAGCTACCATGTAGACAGCATCGGTATCCTCAGGATCAAGAACCGCAGCAATGCTCTCCTTGCCCGGATTGGTAATTGGCCCGCGCGGCAGCCCGACCATGGAATAAGTGTTGTAATCGTTGATTGCCTGAATTTCGGACTGGCGAATGCGACGACCGAGCGGGCGCCCGCCGGTAATCGGATAGATGATGGTAGGATCGGCTTGCAGCATGATATCCTGCCGAATGCGGTTGGAATACAGCCCTGCCACCATGCGCCTCTCTTCCGGCACGCCTGTTTCCTTTTCAACGATGGATGCAAGAATAACAGCTTCTTCCGGTGTATCGACCACTGTGCGCTGTGTGCGGTTGGGCCACAATTCGGCAATCACCTCATCCATCGCGCGCTGCATCCTTGCGAGCACCGTAACGCGGTCCTCCCCGCGTTCGAAATCATAGCTCTCGGGAAGGACGGAGCCTTCTTCGGGAACGGGAATTTCACCAACCAGCAACTCTTCTGCCATCAGGATGTCGTGGACGATCGCGGACGGCGTGCCTTCGGGAATGGTCACGAAACGGCGAATGACATCACCATGCTGGAATGTGCCGAGTATCTTCGCACCGCTCGCCCCGGCCGGCAGAAGAAATTCACCCGCCTTGATCGGGTCGGAACTGCCGAGAATCTTCGCGCGCAGCAAAAAAGCGTCGGCAGAGGCTATCAGATCCTCTTCCTCCAATTTCTGCGCGACTGATGTCACGGAAGAACCGGAGGGGACGATGAACGCCACCTCCTCTTCAACTTCGGAAGAGCCCCACCAGCCCCAGCCGAACCAGCCCAGGATTGCCAGCCCTGCAAGGATGACTGCCGCAAGCAGACAGCCCAGCTTCTTCATATCAATCGATCCGCTTCATCACCAGTGACGCATTGGTGCCACCAAAACCGAAGCTGTTGTTCAACACTGCGTTCACCTCTCGCTTTTTCGCAGTAAGGGGAACAAGATCGACACCTTCTGTGCCATCGTCCGGATCCAGCAAATTCAGCGTAGGCGGAACAATCTGGTCACGCATGGCGAGGATACAGAAGATGCTTTCAACCGCGCCGGCGCCACCGAGAAGGTGCCCGATGGCCGATTTCGTGCTGCTCATGGAGGCACCGCCAAGATCATCGCCCAGCACGCGTTTTACCGCTGCCAGTTCGATTGTATCGGCCATGGTGGACGTGCCGTGGGCGTTCACATAATCGATGTCCGCTTCCGCGAGACCTGATTTGCGCAAGGCCATGCGCATCGCGTTTTCGGCGCCAATCCCCTCGGGATGTGGCGCAGTAACGTGATGGGCGTCGCCGGAAAGGCCATAGCCGACGACCTCGGCATAGATTTTCGCGCCGCGCGCCTTCGCATGTTCATATTCTTCGAGAACAACGACGCCTGCGCCTTCGCCCATGACGAAACCATCACGGTTCTTGTCATAAGGGCGGCTGGCTTCCTTGGGCCGATCATTGGAGCTGGTATTTAGAGCGCGAGCCTGTGCAAAGCCAGCAATACCGATCGGGCAGATGGTCGCTTCCGCTCCGCCTGCCAACATGATGTCGGCATCGTCTTCGCGGATCATGCGTGCGGCATCGCCAATTGAATGGGCGCCGGTCGAGCAGGCTGTTACAACCGCGTGGTTCGGCCCCATAAGACCATAGCGGATTGATACCTGCCCACTGATAAGGTTGATCAGGCGGCCATGAACAAAGTGCGGCGACACCCGCCCTGGGCCGCGAGTGTGAAGATTGATCGATTCAGACTCGATACCCGGCAGTCCGCCAATACCCGATCCAATCGAGCACCCTGCCCGCAATTTTGTGGCATCGTCCATTTCGGTCAGCCCGGCGTCTTCCAAAGCTTGCCCGGCGGCATCGATTCCAAAGACGATGAACGGATCAACTTGCCGCTGGATCTTGCCGTCCACGCGCTTGTTCGCGTCAAAACCCCAAGGATGATCGGCCGGTTTCACCTCGCCCGCAATGGTGCATTTCTGCCCCTCTGTGTCGAAATGGGTGATCTGATCGATCCCGCTTTCGCCAGCGATCAGGTTCTTCCAACTGGTTTCAACATCCCCGCCCAGCGGGGTAATAAGGCCGAGGCCGGTTACGACAACGCGCCGCATATTTTTCTCTCCACATTCAAGAAAGGCCCAGCCTTACGGGCTGAGCCTTCCAACCCCGTCCGCGTCCGGGGAATCCATTCGCGAACGAGGCTGCGCGTCCGATTAGGACGAATGCTCTTCGATGTACTTGTTGGCATCGCCAACCGTGTTGATTTTCTCGGCCGCGTCGTCCGGGATTTCAACGCCGAATTCTTCCTCAAAGGCCATGACCAGCTCGACAATGTCGAGGCTGTCCGCGCCCAGGTCATCGATGAAGCTGGCGTCCGCAGTCACCTTTTCTTCTTCGACACCGAGATGTTCGACAACGATCTTCTTCACGCGTTCAGCGGTATCGCTCATGTAATCCCTCTTCCTCTTGGGGTGATCAGTTGGATTTGCCCTAATGAACCCTGCGAGGGAGCGCAAGAGGCCGTAGCGGCCGAATGTCCGGATGGACGTGCGAGACATTATGATCACAGCACACCTCGACCTTCCCTTATCTGTCTTTTCAAATCGACTGCCATGCGGCGAACCGTGATTGTCTCAAGCCGAGATTGGGAAACCTTTTCGGCTTGGCCCGTTGAGTCGGTATACAATTGATAAAAGGAGCATAATTCATGTCTGCTAACAATATTCTCAAATCGCTGACCGACACTGCTTTCGATTCAATCGAAGGTTATCGCAAGGCCGCAGAGAAGGCCAACGATCCCCAGCTCAAGCAGGCTCTGCAACAACGCTGCCAACAGCGTGAGCAGACCGTTTCGAAGCTGAATAATGAAATCCGAAACCAAGGCGGCGATCTCGTCACCAAAGGAACCATGACCGGTGAGGCCCACCAATTATGGATGGGCATAACCGACGCCTTTGAAAGTGGCGACAAGGCTGCAGCGGAACGCGTTGAAGAAGGCGAAGATTACATCAAGAGCAAATTCGCCAACGCGCTCGAAAATGATGATCTTGATGCAGGATCGCGGACTGTGGTGCAGCAAGCCTACGCCGAAATCTGCGAAGGCGAACGCTTTGGTGACATGATCGAAAGCCAGCAAAGCTGATTCGCTTAACCATGAACGCAACAAAGGGAGCGCGAACGGTGAAAGTTCGCGCTCCCTTTTTTTTTTAATGGAGATGCAGGTTAAAGGTCGTTGTCGCTTACCTGTGCAGGATCGGACGCCTCCGCATCGCTGGCAGACTTCTGCGTATCCAGGGCGTCGCCCGCGAGGCGAATGCTCAATTCACGCAACTGCCGCGGCGATACGACAGACGGCGCGCCCATCATCAGATCCTGCGCGCGCTGGTTCATCGGGAAGGCGATGACCTCGCGAATGTTGGGCTCGTCTGCCAGCAACATCACGATACGATCGATCCCCGGGGCCGAACCGCCATGCGGCGGCGCGCCAAGTTTGAACGCCTCGATCATGCCAGAGAAATTCGCGTCTACATCGGCGCGGCTGTATCCGGCAATCTCAAACGCCTTGTACATGATATCAGGGCGGTGGTTACGAATGGCGCCGCTGCTCAATTCATAGCCATTGCACACGATGTCATATTGCCACGCCTTGATATCGAGCGGGTCCTGCGATTCGAGAGCTTCCATCTCGCCCTGCGGCATGGAGAAGGGGTTGTGGCTGAAATCGACCTTTTTCTGTTCGTCATCATATTCGAACATCGGGAAATCGACGATCCAGCAGAATTTGAAGCAATCCGCATCAATCAGTTCAAGCGTCTCGCCCACGCGGGTGCGGGCGGCACCGGCCAGTTTGGCCGCGTCCTTTTCCTTGCCGGCAGCGAAAAACAATCCGTCATTTTCGCCAAGGCCTAGCTCTTCATATATCTTTGCCATGTTTTCAGGACCGTGGTTCTTGGCGATCGGTCCGCCGAATTCGCCCTGCTTGCGCGTGACATAGCCCAGGCCGGAAAAACCTTCGCGGCGCGCCCAATCGTTCATTTCGTCGAAGAACTTGCGGCTCTTTTCGTGCGTGCCGGGTGCTGGAATGGCGCGGACGACACCGCCGCCGCCGACGATCTTTTCAAAAATGCCGAACCCGCTTTGCGCGAAATGCTGCGAGACGTCTGAAATCTCGATCGGATTGCGCAGATCGGGCTTGTCCGTGCCGTATTTGAGCATGGTCTCGGCATACGGAATGCGCGGGAACTCGCCCGCCGGCGTCACCGATTTGTCGCCCGAAAATTCGTCAAACACACCTGCCAGCACAGGTTCGATAGCGTTGAACACGTCTTCCTGCGTGACAAAGCTCATCTCGAAATCGAGCTGATAGAATTCGGGCGAACGGTCGGCGCGCAAATCTTCATCGCGGAAACACGGCGCAATCTGGAAATACCTGTCGAAGCCGGCCACCATCAAGAGTTGCTTGAACATCTGCGGCGCCTGCGGAAGCGCATAGAAGCGGCCCGGATGCAGGCGACTGGGCACGAGGTAATCGCGCGCACCTTCGGGGCTGGATGCACCGAGAATCGGTGTCTGGAATTCGGAAAAACCTTGATCGATCATGCGCTGACGCAGCGAGCTGATGACCCGGTTACGCAGCATGATATTGTTGTGCACCCGTTCGCGGCGCAGATCGACGAAGCGATATTTCAGGCGCGTTTCTTCAGGGTAATCTTCTGCCGAATTGACGATCAGCGGCAATTCGTCGGCATGGCTCTGCACAATTACCGAACGGGCAAAAACCTCGATCTCGCCGGTCGGCAGGTTGGCATTGACCGCCGCCGCGTCGCGCGCCTTGACCGTTCCATCCAGCGTGATGACGCTTTCCAGTTTCAATCCATCGAGCAGGGCAAGCGCTGGCGAATCTTCATCCGCCACGATCTGAGTCATGCCGTAATGATCGCGAAGATCGACAAACAATACGCCGCCATGATCGCGTTTGCGATGGATCCAGCCGGACAGTCGAACATCCTGACCGACATCGGCCTTGCTAAGCTGTGCGCAGTTGTGGGTACGATAGGCGTGCATCGGGACTCTTTCCATTTCGGGGGCTATGGCGCTATGGGCGCGCAACAGCGTAAGCCAAAAGGCTTTGCTATACGCGCGCGCTAACAGGGTATGCACGCCGCTTTGTCAAGATTTGCAGATTGACGATGGCGGAATGCGCAGGACGGTGAACCGGCCACAACAGAAAAGAAACACATGCAAATCCATCCTCTTATTACTGATTCCCAGACCCTCGCCGATCTTTGCGAGCGGCTCGCCAAACATGATTTCGTCTGCGTGGACACAGAGTTCATGCGCGAAAACACATACTATCCCCTGCTCTGCCTGGTACAGGTCGGCAACGAGGAAGAAGCTGCGGCGATTGATCCGCTGGCCAATGGCATCGACCTTTCACCATTGCTCGACCTGCTGTGCGAGAATGACGAGGTCCTGAAAATATTCCACGCTGGCGGGCAGGATGTGGAAATCGTCTACAACCTCACCGGCAAGACGCCCTTCCCCATCTTCGATACGCAGATCGCGATGATGGCCATCAGCCAGTCCGAGCAAATCGGCTATGCCAATCTGGTGGAAAGCTGGCTCAACAAGACTATCGACAAGGGCGCGCGGTTCACCGACTGGAGCCGCCGCCCCTTGACCGAGCGGCAGATCGAATACGCCATCGGCGATGTCACTTATCTGGCGAAAATCTTTCCCCGGATGCTGAAAAAGCTCATCAAGACCGACCGCGGCCATTGGCTGAATGCGGAGATGGAAAAGCTGGCGGACCCGGCGAACTACGCCGCCGATCCCGAACAGGCATGGCGGCGCATCCGCGCGCCGGGTCGCAATCCAACAGTTCTGGGACGACTGAAGGCACTGGCAGGCTGGCGCGAAAGCGAGGCGCAGGACAAGGACATCCCGCGGGGCCGGATCATTCGTGATGAAACTCTGGCCGATATTGCCAGCCACCCGCCCAAGAAACAGGAAGACCTCGCCAAGGTACGCGGCCTCTCCAATGCCTGGAAGGAAAACGACATCGGCAAACGGCTGATGCGTGTCCTGAAAAATGCCGAACCGCTGCCCGACGAAGAAATGCCTGCCAAGCCCAAGCGTGGCGCACCACTGGGCAAGGAAGGCGCGCTTGTGGCTGATCTTCTCAAGCTGCTGCTCAAGATCCGTTCGCGCGAAATAGACGTCGCATCGCGCCTGCTCACCCGGTCGGACGAGCTTGAGGCGCTGGCTGCCGGTGTGCGCAAGCTCCAGGTCCTCGATGGCTGGCGTTTCGAAGTATTCGGCAAGGACGCGCTCGAGCTCGTCGAAGGCAAGCTCGCCTTTGCAGTCGAAAAGGGCCGCCTCAAGATGACGCATATCGATGACGTGGAGGCCGAGGCAGAAGCTGCCGATGCCAGCTCGGCCGCCGAATCAACGACGAAATAAGGCAGAGCCGCTGTGTCGACCTATTTGCCCACGATCAAGCAGTTGCAATATCTGGTTGCGCTTCATCAGCACCAGCACTTTGGCCGTGCGGCGGAAGCCAGCTTCGTTTCTCAATCGACGCTGTCGGCCGGGATTCGCGAACTTGAATCGCTCCTTAATGTCACATTGGTGGAGCGCAGTCGCCGCGTGGTACGCTTTACACCATTGGGAAATTCCGTGGTTGCCAAGGCTCACCGTATACTTCGCGAAACAGAAGAGCTTGCCGAACTTGTGCAGGCTGCAGGTAAGCCGCTTTCAGGCGAATTGCGGATGAGCGTTATCCCGACCATCGCACCATTTCTGCTCCCGCGAATTTTGCCGCGACTGCGGAAGGAACGGCCACAGCTCAAGCTGTTCTTGCGAGAAGAAACGTCCGAACACGCCCTCGAATCGCTCCACCATGGTCGCGCAGATTGCGTCCTGCTTGCCCTGCCCTTCCCCACTGGCGAAGTCGAAAAAGCAGTGATTTCGCAGGACGATCTGTTTGTCGCTTTCCCCAAGGACGATCCACGCAATCCACCTGATGAAGTGCCCCCTTCCATGATCGAAGAAGGGCGCTTGCTGTTGCTGGAAGATGGCCATTGCCTGCGGGATCATGCGCTGGCGGCGTGCAATCATGCAGAATTGCGCGCCAGCACCACGATGATAGGCACATCGCTTCATACGCTGGTGCAAATGGTGGATAATGGTCTTGGTCTGACCTTGCTGCCGAAAATGGCTATCGATGCAGGCATCCTGCATGAAACCGATGTGGTCTATCGTCCGCTGAAAGGCCGCAATACCAGCCGTGAAATTGCGCTGGTATGGCGAACAAACTCACCAAGGTCGGATGAATTTCGCTTGCTTGCCGAAGAATTACGCGCGGGTTAATCGGCCATCTTCGCCTTTAGGACATGATGATATTGACTGACGGCCCATGCCGATTTCAATCCATGTGTTTGAGGCCCACACGAAGGTAATCCCATCCAGTAATCAAAGTCAGAATGGCAGCGGTCCACAGCGTTACCAGCCCCACCGTATGCGGAATATTATGCGCAATGCCGCCTGCCATCACAATCCAGTTTGGCAGTCCCTGTCCCAGTATCAGTGAACCAAGGGCGACAAGCTGGAACGTGGTTTTCCATTTCGCCAGCTTGCTGACCGGAATGCTGACCTGAAGTCCGCCAAGAAACTCTCGCAACCCCGAAACCGCGATTTCGCGGATCAGGATGATAAGCCCAGCGATGACATGTGCATCGCCCACATATGGGCCGCGCAAGACACCCATTGCCGTCAGCACCAATATCACGGTGGCAACCATAATCTTATCCGCAATCGGATCGAGAAAAATGCCCAGCTTGCTGACAGCGCCGCTTGAACGGGCCAGCATGCCATCGAAGAAATCGGTGATGCCCATCGCCGAATAGAGGGCAAAGGCAAGCAGATAACCAAGCTCCCATCCCGGCCACCACATCAGATAGGCAAGCAATGGCAGGGCCACGATACGCGACAGGGTGAGGATGTTGGGCAATGTCCACATGATGTTTCACCCCTAGCCGTTTAATCACGTGGGAAAAAGCGTGGCTTACCATCTTGATTGAAGATAAGCCCCGTTGCGCAAGCGACCTGGCGTCCAAAGGAAGGCAACGCAAGCAGCACCATGTTTACATCCACCCACCTGCTGAAGCAGCGGCGGTTCCTGCCGCTATTCGTCACCCAATTGCTGAACGCGTTCAACGACAATCTCTACAAGACGGCGATGGTCCTGTTCGTCGTTTACGCCGTGTATAATTCCGCCGACACGGAAACGATATTTTCCGGCGTAGCATCCGCAGTATTCATCCTGCCTTTCTTCCTGCTATCGGCAATTGCCGGACAATTGGCAGACCTGCGCGACAAGGCAGCGATCATCCGTATCGTCAAGGCTGCGGAAATCGTGATCATGGCGGTGGGTGCAATGGGCCTGTTCATGGCGTGGCGTGGCTTTGCGGTGGATGTCGTGGCGATCCCCCTGCTGATGCTTGCCCTGTTCGCGATGGGCACACATTCCACATTCTTCGGTCCGATAAAATACGCGATCCTGCCTCAGCATCTTGAAAAAGACGAGGTGCTGGCAGGCACCGGCCTTGTTGAGGCAGGCACCTATCTCGCGATCATGGCGGGCACAATTCTTGCCGGATTTCTTGCAGTTGAATTTGCTGCAATCGCCGTGGTCGGATTTGCAATTATCGGGTATTTCACCAGTCGTCAGGTTCCACCGGCCCCACCGATGGGCATGCCCGAAAAGGTCGATTTCAACCCGTTCACATCCTCATACCGGCTTGTGCGTGATATCATGCACAATCGCGAAGTCTTCTATGCCATTCTCGCAATCAGCTTTTTCTGGACCATCGGTGCGGTGCTGTTCATCCAGTTCCCGCCTCTCGCCAAAAATGTCCTGATGGCCAATAAAGAAGTGGCGAGCCTGTTTCTTGTATTCTTTTCAATCGGTGTTGCCATTGGTTCGGTGGCAGTGAACCTGTTGCTCAAGGGCACTGTTTCGGCACGCTATGCACCATTTTCGGTTCTGGCGATGGGCGCGATGGTGGCAGTCTTCTACTTTGTGTGCCGCGCATGGAATGCAGGGCTGGTCGATTCAAGACTGATGGATGTTCCCACTTTTCTGTCATACCCGCTCGCCTGGGCCGTGCTGTCCAGTCTGCTGTTTATCGCAATATTCGGCGGCATGTTCGTTGTGCCGCTTTATGCCTTTTTGACAACAAAGGTTCCAACCTCGCAGGCGAGCAGGGCCGTAGCGGCGAACAATATCGTCAATTCCGGGGCGATGGTCGTCGGCTCTCTACTTGCGCTGGCATTGAGTGCCATCGGCATACCCTTGGCAGAGCAATTGCTGCTCAGTGCGGCCATGTGCCTCGTTTCGGCCTGGCTCGGCGGAGTGCTCTATAAGGCGGAAAAAGCTGCTGCATTGGCAGGGTCCGCCCCCGCCGCCGCCGAATAGCTCAGCTGAAAAACGCCAGCGTGGCGACAAATCCGGCGCCATAAGTGGCCAGCGCGGATTCGGCATCCTTGCGCGTCAATTCCAGGCGCAACCGCCAGGGTGCCGTGCGCTCGATCTCGTTCGCACGATGCAAGGCATGCGGAGGAAGGGAGGCCCGGAACGGGTGGCGGGCCGACTCATCGGATAGGACCAGTGCGCGTCTCATGATGAAGTTTTAACGCTTTGGTAACCATTTCGGGTATCGCAAACTGCATCCTGTCCACAGACGGGACAGACAGCCGCTCTTGGCAAGATGGCCGCTGTAGCAATCACAATTGGTTGCCGCCGCAACCAGTCAGGACTATTGCCGCATGGATGAACGCCGATAGCCCACTTCGCACCGCCTCACGCCTGCTTGTCGATTGCCTGTTGGAGCAAGGCTGTGACCGCATCTTCACTGTGCCGGGGGAAAGTTTTCTCCCCGTCCTTGATACATTGATCGACACAGACGGGATCGACACCGTCACGTGCCGGCAAGAAGGTGGCGTGGCGTTTATGGCATGCGCCGATGCGACGATGACGGGCCGACCCGGCGTGGCCTTTGTCACCCGCGGGCCGGGGGCGACCAATGCCAGCATTGGCGTGCATGTAGCGATGCAGGATTCTCAACCGATGATCCTTTTCATCGGTGATGTGGACCGGGGTATGCGCGACCGTGAGGGTTTTCAGGAAATTGATTTCTCAGCCTTCTTCGCACCGATCTCCAAATGGGCCGCACGGATTGATGATGCGGCGCGCATACCCGAATATATTGCGCGCGCATGGTCCACCGCCATTTCCGGCAGGCCCGGTCCTGTGGTTCTCGCCCTGCCCGAAGACATGCTGCACGAAGAGGCGATAGGCGCACTTGTTCGTCCGGCTGTTACACGGCCGGCTCAGGCACCCTGTCCCGATGCGATGGACGCGATGATGCGCATGATTGGAGATGCCGCCGCGCCCATGGCGATAATCGGCGGCGCAGGCTGGCACGAAAGAACGCGCCACTATTTTACGGAATTTGCAGAGCGGATCGGTCTTCCGGTTGCCACCGCGTTCCGACGGCAGGATGCCATACCGCCATCGTCAGCTGTCTATGCAGGCAATCTGGGTTACGGCCCTAATCCCCGGCTGGTAGAGCGGGTGCGCGAGGCAGACCTTATACTGGTAGTGGGCGCTCGTCTGGGGGAGGCGACCACAGATGGTTATTCCATAATCACTCCGGATCATCCGGGCCAGACGCTGATCCACATTCACCCCGACCCCGAAGAACTGGGCCGCGTTTATCGCACTGACCTCGCCCTGTGCGCCGACACGGCGGAATTTGCAGAAAGCGCTGCCCTATGGGATGATTCCGACATTATCGCTTTCGATGCCGGCGCAGAGGCTCATCGGGACTGGCAGGAGTGGAATACGCCGCATGACGAGGCGCGTTACGATCTCGATCTGACCATGGCGATGGCCGCCGCGCGCCGCCTGCTTCCCGATGATGCAATCATTTGCAATGGGGCAGGCAATTTTTCCGGATGGTGGCATCGGTTCTGGCCATATGCAGGCTTTCCCTCGCAGCTTGCTCCTACTTGTGGCGCAATGGGCTATGGCATTCCCGCAGCAATTGCCGCAGCACGCCGTTTTCCCGAACGCTGCGTCGTTGCGGCCTCTGGGGATGGCGATTTTCTGATGAATGCGCAGGAACTGGCGACAGCGGGTCAATACGGTCTCAATCTGTTGATCATCATTTTCGACAATTCGACCTATGGCACCATCAGGATGCATCAGGAACGCGAATATCCGGGCCGCGAATCAGCTACACAACTGGCCAATCCCGATTTTGCCATGATGGGCAAATCCTACGGTGGCTGGGCAAAGCGCGTGGCCACCAATGCTGAATTCGATGCGGCGCTGGCAAAGGCGGTACCTATGGAGGGGATCCGCCTCATCCATTGCCTCACCGATATTGAACAGCTTGGTGCAGCAGGTGCAACAATCAGCGGGCTACGCGCAAAAAACTAAACCGCTGCGTCAGTCTTGCGACATGGCGATGATCTTGTCCCATTCCTCTCGCGTGATCACACCAACGGACAAACGTGAAAGCCGGACAAGCTCGATCCGGTCAAGCTCCGGATTTGCCTTGATCGCCTTCAAGGTGACCGGATTATCGAGTTTACTGACAGGCTTTACCTTGACCGTTGGCCATTTGCCTTCGGCATCAGTCGGATCAATCAAACCCGCTTCGCTCACCTCGGCGATACCGACAATTTCCAGCCCCTTGTTGGAATGATAGTAGAAAAGCCGATCGCCAATTTCCATCGCCTTCAGATTATTGGCAGCGCGATGATTGCGCACACCATCCCAGATCGTTTCACCATCGCGACATAGATCATCCCACGAATATTTGAACGGTTCGGACTTGATCAGCCAGTAACTGGGCACTTGATTCTCCATCTGAATGCATCGTCCGCCTAGCGGGTAAGCGTCTGCGTCGCAATTAACCGATCGTTGATTATGATGCGTAATAAGAGCGCTTCATATTTATGGGGCGCATGACCTTTGAAACAGGCGATTACTGAAAGTCGGGATTCGGCAGCGAACAAACTCGTAACGGCCGACCGTGATCTTGTCGCGCTGGGCATCGCCGTGGCGGCCATTATCCTGTTCGTCGGCACGGGCGGTTCAATCATGCCCAAGATTGTGCGTGCATGGACGGGCACGGGTGAAGCCCCCGATATGCTGCTCATCAATGCGGTTCTTCTCAACATCGCGCTGCTGCTGTTTGGTTGGCGCCGTTACAATGATTTGCGTCTCGAAGTGCAGGAACGGCGCAAGGCCGAACAGCGCGCCCGCGAACTGGCGGAGCGCGATCCACTGACAGGCTGCCTCAACCGTCGCAGCGGCCCGCCTGCGATCGATCAGTTGATAGACACAGCCAAGGCTCGGCAGGAGCATGTCGCCGTGCTGATGATCGACCTCGATAATTTCAAGCAAATCAATGATCTCAACGGACATCTCGTCGGGGATCAGGTTCTGCGTACCTTCGCTGATCGCATCAGTGCGCAATTGCCTCACGAAGGCCTTCTGGTTCGCGTTGGCGGCGATGAATTTGCCTGTGCAGTACCATTCGAACTCCGCGCACGCGACCGGGTGGATTCGCTAGTCGATTCGCTCATCCGCAGTGTTTCTGCACCGGTTGAAAATGGCACTGTTACAGTTGAAGTGACCATGTCGGTCGGCCTGTCCGCCACCAGCATTCGAGAAGAAGATGGCATCCCTACAGCCGAACGGATGATCCACTGGGCCGATATCGCGATGTATTATGCCAAGAAGCGGGGCCGTAACCGCTTCTACTGGTTCGAGCTGCAGATGGAAAATGAATTGCGCTATCGCAACGAGCTGGAAACCGGCGTTCGCGAAGCCGTGAAGGCGCAGGAATTCGTTCCGTTCTACGAACAGCAGATCGATCTGGAAACAGGCAATCTCGTGGGTTTCGAAATGCTGGCGCGCTGGCAATCCAGCAAATACGGCATGGTGAACCCGGACATATTCATCCCAGTTGCCGAGAAGATTGATCTGATTGGCGAATTGTCCGAACAGCTTATCCGCCAGGCACTCTCCGATGCGCATGAGTGGGATCCATCCTTA
Organism: Aurantiacibacter atlanticus; assembly: GCF_001077815.2. Taxonomy (GTDB): domain Bacteria; phylum Pseudomonadota; class Alphaproteobacteria; order Sphingomonadales; family Sphingomonadaceae; genus Alteraurantiacibacter; species Alteraurantiacibacter atlanticus. The sequence goes on along the minus strand of NZ_CP011310.1, from coordinate 1,786,374 downwards.
TCGCTTTCAGTCAACATCTCCCCCCTGCAGTTGCGGGACCCGTGGTTCGCGCAGAAACTGCTGCAAATTCTTGTCGAAAGCGGTTTTCCACCGCACCGGCTGGAAATCGAGATTACCGAAAGCTGCCTGCATGAAAATGTTGCTGCAGTGCGATCAATTGTATCGAGCCTGAAAAATCAGGGTATCCGCATCAGCCTCGATGATTTTGGCACTGGCTATTCCAGCCTTTCGCAATTGCGTTCCCTCCCCTTTGACCGTCTCAAAATCGATCGCAGCTTCGTGACGGAAATGGCGGCAGAAAACGTAGGCGGCGAACTGGTCCGCGCCATCGTGGCCCTGGGTAAGGGCCTGTCTCTGCCGGTAACGGCGGAGGGCATTGAAAACGGCAAGGTGTTGCAAGAGCTGCAGGGATTGGGAGATATCAAGGGTCAGGGTTATCTTTATGGTCGCCCGGAAGATGCTCGCGCTACCCGTCAACGCCTCTCGAAGCTTGGTCTCTTGGTCAAGGACCATAAGCGGTTGAGCAGAATATATGGCCCCGCATTGTTGGACGCCAGAGAGATCAGCAAGACAGGCTGATAGCTTGCTGACCATTGCGATCAGCCCTCCGTGCCCCTAGGTGGCGAGGATGCGCGTTTCTTTCGTAAAAATGCACGGCCTAGGCAATGATTTCATTGTGCTTGATGCGCGTGAAAACGCGCTGCCGCAATTCTCTCAGGCAACCATTCGCGCGCTGGCTGATCGCCGCGAAGGAATTGGCTGCGACCAATTTATCATTCTGGAACCACATGAAAGCGCAACCTGCCGCATGCGTATCTTCAATTGCGACGGAACGCAGGTTGAAGCCTGTGGCAATGCCGCGCGCGCTGTAGGGTTGCTGCTGGGCAAACCCGCGCAGATCGTAACCAGTGGTGGAACAATCGAAACGCGGCCCGATGCAGCGGGCATTTCGGTGGACATGGGCAGGCCGCGCCTTGAATGGGAGGCAATACCCCTTGCCTATCCGATGGATACGCTGACGATGCCAGTTGGCTGGGAAGAACTTGAACAACCCTGCGCGGTCAATGTCGGCAATCCGCATGTGATCTTTTTTGTCGAAGATAACGACGCCATCCGGCTCGACACGCTTGGTCCGCTAATCGAACAAGACGAACTTTTTCCCGATAAGATCAACGTGAATGTCGCCACGATTGAAGATCGTGACACGATCCGTATGCGCGTGTGGGAACGGGGTGCGGGATTGACGCGAGCCTGCGGAACCGGTGCATGTGCAACTGCGGTTGCCGCCATGCGCCGCAATCTGACTGACAGGGATGTGACCGTGCACCTTCCCGGCGGACCACTGTCCATCCGTTGGAAAGAAGACGGGCGCATCATCATGAGTGGCCCGGCAACAGAGGCATTTCGCGGTTCATTCGACCCGGCTGATTTCGCATGAGTGATGGCACCGCAGTCGCACCTGCACATGATCGCGTTATTTCGCTCGGCTGCCGACTGAATATTGCTGAAAGCGAGCGTATCCGCATGTTGGTCGCGGATGAGGATGATCTCGTCATCATCAACAGCTGCGCGGTCACGATGGAAGCCGTGCGTCAGACCCGGCAGGCAATCCGCAGGGCGCGGCGCGCAAAGCCCGGCGCGCGCCTGCTGGTGACAGGTTGCGCTGCCGAGGTAGAGCGCGATCAGCTTTCCGCCATGCCCGAAGTGGACGGCATCGTGGCAAATGCGCAAAAGCTGGATGCGCGTGCGTGGAACGTGCCCGAACGGGGCGAACCGACGCCATCAAAACACACCCGCGCCTTCATAGCGGTGCAAAATGGATGTGATCATGCCTGCACCTTCTGCGTTATTCCGCAGGGACGCGGCCAGAGTGTCTCACTCGCTATCTCATCGGTCTTGCGCGAAGTTGAACGTCATTTGCATCATGGTGCATCGGAAGTCGTGCTGACCGGCGTCGATGTCACAAGCTGGGGTCATGATTTGCTCCGCGCCCCGAAGCTGGGCGAACTTGTTTCCAGCATTTTTGACGCTTTCCCCGAATTGCAGCGCTTGCGCATGTCATCGCTTGACGGGGTAGAGATTGATCCGGTCCTGTTTGAGCTTTTCGCCAGTGAAAAGCGCATGATGCCGCATCTGCATCTCAGCCTGCAACACGGCGCAGACCTTATCCTGAAACGCATGAAGCGCCGGCACAACCGGGCCAGTGCAGTGGAACTGATCCAGCAATTGCGTGAACGCCGGCCAGAGCTGGCCGTTGGCGCCGATATTATCGCCGGCTTCCCGACGGAGGGCGCTGAACATCATGAACAGAACCGCTCCATCATTTCAGAATTGCACATCGTACACGGACATATCTTCCCATATTCGCCTCGTCCCGGCACGTCCGCTGCGCGCATGCCACAGCATGACAAATCCCTGATCAAGGCCCGGGCCGGCCAATTGCGCGCCGATGTGGCAAAGGCGCGCAACAATTGGCTGGCTGAACTGGTGGGCAAGCCTCTGCACGTCCTCGCCGAAAGCGATGGCACCGGCTATGCAGAAAACTTCGCGCGGGTCGCAGTGCCTCCGGGAACAGCGCGCGGCACCATTCTGACAATCACCCCGACATCTTTGACACAAGGCCTTTTGACGTGAGCGAAACAAGCTGGACCGACAAGATGTTTGGCGGCTTCCGCAAGACATCTGAACGATTGTCCGAAAACCTTACCGGCGTGGTCGGCACGGCCAAGCTGGACAATGATACGCTCGACATGGTCGAGGATGCGCTGATTGTATCTGATCTTGGTCCGGCTGCGGCAGCACGCATTCGTGCAAAGCTGGAGGAAAAGCGGTTCGGTCTGTCGATTACTGAGCGCGCTTTGAAAGAGGCGGTGGCAGAGGAAATTGCCGCCATCTTGCGCCCCGTGGCCATCCCGCTCGAAATCACTGCCTTTCCGCGGCCGCAAGTTATCCTGGTGATCGGGGTCAATGGAAGCGGCAAGACTACAACCATCGCCAAACTTGGCCATTGGTTGCAGGAAGATGATTATGGCGTGATGCTGGCGGCCGGAGATACATTTCGCGCTGCCGCCATCGGCCAGCTAAAAGTTTGGGCAGAACGGATTGATGTGCCCATCATCACCGGCCCCGAAGGCGGCGATCCGGCCAGTATCGTTTTCGATGCGGTCAAAACGGCGACGGATACCGGCATTGATGCGTTAATTGTGGATACCGCCGGTCGGCTCCAGAACAAACGCGAATTGATGGATGAGCTGGCCAAGATACGGAAGGTGCTTGGTCGATTGAACCCGGAGGCACCGCATGATGTCATATTGGTGCTTGATGCCACCAATGGACAAAATGCACTGTCGCAGATCGAGATATTCAAGGAAGTAGCAGGCGTGACAGGCCTAATCATGACCAAGCTTGACGGAACCGCACGCGGCGGCGTTCTGGTGGCCGCTGCGGAGCAATTCGGCCTGCCAATCCATGCAATCGGCGTTGGTGAAACGCTGGACGATTTGCGGCCTTTTGATCCGGATCTTGTGGCCCGCGTAATTGCCGGGGTGGCATGATGACGCAGGACACGAAAAAGAAGCCGAAATCAGGCTGGCTTAATGTCGCGGTGGATTACGGTCCGTTGCTGGTATTTTTCCTCGCCTATAAATATTTTTCGCCCGATGACGATGGCGATATGGGCGGTGAGGTCTTTGCCGTCATTCGCGGCACCGCGGCCTTTGTCGTCGCGGCTGTCATCGCGCTGGCAATCAGCAAGTGGCGACTGGGCAAGGTCAGCCCCATGCTTTGGCTTTCTACCGCGATGATCGTGGGTTTTGGTGCGCTGACGATCTATTTCCAGGATGAGGCTTTCATCCAGTGGAAACCGACAATAATCTATGCACTCTTCGCCGCCATTTTGCTGATCGGCTACACCAGGGGCAAATCCTTGCTAAAGGTATTGCTGGAGGCTGCATTTGACGGTTTGACCGATGTTGGCTGGCTCAAACTGTCTCGCAATTGGGGTGTGTTTTTCATATTTCTCGGCATTCTCAACACTGCCCTGGTCCTGTCGGTCAGTTTTGAATTCTGGTTGGGCGCAAAACTATGGCTTTTCCTGCCGCTCACCTTCCTCTTCACCTTTACCCAAGTGCCCATGCTGATGCGCCACGGCCTCGACATTGGTGAAGAAGAAAAGGTCATCCAGAACCCCCCGCACGAATAGGGACGCGGTCTCGACCGAAGGCAACGCCAAGCAATGCTGTCAATGAAAGCGCCTGCCGTCGCACCATTGATTAGCGACCGCCTCATGAATGGGCCTCCCAGATTTCCGAGGCGAAGAGAGTTTTTGCTGGTTGGGGAAATCTAAACCGCGTTAAACGGCAAAGCGGTCAGATTTCGACCTGGCTGCCCAGCTCAACCACACGGTTCGTCGGCAGACGGAAGAATTCCATTGGCGTTGCCGCGTTGCGCATCATCCAGGAGAACAGCTTTTCGCGCCAAACCGCCATTCCCGGATTGTCTGCCGTCAGCAAGGTCTGTCGGCTAAGGAAAAAGCTGGTCTTCATCATGTCAAATGGCCCACCGCACATTTCACGGCTGGACAATGCAAGGGGTACATTTGTCTCCTGCATGAAACCATAGTGCAGGATCACTCGGTAAAACCCGTCACCCAGATCCATGATCTCGCATCGCGCGCTTTCCGCCACATAGGGAACGTCGGCGATCTGCACAGTCAGCACCACAACGCGTTCATGCAAGACCTTGTTGTGCTTGATATTATGCAACAGCGCCGAGGGTGTGCCGCTGGACCCGGAATTCATGAAGATCGCCGTGCCGGGCACGCGCGCTGTGCTGGATCGTGCGGATTTGGCGAAAATATCGAGAGGCAGGCCCATTTCTGTCATGCGGCTGCGCATCAGCTTGCGGCCCTTGGCCCAGGTCGTGAGAATAGTGAAGGCGATGGCGCCCACCACCAGCGGGAACCACCCGCCCGATGGCACCTTCAGCAAGTTTGCGGCAAAGTAGGCACCGTCCACTATCAGGAATACCAGGACGATGGGGATTGCGACCCATTTCGGCCATTTCCAGACGCCGATAAACAAAACACCCATCAGCAGGGTATCGATCGTCACCGCTCCTGTAACGGCGATGCCATAAGCGCTGGCGAGGTTGGACGAGTTCTGGAAGGTCAGCACGAGGATGATGACCGCAATCATGAGCGCCCAGTTGATGCTGGGAATATAGATCTGGCCAGAATGCTCGTCACTCGTATGGCGGATGGAAAGCCTTGGCACAAAACCAAGCTGGATCGCCTGATGGGTGATGGAGAAAGCGCCTGAAATCACCGCCTGGCTGGCGATGAAAGTGGCGAAAGTCGCGAGGATTACCAACGGCAGGCGATAGGCTTCGGGTGCGAGGTAGAAGAACGGATTGTTGATGGCTTCATTTGCAGCCGCATCAGGCAGTCCGACAACCATCGCGCCTTGCCCGAAGTAGTTGAGCAGCAGGCACGGCATGACGAAACCGAACCACGAAAGTTTCATCGGTCCGCGTCCAAAATGCCCCATGTCCGAGTATAACGCCTCCGACCCGGTCACCGCGAGAACGACGGAACCGAGTGCGAGAAACGCAAACCATTTGTCATTGATGAAGAACTGGACGGCATACCACGGGTTAAGAGCCTTCAGGATTTCCGGAGTGCCGATGATCTGTACGATGCCAAGAACCGCGATGGTGGTGAAATAGATGATCATGACCGGGGCAAACAGGGCCCCGACCTTTTCCGTCCCGCGCTTTTGGAGGACAAACAGCGCCACCAGCAGAACCAGTGCAATCGGAATGACGAGATGATCCAGCCTGTGGTCCACCACCGTTATGCCTTCCACCGCCGAAAGCACTGAAATAGCAGGCGTAATCATGGAATCGCCATAGAATAGGGCAGTGGCAAACACGCCCAGCAAGACCACCAGCCAACCATAATTGGTATTGCCGATACTGCGGGAAAGCAGCGCCACCAGCGCAAGACTGCCGCCCTGCCCGTGATTGTCGGCACGCATCAGTATGGTCACATACTGGATTGCGACCACCAACGTCATCGACCAGAAAATCAGGCTGACAACACCAAAAATATGCAGATCGTCGATCGGCAGAGGGTTGGGCCCGACAAATGTTTCGCGGAACGCATATAGCGGACTGGTGCCGATATCGCCAAAGACGATACCGATAGCACCCGCTGCAAGCTTTAGCTTGGCAGAGTCACGTTCCTGATTAGCTGCGCTCATATGGATTTACGGCCCATCTCGCTTAACCGCCAACGGCGAAGCGCGCGCGATAGCAGCGTGTGAGCAGGCAAGCAAGATTGTGCAATGCACAACCGTTATTCCCCGTCCCGCGCCGGATCAGAACTGCCGGAATGGTCTGTTGGCCCTGCCGCATTGCCCTGTTGTACCTGCGATGCAGCGTCCAGCATGGCATCAAGACGCGCAAGCCGTTCAGCCAGTGCTCCCCTGCCCGCAGTATCAAGTGGCGCTGCTTCCAGGGTTTGCGCCCAAATGTCGCGCGTCCGTACATACTGACCCTGACGGATATACGATACCCCGATGAAATAGCCGGGGCCTGGGTGGCCCGGAGAAAGCATTGCGGCCTGACGATAGGCATATAGCGCAGGTTCCGTCAAAGCGCCGTCTGCATGTTCGGCCAGTGCGTTCCCCAGCGCCAGCCATGCCTCGAAATCAGCGGGATTTTCATGTGTAATACCAGCAAGGAATTGCGAAGCTTCCACAAATCTGCCCCTGCGCATCATCGCGTCAGCCTGAAACAGCAGGCTGGAACGGCTGCGTTCATGCTCTGCCACAAATTCCCTGCGCAAAGATGGAATATCGAAATCCGCCCTGTCTCTGGCCAGAGAAGCAGACTTGGGAGCCGAAGGCACCTGCGGTGAAGCTTGGAAAGCATAACCCGCCAACCCGAAAAGGAGAGCAGCTGCAAGGCTAGTCCAGAGGGCGCGCGGCAGGCGAAAGGCGAAGGCCGCGATTGCAAATGCGATGATCGCCAGGACGATTGCAGCAAGCCAGGTCAATCCGCATCTCCCTTCAATTGCACACGCCGCCAGACCATCAACGCCGCCAGCACCATGAATAGCAATGGCAGTGCAAACAGCGGCCATGTCGTGGCGCTCACCTGCGGATCATAGCTGACATAATCCCCATAGCGCGCCACGAGCCATGCACGCACATCCTCAGGACTTTCACCAGCCGCGATACGCGTGCGGACCTGATGGCGCATATCGCCCGCCATGGGGGCATCGCTGTCTGCGATGGACTGGCTCTGGCATTTGAGACAGCGCAGCGTCTCCATCAATTCGCGCGCGGCCTGCTCTTTCGCCGGATCGTCCAGCTGCTGATAGGCATAAGGCGCGGGCGGCATGGAATCCTGCGCTGCAAGCGGAATACAAAATGCAGCGGTAACCAGCGCAATGATGGCAACATATGGCCTCATTTCTCTGCCTTCCGCAGTTCTTCCAGCAAGACAGGCACATCATCAGCCCGAATATCGCCTATGTGCTGATAGGTAATCGTGCCGTCGCCTGCGATGACAAAGGTTTCCGGCACGCCTGCAGAGCCAATGGCCATCTGGACTTCCGAAATCTTGTCGCCGCCAATTCGGGTGAATGGATTACCATATTGCGCCAGAAAGCGATCCACATCTTCAGGCCGGTCGCGGATAGCCACCGCAGCGATTTGTGCGCCGCTGCGCTCCAGCAAGTCAAGTTGCGGTGCCTCCGCCGCGCAGGGAATGCACCAGCTGCCAAAGATATTCAGCAGCCGCGCCTTACCATCGCCCATGTCCTTATCCGAAAGCCCCGGCCTTTCAGTAGACGCAGCGGGCAAATCGAAGGCTGGCAATGGCTGGCCAACCATCGCACTCTGCACGAAATCATTCTTGGGTTGAGAAAGCTGATGATAGAACAGGCCGAACAGTCCGGCTGCCAGCACGACAATAACCCACAGCGCGATGCGTAACCGTTTCATGCCGTATAGGCCTCGTCGTCGGGCACATCTTCATCCTCACGCGGATTGCTGCGGCGCAGATCGCCGATCACGCGGCCCACCAGTGCCAATGCTCCACCCAATGCGATGAGCAAGCCGCCATACCAGATCATGGTCACAAAGGGCTTCCACCACAGCCGCAACTGCCATCGTCCGTCGGGTGCCTGATTGCCCACCGCAACGTATAATTGTCCATTCCATCGGGTGAGCAAGGCAACTTCGCTCGTCTCCATTTGCGGAGACCAGAAATGGCGGGATTGCGGTTGGGCAGGTTGTGCGGGCCGGCCATTGTATGAAAGATGCATATTGGCCTGCATCGCCGTCCAATTCGGACCGGCAACGGGGTTGACGCTTTCTAGCTGACCGCTCCACGGTCCCACCGCAACAGTGTCACCCACATTGGCAGCAACAAGCCGCTCCTGCTGAAACGCGCTATCGGCTGCCATGCCGAACAGCACCACCGCTACACCGAAATGCGCAGTGCACATGCCCCATAATGCCAAGGGCGTGCGGCGCAGTGCACCCCTGAAAAGCGGCGCGAAGCTGGCAATGGCCAGACCTCCGGCAAAGGCCAGACCGAGCAGAGGGAGAATGGCAATGTCGTTCAGGATCGCAACGCGAATTAAGATTGTGAGAATGATCGCGGCAACCAGCGCCAGTGGTTTTATGACCCGCGAAATCTGGTCCCTGCGCCAGCGCAGCAGGGGGCCAACCATCAGCACCAGCAGCATGGGGATGAAGAATATCGCGCCGACCGGATTGAAGTAAGGCGGCCCCACCGAAACCCGCACGCCAAACGCTTCGGTAAACAAGGGATAGAGCGTGCCGAGCAGCACAATCCCAAGGATAGCCGATAGCGCCACATTGTTGACTACTAATGCGCCTTCACGGCTGAGAGCGCTGAAACGTTTGCCTTCAGCAATGGTGCTGGCACGCATGGCAAAAATCACCAGAGCACCGCCGATATAAAGGGCTAGCAGGAAGAGGATGAAATTACCGCGCTCCGGATCCACCGCAAATGAATGAACACTGGTGAGAATGCCCGACCGCACGAGGAATGTGCCAAGCATGCTCATCGAAAAGGCGATTACCCCCAGCATGATCGTCCATGTGCGCAGGGCATCGCGCGCGGCCAGCACACTCACCGAATGGAGCAGTGCCGTCGCAGCAAGCCAGGGCATCAGGCTGGCATTTTCCACCGGGTCCCAAAACCACCAGCCGCCCCAGCCAAGTTCGTAATATGCCCAGTAAGAGCCTGCCGTGATGCCGACTGTGAGAAAAATCCACGATGCCAGCACCCATGGCCGCATCACTGTTGCAAATTGCGGGGTCACTGCCCGCGTGAGCAATGCCCCGACCGCAAAGCTGAAGGCGACCGAAAGGCCGACGTAACCGATGTAAAGCGTAGGCGGGTGAAAGGCGAGACCGACATCCTGAAGCAGCGGGTTGAGGCCATTTCCTTCCAAAGGGGGCTGCGCCAAACGCTCAAACGGATTGGAAGACAGCAAAAGGAAGGCATAGAAGCCCAGTCCGACAAATGCCTGCGACGCCAGAACCGCCATCATGGTCCGCTCTGGCAGGCGGCGTTCGATCAGCGCGATTGCTCCGCCTGCAGCCGCCATCACCGTTACCCACAACAGCATGGAGCCTTCATGATTGCCCCAGGCGCCCGAAATCTTGAAGATCATCGGTTTTAGCGAGTGTGAATTGGTGGCGACCAGTTTTACCGAAAGGTCGGTGATCGCAAAAACATAAAGCAGCGCAAAAAAGGCTGCCACGCACAGAAGCGCCTGCAAACCTGCTGCAGAACGCGCCAGCGCAGCGAATGCGCCCGCTCCTTCTATGTCGCCCGATCGCGCGCCGACAAAGCCGGCGATCAGTTGCAGCGCGGCTAGCGCAGCGGCCAGCCACAGTGCCGCAAGACCGAATTCCGCAATCATTCGACCGTTTCCTGCACTTCCTCGCGGATTTCATCGGCAGTCATGCCTTCCAGCTCCCGCGGCATGTAATTCTCGTCATGCTTGGCAAGAAGATTGTCTGCCACAAATACGCCATCGGCATTCATGCGGCCATCGGCAACGACACCCGACCCTTCGACGAAAAGATCGGGCAGGATGCCTGTAAAGGTGACAGGCACGCGCGCTGTCCCATCCTGTACGACAAATGCAACGGTCACGCCGTCCGCCGCCATGATCATGGAGCCGTTTTCGACCATGCCGCCCAACCTGATGGCCTGCCCCGCTTCAGGCGGGTTGGCGGCAATATCGGCGGGCACGTAGAAATAGCTCGCCTGATCGCGCAGGGCGTAGATCGCCAGCAACGCCGCCGCGATAAGCGCGGCCAGCGCCAGCAGCACGAGCACAAGGCGCTGGTGCTTGGGTTTGAAAGCGGTGTTCACTTCCCCTTGGCCCTGTCTCGGCGGGCCTCGGCGCGGCGCATAGAGAGCCAGCTTTGTGCCACCAGCCCAAGCGTGCCGATGATGGTCACACCATAAGCGGCATAGACAAACAACATCTGATCAAGTGCTTCTCTCATGCCGATGCCTCATCCGAACGCATTTCTGCCTGCTGCACCCTGCGCCGCAGCCGGGCTTCGGTCTGTATATCGGCAAGGATTGCCCGCATCCGGGCCAATACCACCCCGCCAAACAGCAGCGAGAAGCCCGCCACCGCGATCATAAGCGGGACAAGGAACACACTGTCGATAGAGCTTTGGCCAAGCGTGATGCTGGGCGGTTGGTGGAGCGAATTCCACCACACGACCGAACGGTTGATGATCGGCACATTTATTGCGCCTACCAGACCGAAAATCGCGGCAATACGGCTCGACTGGCCCTCTCGTGCAAGTGAAGCTGAGAGCGCGATATAGCCGAAATATAAAAACAGAAGGACCAGCATGGAGGTAAGCCTGCCATCCCACACCCACCAGGTGCCCCATGTCGGGCGGCCCCAGATCGAACCGGTGGCAAGACAGATGAAAGTGAAGACCGCCCCGGGCACGGCCGTAGCGCGCGCGGCAATCGCTGCAAGCGGGTGGCGCCAGACCAGTTCGACAAGGCTGGCAATGGCAATGGCGGTCCACCCCCCCATGCCCAGCCAAGCGGTAGGCACATGGATGAACAGGATGCGGACGGTATCGCCCATCAACCGATCAGCCGGAACCTGCCAGAAACCCCACGATAACGACATGGCGCAAAGCAGCAGCCCGCTAAGCAGCAGCAGCGGGGTCAGCCACTTCGCGATTATAAGAAACCGGGCGGGATTGGCGAATTTATGCATCTTCAGGCAGGGTCATTATACGCACTGCACCATTGGCAGGTGGAAACCCGCGCGGCAAGGAAACACGCCGATTTTTCGGCATGAAGCCTAGCCTCGTCCAATAAGCTCCATCGCCATCGCATCTGCCACTTCATGCGGCGGACGGGATTCAGCGTCGCTGGTTTCCCAGATTTGCTGGAGGCGTCCCGGTATCTGCGCGATGCGCTTGCGTACTTCGTTTATGTCGGAGGCCTCGCCGCGCTGGCGTGAGATATATTCCATGCTGACATTGATGATGCCGCCAGCATTGATGACATAATCCGGGGCATAGAGGATGCCGCGATCGTCCAGCAGCCTGCCATGCTCACGGCGCGCAAGCTGGTTATTGGCTCCGCCTGCTACAATAGCGCAATCGAGGCGCGCAATGCCCTCGTCATTCAGTATCGCGCCCAGAGCATTGGGGCTGAATACGTCGCAAGCAGTATTCAAGATCTGCTCTACCGCGACAGCCTTTCCGCCCGTTTCGCTAGCCAAGGCCTGCGCCCGTCCCGCATCAATATCAGCAAGCACGAGGTCAGCCCCGTCCTTCGCCAAAAGACGCGCGACACCACCGCCAACAGAGCCGCAGCCCTGCACCGCAACGCGCACGCCTTGCATCGCGTCCTTGCCGAGCTTGTGTGCAACAGCAGCTTTGATACCAAGATAAATGCCCATAGCCGTGAAAGGCCCGGGATTGCCGCCCGCATCACCCTCGGCAGCGGGCAAACCGCAGACATGCGCCGTGCGCTCTGCAATGGCGACCATGTCCGCTTCGCTCGCACCGACGTCTTCTGCAGTGACATAGCGCCCGTTCAAGGCCTCTACAGCATCGCCGAAAGCGGAGAGCATTGCGCGGGTTTTCTTGCCATTCTTGTCAAGCAGCACCACTGCCTTGCCGCCACCGATGGGCAATCCCGCCATGGCATTCTTGAAGCTCATCCCGCGCGACAAGCGCAATGCATCACGCATGGCACCCGCAGGATCGGCATAATGCCAAAACCGCGTGCCGCCCGCAGCCGGGCCGAGATGAGTGGAATGGAGCGCGATAATCGCTGTGAGCCCCGATGCACGATCATGCACGACCTCGACAAGTTCGTGGTCATCCCAATCAGCTTCGGTCCAGATTGCCGACATTCGATTATCCCTTGCGCGTAATTTCTGACACGACATGGGTGCTGGAAGAATGGGGCGATCGAGGGGTCTCGAACCCCCGACCTCCGGTACCACAAACCGGCGCTCTAACCAACTGAGCTACGATCGCCACACCATTCTGCACGCACACCGAGATGCGCGGCTTTAGGGCCTCGCGCCCACCGGTCAAGCGGCTTGGGGCGCGGGCGCGAGCCAATTGCACAAGCAGGCGGCTATGCAAAGCAAAAAGTGCGGCACAGCCCGACAGACGAAATAATGTTACGCGCACCCTTTTCGTCAACCCGCGGGCGCCCTATTCTTTGCGCATGCCGAATCCGTCATCGATTCAGTCAGGAGTTCCGGGCGAAACCAGCGCCGCCATGCTGCTTGAACACCAGGGCGTGCGCCAGGTGCCTTCGCCCCGGATCATCCTGCTCGATTGCCCGCGCTTTCTGCCGCCTGAATTGTGTGGCGAGCTCATCGCCCTGATCGACAAGGATCGCCGCCCGTCTACCCTCGCCGATGCCAATGGCGACAATTACTTTCGCACCAGCGAAACCTGCGATCTGGAAGAACACGAACCCGCAGTGCAGGAACTGGAAAGGCGATTGTTCGCCCTCAACGGTATCGACCCTGCGCATGGAGAGCCAGTACAGGGCCAGCGTTATGCGCCCGGTCAGGAATTCAAACCGCATACCGACTATTTCGAACCCAATGGGGCCGACTTCGAAAAATTTTGTTCGGTATCAGGGAATCGCACATGGACCTTCATGATTTACCTCAATCAGGCTGAAGCAGGAGGCGCAACGCGCTTCAAGGTCGTGAAAAAAACCTTCCAGCCAGCGGATGGCAAATTGGTGTGCTGGAACAATCACCGCGCGGACGGCACGTTGAATCCGGCCACATTGCATCACGGCATGAAAGTCCGCGCAGGCGTGAAATATGTCATCACTAAATGGTATCGTGAAAAACCCTGGGGGTGAATGCATGAGTGATCTGACACACGGCGGTTGCCATTGCGGAACGGTGCGCTTCACTATCGACATGCCGGAAAACCCGCTGATTCGACGATGTAACTGCACAATCTGCGCGATGAAGGGCGTGGTGATGATGGATGTGCCAATGTCCATGCTGAACATCACGCAAGGCAAAGACGCGCTCACGCCATACACATTCGGCTCTGGTGAGGCGAAACACCGATTCTGCTCGATATGCGGTATTCATCCCTTTCACCAACTGCGCTCCGAACCCGATCATTACGGCGTCAACATCGCCTGCATCGATGGCACCAGCATTTACGATTTTGCCGAAGTGCCGGTTTTCGATGGAGAATCGCATCCTGCGGATACGGGCGAAGCCCGCTATGTCGGTGTCATGCGATATCAGAAGTTTAGCGGCTGAAGACCCAAATTTGCGCGGTGCTGATTATCAGATTACGCAATTGACCCAATAATGGCCAAGGGGGGAAATGATGATCCGTTTCATCAAAATCGCGCTGGTTGCGTCTATCGGGTTGCACGCGCTTTTCTACGCGATGCAGAATGTGGCAAATCTCAGCGAAGCACATGGCTCATTGGTTTATGTCATGTCTGGCGCCGATCATGCACTCTATCCGCACACCCATTTTTTCAAGACCGCCAATCCGGCTCTGGCCTGGGCGGCGCTGGCATTGGCATCGGCTGGTGAATTGAGTGTCGCATTCTTTGGGCTGAAGGGCGCATGGGACATGGTGCGCGCGCGCAAAGGCGATCAGCCTGCCTTCCACGCAGCCAAGCGCGCCGGCGTGATTGCGGCCGGATTGGCACTCCTCACCTGGTTCGGTCTCTTCATGACCTTTGGCGCGGCATTCTTCCAGATGTGGCAAACGCAGGCAGGGGCAGGATCAATGCATGGCGCGTTTATGTATGCGATGGCTTCGGCCATCACCATGCTGTTCGTCTGCCTGACCGAGGATTAAGGCAGAAGTACAAAAGGGCGACCCGACCGGACCGCCCTTTTCCTGATTTCGTAAAAGCCGGCGCGCTGGCGCTTACTTCTTGCCGCCCAACTTGATGCCGCCGAAACGCTTGTTGAACTGGGCCACACGGCCGCCATCCTGAAGGCGCTGCGGGCCGCCGGTCCATGCCGGGTGGCTGGTGGGGTCGATTTCGAGGTTCATCGTGTCGCCCTCTTTACCCCAGGTCGATTTGGTCTGAAATTCGGTACCATCGGTCATCTTGATGTTGATGATGTGGTATTCGGGATGCGTATCGGCCTTCATGGCATATTGTCCTTGTGCATTTAGCCGGTTCCGACCGGCCTGAAGGATAGAGAATAACGGAAAGGCGCGCCCTTAGCGGTCGCACCTGTCAAAAGCAATACCCAACGCATTGCGGCGGCCTGTCTACCAGCACACCCACATGGTGCACGCGGGAGAATCAGGAAGGTGGATCGGCAATCATGGCGGTGAAGGAAACATCGCATGTCACCTTGCCATCAACACTGGCCTTGCCATCGAATTTGCAGATCTTGCTGCGCTGCTGGGTAAACACGACATCAAGTGCGAGGAGGCAGCCCGGTTCAACCGGTGCGCGGAACTTCGCATTCTCTATCGCCATGAAATACACCAGCTTGCCGCTGTCAGCCAGATCGAGCGTCTCGATACCCAGAATGCCCGCAGCCTGTGCCAAGGCTTCGATCTGGAGGACGCCGGGCATGATCGGCCTTCCGGGGAAATGCCCCTGAAAGAAGCCTTCATTGAAGCTGACAGCCTTGACCGCGCTGATCCGCTCCCCCTTTACCAGTTCGGCCACGCGGTCGACCAGCATCATGGGGTAACGATGCGGCAGGGCCTTGAGGATTTGCGTGATGTCGTAATTATCGCTCATGGCCCTGCCCCGTCATTCTTGTCTTAGCGGCCCGAACCCGAAGCGGCGGGCGCGGGGGCAGTTGTTGCAGCAGCGGCAGCTTCCTGTTGCTCACGCATCTCACGCGGCAACCAGCCCTGCGGCGGTACCAATTGGGCAGACGGGATGAGCGTGTTGAGCTGCTGGAGAACGGCTTCGTTCAAATTGTGGGTGGCTTCGGCAAACAGCACCACATCGGGGCTGATGACGAGGCTGACACCCTGCGCACGTGCGGCGTTTTCCACCGCGGTGTTGAGCTGATCCTGGATCTGCTCTTCGACATAGGCCTGGCTCAACGCTACCGGTGCAAGGATCTGCTGCAGTTCGGCCTGACCGGCCTGCTGCATCTGCTGGATCTGCGAGGCCTGCTGCTGCAACGCTGCCTGATCGGCATTGGGCTGCTGGCGAGCGGCGTTAAACGCGGTGATCAGCGGCTGAAGCTGGCCCTGCAACGCAGTACGGCGCGTCTCGGCCTGCTGCATCTGCGCTGCATAGGTCGTCTGGCGCTGGGTCTGCGCGGTCTGATAGGCAGAAGAATTTACGACCACGGCAGGGACATTGACCACGGCAACCTTCTGGTTGCTTTGCGCCATCACCGGGGCAGTAACCGCGGGGGAGGCAATAGCCGTAATTGCGAGGGCGGCGGCGAACGCCGGCTTGAGCAGAGTTTTCATCAGAATTGAGTTCCTACGTTAAACGAGAAAAGTTTAGTTTCGTCACCGCGCTCTTTTAGCAGGGTGGTAGCAATATCGATCCTGAACGGACCGAAGGGTGAGTTCCAGTTGACGCCGAAGCCAACCGAAACCCGGGGGCTGATCGAATCGCCCACGAATTCTTCCACGAAGGGAGTGAGCTGCGTACCGGCCCGCGTATTGTTTGATCCGTCAGGCGCAATCGGACTGAGAGTCGTGGTTGATCCGATAACCACGCCCGCCGTATCGCGGACGAGCTGCGTATAAACCTGGTTCCCATTTCCGTCGAGCTGCGCGAGGAACAGCCCGTCAGGCAGCGGGCTCTGGGTCAGAGTAGGTCTCTGTACATCAAAGACAGAGCCAACATCGATGAACACCGAAGGTCGCAAGCCAAGCTCACGCGCACCCGAGCCGAGGGGAATTTCGATTTCCGCACGCGCCATGTAATAGGCATTGCCGCCTAGCGCATCGTCCTGATTGCGGTCATCGCCAATGTCGAGCAGGTCTGCTTCGTCAAGGACGCCATCATCGTTTTCGTCAATATAGAAACGGCGCACGACGCGCGGACCCAGACCACGAATATCGAAACCGCGCATCTGGCCTTCGCCAAGGAAGAAGCGTTCCGTCAACAGAACGTCATCATCGCCCCAGCCCCAGATGTAGCCCCCTTCAACCGAAACCGAGCCGATGAAACCGCTACCCAAATTCCAATAACGTGACGCGTTCAGGCGGCCGCGCAGATATTGCGTATCGCCGCCAACGCCGGCGACTTCTACAGTTGCCGACGCTCTTGTGCCCCGCGTTGGACGCACGCCGCTGTTGAGTGTGTTATATGTCAGCGTCGCGGATACAATGGACTGCAGTCGGTCACCAATGGCATCACACAGATAACGACCCGCGATCAGCGGTTCGCACTGGCGAATGCCGTCACCATCGAAATCGGAGAAGAACTGCGTCTCGTCCAGAGTGATTTCCTGATAGTTGAGCCTGTAGCGCCCAAGCAGGCTGATATATTCTGTGAGCGGTACACCCACGCGCAGACCGATGCCGGTTGTAGCCTGTTCGTAGGTCGCGCTGTCACGATCGAAATAGCCGTTATTGTAATCCTGACGATAGAGATCGACTCCCATCGCAATGTCGCGGTCAAACACCTTGGGTTCTGTGAAGCTGATGTTGCCGGAGCGCGAATAGCGCGAATAATTGACGCCGAACGACACTGTCTGCCCGCGACCGCGGAAGTTGTTCTGGGTGATCGAACCGTTGAAGATGAAGCTTTCCAGGCTGGAGAAACCGGCAGACAGAGACAGTTGGCCTGTAGGTTCTTCCTGCACATTAGCCTGCAGGATAATCCGGTCAGGACTTGAACCCTCGACCTGCTCGACTTCGAAATTCTCCTGGAAATAGCCCAGTGAGTTGATGCGCGCGGTGGAGCGGCGCACTTGCAGCGAACTGAACGCATCGCCTTCAGCAATACGAAATTCACGGCGAATAACCTTGTCCTGCGTCAACGTATTGCCGTTGATCTCGATCGCCTCCACATAGACGCGCGGCGCATCGGCCACGGTGAAGGTGACGTCCATTGTCCGGTCTTCGGGGTTGCGGCTGATGCGCGGGCGCACCTCGGCAAAGGCATAGCCAAAGGCACCGGCGGTTTCAGTCAGGCCTTCTACCGTATTGTCGATCAATTCGGCATCATACCAGTCACCCGCGCTCATCACGAGCCCGGCGGACAGTGCCTCGCTGGAAAAATCACGCAGCTGGCTTACAGCCTCGACATCGCCAAACTTGTACCGCTCACCCTCTTCAACTACATAAGTGATGATGAAATCGCGGCGATCGGGCGTCAATTCGGCGACGGCCGAAACTACGCGGAAATCGGCATAACCCTCGGTAAGATAATACTGACGCAGCAATTGCTGGTCATACGCCATGCGATCCGGGTCATAGCTGGTATTCGAACTGAAGATGGCGAAAATGCTGTCTTCCTGCGTGACCATCTCATCTCGCAGATCACCGTCCGAAAACACTTCATTGCCGATGATGTTGATCTGGCGAACCTTGGATTTGGGCCCTTCCGAAATCTCGAAAATGACGTCCACGCGGTTCTGGTCGAGCATCACCATCTGTGGTTCGACCGTCGCGGCAAAACGCCCCTGCCGTTTGTACAGTTCAATGATGCGCGCAACATCGGCGCGCACACGGCTGCGGGTAAATATCTGGCGCGCGGCAAGGTTGATTTCCGGCAGGATCTTGTCCGAATCGACCCGGCGGTTACCCTCCAGAATGATCCGGTTGATGATCGGGTTTTCCTCAACCTCGATCACCATTACGCCGGTGGTTTCGTTGAAGGTAATACCGTAATCGGCAAACAGCTCTGTATTGGCAAGCGCTATCAATGCAAGATCGGCCGCGGCAGGCGTATATTCATCGCCGGGACGCAATTGAATGTAGCTGACGATGGTTTCCGGCTCCAACCGCTGCGCGCCGGACACAGAAATCGTCCGGATAATCTCGCCTTCTTGCTGGGCCGCAGGGGTCGGGGAGGCCTGGACAGGTGCCGCATCGGGCGCATCGGGCACCGGAGCCGGCGTTTGCTGACTACCAGAAGGGGCAGCATCATCCTGCGCGGCAACTGCCAAAGGCATTCCCGCCAAGGTTGAACATCCCAGCAAAGCTGCTGCGTAATGCGTTGCGGAAATTGACCTACTCCTTGCGGAAACCATTGGTTTGGAACCCATTATCCGTCCACTCTAATCGACTTCAGCGCTATCGGGAAAATGGCCCATCTGGACCAGCCGTCCAAGGCTGGCCCTTCAGCCAAGATTTTCGGTCAACGCGCAAGAAAACGCGCACTTGCCCGATGCCGGCAAGGCAATCAAGCGACCATCCCGCATTTAACGCCGAAAGTGTCTACCTTTCCACGCCTAGCCGTCCCAGAAGGACAGTTTGGCAATATCGACAATCGTCACGAACAACATCAGCGCCAGAACAATGGCCATGCCGGTGCGGAACGCGAGTTCCTGACTGCGGGCACTGGCAGGTCGACGGCGGATTGCCTCGACCGCGTAAAACGCCAGATGCCCACCGTCGAGGGCGGGGATTGGCAGGAGGTTAATGAATGCCAAGTTAATTGAGATGAGCGCGGCAAAGGTAACAAAGGCTTCCCATCCAAGGCTCAATTGTTCACCTGAAAACTTGGCAATGGTAACCGGTCCACCCAGCTCTTCGATAGAGCGCCTGCCGCTGATAATTTGCCAGATGCCGGTGACCATCAGATCGAGCACCTGCCCGGTCTGGGTAAAGCCGAGCGCAACGGCCTCGCCCGGGCCCACAGGAACGAATTCACGCGATTGCGATCCAATTCCGATGCGGCCCACCTGAAAGCGATTACCGAACCGGTCCCGCTCCTCGATCGAAGGGATCGTGAAGGCATAGGACAGACGCGCCCCATCCCGCTCCACTGCAACGTCGATATGTTCATTAGGATATGGCGCGACGAGGCTGGCAATATCGCTGAAATCATCAATCTGCTGGCCATCAACCGTCAGTATCCGGTCGCCCAATTCTATGCCGGCCCTTGCAGCGGCACCCTCCTGCTGGAGCACTTCGACCACAGGCAGCGATACGCCCTTGCCATAGGCAAGGTTGAAACTGGCAAGAATGGCGATAGCGACAAGGAAATTGGTCACTGGCCCAGCCGCCACGATCAACGATTTCTGCCACAATGGCCTGGTCTGGAAGGCATCAGGTTCTGCCGGTGCATCCGGATCAGGCACGCTGGCCGGGTTCATATCGCCGCGAAACTGGACATAGCCGCCAAAGGGCAAAGCCGAAAGTTTCCAGCGTGTGCCGCGCTTATCGGTGAAGCCCACGATTTCCTTTCCGAAACCAACCGAAAATGCGTCAGCGCCAACACCGAACCAGCGCCCGACAAGATAATGACCCAGTTCGTGCAGGACGACCAAAGGTCCCAGCATCGCCATAAATCCGACGATGTACATCCAGAAAGGCAGGCTCTCGAATTCCACTCAGGCAGGCTCCAGCATGGCTTGTGCGCATTGTCGCGCCTCAGCATCGACAGCCAGAACGGCATCGAGCGACTGTGGCGCTTGAGGTGCGCATTTTTCAAGGGTTCTGGCAGTAATTGCCGAAATTTGCGTGAACTTGACCTGACCGGCAAGGAAAGCGGCAACCGCCACCTCGTTTGCAGCATTCAGAACAGCTGGTGCTGCCCCGCCTGCATATGCCGCCTCCCGCGCCAGTTTCGTGGCCGGAAAACGCACCTCATCAGGCGCGAAAAAGCTGAGTTCGCCGATAGTTGCAAGATCAAGTGGTTTGCAATTGGTATCCATCCGCACGGGGTATGCCAATGCGGAGGCAATAGGCACGCGCATGTCGCTGGGGCCAAGCTGGGCAAGCGTGGAGCCGTCCCTGTATTCAACCATGGAATGGATCACGCTTTGCGGGTGGACGATGATGCGCAGCCGATCCAGCCCCACGGGGAACAAGTGGTGCGCTTCTATGAATTCCAGCCCCTTGTTCATCATAGTGGCGGAATCGACGCTGATCTTGGCCCCCATATCCCAATTGGGATGCGCCACTGCCTGTGCAGGCGTAGTCGCCTCCAGCTCGGCCAGCGTTTTCGTGCGAAGCGGCCCACCGCTGGCAGTCAGCGTGATCCAGCGCACATCGGCAACATCATTGCCCTGAAGGCACTGGAAAATGGCGTTATGCTCTGAATCGACCGGAAGCAGCGTGGCACGATGCTGCGCGACCTTGGCCGTCATCACCTCGCCAGCGGAAACCAGTGCTTCCTTATTGGCGAGAGCGACGGTGCTGCCCTGCTCTATCGCGGCCATTGTCGGGGCAAGGCCCACGCAACCCACGATAGCGGCAACAATGATATCGGCAGGTCGTGCTGCGGCCTCGATAAGAGCTTGTGCCCCGCCCGCTGCCTTTATGCCACTGCCAGACAGAAGCTGGCGCAATTGCGGCAGGTACTGCTCGTCGGCCAGCACTGCAATTTGCGCGCCGAATTCGGTCGCCAGCTTCGCCAGTTTCTCCGCCGAACTGTTCGCGGTAAGCGACACAACGCTCCATGCTTCGCGGTCGCTGCGGATCAGGTCTAGCGTCGAATCGCCGATGGAGCCTGTCGCGCCAAGGAGGGAGATGGAGCGGGTCATTTCATACAACCAGCCAGTGCGGGTATTTCACAATGAGCATAGTGCCTACCAGAATGACGACAGGGATCAGTCCGTCAATACGGTCAAAGATACCTCCATGACCGGGAATGAGGTTGGAAGAATCCTTCATCCCCGCCTTGCGCTTGAGCCAGCTTTCAAAAAAATCGCCAGATTGTGCAATTATTGCGATAGCAATTCCGGCCACCACTGCGGAATAGGCAGCGACTGGACCATTCACTTCTTCGGGCAGGCCCCATTGGCCATAAAGAACAATCGCGAGCGTCGCTCCAACTGCACCGCCAAGCAGCCCTGCCCAGGTCTTGGACGGGCTGATACGAGGCGCAATCTTTGGCCCACCGAGCGTCCGCCCGAAAAAATAGGCAAAGGTATCGACGCATATGACCACACCAAACAGCAGGACCAGCAGGGGCACCACGTCGATCATCATCAATAGATAGACCGCATATCCGATATAGGCCGCGCCCCCTACAATGCCGAGCAAGCGGACATAAAGCCGCGTTGTTGCCCGCATGACAAGTCGCGCCAATTCAAACAGGCAGGCCAGCCCTATGATGACGAAGAATGCATCGCGGACGATACCGCCCGCCCACAAAGCCCCACCTGCAATGGCCAGCATGACAATTCCGCTTGCAGCACGCTTGCGAAGATCCCCGGTGCGGACCGACAGTGGAACGCTTACCGCCTTTTTCGCAAAAGCCTTCATCCGGTCGCGCCTGCGCTCTGGCGACAGGTTTTCACCGCCCTCCATAGCGCCGCTCCCTCGTCACGAAGATTTCGCATGCCTGGCGCAAATCATCTTCACCAAAATCAGGCCAGAGCACATCCAGGAAAAGCATTTCGGCATAGGCCGATTGCCATAGCAGGAAGTTGGACAGCCGCACTTCTCCACTGGTCCGGATCAGCAGATCGAGCGGCGGCAGATCGGTGGTGTAAAGATGCCTTGAAATCGTTTCAGGATCGATTGAACCCTCTTCTGCAGCAAGCCGGGCCGCATGGGCAATTTCCTGCTGCGCACCATAATTGAGCGCCACGGCAAGCGTTCGTTGGCCATGCTTTGTCTGCTCCATTGCATCTTCAAGCTTTTCTACAATATCGGGTGCGAAAGCCTTGTAATCACCGATAATCCTAAGCCGGACGCGGCGTTCTATCATGTCCTTGAGATTGGCCTCAATAAACCTGCGCATCAGACCCATGAGGTCCGAAATTTCTTCCTCTTCGCGCTTCCAGTTCTCGCTGCTGAAGGCATAAAGCGTCAGACATTCCAGCCCCAGGTTTTCAGCTGCTTTGACGACCCGGCGCACCGCTTCCCCGCCCTGCCGATGGCCAAGTGCACGCGGAAGCCCACGCTTCTTCGCCCAGCGACCATTGCCATCCATGATGATGGCGACATGGCGGGGATAGTTGTTGTCTGACACGGGATCTGGTCCAAACGCTTATTGCGTAAGGATTTCCTTTTCCTTGGCGGCGGTGACGGCGTCGGTTTCTTCGACATGCTTGTCGGTCATCTTCTGCACTTCTTCCTCAAGCCGCTTGCGCTCGTCTTCGGATATTTCCTTCTTTTTCTCGTCTTCCTTCAGTGCCTCATTCGCGTCGCGGCGCACGTTGCGGATCGCGATCTTCGCCTTTTCGGCATAGGTGCCAGCCAGCTTGGCCAATTCCTTGCGCCGCTCTTCATTGAGATCAGGCATTGGCAGTCGCAAAGTCTGGCCATCGGTCATCGGGTTAAGGCCAAGGTTAGCCTTGGAGATGCCCTTCTCTACCGCGCTGATATTGGCTTTATCCCACACCTGCACGCTCAACATGCGCGATTCAGGTGCAGAAACGGTCGCCACCTGGTTGAGCGGCATCATTGAACCATAGACTTCCACAACCACCGGATCGAGCAGCGCGGTATTGGCGCGCCCGGTACGCAGGCCTCCCAGATCGCCACGCAGGCTTTCCACCGCTCCGGCCATGCGGCGTTCTACATCGGCCTTGTCATACTTCGGCATCGCTTCAGTCCTTTTGTACTATAGTTTGCACGCCCTCGCCCGCCAATACGCGCGCTACATTACCCCGTTCGCGGATGGAAAACACCACGATGGGGATATTGTTGTCACGGCACAAGGCGACGGCGGAAGCGTCCATCACTTGCAGATTGCTGGCCAGCACCTTGTCATAGGTGACGGTATCGAAACGGGTCGCCTCGGGATTACGCTTCGGATCGGAATCATAGACACCATCGACACTGGTGCCTTTCAGCAATGCATCACAGCGCATTTCGGCTGCGCGCAAGGCGGCGCCGGAATCGGTGGTGAAATAGGGTGCGCCCACACCCGCGGCAAAAATAACGATGCGGTCCTTTTCCAGGTGGCGTTCTGCCCGGCGGCGAATGACTGGCTCGCACACCTGATCCATCTGGATGGCGCTTTGCACACGGGTATCGACGCCCAGCTGCTCCAGCGCGCTTTGCATCGCAAGCGCGTTCATGACCGTGGCAAGCATGCCCATGTAATCGGCTTGCGCCCGATCCATGCCCTGCGCCGCACCTGCCATTCCGCGGAATATATTGCCGCCACCAATTACCAGGCAGATTTGCAGACCCGTATCGCGCGCTGCCTTCACTTCCTCGGCCAACCGCAGCACATAGGCCGGGTCGATGCCATAATCCTGCTCACCCATCAGCACTTCACCCGAAAGTTTAAGCAGGATACGCTTGGGGTTGGGCAGCAGCATGTGTCGGTGGTCCCTCTCGGCCAAGGCAGAAGTCACAAGTTTGCGCGGCTTTAGAGCGGCACGGGCGTGGTGCCAAGTGTTCCCCGGTGCTTTTGTCGAAAGTAGGAAAGCAGGATGTTTGCACTTGCTGCCGATCGATCTGACGGATCAATTGGAAAGCAATTGCTTTCGCGCGCTCAACAAACGGTCGCAACTCCGTGAAAGTAAGCGCTTGCGACAGGCTTCTAATGGTTCGCCTGGCCGTTTGAATCAGGCCTCAGCCCGCCTTTGGGGCTCTCACAGGCGAAGCCCCCTTCTCATAAGTTTCTTTCCTACAGCACCGCGCTCACCGCAATGTTCCGGCGGCTCTTTTTCATTGTTGGCCCCGACCCCTCACCTATCCGGGTCCGCATTTTTTGGGCCCGGCAAAGTGTCACCTTGTTTGCGACCCATAATCCTATTAAAATCAGCTAGATAGAAAAACGGCCGAGGTGACAGTGTCACCCCGGCCGCTCGTTTTGCTATTTCCAGCGATTGGAAATTTAGCCGCCAACAGCAGCTGCAACCTCTGCTGCGAAATCGCTTTCTTCTTTCTCGATACCTTCACCAAGCTGGAACCGGACATAGTCCTTCAGCACGATGGCGGTTCCGGCGTCCTTGCCGGCCTTGGCAATGACGTCCGCGATGGGCGTCTTGTTGTCCATCACGAAAACCTGGCTGAGAAGCGCATTTTCCTTGGCGTATTTCTTCACCGCGCCTTCTACCATCTTTTCCTGGACTTCGGCAGGCTTGCCGCTTTCGGCAGCCTTTTCTGCGGCGATCTTGCGTTCACGATCAATCACGTCGGCATCAAGGCTGTCAGCATCAAGAGCCTGCGGGAAGGCGGCTGCAATGTGCATTGCAAGCTGCTTGCCCAGCGGTTCGAGCACATCTGCACCCGCTTCACTTTCCAGCGCCACGAGCACACCGATCTTGCCGAGAAGAGGAGCCTGCGCATTGTGCATATAAGGAACGACCACGCCATTGGAGACGCTGACACTCTTGATACGGCGGACCTGCTGATTTTCACCGATAGTCGCGACATTATCTGTCAGCTTTTCACCTACACTACCGCCATCGGGATAAGATGCAGACTTAAGAGCCTCGACATCGTCGCTATCCAGTCCAAGAGCAACTTCCGTGGTGTTGCGCACGAAGTCCTGAAACTTGTCATTCTTGGCGACGAAATCGGTTTCGGAATTGACTTCCACCGCGACACCCTTGGTGCCCGCTACCGAAACGCCGACCAGGCCTTCTGCAGCAGTGCGGCTGGATTTCTTCTGAGCCGAAGCAAGGCCCTTGGCGCGAAGAGCGTCCACCGCAGCTTCGATATCGCCATTTGCCTCTTCAAGCGCCTTCTTGGCATCCATCATGCCCGCGCCGGTCTTCTCACGCAGGGCTTTCACATCGGAAGCGGAAAAAGCTGCCATGGTTCTTGTCCTCTTGAAAAATCATATGGCGCCGGTCCCTTTACAGGTGGACCGGCGCCGTGATTGGTTAAAGTGATACGCGCCATCTGGCGGCGCATCGCCAGTAGATCAGGCGTCAGCCTTGTTTTCTTCTGCCGGAGCCGCTTCCTTTGCGGGAGCTTCTGCAGGAGGGGAATCCATGGCGCCGACATCGGCGCCGGAATCGACGACGCCCTTGTCGTGGCCCTTGGTCGCTGCTTCTGCAATCGCATCGCAATACAGGCGCACAGCACGGCTGGCGTCGTCATTGCCGGGGATCGGGAACGCGATGCCTTCTGGATCGACATTGGTGTCGAGCACGGCAATCACGGGGATGCCAAGAACATTGGCTTCCTTGATCGCCAGATCTTCCTTGTTCGCGTCAATCACGAACATGACATCGGGCACACCGCCCATATCGCGGATACCGCCGAGCGAAAGTTCCAGCTTGTCGCGCTTGCGTGTGAGCTGAAGGACTTCCTTCTTGGTGAGGCCGCTGGTGTCGCCCGAAAGCTGCTCTTCCAAGGATTTAAGTTCGCGGATCGAACCCGAAATCGTCTTCCAGTTGGTCAGCATACCGCCCAGCCAGCGATGGTTGACGAAGTGCTGGCCACTGGCGCGAGCTGCCTGTGCAATCGGCTCCTGCGCCTGACGCTTGGTGCCGACAAACAGCACCTTTCCGCCTGCGCGAACAGTCTGCTGCACGAAATCCAGAGCGCGTGCGAACAAAGGCACGGTCTGCGACAGGTCGATGATGTGGACGCCGTTGCGGTTGCCGAAGATATACGGCTTCATCCGCGGGTTCCAGCGGTGGGTCTGGTGGCCGAAGTGAGCGCCGGCCTCGATCAATTGCTGCATCGTGACGGTAGGAGCCGCCATATAGAATTCCTTTCCGGTTATACCTCTGGAAGGCGGGGAACCAGCCGCGACCATTTCAAAAGTGTCGCAGGCGGCACCGGTATGAGTGCCTTCCATGTGAATTTGCCGATTATGTCTTCACGGGAAAATCCCGCGAAAGCTGCCGACGCGGGCGCCCTTAGCCGAGGCGCATCACGAAATCCAGCAGAGAATTGATCCTCAGTCCTCATCCGGCATTCAGGAACGAATACAGAACAAACTGCTTGACCTTGTGGAACATAAATGGAACATAAGCCTCATTAGGGCGAAAACGGGGGAACCCATCCTCGCAAGGCCGGTTGATGCAGAATCACTTCGGAAGGGTTTTGCATCGCAAGATTGTTTTAAAAGGGCCTATCGGGCCAAGCCGCAAGGATCAGGAACAATGGCAGTAACCATCGCGATTTCGCTCTTCTTCGGACTGGTAGCGGCGCTTTCAATTATGTCGTGCAGCACGTCCGTACGGCAGGCCTTGCGCCAGTTTCGTTCGATTCGCGCAGAACTTACCGCGCTTGATCAGGGTTATCGTCAATCTGTTCGGATGAAGAACGTTCGATATCGTCAACCGCAAGTCGCTTTTGCGCAGGCGTAGCTTCCTTTGGCGTCGCGTTCTTTGCAATACGCGCCTGTCGAACCTTGCGATATCGCATAACGCTAAGCGGCATGAGAGCGAGATAGACGACGCAGATTGCCGCCAGCGTCCACCACGGTTCACTCAGCAGCGCTGCAAACACAAGGCCGGTGCCGGCAATTGCGGCCAGACGCAGATCGGCTGATGGACGGATGGATTTCCAGCTCAGCGTGGCAATGTTAGAGATCATCAACAGCGCAATCGCGACAGTCCACAAAGCTATGGCCCAGGGTTCCGGCGTCCACCTTTCATCAGTGGCAAGCCAGATATAAATTGGAAGAAAGGCCAGCCCCGCCCCGACTGGCGCAGGAATGCCTGTCAGGAAACCAGCGGATTTATGCGGTTGTTCATCAACATCGATTTGCGCATTGAAGCGCGCCAGACGCAAGGCGCAGCAAATTGCGAATCCGAGTGCTGCGAGCCAGCCAAGTGTCGGCAGATCACGCAGCGACCACAAGAACAGCACCAGGGCGGGCGCCATTCCGAAGCTGAGCGAATCGGCCAGGCTATCCAGCTCTGCACCAAATCGAGACTGGGCTTTCAGCAATCGGGCAATACGCCCGTCAATTCCGTCCAGCACCCCCGCAATAAGGATGGCGTAAAGACATTTTTCCCAATCGCCCTCGATAGCAAAACGGATACCCGTAAGACCCGAACACAGAGCCGCGGCAGTGATAGCATTGGGCAATACTGCGCGAAGAGAAAGGCCCCTGCCCCCTCTGGAACGGGTAACCTGTTCATGCTCGCTGGCCTTCGGCCCAAGCCATGCAGGACCCGGCATTACGATGTCATCATCATCGAAATCGAACTCGTCGTCCCGGTCAGCCCCTCCGTGCCCTTGTGAACCGCTACCGGCGGGGCCAGAACTCATTGGCTGACGCCCTCCAGCAAGCCGTGCTTGCCCGTCTCAGCAAGGATCGTCTCGCCCGCAATGACACTCTGGCCAAGCAGGACACTGGAATCTGTACCAGCCGGAAGATAGACATCAACACGACTGCCGAAGCGGATCAAGCCAACGCGCTGTCCGGCAGCAACAGTATCGCCAGGCTTTATGAAGGGCACGATGCGGCGCGCCACTAGTCCGGCAATCTGCGTAAATCCGATGCGCGTGCCATCGCCGCGTTCGATCAGGATATGTTGCCGCTCATTCTCTTCACTCGCCTTGTCCAGATCGGCGTTCATGAATGCGCCGGGAATATAGACGATACGCTTTACCGTCCCCGCGATCGGTGCACGGTTAATGTGCACATCGAAGACCGACATGAATATGGATATGCGGGTCACAGGCTCTGCCCCAAGTCCGGGAGCGCCATCTCCATCACTGCCCTGCAATTCAGGCGGAGGCGGAACTTGTGCAATCAACGAAACCAATCCGTCAGCAGGGGCAACCACTATGCGGTCACCCTGCGGGACGACCCGTTCTGGATCACGGAAAAAGGCAAACACACCTGCTGAAAGCACCAGCAAAGGCCAGCCGATAAAGCCCCATCCGATGAGCAGGAACAGCAGCGAAATGCCAACTGCACCAATGCCGAACTTGCGTCCTTCGGGATGGATCGCGGGGAAGCTCCACTCAGCATCACCGCGTCCGCGATTGTCTCTCAATTCTCCGGCCATGTTGTCCATCTAGTCGCTGGCAGCGATGGCCACAAGTCGTTGCTTTGCCTTTCGGCGAGATTTGAATATGTGATGAAGCGGAGCCAGCGAAGCTTCAGTCCATTGAAAAATCGAAAGGCATCCCGCTTTCACGAAAGCGTGCAGGCACGATTTCTCGGCCTATCGGCGGGGCGGATCGGGCAATACAGCGCGGGCGGTGGCACATACGGCAGGCAACCCCGATTGGCGTGGGTTTGGCATCCGCCAGGACCGTGCCGTAGATCAACTTGTCCCGGTGCACGGCGGCGCAGGCAATGGCCACGGACCGCATAACGCTTGGCGCCCCGAACGCGCCCCCGCCCCCGCGAACAGTGCGAGCGATGGATACATAGCGTTCGCCATCGGGCAACTCGATCATCTGGGCATTGACTTCGTCCGGTCGTTCAAAAGCGCGGTGGACGTTCCACAAGGGGCATGCGCCGCCATGACGTGCGAAGGGAAAGCCGGCACCATCCAGACGCTTGGACACATTGCCTGCGCGGTCCACACGCAGGAAAAAGAAGGGTACGCCTTCCTCGCCCGGACGCTGGAGCGTCGTGAGTCGATGCGCCGCCTGCTGAAAACTGACCGAGAAGCGCGAACATAGCGCTTCTATGTCATACCGCAGATCTGCAGCGGCGCGGGCGAAGGCGCGATAGGGCATGAGCAAAGCGGCCGCCCAATATGATTGCAAGGCGCGCTGAACCAAGCGCTTGCCATCCTCGCCGGCAACACGCCCTTCTGACGAGATATCGGCAATGACCTTCCCCTGTTCGAGAATTGCAATCTGCAAAGCCGCTTGAAAACGCCTGCCGCCATCATCCAGCCGCTCTGCCACATATACCCGTCTGCGGTGGTAATCATGCCAGCGCAGGGCGCTGCGCAGCAATCCATCATCGCTCAACCGCAGGTCCAGCTCGTGATTCTCGGCGAGATAAACACGCATCGTCTCAAACGAATTCAGCGATCCGGCCAATGCGGCTGCGCTATCGTCCAGCTCGGAGAAGCAATTGCGCCTCGCTGCAAGAAACGCGCGCGCCTCGCCGATGGCGTCGCCTCCTGCGCTGCCCGTTGGCCCCGGATCACCATGCGCCCCGTCACCCTCGCGTCTTTCTGCAAGGGCAAGCTGCTCTTCACCAAAGGCGGTATGTAAACGCAAAAGCGCCTCTGCTACGCCGGGATAGCTGGTAGCAATGTCTTCAATGTCGAGCGGCTCTATGGCGATGTCGGAAAAAACCGGATCGCGCAAAACGCCTTGCAGGCGTGCCACCGTCTGATCGGCATTCACGTCCGCCAGTTCGCCCACATCAACGCGGTAGGTGGTTGCAAGCTTGATGAGCATTTCGGCGGTAACAGGCCGCTGATTGCGCTCCATCAAGGCGATATAGCTCGCGGAAATCTCCAGATCAGCCGCCATGATGGCCTGCGTGAGGCCAAGATCACGGCGCAATTTCTTGAGGCGGGGACCAAGGTAAAGAGTCTTTCCGGCCATGAATTTTCCATCCTGAAGAGGGCGGCGGTCAATGCTTTACAACCTTACAAGCATAGTCTGTAAACATTGACAACATGACACCGTATCGGGCGACAGCGAAGGATTGTGCATGGCAATACCTTGTCATCAGCAAGACCTTCCGACGGAGCGCCCATGACCTATTTTGCAGAGATTCACCGCCAGACCGCCATCAAACATCGTGAAGGCTTGACGTGGCAGGGTGTGGAACCCGAATTCGCCGCACGTCTGCGCACGCAGAACCGTTTTCAGAACGGAATTGAGATTGCGCGATACACCGCAAAGATCATGCGCGAAGACATGGAAGCCTATGACAAGGATCCAGCCACCTACACCCAATCATTGGGTTGCTGGCACGGGTTCATCGGGCAGCAGAAAATGATCTCGATCAAGAAGCACTTCGGCTCCACCAAAGGCAAATATCTCTACCTGTCAGGCTGGATGATCGCCGCCTTGCGCAGCGATTTCGGCCCCCTTCCTGACCAATCCATGCATGAAAAGACGAGCGTTCCTGCCTTGATCGAGGAATTATACACATTCCTTCGTCAGGCTGACGCTCGCGAGCTTGGCGGCCTGTTCCGCGAGCTTGATGCAGCGCGAGAAGCTGGTGACGATAGTGCTGCCGCCCGTGCGCAGCAGGCTATCGACGGCTTCCAGACCCATGTCGTTCCGATCATTGCCGATATCGATGCAGGCTTTGGCAATGCCGAAGCGACATATCTGCTCGCCAAGAAGTTGATCGAGGCCGGCGCCTGCGCAATCCAGATCGAAAATCAGGTTTCGGATGAAAAGCAGTGCGGTCATCAAGACGGCAAGGTGACGGTGCCGCATGAGGACTTCCTCCAGAAGATCCGGGCGATCCGCTACGCTTTTCTCGAACTGGGCATTTCCGACGGCATTATCGTCGCACGGACAGATTCGCTGGGCGCAGGACTGACCAAGCAAATTGCCTACAGCAAGGTACCAGGCGATCTTGGCGACCAATATAACGCTTTCCTTGATTGCGAGGAGATTGATACGGCTGAACTGGGTACGGGAGAGGTACTTATCAGCCGGGAGGGCAGGCTCTTGAAGCCCAGGCGCCTGCCCTCGAACCTCTTTCAGTTCCGCGCCGGAACCGGAGAAGATCGTTGCGTGCTCGATTGCATCACCGCGCTGCAAAACGGTGCCGATCTGTTGTGGATTGAAACAGAAAAACCGCATGTCGAACAGATCGCCGGAATGGTTGATCGCATCCGCGCCGTCGTGCCGCATGCCAAGCTGGTCTATAACAACTCACCCAGCTTCAACTGGACGCTGAACTTCCGCCAGCAAGTGTATGATGCTTGGGCGCAAAAGGGTGAAAGCCTGACTGAGTACGATCGGGAACGCCTGATGAGCCAGCACTATGATCACAGTGCACTGGCCAAGGAAGCAGATGAACGCATCCGCACCTTCCAGGCCGATGCGGCCAAGCGGGCGGGTATCTTTCACCACCTGATTACGCTGCCGACCTATCACACGGCTGCGCTGAGCACGGACAATCTCGCCAAGCGGTACTTCGGCGAAGAAGGGATGCTCGGTTACGTGAAGCAGGTTCAGCGCGAAGAAATCCGCCAGGGCATCGCCTGTGTGAAGCACCAGAACATGTCGGGTTCCGACATCGGTGACGATCACAAGGAGGCTTTTGCTGGCGAAGCTGCTCTCAAGGCGGGCGGCGCCAACAACACGATGAACCAGTTCGCGGCCTGAAAACGGTTTCAGCCGCACTTCAAATACTTTGAAAGGAGAATACCAATGACCGAACCAGGACTTGCAAGACCCGTGTTCTCGACCGAGGATTTTGGTCTCATCCGCTCCGCTCTGGCGACAGCCATCAAGGCTGGAGAAGATAATGAGCAGAGCCGCAAGCTTGTTAATCTGCACCATCGTCTCGGGCGTTTCGCCCGATGAACAAGGCAACGCTGATGCAAACGAACGACTCCGCCAATATCACGCTAAGTGGTGACGGAGTTAGCGATGATTACCAGCTTCGCGCCTACCTTCGGGTATCTGGTGAACTGGTCTCGTTTGTCGAGGAGGAAGTCCTCCCCGATGCTGGCATCAGCGCTGCGGCCTTCTGGAAGGGCCTTGCGGTACTCGCTTCGCGCTTCACCCCGCGCAATCGAGAATTGCTTCAGCAACGTGAGGAATTGCAGGAAGCGATCGATAATTGGCATCGCCGCAATCCGGAAAGTGGCTGTGGCGCGCCAGAAAGTTTTCTACGTGAAATTGGTTATCTCGTGGATGAGCCTGCGCCCTTCATCATAGGCACGCAGAAGGTCGATGCCGAAATCGCAGAAATTTCGGGGCCACAATTGGTGGTTCCGGTGCTCAATGCGCGGTTCCTGCTTAATGCCATCAATGCGCGCTGGGGCAGCCTTTATGACGCATTATACGGCACTGATGCACTCGACGGAGAAATCGTGTCTTCAACTGGGTATGACACCCGCCGCGGCGCGCAGGTTATAACGCGGGCGAAGGCGTTCCTCGATGATGCGGTCCCGCTGGCGGAAGGTTCTTGGGCGGAATGGACCGGTGGCCAGCTGCAGCTTGCAAATCCCGATCAATTGCTCGGCACGATTGGCGACAATGTGATCCTTGGCAATAATGGCCTGCATATCGAGATTGTGATCGATAGCAGCCACCCCATCGGCAAGACCGATCCGGCTGGCATTGCGGATATCCGACTGGAAGCTGCAATTTCCACTATTGTCGATCTTGAAGATTCAGTCGCCGCAATTGATGCAGCGGACAAGATTGTCGCCTATCGCAACTGGCTTGGCGCCATACGCGGCGATCTGGAAGCGCGCTTTTCCAAGGGCGGAGAAACCGTCACCCGAACCGCCAATCAGGATCGCAGCTATATCGATGAGTCGGGAGTGATACGCAATTTACGCGCCCGGAGCCTGTTGCTGGTGCGCAATGTCGGGCATCTGATGACAACGCCTGCAGTTCTATTGCCCGACGGTGAGGAATGTCATGAAGGCATTCTTGATGCTGTCGTGACAATGGCCATTGCGATGCACGATCTGAAGCGTATCGGCCCCTTACGCAATTCGCTGAGGGGCAGCATCTATGTGGTGAAGCCCAAGATGCACGGGCCAGAAGAATGTGCCTTTTCCAATGATCTGTTCGATGCAGTTGAGGATTTGCTTGGCCTAGCGCGTAACACGGTGAAAATTGGCGTGATGGATGAGGAACGCCGCACCAGCGCAAATCTTGCTGCATGCATCCATGCGGTGAAGGACCGGGTGTTCTTTATCAACACTGGCTTCCTTGATCGCACGGGCGACGAAATCCACACGTCCATGCTGGCTGGTCCGATGATGCGCAAAGGCGATATCAAGCACGCCGAGTGGATTGCTGCCTATGAAGATCGCAATGTCCAGATCGGCCTGGCCTGTGGTTTTGCCGGCAAGGCACAGATCGGCAAGGGCATGTGGGCCGCGCCTGACAGGATGCATGCGATGCTGGCTGAAAAAGCGGGGCATCCTGCTAGCGGTGCCAGCACGGCGTGGGTCCCCTCACCCACGGCAGCTGTGCTCCACGCAATCCATTACCACCTGTGCAACGTCGCTGAACGCCAGCGTGAGAGATCGACCGAAACTCTCGTCCCCCTGGGCAAGCTGCTGACTGTGCCCTTGGCTGAAAACACCAGATGGTCGGCCGACGAAATTACCGAAGAACTGCACAATAATGCGCAAGGCATCCTTGGCTATATGGTGCGCTGGATTGATCAGGGCATCGGATGTTCCAAGGTGCCCGATATCCATGACATCAGCTTGATGGAAGATCGTGCCACCTTGCGGATTTCCAGCCAGCATATCACCAATTGGCTGGTGCATGGCGTGGTGGACCGGTTTGCGATAGACGCCGCCCTGCATGAAATGGCGGCGAAGGTCGATGCGCAGAATGCGGGCGACCCTTCATATCGACCGATCATGGCTTGCCCTAAAGGTTCCATCGCGCTTGCTGCCGCGCGCGAGCTGATAATTACCGGGGCGTGCCAGCCATCTGGTTATACTGAGCCTGTGCTGCACCACGCCCGCGCCAGGGCAAAACAGCAAGCCGGTTAAATCATACGCGATTGCGATTCGGAGACGCTCGACTGGCGGCGCGCTTTCATGAAGCCTGCGCCGCATTATTCAGCGCCATGCCAGCCGGTAAATATTCAGTCTCGAGTATCTTATGGTTCCATGAGAGCATGGTTGCATCGCCAATGGGGTTGCGGAAAGCCCGTGCTTGGCACTACGTCGCTGACGTAATGCCCGATCGGCCAGACTGGCCATATCTGGTCAAAGGAGAGAGATGTCATGGCACAGATTGTTCAACGTCCAGCAGCAACGCCCACCACACATTGCACACCAGATCAATATGATGCGCTGTATCAACAATCGTTGGATGATCCGGACGGGTTCTGGCTGGAACAGGCCAAACGGCTGGACTGGTTCGACCAACCAACCAAGGGCGCGGAATGGTCCTTTGCCCCGCCGGATATCAAATGGTTTTCCGACGGCACTCTCAATCTTTGCCACAATGCCGTTGATCGGCACCTGGGAACGCATGGCGATACCACCGCGCTGATTTTTGAGCCGGATAGTCCGGATGCTCCCGGTCGCTCGCTAACCTATAGCGAATTGTATGGTGAGGTCGTGCGTGTGGCCAATGCCCTGAAGGCAATGGGCGCTGGAAAGGGTGATCGTGTTACCCTCTACATGCCGATGGTGCTGGAAGGTGTTTTCGCCATGCTCGCCTGTGCGCGCATCGGTGCCATACACTCGGTTGTTTTCGGAGGGTTTTCGCCCGAATCGCTGGCAGGCCGAATTGAGGCGTGCGACAGCAAATTCATCATAACCGCCGATGAAGGGCTGCGCGGCTCCAAAAGAGTACCGTTGAAAGCAAATATCGATGCTGCCCTGGATCAACTCGATGCGCCGGTAACCGGCGTGCTGGTGTTCAAACACACCGGCGCTGACATTACCATGACCGAAGGCCGCGATCACTGGTTCACCGATCTTGCCAGCGATGATGATTGCCCATGCGAAGTGGTGAATGCAGAAGACCCGCTGTTCATCCTCTACACCTCGGGTTCTACCGGAAAGCCCAAGGGCGTGGTGCATACTACTGGCGGATATGGCCTGTGGGCGGCCACCACGTTCCACTATACGTTCGATTACCAGCCCGGCGAAGTTTTCTGGTGCAGCGCGGATATCGGCTGGGTCACTGGGCACACCTATGTAACCTATGGCCCGCTGATCAATGCCGGAACCAGCCTGGTATTCGAAGGCGTGCCGAATTACCCCGATCACGGCCGTTTCTGGGATGTGATAGACAAACACCAGGTCAACATCTTCTACACTGCGCCCACCGCGATCCGTGCATTGATGCGCGAAGGCGATGAATATGTGACCAGCCGCGATCTTTCCTCCTTGCGTCTGCTGGGCACGGTGGGTGAACCGATCAACCCAGAGGCATGGCGCTGGTATCATAACGTGGTCGGCAAGGGCGCCAGCCCTATCGTTGATACGTGGTGGCAGACTGAAACCGGTGGCCACATGATCACCACCCTCCCCTATGCCCATGATATGAAGCCGGGCAGCGCGGGCAAGCCGTTCTTCGGCATCAGGCCGCAGCTGGTGGACAATGACGGGAATGAACTGAGCGGGGCCGCGGAAGGCAATCTGTGCATTACCGATAGCTGGCCCGGCCAGGCACGCACTGTTTACGGCGATCATGATCGCTTTCACGAAGCCTATTTCAGCACCTATCCCGGCAAGTATTTCACCGGAGACGGCTGCCGACGGGATGAAGACGGGTATTACTGGATCACTGGCAGGGTGGACGATGTCATCAATGTTTCGGGTCACCGCATGGGAACGGCAGAGGTGGAAAGCGCGCTGGTCTTGCACCCGAAGGTTTCCGAAGCGGCGGTTGTGGGCTTCCCGCACGATATCAAGGGCCAGGGCATTTACTGCTATGTCACGCTCAACGCTGGTGAGGAACAATCGGACGAACTTCAGGCAGAATTGCGACAATGGGTACGCAAGGAAATTGGCCCCATCGCCACGCCCGACATGCTGCATTTCACTGAAGGCCTGCCAAAGACCCGCAGCGGCAAGATCATGCGTCGCATTCTGCGCAAGATCGCGGAAAATGATTATGGATCGCTGGGCGACACCTCGACACTGGCAGACCCGTCACTTGTCGATAGCCTGATAGAGGGCCGCCAGAATACATAACAATCCGTGCAAATAGTCAGTGCGCCAGCAAATATTCGTCAATCGACAAAAAGACTAAACGCAAGAATTTTTTCTATTGTGCGTTTCTTTCTTCTGCCGGTTTTTCGCCTTAGCCGCCCCAAGGTCGGCAGGACGAAATTACTACATGTGAAAGATCCTAAGCCACCAAATCTTTACTTAAATTTAACTAGATTTCGGAAATAATTGAAAAGGATCAGCGGGTTATGTCTCGGCATAAGTAACCGCTGCCCTTTTTCTGCGGAATCCAGATCAATGATTTGAGTGAGACCGGTATGACATTTCTGAACCGCCTTTGCAGAGATACCTCAGGCAATGCTTTGATGTTGACCGCTGCCGCCATGATTCCACTTATCGGGGTTATCGGGGGCGGGCTCGACATCAGCCGGATCTATCTCGTGGAATCGCGATTGCAGCAGGCTTGCGATTCAGCAACGCTGGCGGCACGCCGCGAACTTGGCGGCAATGTCATAGGCGACAGCATACCGGCCAACATCAGAAATACCGCCGACAATTTCTTCGGCAATAACTTTCGTACAGACATGTATGGCGCGGAAAACGAAAACTTCACACTTTCCGCACCAAACGCCACGCGGATGAATGGCACCGCAAATGTCGAAGTGCCCATGACCTTGATGTCGGTCTTCGGGATCGACAATCACGAGATCAGCGTCACATGCAGTGCCGAACTGAACTTGCCAAATGTTGATGTGATGCTGGTCCTCGACATGTCGGGATCCATGGCCGGACAGCGCATATCAGACCTGAAGGCGGCCGTTCTCGACTTCTATGACGAGGTGATGGGGGTAAAGCCGGAAGATGCCCGGATTCGCATCGGCTTCATGCCCTATTCTGCCGCTGTGAACGTGGGTGCGGAACTTCAAAGCGGGAACCCCGATTTTCTGGCAGATAGTTTCACCTATCAATCGCGCGAGGCGAAATTCAGCCAGGAAAGCAATAATGATGCCGTTGAAGTTGGCGACAGAATTGAAGAATCCTGGTCCACAGAGCTTCTTCCTAGAAACCCTGTTCAGCTCGCCTTTGCAGACGAGCCACAATATCACTGGAACAAGAACAACAACGCTCATCGCGACAAATGTCGAAATTATGACGGCACTTATCAAGTTGGCGATGAGACTTGGGTCATCTCAAACGCAACATGGCTCCCCGACTACTGGACCCATTGGCGGAACAATCAAAAGGCTGCATGTCAGGCTGATATTTATAAATACAGCATCGCAGGAGAAGGTGACGTGCACGAGGAGACCTTCACCGAGGTCTTCGACTATTACATCTACCGTCCCATTACTTTTGACACCTCTGCCTTCAAGCTGGGGCAGACCGTGCAAACCCCTACCGGAACGAAAGGCGCGAATGTGTCGAGTTCCTGGAATGGCTGCATCGAGGAACGCCAAACAGTTGCGCAATCGACATTTGATACGATTCCGGATGGCGCATATGATCTCGACATAAATCTCGTGCCCACGCTTGCCGATCCGGCAACGCAATGGCGCCCGATGTGGCCACAGATCACCTATGATCGCGGCGGCCCCGATGTCTTGGAATCGACGACAGACAAGAACGTGCGCGGCGCCAGTTGCCCGAGTCCGGCTGTCAGATTGACAGAGTTTCCGAAAGAGGGCGGCTCGCGCAATGCGCAGTTTGAAGCGCATGTTAATTCCCTGTCACCTCTGGGCGGCACCATGCATGACATCGGCATGATCTGGGCAGCACGCTTCATCTCGCCCAAGGGGATATTTGCAAGCGCTAACGCCGCCGCGCCCAATGGCGAACCGATTGCACGCCACATTATCTTCATGACCGACGGGCAAATGCAGCCCGGCCCTGTCTGGACAACCGCCTATGGCAATTATGACATGGATGGCCGGATGGCCGGTTTCGCACCAGATGGCAGCTGGAGCGAAAGTCAGCTGGCAGTCATCCATAACTCCCGACTGGATGCGATTTGTCGGCAAATTCGCAACAACAACATAACCATCTGGACAGTTTCGTTCGAACTACCGCTGAATGACCACACGCGAGGCTGTGCCACAGGAACCGGGCGCGCTTTCGAAGCGGAGGATGCGCAATCGCTTTCAGATGCATTCAAGGCCATCGCAACATCGATCGCTGAGCTGAGGCTGGTCGAATGAACGCGAAGACATCCCGCAGGACAAAACTGTTCGGGCACAATGAAGATGGAGCCGCGATTGTTGAATTCGCACTGATCGCGCCGGTCTTTCTGCTGATGGTTGTTGGAATATTCGATTTCGGCTTTCAGCTTTATGCCCAATCAGTGGTGAATGGCGCGATGCAGGCTGCGGGCCGGGATTCGACATTAGAGCCCGGCGGCCCCACACCGGCGCAATTGGACAATAGTGTCTCCTCGCGGGTCCATTACGTTATCCCTTCAGCGACAATCGAATTTACCCGTACCAATTACGAAGATTTCCGGGATGTTTCCCAACCCGAACGTTTCGATGACACGAATGGTGATGGGGAATGCAATGATGGTGAGCCGTTCGAAGACCTGAACGGAAATGGTAGTTTCGATCTGGATCGTGGCAGAGACGGTCAGGGCGGCGCTGATGACGCGGTTCTCTACGTTGCCTCGGCGACTTACGATCGCATGTTTCCCCTTTCAGGTATGATGGGAATTCCCAAAAGCGTTACCCTCTCCGGCGCTACCGTGCTGCGGAACCAGCCATTCGCCGATCAGGGAGAACGCAACCCCGTAGAAGGAAATTGCGCATGAGCAAACTCAATCGCCTTAAACGCTCAGTGCGCGGTCTTGTTCGTCCGCTGGCCGATGACACCACCGGTGTTGCGATGGTCGAATTTGCTTTCGTGGCTCCGCTCATCCTGACGCTGGGTCTTGGCGGAATGGAACTGGCAAATCTGGCGGCTACGCATATGCGTATCAGTCAAACTGCTATGCAAGTAGCAGATAACGCCTCGCGCATTGGTGACAGAAACGCGCTGGCGGCAGAGAGAATCTTTGAAACCGACATCTATGATTTGCTGATCGGCGCAAAAATTCTCGCCGGTTCGAGGGCCGAGCTTTTCGAAAAAGGCCGCGTGATTATCAGCAGCCTGGAACAAAATGATGATGGCGGCCAATGGATACACTGGCAGCGCTGCATGGGGAAGCTCAACAAAACGTCTGCATATGGCCCAAGCGGCGCCGGAGAAAGCGGCGATTCATTTGATGGAATGGGTATTGCAGGCGAGGAATTGACCGCGCCAGAAAATGGCGCAGTCATGTATGTCGAGATCTTCTATACATACAAACCCATCGTTAGCTCTCAGTTCGCCAGCCAATTCGTAAATGATGAGCTCGAGATCCGGAGTGAAGCGGCCTTCACCGTGCGCGGTTCTCGCGACCTATCCGGTGTAAACGAATCGAATGGCGTGGCCCCCGCCACCTGCGATAAGTTGGAGGCGATCTGACATGAAGATTACCAAAAGCAACGCTGCTATTTTCTGTTTTGGAGTCATGATATTCGTTGGAATGACAACAGAAGAAGATGGCACGCTTGCACAGCTGGCTTCCGTTGAAACGGCCGATACAGAAGAGTTTCGTGAGAAAGCGAAGAGTGTCGCCAATCTTCGATCAAACACGGCACCTGTGGCAAGCTATTCCCCTGATCCAGTTGAAGTCGTGCCTATTCAGGAAAGCGGGCCGGCTTACGGACAAGCTCCGTGGCCGGAAGAGCCTCAAGCCGATACCGTTCCTGCTGCAGAACAGCAGTTCGAGACCACAATGGATCAAAGCTCCAGCCCTGATGGTGTTTTGAATCCGGACTTCGATCCGCGCGTTCAGTAACGGCCAGCTTGCCGTAGCGAGATTAATTGGCCTGGCTCGAAGTCCAGGAAACCTGCGGAGCGGGTGGTGAAGACCATTGTGCCACCAAACTCCCGACAAATGCGCGTCAATATCGACGCGGGGAATTGCCACCGTTTGATCGCAAATCCTCCCAAGAATTACACTTGAATCGCACCAGCTGCCGTTTTAGAGGCCGCCGCGTCGACACTCTTCGGAATGTCGATATTCGCACCGGTATCGGGAACACAGTGAGAGCGTGATATGCTCAAATCTGCGGCTGTCCCTGCAACTGTAAGCGGCGAGCGAGAGGTAAGTACGTAATCCGAAAGGATGCGCAGCCACTGGGCCATTCTGTCTCATCAGAATGCCTGGGAAGGTTTGCTTCAAGCATTGACCCGCAAGCCAGGAGACCGACCGATGCGAGTCGCTCTTGCCTGGCTCATGGGATTGGCCGGGCGCGAACCTATTCGTCTGAGCGACGAAGCTGCGGCTGGGGCCGCATCGGCATTGGTTTGGCGGGCGCCTGTGCGTCCGTTCGCCGACCATGCCGACCGTTCGCACGGACGCCCCGGCCAAGTCGCTCGACGCCTGGGATATATTACCGATGAAAATTGCTATACGCACGCTCCTGCTTGCCACCGCCGCTGTGCCAAGCGCACTTTCCGCTCAAACCGCATCCGATACTTCGTCCGATAAAAAGGCGAATGGTGATGAAACCATCATAGTCACTGGCACCCGTTCCGCCGAGCCCTTGCCTGCAGACCGTATTGGCGGTTCAATCACGGTGCTGGACGAGACCGCTTTGAAACGCAGGCAGGTGCGCTACATTTCGGATGTGCTGCGCGATGTCCCCGGCATTGCAGTCGGCCGGGTTCCGGGCCAGACTCAAATCCGCATTAGGGGCGCAGAGGCCAATCATACGCTGGTGCTGATCGACGGTATCGAAGTATCCGATCCGTTCGTGGGAGAATTCGATTTCGGCGGATTGATTGCTGACAATGCTGCCCGGGTGGAAGTGCTGCGCGGCCAGCAAAGCGCAATCTACGGCTCGGATGCGATCGGCGGGGTTATCCATTACATCACCCCCACCGGACGCGAGGCGCCGGGCATCAGCGCACGGATCGATGGCGGGTCGTTCGCCACGGTCAACACTGCGGTGCGGCTCGCCGGAGTGGAGGGAACAATCGATTACGCGCTGTCCGCGACGCTGAACAGTACCGATGGAACGCCGGGCGCCCGCGTCGGAACGCGCGATCTGGCGAACGATACAGGGGCGCTTTCGCTGAAAGCCAATTGGCGCCCGAGCGAAACGTTTCGCCTGACTGGTGTCGTACGCTATGGCCGCACAGAAGCGGAATTCAACAATAGCGATAATGATTTTGCCAGCCCCACCTTCGGTTTCCAGATCGATACGCCAGACAATGAGGTCGAGAATGAGGCAATTTATGGCCTGCTAAGGGGGGAGCTGGATTTACTGGATGGCGACTGGACGCATAGGTTGACCGGGCAGATCGTCGACACCACCCGTGATGGATTTAGCGCAGAGGTCCGCAGTTACGGCAGCGAGGGGCAGCGATTGAAAGGGTCGTATGAAACCACGATGCGGTTTGATGGTGCGGGCGTGCAGCACCGCCTGACCGGCGCAGTGGATGTGGAGCGCGAGCGGTTCCGCAACACCGACCCTTCCGGCTTTCTCTTTTCCGGCCAGAGGCAAATCAACAACGTCGGCTTCGTCGCGCAATATGATGCGCTGATCGGCGACAATGCCAGCTTCGGAGCTTCGATCCGCCGGGATGACAATGATCGCTTCGCTGACACCACCACCTATCGTCTCCATGGTAGCTATCGCTTCGATACGGGCACCAGACTGCGCGCAGCTGCGGGTTCGGGTGTCAAGAACCCGGGCTTTTACGAATTGTTTGGCCTTTTCGATGGGCGCTTCATCGGCAATCCCGATCTGGAGCCAGAACGGTCCGAAGGCTGGGAAGTGGGGGTCGAGCAGGAGCTGGCGCAAGGTGCCGCTACATTTGGCCTGACCTATTTCGAGAGCGATT
The DNA here is from genome assembly GCF_001077815.2 of Aurantiacibacter atlanticus. Lineage (GTDB taxonomy): Bacteria > Pseudomonadota > Alphaproteobacteria > Sphingomonadales > Sphingomonadaceae > Alteraurantiacibacter > Alteraurantiacibacter atlanticus. The sequence goes on along the minus strand of NZ_CP011310.1, from coordinate 1,744,127 downwards.
TGGAACAGGAGATCTTTACCCTGTACTCAACCGTCGCAACCCCTGCCAATCGCGACACGATATCAACACAAAGCGGCGTTGAGGCATTTGCGCAGACCCGGTTCGGCGATGCCTGGACCCTGAATGCAACCTACACCTATCTTCGTGCGCGGGAGAACGGTGGCCGCGAAATCCGCCGGCCCGCTCATACTGCCAGCTTTGCGGTAGATTGGCGCGCACCTGCCGACAAGGGCGGAGTGTCGTTGGTCGCTCGCTATAATGGTGAAAGCGACGACGATGCTTTCATTGACCCGTCCTTTATTCCTGTGCGGGTGCAGCTCGATGATTATGTGCTGGTCAATCTCAACGCAGATGTGAAGGTGAGCGGTCGGATCGATCTGTTCGGCCGCGTGGAAAATCTGGCAGATGCGGATTATGAGGACGTGTTCAGTTTCGAAACGCCGGGCCGCTCTTTTTACGTGGGTGCCCGCGCCCGGTTCTGACGATAGCGATCAATCCGCTTTCGGCGGGGGTGGCGTCAGCACGATACGTGTGTGAAATTCGCCATTCTCGCCGAACGGATCGATATGGTCCGGAAGCCGCGCCAGCAAATCGGTGTCGAAGACATCGCCAATATCGATTTGCGTCAGATCGGGGAAGACGGCGCTGACAATGCTGGTCGCACCAGATGCGAGAAGATCGGCCAATAGCGCATCATAATCGGCATTCCACAATGGGAAAATCAGTTCCATGTTCGCCATGCGCGGATGGTCGCCAAAAGCCTTTTCGCGCCACTGCCGGATATGGGCAAGGTGCAGATCGCCGAAACACAGACGCTCGCACGCTGGCACCAAATCCACCGCAGCGGCGATCTGATCCACATAATCCGCGCCTGTATGAAGCGGCACGCCGAGCAGCGGCACGCCAAGCTGTGTAGCCTGTTCGACCACCACATCGATCGTGAACTCCTGCTGCGCGATGATCCGGCTGCGCGCGTCGAAAGTGGTAAGAAGCACAATATTTCTATGCCCTTCCCGTTGCAGAGCGCGCAATGCCAGAAAGCTGTCCTTTCCGCCGCTCCAGAACAATAGCGATATCGCGGCATCCGATTGAACGGACATATCGGTAAGCCACGCTGCCTGCTGGATCTTGCTGGCTCGCGCTGCCAGCTTCACACCGTCATGCTCGAACGGGCAGTGCCGGCAGCCAGCACCGCAGCAACGATCGCGTTGCAACAGGCCAAGCCGGGTGAAAACGATATATCCGGTGTCGGGATCTTCATAGGTGAAATCGCCGCGTTTGCAGGCGGTTTCGTGCAAATTCCAATAGCTTGGTTCAGGCAAGTTCCATATACCCCGCCACGGCGTCTGACAGCAGGGCCATGCTCGGAAGCAGGGCCGGACTTGGGCGGCTGAAATGCATATGGCCATCGAGAAACAATACCGGGCAATCAAGCGGCACCGTGACCGCTTCGGCCGATGCTTCGTTCATCCCGCAACAGGCGGCAATGATCAAATCGGGTTCGGTCCGAGCCACCTCATCCCAACCGACCTTGAAGGAGGGTTTGCCGCTCTCACCCAGCAGGCATGTCATACCAAGCGTTTCGATCATGTCCGGCACCCAGTGCCCGGCAATGAAGGGTGGATCGAGCCAGTCGAGAAACACCACGCGCAGCCCGCTTCCGGCATAGCGATCCTCGCATGCAGATAACGTCGTTTCCCATTTGGCGCGTAATTGTGTGGCAGCGTTCTTTCGTCCGATGGCATCACCCACTTGCGAAAAGCAGACCGGAACATCAGCCAGGCAATCAGGAGCCATATCTACCAACACCGGCGCGCTGGCAAGCGATTGCACTGCCTCACGCACGTCGCCTGCAGGCACCGCGCAAACATCGCATAGCGACTGGCTGATCACCACGTCGGGGGCGAGCCGTTCCAGCATTGTTATGTCGAGCTGATAGAGCGGTCGCGTTGCAGTACTGACCTGCCGGTTAATCTCACCGGCGGAGGCCTTCGTATCGATCCAGGTGCTGGTCAGCTTTGGCAGATGGTCCCATTCACCCGAACAACTGTGGCTTACCCCAACCAGATCGGCGCCCGCATCCAGCGCGACGACAATGTCAGTGGCGCTTGGCAGCAGCGAAACGATCCGCATCGAAAGCTCCTGTCAGTGCAATGATAACGAACGCCGCGCCGCCATATAATGCGTTGGCGAGAATGCCCTTCAGCAGGAAGGGCAGCCCGGCGATGTAACAGGCGATCCATCCCTCCACCGTGTTGGGATAGAAACCCATTGCCATCGGTGTAAGGTTTGAAATGTGGTAGAATACCACTGCGCTTGCGATTGCCGCGAAGGCCACAGGCCTAATTCCGATCTTGCCCAACACCGGCCGCACTGCAACCGCGGCAAGCAGATGCCCCGCGTAAACGAAACTCATGGCGAGCGCAGAGTAATATCCATTCACTGCATCTATCAGCAACACCGTCGCCAGCACCGGCACCAGCATCAACCTGCGTGGAAGATAGGCGGCCGCGACCATGCCGATCGCGCCGACGGTCGATACGCCCATCGGATGCGGCAAAGCGTGGGAGAGAACGCCAGCAAGCGCAAGCGATACGGCCAGAAGGCCGTCTTTCAAATGTCGGTCCATGTCACCAACTCCATAAGCCGCCATTCCCCGGACGGTGATTTCACAAGGTTCGAGCGGCCGGTCTCCGGACTTGACGAGTATTGATCGGCGGCGCCTTCCCATCCCAAAAGACAGTGACATTCTGCTGCCGATCACTCGATTACCGTTGCGAGGTCAGTACCGGATTTGCACCGGTTTCCCGTTCACCAACTCGTGCGCACTTACGCGCGCTGGCGTTCTCTAACATAAGTCAAAGGTGCGCCAAGCATAAATTGCCGGTTTCGTCGCCATGACAAAAGACGCAGGTTCTTTCCGTGACATCAGAGCAGGTTTGCAGCACAAAGTCTGAAAGGTTGAGGCAAAAAGGGGTTCGCAAAAAACCGACGGCTTTGGCACTTTCAAAGCTAGATGGATGAACGCTGATGTGAGTTAGCGAAGCATTCGCGGACGACGAGTATCAACTGGGAAATGGAGGAAGCTCCAGACACTTCTTGAAGCTGAATGGTCTGGTCTTCAGAGGAGCAATTTCAGCCGCCGCGGAATGACGAGGGTTCATCAAGATGATTGACGCCTCAGGCAGCACTGCTGACTGGACACGAGCCAACAGAGTTCGGCGTGAATTCAGCCAGGCATCCCCAAGTCGGCGCTTTTCAGCCGCATCTTTCTCAAAAGCGATATCTTCCGGTTCGTGATCAACGTCAGTCCAGCCCAAAAAATAGTCCTCATCAATCCTCTCGAGGTCTCGGGGCAGATATCGGAGGACTACCAACACCGCGAGACCAGCCTCTGAAGCAAAGTTCACAACTGGTAGCCCCGGCGATGTCCATCTACCGCCACTCAGCTCGGCACCTGCTCCATTAAGGTGCAGGAACCGCTTTTGAGTAAGGCGCCAAAGCTTCATCGACCTATTCTGGCCGGAATGCGGGTTTTAACGCAACATCTTTTGGTTTCATGGTTCCGCTTTCGACCCGATGATTACCTTTGCAATGACAAAGCCGAACCGACCGAAGCTGTCATCCGCGCCCTCGCCTGCACGACATCCGTGATTTCACGGAACCACAAGCGGTTCTCTGGTGCAGTATGAGAAAGGGCGGTGGTGGACAGGGCTGGATTCGAACCAGCGTACGCTTGCGCGGGCAGATTTACAGTCTGCTGCCTTTAACCACTCGGCCACCTGTCCACACCGGTGCCGGATGCGGGACTATGCCCGCGGGATGAGACCCCCTTACAGGGGAGCTTCCAGCCGAGAGGCGCCCCTTTGGCGAAGCACTGCTTGCCTGTCAATGGGGCTGCTGGCAGGAGTCCCCCAGTATCAGCCCCGTCAATACACGGGACAATCGAGGATTTATGGCGAAGAGCAAGGAAAAGAAGAACCTGCGCGGTCGGGCCGGACGCATGCAAGGCGGTCGGGGATCAGGGCGCGGCAACAAGGGCTACGTGCGCCTGTGGGGTCGCCATGCTGTTGAAGCGGCATTGAAAAACCCGGGGCGCAGCCACCGCAAATTATGGGCGACACGCGAAGGTATCGATTCGCTTGATGGCGAATTGCCGGAGCACTTCCCGCTCGAATATGCCGAGGTTACAGACCTTGCCCGGATGGTTGCACGTGATGCTCCGCATCAGGGACTGGTCCTCGAGTGTGATCCGCTGGAAGATATATTGCTGGCAGAAGTTATGGATGTCGATGCCACGCGCCCTATCCTGGTGCTCGACCAGGTGACCGATCCGCACAATGTCGGGGCGCTGTTGCGCTCTGCCGCGGCATTCAATGCCGCTGCTATCGTCACTCAGGATCGACACGCTCCGCCCGAAAGCGGCGTCGTTGCCAAATCCGCATCTGGCGCATTGGAAACCGTGCCGTGGGTGCGGGTCGTCAATCTCGCCCGTGCGCTGGAGGAGATGGCGGAAGCCGGCTACTGGCGGCTGGGTCTTGCTGGCGAGGCTGAAGCAGATTTTGCCGACGCATTGCCAGCCGGGCCGATCGCAGTTGTGCTTGGGGCGGAAGGCGAAGGCATGCGACACAATGTCGCACAGCATTGCGACGCATTGGCGCGCCTGCCAATCAGCGCAGTGATGGAAAGCCTCAATGTATCAAATGCTGGCGCCATCGCGCTTTACGCGATTGCGACACGTTCTGGATGATCAGCAGGGCCTGACCCACAAAAAGAGAGGGCCGCCCGATGGGCGGCCCGTCTCCTCCATTCAGCATATTTGCCAAACGCCCCCTGGGACAAATCAGTTCACAGCGTCCTTCAGACCCTTACCAGCCTTGAACTTGGGCTGGGTCGATGCCTTGATTGTCATCGGCTCTCCGGTGCGCGGATTGCGGCCTGTGGAAGCCTTGCGCTTGGCGACCGAGAACGTGCCAAAGCCCACAAGGCGGACTTCATTACCCTTGGACAAGGTGCCCGTGATCGTCTCGAAAACGGCTTCAACAGCCTTAGTCGCATCGTTGCGCGAAAGGCCGCTCGTATCCGCTACTGCGCCGATCAATTCGTTCTTGTTCATTGTCTGGAAGACCCCCTCGGTAAGTGCTCTTGGTGTCGAAGTTCCATCGTCACACGATTCTTTGAATTGAGCGAGTTTTGCGGCTGCTGTCAAAGGCATTCCCGCTGAAAATCAGGCTTTTTTACAAATGAAACGAAATTACAATGAATTCGAGATGACCGGGTGTCTGCCTTCGCAGGCGTCATGCCGTCAATAAGCCGGTCGGCAGCACGCGACGAAACGCACTGCCGATAGGTTCAATGGGCCGTAGTGCCAGACGGCGCTTCAGACGATGCGGGAGAGGCCGAAACAGCCGGGCCATGCGGCTGGCTGGCAAGATCGTCCGCCTCGGTCCATTCGATGGGCGCCAAGGTTTCTGTCAGAGCGATTTCAAGCACTTCATCGACATGGCTGACCGGAATGATTTCCAGACCCTCCTTCACGTTGTCGGGAATTTCAGCGAGATCTTTCTCATTATCTGCCGGGATCAGCACCGTCTTGATTCCGCCACGCAGCGCAGCAAGCAGCTTTTCTTTCAGTCCGCCGATGGCCAGCACGCGGCCCCGCAAAGTGACTTCACCCGTCATCGCGACATCGGGGCGCACTGTGGTGCCCGTCAGCGTGGAAACGATTGATGTGACCATGCCGACACCAGCGCTCGGCCCGTCTTTCGGCACGGCGCCCTCGGGCAAGTGGATATGGACATTCTTGCGCTGGAAAATGCTCGGCTTGATGCCATAGGCTGGGGCACGGGCCTTTACGAAGCTGAAGGCCGCAGCGACGGATTCGTTCATCACCTCGCCCAGTTTACCGGTGGTCTTGGCCTCGCCCTTGCCCGGCGTGGTGACGCTTTCGATAGTCAGCAATTCGCCGCCTACCGATGTCCATGCAAGACCCGTCACTGCCCCGACCTGGGCTTCATCTTCGGACATGCCGTGCTTGAATTTGCGTACACCGGCAAAATCGCCGAGATTTTCGGCTGTGACCGTAACAGTCTCGACTTTCTTTTCGAGGATCTTGCGCAAGGTCTTGCGGGCCAGATTGGCAATCTCGCGCTCCAGCGTTCGCACCCCGGCTTCGCGGGTGTAATAGCGTATCAGATCGCGCAGCCCTTCTTCGGTCAGCGTAAATTCGCCGTCCTTGAGACCGTGATCCTCAACCTGTTTGGCGATAAGGTGGCGCTGCGCAATCTCGACCTTCTCGTCCTCAGTATAGCCTTCTAGGCGGATGATCTCCATCCGGTCCAGCAGCGGCTGTGGCAAGTTCAGGCTGTTTGCCGTGGTGACGAACATGACGTCCGACAGATCGATGTCCAGTTCAAGGTAATGATCCTGGAACTTGCTGTTCTGTTCGGGGTCCAGCACCTCCAGCAACGCCGATGCAGGATCACCGCGGAAATCCTGCCCCAGCTTGTCAATCTCATCGAGCAGGAAGAGTGGATTGCCAGTCCCTGCCTTCTTCAGATTGGATACGATCTTGCCAGGCAGCGAGCCGATATAGGTGCGGCGATGACCACGGATCTCGGCCTCGTCACGCACACCGCCAAGGCTTTGGCGGATGAATTCGCGCCCAGTGGCCCGCGCGATTGACTTGCCAAGGCTGGTCTTACCGACACCCGGTGGGCCGACGAGGCACAGTATCGGACCCTTCAACTTGTTCGTCCGCGCCTGCACGGCGAGATATTCGATAATGCGATCTTTCACCTTGTCGAGCGCATAGTGATCGGCGTCGAGCACTTCCTGCGCCTTGGCGATGTCTTTTTTCAGCTTGCTTTTCTTGCCCCATGGCAAGCCCAGCAGCACATCAAGGTAATTGCGCACCACGGTGGCTTCGGCGCTCATCGGCTGCATGCTTTTCAGCTTTTTCAGCTCACTTTCGGCCTTGGTTCTGGCCTCCTTGGAAAGCTTGGTTTCGGCAATCGTCTTGGCGAGTTCGAGCAATTCGTCGCCCTCACCGTCTTCGCCGCCCAGCTCGCTCTGGATCGCTTTCATCTGTTCGTTGAGGTAATATTCGCGCTGAGTCTTTTCCATCTGGCGCTTTACGCGCCCACGGATCTTGCGTTCGACCTGCTGGACTGACAGTTCGCTTTCCATCAGCGAAAATACCATTTCCAGCCGCTTCATCGCATCCGTTTCAACCAGCAATTGCTGCTTGGTATCCACCTTGGCTGCAAGGCTGGCGGCGATAGCATCGGCCAATTGGCCAGCATCTTCGATATCGGCGAGTTCCGTTTCGATATCTTCCGGCAACTTCTTGTTGGTCCGCGCATAATCGGCAAACTGTTCCAGCGCGCTGCGCATCATGGCGGCAACTTCAGTGCCCGAGGCAGTGGCTTCATCAAGCGCGGCGGTGCGCGCCATGACAAATTCGCCAGCGACTTCCAACTCGCTCATCTTGGCGCGGGTTTTGCCCTCCACCAATACGCGCACCGTGCCGTCAGGCAGCTTGAGCATTTGCTGCACCTGCGCGATCGTGCCGATGTCATACAAATCTTCGCGCTCGGGATCATCGCTGGCTGGATCGACCTGCGCGACGAGGAAAATTTCACGCTCTGCCTCCATCGCGGCCTCCAGCGCCGCCACCGATTTATCGCGACCGACAAATAGCGGGACGACCATGCCGGGGAAAACGACGATGTCGCGCAAGGGAAGAAGGGGATAGGCGTTCATATCAAATTCCGTAATCTGAGGGCGGCGCACCAATGTGGCCGCCGTGGCTTGAACCCGAATATGGGGACACAGCACTGTGCCTGCAACGGGGGACGACGCTTAGGTGTGGATGGGTTTGCCTGTTAATTCACACCATAGTTCTTTCCGGCGGCATGAAAGCCGACCGAAGCATTGCCGTTGCCCACGGCCTTTTGCGCTGTCACGGACAACGGCACCGTCTGTGCCCCGGACCGGCGCCGCAAGAATTATGAGGATGATTAGGTGCTGGTCAAAGTTCTAACGGGTGTGCCTCACCCCATACCCGGAAGGTTGAACCCGGGCGGAAGGCCCATGCCCTGCTGCAACTCTGCCATGTGTTCATTGGCCTTGCGATCCGCCTTGTCGCGCGCATCGTTGAAGGCAGCGGTGACGAGGTCTTCCAGAATCGATTTTTCTTCCGGCTTCATCAGGCTGTCATCAATCTGCACACCGATCATTCGGCCACGGGCACTGGCACGCACCTTGACCAGACCACCGCCGGCATTGCCTTCAACCTCGATCGTGTCCAGCTTGACCTGTGCATCCTGCATCTGCTGCTGGATCTTGCCTGCCGCTTCTTGTGCGGCCTTCATCATTTCTTCCATATTCTGCATCACTGTATTCCTTCTGTCTCAGGCGCTGCGCGACCAGTCTTCGCGTCCGCGCGTTGGTTCTGAATTTTCGACCATCCTGGCATCGGGAAAAGCATCAAATGCCGCCGAAACCAATGGATGGTTGCGAATGCGCTCTGCCTCCGCCTTGCGAAGGGCTTCTGCCTGTTCGACAAGTGTGGGCGCACCGTTCTGATCGGATTTGATCACTTCCCAGCGATTCCCGAATACCTGTTGAAGCCCCTGCCGCATCTCGGAGGAGATATCCTCTTCAAAACCGGGAGGCTGTGCATATTCCAGCCTGCCGGGCTGGAGCGAAACGACACGCACCTGCATCCGCAACAAGGTGGCGAGCGACATGGCGTTGGGCAAGTGAGAACGATCAATCCGATCAACTACATCCGCCCATGAAATCGCTGCAGCAGGTGCATTACCGCCATTTTCAGCACCAGCGGACGCTGTATTCGCGCGCCCACCGCTCAAGGCGTAATCCTTGATCTGGCGCGCAAGTTTGCCCGGATCGGGCATGTCGGCAGCATGCAGCACGCGCAGCAGTGCCATTTGCGCGGATACCAATGGGTCGGGCGCTGTTTTCACCTCATCATGACCCTTAAGCAGCAATTGCCACAAGCGGTGCACCTGCCCGGCAGAGAGCCTGTCTGCCCATTTGCCCAAAGCCTCACGCTCTTCCTGCGAAACGGCATCGCTTTCCCCGATCTGGGCAATGGCGACGCGGTGGGTAAATTCCATCAACGCACGCAGCAGCGCCAGCGGTTCAACCCCCAGCGCATATTGATCGGCAATTGATTCGAGCAGTTTTTGCGGTTTACCTTCGAGCAGATGCTGGAACAGCCGCCGCTGCGCGCCCTTGTCGGCAAGCCCCAGCATATCGCGCACCTTGCCTGCGCGAACCATGGTGGACGATCCGTTGCTCTCCATGTCGGCATGGGCAATGGCCTGATCGAGGATGGAAAGCCCGTCACGCACGGAACCTTCTGCTGCTGCTGCAATCATGGCGAGCGCCTCTTCCTCGGCCTCGACCCCTTCTTCCCTGCAGACAAATGCAAAGTGCTTCTGCAACAATTCTGTCGGGATGCGCCGCAGGTCAAACCGCTGCGTCCGGCTGAGCACGGTGACGGGGAGCTTTTCCACCTCGGTCGTGGCGAACAGGAATTTTACATGCTCGGGGGGTTCCTCCAGTGTTTTCAGCAGGCCGTTGAAGGCCGCCTTGGACAGCATATGAACCTCGTCAATGATGTAGATCTTGAAGCGCGCGCTGACAGTGGCGTAGCGCACAGCCTCTATAATCTCGCGAATATCGTCAATGCCGGTGTGGCTGGCCGCGTCCATCTCGATCACGTCGATATGGCGACCTTCGGCAATGGCGGTACACGGTTCACATTCGCCGCAAGGATCTATCGTGGGGCCACCCTCCCCGTCCGGTCCGATGCAATTCAGGGCCTTGGCGATAAGCCGCGCGGTGGAGGTTTTGCCAACCCCGCGCACGCCCGTCATCAGAAAGGCATGCGCCAGCCGGTCACGCTCTATGGCATTTGCCAGCGTGCGCACCATCGGTTCCTGCCCGATCAGCTGACTGAAGGTCTGCGGACGGTATTTGCGCGCCAGCACTCGATAAGGCTGGCTGGCGGTATCGGGGACTGTGCCTTGTGCGCCCGTTGCAGGTTCGGGCGCGGGTTCTGCCCCCGTTTCAGGAGACGGTGGCGGCGCGCCGAACATCGTATCCTGTCCGGCTGCCTCAAGTTCGACGGCGGAGGGCTTGCGCTCCTCCACCTGCGCATCGTCTGCCCATGGCGGGCTGTCCGGCTTTTCCGGGGAATCACTCATGCTGGTAAAGGTAGGCGCATGCCAAGCGAATGTCATCGCCACATTATGTCTGGAATATAGGGGGTAATCATCAGCGCCATATTGGCGGATTGACTGTGAAAAGGAGCCGAGCGACCCGCTGCCATCTACCTGGGCTGCTTCCTTCCGGACCTGACCCGGTAAGCAGACGCGAACGTCCACCCGACTCCCGGCGCGCCATATGGTGGTAAAGCGGAAACTTTGCAAGCGGGCGCGTCAGGCGCTCACCATGCGTCAGCGGAAATTGTCGGCGTAGGCCTGTATCTTCAATGCCTTGGGCGGAACGGAATGCACGCGTGCGGCGATGCCGTATTTGGCTGCGTAGGCCTGAGCCGCCTCTGATGTGGGGAATTTGAGCTGCACTTGCTGGCGCGTATCGCCACTGCCAGCCCAGCCCATCAGGGGATCGGGCTTCTTCGCCTCTGCCGGGACGAAATCGAGAACCCATTGATCGACCAGTGCCTTGCCCGATTGCATGGCCGATTTGGGACGTTTGTAGATGCGCGCTTCCATAGGTTCTCCCCTAGGTTCTGTTTGGCAAGGAAATCAAGTCACAGGTGATCAAAAGGCATTATCCGCGAAAGGCATTCTTGATTTTGAGGCTGGGTTTTTCAGTCCACGGTTCATCCGGCCAGCGATGTTTGGGATAGCGGCCCTTCATATCCTTGCGCACATCAGCCCAGCTACCCCGCCAGAAACCGGGAAGGTCGCGTGTGGCCTGTAAAGGTCTTCCCGCCGGACTAGTGAGGTGGATCAACAAGGGTGTGTTTCCCACGTTAGGATGGCGGTCCAGCCCGAACAGGGCCTGCACCCGCACTTCCACGCTGGGCGCGTGTTCACCGGCATAATCTATGGCATGCGTTGTTCCGGCAGGGCTGGTGAAATGTCGCGGAGCAAGGGAATCGAGTTGCTGGCGGTCCTCCCATGCAAGCAGGCCCAGCGCAGCTTCGGCGTAATGGGAAGCCGGAAGTGAGAGGTCGCGTCGACCGTCAAGGAGCGGGGCAAGCCAGGCCTCTGCACTTTCCCTCAATCTTACTTCGGAGAGACTATCCAAGCCTGCAAAACGAGCGCGGGCGATCAGGCTTGGGGGCAGCAGTTCCCCCAGCTTTTCCCCCGCCTTTTCCACCAAAATATCCACAAGCACTCGGCCATCAGGGACAGGATCGGGTCCACTTGCCAAAGTTATGGCGCCCAGCCGCCGTTGGCGCCGCGCCTCCACCCGGTTTTCACTCTCATTCCAGCGGGCTATCGTGCGGTATTCTATGAGATGATCGAGATGTCGTTCTATATCTGCGCGGTCCAGCAGTGCGGCAGCGGTGATGCGCGCGCCCTTGGCCTGCCCTGTCGCATCGGCGATTACCAGCCATTCGGCCCGCGCCAGCGGAGAAGCAGGATCTAGCGCAAAGCCGCGCCCGCCTGCCGAGATCCAGTGTTCTCCCGATGCATCGCGCCGACGCGCAACAAAATCCGGCCTTGCCAGCGCAATGAAGATTGCCGGATCAAGCGGCTTGTCAGGCTTCCCCGTTACCAGCCGGTCCGCTGCCTTCACCCAGGATGATGCCAATTTGCGCGATGCCTGCGCCCGCGCGCGCCTGTCCCCATTCCATCGTGACAAGCGTTGCAGCAAATCCTCTCCTCGCCCGCCAAGCCCGCGCTCCTGCGTCAACAAGACTAGCCGCGCGACATCCTCTGCCTGCCCATGCTGCGCGGCAAGAAGCACGGCAGCCGCACCTTCGGGATCAAGCGAAAGCGAAGCGATTTTCTCGCCCCATGGCGTAATCGCTCCGTCATCGTCGAGCGCGCCCAGCGCAGCCAGCCTTGCACGCGCGGATGCGACAGATGCATCAGGCGGCGTGTCGAGCCATTGCAGGCTGGCAGGATCTGTCACGCCCCATCGGGCAAGGGACAAGATTAATGGCGCAAGATCGGCGCTCAGCATTTCGGGCACGTCGAAAGTCGGTCGTCCGGCATGGCCCGCTTCCTCCCACAGGCGATAGGCCACACCTGGCCCCTGCCGCACTGCACGCCCTGCCCTTTGCGCCGCAGCCGCCTGGCTTGAACGCTGGGTGACGAGGTGGCTGGTGCCAGCCGCACGGTCAAATTCCGCTCGGCGCGCAAGCCCTGAATCCACTACCACGCTAACCCCGTCCAATGTCAGCGATGTTTCCGCAATAGACGTGGCGAGTACGATGCGGCGGTGGCCATCGGGGTCGCGGCGGATCGCGGCGCGCTGATTTTCTGGCTGGATTTGTCCGTGCAGCGGAAGGATCGGGGTATCGGGCAATTTCTGCGCCAGACGTTCGCGCACCCGCTCTATCTCCCCTACGCCGGGAAGGAATACGAGTATGTCGCCCTCCTGTTCGCGCCATGCCGTGAGAACGGCAGAGGTCATCTGGTCTTCCAGACGCCTCTCTGCCGCGCTGCCAAGCCAGCGCAGATTAAGGGGGTAAGCAATGCCTGCGCTTTCGATAACTTTAGTGGGCTCCCCCATCAAACGGGCGAAACGCGCGCCATCTATGGTTGCGGACATGACGACAATGCGCAGGTCCTCCCGCAGCACCGTTTGTGTCTCCAGCGCCAGCGCAAGTCCCAGGTCACTGTCGAGATGGCGTTCATGCGCTTCATCGAACAACAGTGCGGAAACACCCGCCAGCTCCTGATCTTCCAGCAGGCGATTGATCAGAATCGCCTCCGTCACGACGAAGATACGCGTCGCTTTACTCGTCTTGCTGTCCAACCGCGTGAGATAGCCGACCTGCTGTCCTACCGGTTCACCCAACATCTGCGCGATGCGCTCTGCTGCAGCGCGCGCGGCCACCCGGCGCGGGCTGGTCAGAATGATCTGTCCGCTGCACCATTTTTCATCGAGCAATGCAGGGGCGACAGATGTCGTCTTGCCCGCTCCCGGCGGTGCGACCAGCACTGCGCCATTCCCATCAGAAAGAGCCGTCAGCAGTTCTGGAAGGACGGCGTTGATGGGAAGATCGGTCATGGTTTCTGCCAACCCGACAAATCGCAATTCTCGCGACGGTGCAGGTTCAAAAGCCCCGCGTCACTGCAAATTGCGCGGCCTCGATCATGGCGCGGCGGGCGGCACTATCGGGGAAGATCGACAAGGCATCGCAGGCACGCTGGGCAAAGTGCCTGGCGCGGTCTCTGGTGGCTGTCACGCAATCATGCTTGCGAATCAATTCCACCGCATGGGCAAGATCTTCATCCTCCACCGCGAAGCCGGCGATTGCATCCTGCCAGAAGCGGCGCTCCTCCTCCGACCCGCGGGCATAGGCGAGGATTACCGGCATCGTCATCTTGCCTTCGCGAAAATCATCGCCCGGGTCCTTGCCCATTTCTGCAGCATTGGCATCGTAATCGAGCGCGTCATCCACCAGCTGGAAAGCAATGCCGAGGTTTCGGCCATATGTATCGAGCGCGATTTCCTCTGATTCGTCACGTTCTGCAACGACAGCGGAAATGCGGCTGGCAGCAGCAAAGAGTGCGGCCGTCTTCGCGTCCACAATCTTGAGGTATCGCTCCTCCGAAGTTTCTATCTTGCGCTGTGCGGTCAGCTGATCGACCTCGCCCTGCACAATTATTGCGCTGGCGGAAGACAAGATCTTGAGTACCTTCAGGCTTCCGTCTTCCACCATCAGTTCAAACGAACGGGAAAACAGGAAATCGCCAACAAGCACGGTTGCCGGATTGCCATAAACGATATTGGCAGCGGATTTTCCGCGCCGCATCTCGCTGCCATCAACCACATCATCATGCAGCAAAGTCGCTGTGTGGATGAACTCGACTGCGGCAGAAAGCTTGTGATGGCGGGTGCCTTGGTACCCCAGCAATTCCGCGCCCGCCAATGTCAGCATGGGGCGCATGCGTTTACCACCGCCGGCGATCAGATGGCCGGCGAGTGCCGGAATCAGCGGAATTTCGCTCTGCATACGGTCAAGGATGATGGCGTTGACCGCGTTCATCGGCGTGGCGGTTAGCGACAGGATGGGGGCCAGCGAGGGCCGATCACCGTCATTTGCGCGCTTCAGGGGGACGACATTGTCGCTCATGCGGGCCTCAATGGCTATGCAACGGGGTGTTGGCAAGCGGACATTTCTGCCGCATTGAAGCGGACGAGACACTATGCCGCCCTACCCCGCTCCACTATCCCCAACCTCAACCTAAAGCCAGATGCGAGGCACGGCGCTGCCGCACAGGCGCGCAAAATGGCCAAGGACCCGCCGATGAACAATCCCGCAACAGACACGCAACTCGCCGCTTTTCGCCGCAGCATCGACAATATCGACGCTGCGCTAATTCATATTCTGGCAGAACGTTTCCGCATCACGCAGGCCGTTGGCGAATATAAGGCACAGACCGAACTTCCACCGGCCGATCCCGACCGGGAAGCAAAACAGATTTCCCGACTGCGAAAACTGGCTGTGGAAGCCGATCTTGACCCTGAATTCAGCGAAAAATTCATCCGATTCGTGATCGAGGAGGTGATCCGGCACCACCACATCGCCCGTAGTAAATGAGATTCTCGCGAACGTCATAAATGCTGCACTGTGAGGAAGTCGACGAGGTTCTCGGACTGCTCAGCACAACGGCTTCGCCCGCAATTGCCCAGAACGTAAATGCCGCCTGCGCCGCATTCCAATCAGGCGAGCGTGATTTGATGCTGGTGTTCTTCGATTGGCTTGTGGACGGCTGCCGGACTGAAGATTTTGTGGAGCAGGAAGCCTTTATGGAAAGCCTTGGTAAGACTCTTGAACCCTAGCCTGCGCGCGGCAAGGTAAGCTTCACCAACAATCCGCCCAAATCTTCACTTTCGTGTAGCGAGACGGAGCCATTGTAGATTTCCGCCACGTCGCGCACGATGGCCAGCCCCAGCCCGGTGCCGGGCTTGCCGGTATCCAGCCGCGCCCCACGCTCAAATATCTCAGCACGCGCCTTTTCGGGAATGCCTGCGCCGTCATCTTCTATCCAAACCACGCAACCCTCTGCTTCGGGTTCGGCATCGATGGTCACAAATACGCTGCCACCACCGTATTTCGCTGCATTTTCGACCAGATTACCCAGCAATTCGTCGAGGTCCTGACGCTCCATCGCGACATTACAATCCTTGCCGTCAATGTCGAAGCGCACATGCTGATACAGCCGCGATACAGCACGCTCCACACCGCGCGCACTTTCCATCGC
This sequence comes from Aurantiacibacter atlanticus, assembly GCF_001077815.2. GTDB lineage: Bacteria > Pseudomonadota > Alphaproteobacteria > Sphingomonadales > Sphingomonadaceae > Alteraurantiacibacter > Alteraurantiacibacter atlanticus. The sequence continues at coordinate 1,728,678 of NZ_CP011310.1, read as the reverse complement.
GCTGGTCCGTGACAGTCCCGTAGCGCGCCTGCCAACGGCCCGTGCCCGGGCAAGATGGTGATCGACATGGCGCTGCATGGTTTCCGCTTCGCGCAGTACTGTCCCATCAAGATCGGGAGAACTTGCATGCGCGGCGTTGTTCAGCACCGTGAGCGGGGTTTTGAGAGCATGCGCGAGATTGCCGGCATGGGTGCGCGCCTCTTCCGCCTGCCTTTCCGAATGGGCGAGCAACGCATTCAGCTCCTCCACCATCGGTTGCACTTCAAGCGGCAATGGTTCTGTCACACGGTTGAGGCCAGTCGAACGGATCCGCGCGATAGCCTGACGCACCCGCCGCAAAGGGCCAAGCCCATACCATGTCTGCGCCACTGCCATCAGGAAGAGGCCAATGCCCAGAATGGCGAAAGACCATGCAAGAGTGGCGCGCACGGTAGCTATCTGATTGTCGATATCCTCCCGCTTTTGCGCTACGACGAATTGCCAGCGCACATCGCTGCCCGGCAAAGTCACTGTGCGCTGCACGATGCGCAGTTCTTCGTTTGGAAACTGATCGGAATTGTAGAAAATCGGCTCGACAGCGTTCACATCGCGAACCTCCAGACGATCATCCCACAAGCTGTTCGACGGGAAGGTTTCGCGTCCTTTCCCGCTAATTTGCCAATAGGAACCGCTCCGCGGCTCCAGATAATTCTGGTTGCCGAGAATAGAATTGAATTTCACATCACCGAAATCATCGAGTTCGGCGGATCGAAGCATGGCGTTCAGCGGGATGACCAGCCGGTTGTCGAATTCGTTTTGCAATTGGTTTGTCAGCACGCGATCCAGCGCAAAGCCGCCAACGCTCAGCAAGATCAAGATCCAGCCTGCGGCGATCATAATCATGCGCCGCGAAAGGCTGCCGGTATGGGCTATTTTCAGCGCCGGTTCGGTATCGTCCTGATGCGCGGTATCTATCGCCACATCCCCCGCGGGTGATGCGCGCCCCTGCCCAGGGGAGACTTCGCCGCTTTCGCCGCCACTATTCGCGGGGGGCGTCGTCGGGGTCGTCGAGGCTGTAACCGAGTCCACGAATTGTCGTGATTACTTCTGCGCCAAGCTTCTTGCGGATACGGGTGACAAACACTTCGATCGTGTTCGAATCGCGATCGAAATCCTGATCATAAATATGTTCGATCAGTTCCGTCCGGCTGACCACCTTGCCCTTGTGATGCATAAGGTAGGACAGGAGCTTGTATTCCTGCGCCGTCAGCTTGACCGGTTCTCCGGCCAGGGTGACGCGACCAGAACGTGTATCCAGCCGCACCTTGCCGGATGTCAGTTCCGAAGAAGCATTGCCTGATGCGCGGCGGATCAACGCACGAAGGCGGGCGATCAATTCTTCGGTCTGGAACGGCTTGGCAAGATAATCATCCGCGCCAGCATCAAGCCCGGCCACCTTGTCGGACCAGCTATCGCGCGCAGTCAGCACGAGCACGGGGAAATTGCGCCCTTCGCGCCGCCACATGCCAAGCACGGTAAGACCGTCAATTTCGGGCAGGCCGAGATCAAGTATCACGGCATCATAATCTTCAGTGCTGCCCAGAAAGTGTCCGTCTTCACCGTCAGTAGAAAGATCGACGGCATAGCCTGTCTGCTCCAGCGTCGTCTTGAGCTGCTGGCCCAGCGTTGGTTCATCCTCGACAATCAGGATACGCATCCAAATTCCCCTGCATAATAGCGCCCGCTCACTTGGGCTTTCAACATGAACGCGTCAAGCAAGCTGCAGGTTTCCAATGGGGGAAAGGAATTAGCGCGAAACGCGCAGCACACGGGCAGTCTGGGCATCGACATCGACCCAGATCATCCGACCGTTACGGATGAATTTGAGGCGATAGGCCTGCGCCGTGGAATCATATTCAAAACCGATGTACTCATCTTGAGAGCGCATCTGTGGGATTATCCGACGTTCGATATCGCGGATGGGAAGATTGCGCCCAGCCTGCATTTCGGCACGAGCCCTGTCCTGATCACCGCGCGACTGATTGCGCGACTGGGCATGCGCGGGCGTTACTGCAAGAGCGGCAACGGCGGCACAAATTGCAAGGGAGGCTTTGGAGATCTTCATTCTGGTTGCCGGTTTATAGCCTTGGCGTTGAACCAGATGTGAATTTTCCGCGAGATCGCCGTTCAGGCTGGTTAAGCCGTGTCACAAAAGCATCACTGCGCCGCCTGCCTCCAATCAACTATTGTACCATTTCGAAGGTGAAGTTCACCGAAACACCGGCTTGCACCTGCCCCGGACGCACGGGCGTACTTTCACTGCGCGAAGCGGCGGTCACTATGTTAGCGTCCTGTGCGAATGGCCTTGACCCCATGATCGTTTCGCTGATTTCCAAAAGGCGAACGTCGGAATAGCCTGACATGCGGGCATAGGCGATGGCGCGCTCACGCCCTGTAGCAAATGCCGCCTGCCGAGTCTGATCCTGCGCGGGCTCAGGATTATCGATAGCCCAGCCGATGCCGCCCAGATCTGTTGCGCCCGCGGCTACCAATGCGTCAAGAACTTCGCCGGTATCGGAGATATCGCGCAGCACCACATTGACGCGGTTCGAAACGCGATAACCGGTGAAGCGCGGCTGATTGGTGCCATCGTCATAGCGATATTCCGCTCCAACGCTGACGCCGCTAGTCTGGATATCGTCCTCATCAACGCCCAGCACCTCAATTCGCTCTATTACGCGATGCATCTGGCTGGCGTTCTGCCGCATGGCCTCCACCGCCGTTGGTGCCAGCGTCGTCACCCCAGCGCTTAGATTGGCGATATCGGGGTCGACCGTGACATTTTCCGTAATGGTGATTTCAATAATCGGTCCTGTTGCTTCCACAGTGACTTCGGCTGCGGCAGGCGACGCACTGGTGGCGAGGGCAATCGCGGGGATCAGGGTACGGATCATCGAACTATTCCTTTGAGCAGTTTCTACACTGGGCTTCTCACGATTAAGCCAGATATGGCCTGTCTGTTCCCTGACAGCACGCTTGCCACTCGCCCGCGCCACGCCTACTTGCCCCCCCGATCATGGCCGAACCACCCATCCTCTCGCTCGAAGGGCTTGGCCTGCAACAGGGCGGCCGCTGGCTGTTCGGCGATCCCGCGCATGGCGACGGGCTGGACCTGCATATCGGCCCGCGTGACAGATTGGCGCTGATCGGGCGCAATGGTGTGGGCAAGACCACCTTACTGCGGCTCATCACCGGAGAGGTCGAGCCCGATCGCGGCGTGCGCAAGGTCAAGGCCTATGCCAATATCGTCTGGCTGGAACAGGAACCCGATTTCTCCAGCTGCGCTACCTTGATGGACTTCGCCTTGGCAGGTGATCGCGCTCCACCGGAACATGGCGTGGAGGCTATCGCCAGCCAGCTCGGCATAGATATGACGACGCCTGCGGCGACTGCCAGTGGCGGTGAAAGGCGCCGTGCTGCCATCGCGCGCGCTTTGGCGCAGGAGCCGGACCTGATCCTGCTGGATGAGCCGACCAACCATCTCGACCTTGCCGCAATCGATTGGCTGGAAAGCTGGCTGGACCGTTATCGCGGCGCCTTCGTCGTTATCAGCCATGATCGTACCTTCCTTAAACGTCTGACGCGCGCCACGCTGTGGCTGGATCGCGGAAATATCCGACGCAAGGAAGTCGGATTCGGCGGATATGAGGCGTGGGAGGAACAGGCCTATGCCGAAGAAGCGCGCGCAGCGCACAAGCTTGATGCCAAGCTGAAAATCGAAGCCCACTGGCTTGAACGCGGCGTGACCGCGCGGCGCAAGCGCAATATGGGTCGGCTGGAAAAATTGTGGGATATGCGCGCCCAGCGCGCCGCGATGATTTCTCCCGGCGGGACGGCCAAGCTGAAGCTGGCGAGCGATGCGGAATTCAAAAGCAAATCCGTCATCGTGGCAGAGGATATCACCAAATCGTATGACGGGCGGGAAATCATCAAACCGTTCAGCCTGCGTATCCAGCGCGGTGACCGCATCGGCCTCGTCGGCTCCAACGGAGCGGGCAAGACAACCTTGCTGAAATTGCTGACAAAGGAAATCGCACCTGACAGCGGCACAGTGACCCACGCCCAGACGCTGAGCGGGGTGATGATCGATCAGCAACGCGCGCTGCTCGATCCGCAAAAGAGCGTGCGGCAGGTGCTGGCGGAGGGCGGCGACTGGATCGATGTTCGCGGGAACCGCAAGCATGTGCAGGCCTATCTGAAAGACTTCCTCTTCGATCCCGGCCTTGTCGACGCCAAGATCGGCACATTCTCTGGCGGGGAACGATCTCGCCTGCTTCTTGCACGCGAATTTGCTCGCACTTCCAATTTGCTGGTGCTGGACGAGCCGACCAATGATCTGGACCTTGAGACGCTTGATCTTCTTCAGGAAGTCATTGCGGATTACGAAGGCACGGTGCTGATCGTCAGCCATGACCGCGACTTTCTTGATCGCACGGTAACAGTGACGCTCGGCCTGGATGGTAGCGGTTCTGTCGATATCGTTGCAGGCGGGTATGAAGATTGGGAGAAGATCCGCAAGAAACGCCCCGCAAAGAAGCAAGCTGCTGACAATGCTGGGGATGCAGGGGACGCTCCGCAAGACCAGCCGCCAGGGCCTGCGCCTGCGCCACCGAAATCAGGTAAGCTTACTTACAAGGACCAGCGCGATTACGACCAGCTTCCGGCGCGTATAGAAGAGCTGGAGAGCCTGATTTCCAAGGGCGAGACGGCACTGGCCGACCCTGCTCTCTACACCGCCGATCCGGAGAAATTCGCGCGTATCAACCGCTCCCTCCAGCTCGCGCGGGAGGAAAAGGATGCCGCGGAAGAACGCTGGCTGATGCTTGCCGAACAGGTCGAGAGTTGACCCCTTTCAAAAAGTAAAGGCGCTGTTAACCACGTCTCCTCATACCGTTTGCACCAAAGCACGCCAAAAGATGTGACATGGGAATAGCGGCATCTTCCGCCTTACAGGGCGAATCCGGCGCGAGCGGACCTGCCTATGGCAGTCTGGAAATGCTTGGCGGACCACGCAAATTCAAGAAAAAGCCCGTGCTGGTCCTTGATCCTGACGAACTGGAAAAAGCGCATGCCGCCTTTCACGATGCTTCAGCCGATTTGCTGGGTGAAGATGCGGAACGCAGCCCGCGACCGGCAATGATCCTTGGTCTGGCACCGATGGAAGACGATGACCCCGAAGAAATGGGCCAGTCGGACGAAGTGCAGGACGACAGCGAGGAATATCTGCCCTCGTCGGAAGCAGTCCTTTCGCTGACAAAGCGACGCACTGCTCCGCTTCCAGAGGATGACAGCCCCCTCTCCAATGGTCTCCACGCCGATAGCGGGACCGATTTCGGATTTACTACAGACGATCCTGCCGAAGTTCAGATCGAAGACGGCCTCGACATTGCTCACCGCATTTTCCCCTCGCTTCCCATAAATCCGGAAATTGCCGCCCAGGAACTGGATTATGCCCCTGCCGATGATGGAATGGGGATCGAGGCAGATAATGCCGAACGGAATGCGAAACCGGAGCCCTGGACTGATATCTCGCCAATCATCCGGTCTCCCGAACCGCCGGACGCCCAAGCCGGCCAGCCGCCTGCTTCGAGTGACGATGCGCGAAAGCCGGTGACCAGTTTCATCGGCGCATTCACCCCTAAGGAAGAGCCGCAGGTTGGAAACCCTGTCGCATCTCGTCCCGCAGCGGGCGCTGACGAGATTCCCGCAGATGTCGAACCGGTCGCGTCGTCACCTTATGTGCCGCGCCCTGCGCGCTTCGACGAACTCAATCCGGCTAAGGATTATGATGTCCCGGAAGAACACTACGATCTGGACATCTGGCTATCCGCGCCAGAGGATGATGGAAATACTCAGCCAAGCGGACCGGAACCTGAGGTAACGCAAGATTCCGTTGGTGGCGCCGCATTTGCGCAAGAGCCCGAAACCACCTCATCTATCGAAACCAGTGAAGAGAATGTCACGCTCACTGAGGATGACCGACCCGATGGCCTCGCCTTCATGCGCGATGCGCGATCACGCCGCTCTGCCATCTGCGCAACACCGCAAGGCAGACAAAGCGCCCTGCGCACAAAGCTCCTGCGCGAAAAGGCAGAGGCGGATGCGGCCGCCCATGCCAATGTGGCTGCAGATCAAGGCGAGGAAGAGCAAAATTCACTCATCAGACGTTTCTGGGACTGGCTGCGGAGCGCGTTCAAAGACTGACTGTGATCAGTTGACCTTGTAAAAATCGGCTACCCGATCGAGTGCCAGGCGCAAGACCAGCTTTCCGCTTCGCGCAGGCCACGAAAGCGCCTTTTCCGCTACTGGAAGTGACTCTCCGGCGCACACGACGCGCCACAAGACGTCTTCCAGCCCCTTCCCAGCCCGGGCCAGCGCTCCGTCAAAACGGCTGCGAGCGGACATCTGTCTCTCTGTCCGGTTCAGCCCTTCATCCGTCGTGGCGCGAATGCGGACCGGGTCCCACGACATGGTGACGCTGGGTCCAAGCTGCGAATATTCGTAATCTGCGCGCAACCTCTCTCCTGCATCGAAGAGGCGGTCTTCGAGATGGCCGTGTGCGTGCAGCCAACCCAGCGGACTTTCAGCCACATTGACCGCCACGCTGCGACGCTTTCGCCGGACACCCCCACTACGACGGGGGCCTTCGGATGTGAGTTCTCTTTCGACGAGTTCGCGTTGCATGATTTCCCTTCGCTTACCGGAAATTGCCCCTTGCAAAATCGAATCGGGTGTAGGAAAGGAAAAAATAGAACCAATTGGGTTAAACCTTGTTGGTGGCAACCGGCAGGAGCGTGGCATGATCAATCGCATCCGGGATATACGCAGGAGCAAGGGAATGACTCTCGCAGAAACAGCCGCTGCCTGTCATCCACCAACCACCGCGCAAACGATTGGGCGTCTGGAAACCGGAATGCGCAACCTGTCACTTACATGGATGAACCGGATTGGTGCGGCGCTTGGAGTCGACCCTGACAGTCTGGTAAAGCCAATTGACGTTGCGCAACCGCAGATTGTCGCCCGTCTTACCACTGGCGGGGCAGAAAACCTAGCGCATCCCCGCGATGCAATATTGCCCACAGAGCTTTTGGAAGGCGGCAAATTGCTGTGTGTCGAAATAGAGGCGGGACAAGGTGAATATCGCAGCGGAGACCTCTTGTGGATGCGGCAGATCGCTCCGGAGGATGCCGCGCAGCTCGTCAATCGCGATGTTCTTGCTCCGCGTTCGGGAGGGAGGTTCGCCTTTGGTCGCCTGATCAATAGACAGGGCAATCTGATCGGGCTGCTGCCACCGGGTATTGGCCAGCGACAGATTGTCATAGATGCGCCGCCATGGCTGGCGGTGGCAGAAATGCTGGTGAGAAAACTTTAGCGGAGCCCGCTGCGAATGCCGCGCATCCTCTCCCTCGCCACGCTCTATCCCAACGCCCACACGCCCCGCTTCGGAACTTTCGTAGCGCGGCAGATGGAGGCGCTGGCTGCCCGTGATGGCTGGCACGTCACTGTCATCAACCCTGTGGGTGTACCGCCCGCACCGATGGGGCGTTACAAGGCCCTGGCAAAGGCTGCAGTCGACGGAGTGGAAGGCGGGGTGGAGATATGCCGTCCGCGTTTCACTCTCATTCCCGCAGTCGGCGGACCGTTTAACCCGGCGATGATTGTACATGCAGTGCTGCCGCTTGCGCGGCGCCTCCATGCTGCGGCACCGTTTGATCTTGTTGATGCACAATTCTTCTACCCCGATGGCCCCGCCGCTGCGCGAATCGCAGATGATCTCGGCCTGCCGCTCAGCATCAAGGCGCGTGGGGCAGATATCTTGCATTGGGGACATATCGGATATGCCCAGCGCAAAATGGCCGCCGCGGCGCAACAGGCGGCTGGGATGCTTTCGGTAAGTGAAGCGCTGGCACGCGACATGGCCGCAATCGGCCTTCCGCAGGACAAGATCAAGATCCATTATACCGGCCTTGATCGCGAACTTTTTCATCCACGCAACCGAAAGGAACACCGTCGTAAGCTTTCCGATGAATACAACATCCGTCCGGCTGTGGATGAAAGACTGATCGCTTGTGTTGGCGCGCTCATCCCGCGCAAGGGGCAGGAATTTGTGCTGCGTGCGTTGGCACGAACACCCGGCGTCCATGGCATATTTGTCGGGACAGGACCGGATCGGGAAAAGCTTGGGCAGATTGCATATACGCTAGACGTCAATCACCGCGTGCATTTCCTCGGCAGCCTCGATCATGGCGCCTTACCCGGCGTGCTGTGTGCAAGTGACGCAATGGTCCTGCCTTCTGCCAGCGAGGGGTTGGCTAATGCCTGGGTCGAAGCGCTCGCCTGTGGCACGCCGCTCGTGATTACCGATGCTGGCGGCGCGCGCGAACTGGTCTGCTCACCCAGCGCCGGACGGATAGTGGAGCGCAGCGCCGATGCGATCGCCGTCGGCCTACTCGATATCTTCGCCGCCGATTATACGCCGCTGCAAGTTGCCGCCAATGCCGCGCAGTTCAGTTGGGAAGCCAATGCGGCAGCACTTGCAGAATATTACGCGGGTCTGGCTGTGCGCTAGACTTCGCCGCGGGCCTTGCGTTCCTGTCGGTCCGCCACCGTTTCCTGCGGCACGAAGCTGTCACTGGTCACACCCAGCCAGATAAGGATCGGAGCGGCCATATAAACCGAACTGTAGGTACCGACGAAGATTCCCAGCGTAATTGCCGCGACCAGGCCGAACAGGCTGGCCGGGCCGAAGAAGAGAAGCGGCAGCATCGCAACCAGCAGGGTAAGGCTGGTCATCACGGTACGCGCCAAGGTTTCATTCACGGAAAGATCGAGCAATTCCGCCAGCGGCATCTTGCGATACTTTTTCAAATTCTCTCGAATGCGATCATACACCACGATGGTATCGTTCAGCGAATAACCGATGATGGCGAGAATTGCGGCGATGATCTGGAGGCTGAATTCCAGCTGGAACAGTGCAAACATCCCCAGTGTCAATGACACGTCATGGAATAGCGCGAACAATGCACCGACGCCGAACTGCCATTCAAAGCGCACCCAGATGTAGATCGAGATCGCGATCATTGCGAAAAGCAGCGCATAGATCGACCGTTCTCGGAATTCTCCGGAAACCTTGCCGGATACAGTGTTGTTCGAATCGACTCGAAAATCGCTGAAGTTGCCGCTGACAGCCGCAATCACTTCTTCGGAAATGCGGTTGGCAGCAGCAGCATCGCCTTCCGCACTCTCAGGCAGTCGTACGCGGATGGAGACCTGGTTAGCCTCGCCAAAACGCTGAATGACCGGTTCTCCGTAATCGAGCGCTCCCAGCGTATCTCGCAATTCGGCCACAGGTGCGTCCTGCGTCTGTTCAAACGTGCCGGTAATTTCCTGCCCACCAGCAAAATCAACGCCGTAATTCAGGCCCTTTGTAACAACGAGCCCCCAGCTTGCCACGATCAGCAGAATACTGATGACATAGAATGGAACGCGCCATTTGAGGAACTTGATGTTCGTGTCATCGGGAACGAGCTTGAGCAAACGCATGATAAAATCCTTCCCCTAGACCACGATCTCAGTCGGACGTTTGGCGCGCAGCCAACCGGCGACCCACATGCGGGTGAGGAACACGGAGGTAAATACAGTGGTGATCAGACCGATGATGAGCACGACGGCAAAGCCACGCACCGGACCGGAACCGAAAAACAGCAACAAGGCTCCGGCGATGAAATTGGTGATGTTCGCGTCATAAATGGCACGGCTGGCTTCCTTATAGCCATTCTCCACCGCGGCCACCACGCGTCGACCGCGATTTCTTTCCTCTCGGATGCGCGCGTTGATCAGAACGTTTGCGTCCACGGCAGCACCGATAGTCAACACAAATCCGGCGATGCCTGGAAGAGTGAGCGTCGCATTCATCAGAGCCATGACCCCAAGGATCATGAGCACGTTGAATACCAGCGCCGCAGTCGAATAAATGCCGAACCGGCCGTAACTGGCAATCATCAGCAAGATGACCAGCAATGAACCAATGCCCATTGCAATGCCGCCCTTCACGATTGAATCGCGACCAAGGTCAGGCCCAACCGTTCGCTCCTCGATTACCGTCAGGTCGACGGGCAATGCGCCAGAACGCAGCTGGATCGCCAGCTGATTGGCCGTTCCCACCGTAAATCCGCCGGAAATCTGCGCAGAACCGCCCAAAATCGGTTCATTGAATTGCGGTGCGGAAATCACATGGTCATCAAGGATAATTGCGAAACGCTGACCGACGTTCTCTGTGCTGAGCTGGGCGAAGCGTGCCCCGCCCTGCGGATCAAACTGGATTGAAACCACGGGCTCATTCGTCTTCGGATCGAAGCTCTGTTGGGCACCGGTGAGCGTATCACCGCGGATGCCGCCCAATCTTCGCACCGCCTCGAACTGTCCTGCATATGCGGATTCATCAGCATAAGGCACCAGTTCGCTGCCCGGATTAGCGATGCCTTCCGCAATTTCGCTGGGCAAGGCGTTGGCATCAACCAGCTTGAATTCGAGATTGGCTGTCTGACCGAGCAAATCTTTCAACGCTTGTGGATCTTCAAGTCCAGGCACCTGCACAACGATGCGGGTGTCGCCCTGCCGAATGATCGTTGGCTCCCTTGTGCCCAGCGCATCAATCCTGCGGCGAACTACTTCAACTGCGCTTTCCATTGCGCCTTCAACAGCTTCGTCCAGCCCCTGTTCGGTCTGCGTCAGCACCATGCGATTGCCGTCGACCACATTCAGCCGCCATTGCGCGACAAGCCCGGTGCCATTGATCAGTTCACGCAATTCCTCGCGTGCGCGATCAATATCCGAAGGGTCCTCCAGCATGAAGGAAAGCCGATTATCCAGTGTCGAGACATCGCCGATGACGATTCGCGGTTCCGCGCGGCTCATGAGGTCGCGAACGGATTCCTCGGCCGTTTCCAGCCGTTGTTCGGCCACCTGCGATGGATCAGCCTCGAGAAGGATGTGGCTGCCGCCGGCAAGATCAAGACCGAGGTTTATCTCGGGCCCGTCCAAATCCTGCAGCGCGTTAAGGCCGATCAAACCGGTAATCGACGGCGCCGCCAGCAAGGCCAGCGCTAAAGTTATTCCCCACAGGGACAGGCGCTTCCAGAGAGGAAAGTCGAGCATGGGCTACACAGCCTGCCTAAAGTCAGTCATTCGCCGGCGTGCCGCCGGGCTGCACAATGTCGCCAATGGTGGACTTGACCACCTTGATTCGGGTGCCTTGAGCAATTTCCACCTCGGCATAGGTATCATCCACCTTGGTAACCTTGCCAACGATACCGCCGGCAGTGACGACCTGATCATGCTTTTTCAGGCCACCAATTTTCTGTGAATGTTCCTTGGCACGCTTCATCTGCGGGCGAAAAAGAAGAAACCAGAAGATCAGCACCATGCCGATGATCGGCAAAAACTGGACCCAGCCGGGAGGCGCATCCTGGCCAGCGGCGGCAGCGAGAAAATCTAGCATGTGAACGGTCCATCCGGGTCGTAGTGAAAAGCCAAAATGCCAAAGAACAACGGTAGCGAATAACCTTCGCTCCGCTCCTCCTCGACAAGAAGGTGCCGCGCCTAGCAGCAATGTGGTTAGGTGGCAATCGAGGTGCTTGCTATCAAGAGCATGCCTTTCTATAGGCGCGCTTCCACTGGATTCGGGAAGTAGCGCAGCCTGGTAGCGCATCACACTGGGGGTGTGGGGGTCGCAGGTTCGAATCCTGTCTTCCCGACCAGTGGAAATTACCCGCAACTTCCACAGGACCACTCAGGACCGCTTCAGTGGCGGCAGGGGTGCTTTCCTACTCGAACCATATGGGTGCAGCGCATTGCGAATCCAACCGCAATGGAGCCAATTTATGGCAATAATCGAAACACTCATCGGTCCGATCGCTTCGATCATCGACAAGGTCATTCCAGACAAGACGGCGCGCGAGCGTGCTAAGCTGGAGCTTATCACGCTCGAAGGGACGCAGGAAATGCGCCTTATTGAAGCGCGACTGTCCGCAATCGTGGCAGAGGCAAACGCTGCCGACCCCTGGACCAGCCGGGCTCGACCAAGCTTCCTTTATGTTATGTATGCGATGATACTGTTCGCCATGCCAATGGGCGTTCTCGCCGCTTTCAGCCCTGCGATGGCGCGTGATATTGCGGATGGTATGAATGCCTATCTCGGCGGGCTTCCAGAGCCGCTTTATGCACTATTCGGCACTGGCTATCTTGGATACACGGCAGCGCGCCAATGGGGCAAGTCAAAGGGCTTAGACAAGTAATAGCCGTGCCTTCGTCCGCTGACAGATTGTAACTGTCCCTCACTATCGCTGAAAACTCCCGCTTTTCCCTTGGCCGCGCGGCCTACGTGCGGCTAAGGGAGGGTGCATGACTGACAGTGTTTTTGTCCTCAACGGACCCAATCTCAACCTGCTTGGCCTGCGCGAACCGGAAATCTACGGTTCGGACACGCTGGACGATCTTGCCGCGCGAGTAGAGGATAAAGCCAAGGCTCTCGGCCTCGAACTAGATTTACGACAGTCCAACCACGAAGGGCATTTGTGCGATTGGCTGCATGAAGCGCAGGCAGATGGCGCCAAGGCAGTGATTCTCAACGCAGGCGCCCTCACCCACACCAGCCTGGCTCTTTACGATGCGATCAAATCCATCCGCACGCCGGTGATCGAGGTCCACATCTCCAATCCTGCCGCGCGCGAGGCATATCGCCACAAGAGCTATGTCGGCATGGCCGCCATGGGCTCAATCGCGGGTTTTGGCACATTCGGGTATGAACTCGCTCTAGAAGCTGCAGCACGTCTTTAAATCACGAGCTTGCCCAGCACTTGCCATGCGACGCTGCAGGTTATAGCGCCGCTGACAATCTGATTTGATATTGAAATGGGGATTTCATGGCCGACAAGAAGGCTAGCACGCCGCATGCTGGTGGCATGACAGTCGATCCGACGCTTGTGCGCGAATTGGCTGATATGCTGACAGATACAGGCCTCACGGAAATCGAGGTGGAAGAAGGAGACAGGCGTATACGCGTTTCGCGCGCCGCGCCTGTCGCCGGTTCTTATGTCGCTGCAGCGGCCCCTGTTCCAGCTCCAGTGGAAGCAGCAGCGGCGGCACCTGCAGAACAGGCTCCTGCGCCAGCTGCCGATCTGGCCAATGCGATCAAATCGCCAATGGTTGGAACCGCATATCTCGCCCCCGAACCAGAGGCAGCCAATTTCTTTGCCGAAGGCGACAGGGTGAAAAAGGGCGATACGCTGCTGATCGTAGAGGCGATGAAGGTGATGAACCCGATCACCGCCCCTGCTGACGGTACTTTGCAGCAATTGCTCATCGGCAATGGTGAGCCGGTCGAATTCGGCCAGCCACTCGCCATCATTTCCTGAAATTAGCTTGCTGACAGGGCGCAGATCATGGCCATTTCCCGCATATTGATCGCCAACCGTGGCGAAATCGCGCTGCGAATTCACCGCGCTGCGCATGAGATTGGGATTGAAACTGTCGCGGTGCATTCTACCGCCGATGCCGATGCCATGCATGTGCGTCTGGCTGACCATGCCGTGTGCATCGGCCCACCAGCTGCATCGGAAAGCTATCTCAATATAGCCGCGATTATTTCTGCGGCAGAAATCACCGATGCAGATGCGATCCATCCGGGATACGGCTTCCTGTCTGAAAATGCACAATTTGCAGACATTGTCGAAGCGCATGACATCAAGTGGATCGGCCCCAAGCCCGAGCATATTCGCACCATGGGTGACAAGGTGCAGGCCAAGAAAACGGCTGGCGCGCTCGGCCTGCCGCTCGTTCCCGGTTCCGATGGTGCCGTGTCTGATTTCGATGAGATGCGCCGCGTAGCCGCAGAGATTGGCTATCCGGTTCTGGCCAAGGCTGCCGCTGGCGGCGGTGGCCGCGGAATGAAGGTCATCCCCGACGATTCCCAGATGGAATCTCTCGTTCGGCAGGCCATGAATGAAGCGAAGTCTGCCTTTGGCGATGACACGATGTATCTAGAAAAATACCTCGGCGATCCGCGGCATATCGAATTCCAGATTTTCGGCGATGGTAACGGCAAGGCCATCCATCTGGGAGAACGCGACTGTTCCTTGCAGCGGCGCCACCAAAAGGTGTTCGAAGAAGCGCCGTCGCCTGTCATTTCATCCGAAGAACGGGATCGCATGGGCGGTATCGTGGCCGATGCCATGGCGCAGATGAGCTATCGGGGCGCCGGCACTATCGAATTCCTGTGGGAAAACGGTGAATTCTATTTCATTGAAATGAACACACGTCTCCAGGTCGAACACCCGGTGACAGAGGCGATTACCGGCATGGATCTCGTGCGCGAACAGATCCGTATTGCTGACGGCAAGCCATTGTCGGTTACGCAGGATGAGTTGCGGTTCAGCGGTCATGCGATTGAATGTCGTATCAATGCCGAAGACCCCTTCAACTTCACACCGTCACCCGGGAAGGTTGATTATTATCACCAGGCTGGCGGCATGCATGTGCGTGTGGATAGTGGACTCTATGGCGGATACACGATCCCGCCATATTATGATTCCATGATCGCAAAGCTGATCGTCTACGGTCGTACCCGCGAAGGGTGCCTGATGCGCTTGCGCCGTGCGTTGGAAGAAATGGTCATCGAAGGTGTGAATACCTCGATTCCCCTGCATGAAGAACTGATCCGCCAGCCGGATATCATCAGCGGTGATTATACGATCAAATGGCTTGAAAACTGGCTGGCCGAACGCGCCGAGTCTGCGGAGTAATCACGCGGCTTAATCAAATGAGAAGCCGGCCGATTCTGCCTGTTCGATAATTTCCTCACCAGTCAATCGCGGGTGATCGCCAGAAAGCGCAATCCAGGCTACTTTCTCATCAACGAATATTTCCTGACCGACCGGAAGATCATCGGCTTCGGTGAACAGTCCGGCCAGGAAGCTTCGATTGCCTGTGGGCAGAAATCTGTACCAGAGGTTGCTTCCACATTTGCTACAAAAGCCACGCTCGGCCCACGCGCTTGATTGGTAGGTGGACACAAGCTCGCTGTTGTCGATTGTGAAGCTATCGCCCTCAAGCGCGGCGTAAAACGCCCCGCCCCAGCGCCGACACATGTTGCAATGGCAGATTTCGACGTGGTCCTTTGGCGCATGCAGCGTGATCGTAACCCCGCCGCACAGGCACCTGCCTTCCATCGTCTTCGCCTTCATTGCGTTACTCCAGCGGCACGCCAGGTTCGTGCTTGGCGGTGCGAATGGTCAGCGATGTCTTCACGCTCGCAACATTGGGTGCAGGCGTCAGCTTGCTGGTCAGGAATTCCTGAAAGCTCTGCAAATCGCGGCTGACTATCTTAAGAATGAAGTCAATCTCGCCATTGAGCATGTGGCATTCACGCACCTCGGCCAGCGTTGCCATGTGATCTTCAAACGCCTTCAGGTCCTCTTCAGCCTGGCTACGCAAGCTCACCATTGCGAAAACAGTGATGGCGAAACCCAGTTTGGAAGCGTCCAGATCAGCGTGATAACCGCGAATAACGCCTTCTTCTTCCAAGGCGCGAACACGGCGCAGGCACGGTGGCGCAGTCAGCCCGACCCGCTTTGCAAGGTCGACATTTGTCACCCGCCCCTCAGCCTGCAACTCGGCAAGCAGGTTACGATCAATCCTGTCGAGAGCTGACATTGCTCTTTTCCCCTAGCGATTCTGTAAGTGTCTTATCCATTCGAGACATTTCCGGCACGCAAAATGCCAAAGAGACGAATTATTATTTTATATGCACGCAATTGTCCCTTTTTGCAACGCAGCTGGAAGCGCGCATGTGCGACACAGCGCAACAGACTATTGCACCGGTAGGATAATTTTAACCTGTCCCGGACCGGAGCCTGAATGCAATTTGACGATCGCCTCGCCACAGTGCTGCGCACCCGCGCAGACAGCGACGCGATTTTGCGCACGCAATTCAGGCAATTGCTGGACCTCCTTGGCGCGATGCGGGAAGATATGATGTCCGGACTTGTCCAGCAGGCCTACGGACGGCTTGGGCTTTTGATGGAAGCGATTCCTCAGGACGCGCAATCGCAAATCCTTCGGGAACCGGGGCTGCGGCTCCGAAATCCGAGATTGATCGGATTTCTGGCGCAAGGAAATCCGAAGCCAGCTGCAGCTGCAATGGCCACTGCAAGGCTGGAAGATGCGCAATGGATTGAACTGATACCGCATCTGCCGATTACCGCGCGCGGATTTATGCGTCATCGGCGCGATCTTTCTCCCGCGGTTAAGGATCTGCTGGCAAAACTGGGTGTAGTGGATCTGGTCTTGCCCGTGCCCCAAGAAATGCAGGGTGAGCTGTCAACGAAGGACGCTGAACCACCGATAGCCAGCCAATCGGTGGTACCGCCGTCTCCATCAGCGACTGAAAAGGATGGAATCGGTGCACTGCTCCGTCGGATTGAGGCATTTAGAGAAGGACGGCGCTCTCAACCGAATGCTCCGTTGAAAGCGCCGCCAGTATCGCGCCAGCTTTCGGGCTTTGAGTTTACTGCCGATGCCGAGGGTTACGTGCATTGGGCTGATGACACGGTCGCACCCTTGCTGGTTGGCCTTCGCCTCACTTCTGCCACCCCAGGGCTGCTGATCAAGTTGTCCGATCGTGCCGCCGCGCGGTTGAAGGCACGCCAGCCTGTCCACGCCGAACCCGTGACATTGGACATCGCCACCGAAATTGCAGGCGAATGGCGCATTGACGCCGTTCCCCTGTTCGACCCACTCACCGGCAGCTTCACTGGCTATGGCGGGTGTCTGCGCCGACCTGCACCAGTTGGCGCGGACAGTCTGCCGGATGATGAAAGCGACGCGATGCGTCAGGTCCTGCATGAGCTACGCACGCCCGTTAACGCGATACAGGGATTTGCGGAGATCATACAGCAGCAGCTCTTCGGTTCTGCCCCACACCAATATCGCGCCCATGCCGCAGCCATCGCTGTGGATGCAGCAAAGCTCCTCGCCGGATTTGACGAGGTGGACAGGCTGGTTAGCCTGGAAGGTGCGGCGATGGTTCTTGAACCAGGGGAAGCTGACCTGCACCTTGCAGTGGCCGACACGGTGAAGCGCCTTGAAGGCGTATTGCGTTCTCGCAATGCAGGTTTCTCGCTGATCGTGAATGGCGCAGATTTTACCGTCGCACTCGAGCGGACCGATGCGCTGGCACTGTGTTGGCGCTTGCTCGCCACGGCAGCAGGAGCGATTTCTCCGGGCGACGAGGTCGCGCTTAACCTTTCCAGCGATGGCGAGACGATACAGCTGGAACTGGATGCGCCAGGCGGACTGACGAAAACCGGCAATGGCGATACTGGCGAAGCCGGACGGCAGCGTGCAGTGAATGCCGGAATGTTCGGCACGGATTTCACCTTCCGGCTTGCGCAGGCAGAAGCACATGCTGCCGGCGGGAAGTTGATTTGTAAAAAGAATCGTCTGATCCTTACCCTTCCGACCTTGACCCATCCCCGCAGCGAACCTAGCCCGGAGATGGGACGCGATAGCGGATAATTTGCCGCAATAATTATTGGAGAGCATGCGGAAATGCGGAGCATTCTCGATCCGCCAACACCCAGAAGCCGTGCGCGTTTTCGCGACAAGATCCCCCGTTTTCTGCTCACAGTGGATACGGAAGAAGAATTTGACTGGGGCAAACCGCTATCGCGTGACACCCATGGTATCGAGCATGTCGGTCGGCTAGCGAAATTCCAGCAGTTCTGCGAACATGCGGACGTGGTGCCAATCTATCTGATTGACTGGCCTATCGCCAATTCGACTCTTGCGGCAGAAATCCTGCGCGGACCCCTCGCCAATGGCCGCGCCGAAGTGGGCGTACAATTGCACCCTTGGGTGAACCCGCCCTTCGAAGAGGAGGTGAACGATTGCAATTCCTTTGCCGGAAACCTCTCGGCCGAATTGGAAGAATCCAAGATTACTAGCCTGCGCGATACGATCGAGACAAATTTCGGTATGGCACCGTTGATTTATCGCGCGGGCCGTTATGGCGCCGGCCCCAATACGGCTGAGGTGCTCAGGAAGCTGGGCATTGCTGTGGATAGCTCAGTGCGCCCGAAATTCGATTATTCCGCCGGACAAGGCCCCGATTATCGTCACCACCCGATAGAACCCTATTGGATAGATGATGATCGCACGCTGCTCGAATTGCCGCTTACGACAACCTATTGGGGTTTATTACGGCGACAGGGCGATGCCATTTATCCCCGCCTGTGGCGGGCACCATCACTGCGCGGATTACTCTCGAGAACGGGCCTGCTGGAGCGTGTGCCCCTGACCCCGGAGGGGGTCAGCGTTGAAGAGGCCATTCGCGGGATAGATATGGCACTGGACGATGGCGCACCACTGCTCGTGTTCTCATTTCACAGCCCGTCACTGCGCCCTGGCGATACGCCCTATGTGCGTACCGAAAATGATCTTGATCGACTGTATGATTGGTGGCGACGCATATTCAGCTATCTTGAACAGCGCGGGGTGAAGCCATCCTGTGTCAGGGACGTGATGCTATCGATGCAGCGTTGATCGCGGGCTGGTTGGTCCTTCCCGATACGTGCGCTAGTGTGGCATTGCCATGATCAAAGACATCACCCCCGCATACCGTGTGACGTCCTTCGAAGTGGCAGAGCGGGCGGGAGTCAATCAATCGACAGTTTCCCGCGCTTTGTCGGGCGATTCATCGATCACGGAACGAACGCGCGAAAAAGTGCGCGCTGCCGCCGATGAGCTGGGTTACCGGGTGGATTCCCGCGCTGCGCGGCTACGCAGCGGCAAGACACGCACTATCGCCATAGTGGTCATCACACGGCCCGGCGTAGGGGCCACAGAGATCAACCCTTTTCATTACAATCTACTGGGCAGCACCTGCGCGGCCATTTCCGAAATGGGATATCAGGCATTGGTATCCTTCCAGTCTGAACCAGGGCATTTCGACGGTGATTTCATAGAAACGCGGCAGGCCGATGGCATCGTTTTGCTAGGCACAAGTACCAATGATCTGGCCTGGGAATATCATCGCGCGATTTTGGGAAGGCCCCATGTTGCCAGCTGGGGCTCGCCATATCTCGATCATCAACGGGTGGATTCGGATAACCGGCAGGGCGCGCATATGGCAGTCGAAAGGCTGCTGCAGGCCGGCCACCGGAATATTGTCTATATCGGAGACACGCGAACAAGCCAGAACCAGTTTCGCGAACGCTATGTCAGCTATGATGAAAAAATGCGTGAGCGGAACCTTGAAAGCAGTCCGCCCATTTTCGTCGATGCTGAAACGCGGCTGGAACAGGGGCGCTTGTCAGCAGCTTCGCTGATCGCATCCTCTCGCCCTTTCGATGGAATATTCTGTTCATGTGACGCAATGGCCCTCGGCGTGTTGGAGGCGTTGCGCGACCACGGCATCAATGTGCCGGACGAGGTCGGCGTAATCGGGTTCGATGGCTTGGGCGGCGGTGTCTACAGCAACCCGCCGCTTACCACGATAGAGCCCGATTTTCGGCTGGCAGGTGTGCTGCTGGCTGAAGCTGCCCTAGGGCAGCGAGAGGCGCAGGATCGGCGACGAGCCCCTGTTAAGCTGGTGGAACGCGCCAGCGTACGCCCGGTCGAGCAGAGCTGACACTGATTCGGAATGGTGATGGGCGGTGGGGGCGTTACGCCCAGCTCGGTGCGTTCCGAGACTCGGCGGAAGGTAAAATGGTCGGGGAGACAGGATTCGAACCTGCGACCCTCTGTTCCCAAAACAGATGCGCTACCAGGCTGCGCTACTCCCCGGACCGGGCATGCCCCTAGGGATAGTTCGAAAGTGGTGCAAGCGGCAATCCTGTTGCGCTGTGCACTTTGATACTCGGCAAGTTCGTCACAGGCGAACATTCAGCGGCTTGCGTGATATGTAATTCCACGATTCTAAGCCTCCGATCCCGAGCAGGCTGAGTGCACCCATTGTGCGACCGCAGGCCTAGCCATGTGGGATGATCACTCTATCCATTGCGCTCACCTTTTCCTTTTCATCTGCTGCCCTGTCTTCTTCCGAAGTGCCAACAATGCTGCCGTCCGGTTGCACGGTCACCGATGGCGATACGATTCGCTGCGGGGAGGAACGCATCCGAATCACCGGCATTGATGCGCCTGAAAAGCGTGGCTGCCGTGCCGGCCGCCAGTGCGTGGAAGGGGATGGACAAGCTTCGAAACGCGCGATGGAAATCCTGACAGAAGGTGTCCAGCTTTCCATCGTCCGGCTGGGACGGGATCGATATGCGCGCACACTGGCGGTTGTTTATGCCGATGGCATCAATGTCGCCTGCGCCCAGCTTGCGTCCGGACAGACCCAATATATCGCGCGCTGGGACAATGGTGATCTGGTGGCGCAGGATTGCCCGGACCTGGCGCTATGATTGTTCATGCAAACATGCCTTGCAGGAACCAGTCCGGCTCTCCTCCGCGACCATCTCCGGCAAGGCCCGCACGGTAAATCCAGTAACGGCAGCCAGCATCATCTTCTACGCGATAATAATCGCGCAGGCGGGTGCCACCTCTCTCGCGCCACCATTCAGGCGCGATTCTTTCCGGCCCTTCCACCCGCGCCACATCATAAAGCGCACCGCGCCAACGAAAGCGGCGTGGATAGCCATCGGGACTGGCATAGAGCACCGCGATTTTCTCTGCCCGGTCGAGCAGTTTGAGCGGACGATCGTGAAAGGCGAGCTGTTCCTGATGCGCAGGTTCAGCTTCGAGGGGGGCCTGCCACCCTTGCGCGCGTTCAGGGATATGGCTGGCGCGCAGCACCGGGCGCTGCACCGCATCCTTACCCAGCCGAACGCTCAACCTGTCGATACAGACGGCAAGGCTGGTGCCATGTTCCTGCGCCGCAGTTTCCAGATCATCCTGCTCCAGCGCCACGGGCTCTGCCCAGGATGCGCGCATGCGCAACATCTCGATTCCAAAACCGGCATCGACATCGTCTAGACGGCTGGTGAAAAGGCGACATATATGGGCCGCGTCGCGCGTGGCAGCCGCCATTTCAAGATCGCGTAGCACCACCTCGCCATCCACGCGCCACAGGCCAAGCTGCAGTCGGCGCGCACCCTCGCCCCGCCCTTCCAGCACGCGCACCATGTCTGCAGCAAGATCTTCCACCACCCGATCCAGCAGCGAACGGTGGCGGATGGGTTCGAGCAGACGACGCTGCACCAGCGGGGCAGTGATCGGAACAACGGGCAGCAGCGGTTCGGGTACGCGTCCGATAAGCTGGTCCATCCGCACCAGCGGATTGGCGGAAGGCGAAGTGCGATTGCGAAAACGCCGGTGAACAGCATCGCGCCCGGCCTTTATGCCATCATCCGTTTCGTCTTTCACCGCACCCGCTGCAAGGCCCAGCAAGTCTCCCAATCGTTTGAGCCCGAGGCGGCACAAAACAAGAAGCACGTCATCGTCCAGCCGCAATGCGGCTGCGGGCAGATCGGCCAGACTGGTGGCAATATCATCTTGCGGGCCAAGGATCGCGCCTGCCGATGTGCCACCCATTTGCGCGTAATGCGCCAAGGCCCAGGCCGCGCCAGCGGTTGGCGCAATCGCAGTGCGAACGGCAAGACCGCGCGCGGCGCAACATTGCGCCACATCGGCCAGCAGACGGCGTTCTCCACCAAACAGATGCGCGACCGAGCTTACATCCACCAACACGCCATCGGGCGCGTCTATCGCGCTCCACGGCCCCCAGCGCTGGGCCCAGACGGCAAGCCGTTCGACAAAAGCAAGATCGCCCGCCGGATCGCGGGGTTGCACCAAGATATGCGGACACAATGTGCGAGCATCGGCCAGCATCATTCCACGCACCGCGCCTTCTGCCAGCCCGGCGGCATTGGCAGCTTCGATTCGGGGACCGCGCGCAGTTTCCGCGATCAGCGCGAGCGGCTGAGCATCAGCCCCTTCCCCCCGCGCGCAGTTTTCAGAGTGCCGCCAGCGATCGAGCGCCAGCTCGCAAGCCCAGATCGCCATTATCCGGCGCGGGGCAAGCGGGGCGTTCGGCGGTGAGGAAAGATCCTTCATCGCGCAAAATCCATTCTCCGGGAGCATGAGTGCGGGCGCGGAACAATTCCGCCTGCCAGGCCGGATGGCCGGGCGCGGCCAGGTTCCATAATGGCGGAGCGGATGGCGCCGCGCGGACCTGCCAGCGCATCCGCGCCGAACTGAGATCGGGTGCAGCATCAAGGCGGACGAGAAATAGGGGCACGCCATGTTTTTCCGCAGCAAGGCTGAGGCGACGCGAAGAGATAAAATCGAGTGCTTTGGGATTGCCCGCCATTTCCCCGATCACGCAGGCCAGATCACGGCACCGCACACCTTCTTCCAACGCAAAAAGCGCATCTTCCGCCGTCTTGGCGGCAACATGAATCAATCGGTGGCGCAGTCCTTCGGGCAAGCCGGGACGATAGGGCCGTCCGCCCAGCCGACACGCGGCTGCATCCTGTACCCACAGCACGGCGCGATCTTCCGTCACCTTGCCTACATTGGAATAGTTTCCGGAATCTTCTGCCGCACGATCACGCACGCGCAGGCCGTCAAGCGCAAGCGCAAGCGCCGCACCGGCCCCACTTGCCTGTGTGGCAGGGGCAAAAATTTCGCTGTGTAGCGGGCGGACGGCTCCCGGATGCCAGCGCGGATTGCAGGCAACGGAAGACGCCAGCTCCACCGCGCGTGGCAGGGAAGCCATGTCCATGGCGAATCGACTCCTTTGTTCCTTTTATGTTCCTACTCACCCACTTTGGCAAGCTGTCCTGTTCACCAGACCGGACGGGGCATCGGAACCGCAGCCCACGCAATACCGTTAATAGGAAAAGGAGATTACAATGAGCGATCTAGAAACCCTGAAAAAGAACTTCTGGAAGGCGTTGAACGACAGCCCCTTCCTGTTCCTCCAACTCGATAGCACACCCGATGACGCAGTGGTGATGACCGCGCAACTGGACAAGGATGCCAACAGCTCAATCTGGTTTTTCGTCAACCGCAAAAGCAGCGTGGCCAATGGTGGTCCCGCCACGGCAACCTTTGCTTCCAAAGGCCACGAAATCTTCTCACGATTTTCCGGCACACTGACAGAGGAAACGAGCCGTGAACGGCTGGACAAGCAGTGGAGCCATATCGTCGAGGCATGGTTCCCTGGCGGCAAGGACGATCCCGATTTGCTGATGCTGCGCATGGATCTGGGCAGGGCTGAAATCTGGAACAGCGATCTCGGGTTTGTCGAAAATGCCAAAATGCTGATGGGCTTCGATGTACGCGAAGAATCAAAGGATGAACACGTCAAGACGACGCTCTGACCGCCAGCACTGCCAAAGAAAAGGGCCGCAACCCCATCGGGAGCGGCCCTTTTTTGCGTCAGGAATAGAAAATTATTCGAACATGCCGGGGAATATACCCACCACCAGTATCCCGATCAATGCAATCGGGCACACAAAACGCACGAGGAAGAGCCAGAACAGGTGCAGCCAGCCACCCAGCCCGTTCTCCAGATCAACCAGCTTGCGATCCGCAAACCAGCCAATGAACAACGCTGTCAGAAGTGCACCAATAGGCATCAGCAATTTGGCCGTAATCCCGTCAAGGACATCGAAAAAGCCCTGACCCGCGAACAAGGGAATAAAGTCCAGTGGATGCCAATCGGCGAGTTCGTTGAAAGACAGGGCAGCCAGCGCGCCCAGGATCATTGCCCCGCCCGCCACGATGGAGGCGCTGACCGGGCGCACGAAGCGGAACTTGTCGATCAGCCACGCTGTCGGCACCTCAAGCAAGGCAACCGAACTTGTCAGCGCGGCAAAGCCGACCATGATGAAAAACAGCAATCCTACGACAGAACCCGCCGGCATCTCCTGGAAAGCATGGGGCAGCGTCTGGAACATTAGCCCCGGCCCCGCCGCGACTGAAAGACCCGCCGCAAAAACGATGGGAAAAATGCACAATCCAGCCAGCAAGGCCACGGCCGTATCCGCGCTGGAAATAATCGCCGAAGTGCTGCCAAGGTTCACATTGCGACCGACATAACCGCCGTAGGTGATCATGCCCGCGACACCCAGCGAGAGCGAGAAGAACGCCTGCCCCACGGCGGCCAGCATCACCGGACCCGTCAATTTTTCCGGCTCAAAAGTGAAGAGATAGGAAACCGTCTGTGAAAATGCCCCGCCGAAGGCACCGTAAACGGTAATGGCAATCAAAAGGATAAAGAAAGCGGGCATCATCCATTTCGCCACCAATTCGATGCCGCCAGAAACGCCGCGCGCCACAAAGAAAAGCGTGAACCCAAGGAACAGTGCATTAAGCCCCACCATCAAGATGCCATTGCCGAAAAGATTCGGCAAAAGCGCCTCAATCTCTTCAGCTGGGCGCCCTTCGAATGCACCGCCCGTCACTCCGCTGGCGAAGATGTCCGCCATGAACTGGCCGATATAATACAGCACCCAGCCGCCGACCACGCAGTAGAAACTCAGGATCATGAAAGCCGCAAGCACACCCATGCTGGCAAGAATGTCCCAATGCGAACTGACGCGTGAAGCCTTGGCCACGCGACGCACGCTTTCCGGAGCGGATGCCTGGCCGTGACGACCAATAAGCGTTTCGGAAAGCAAAATCGGTAGGCCGATCATGAGCACGCAGAGGATATAGAACAGCACAAAGGCACCGCCGCCATTCGCGCCCGCTTCGGCCGGGAACCGCCATAAATTGCCCAGCCCTACCGCTGATCCGATAGCTGCCAGGATGAATGCGCTGCGCGAAGACCAACCATCTCTGGTTTTGCCCCCTTGGGAAAGTGCCATTTTATTGTTTTCCTCTTGACCCAGAAGGTTGCCAGTCTTTTTGCATTGAAATTGGGGTCGCGTCGAGAGGTGTGTCTGTTAAAGGGTATGTATGTCCACGACCTTTACAATCGACACCGCGACCAGTCGCGCAAACCCCACCCCAGCTCCGATGCGCAGATTGACCGTGCCGAAAATCCGCGCACGCAAGACTGACGGCGTTACGCAGGAACCAATCGTGATGCTTACCGCCTATACCGCGCGGCAGGCACAATTACTCGATCCGCATTGTGACATGCTGCTTGTCGGGGATTCGCTGGGACAGGTGATCTACGGTCTGCCCTCTACCGTGCCAGTAACGATGGAAATGATGTCCAATCATGCTGCTGCCGTCGTGCGCGGCAGTTACCACTCGGTTGTCGTCGTCGATTTGCCATTCGGCGCTTATGAAATGTCACCACAACACGCCTTTGAAGCGGCAGCCCGCCTGTTGAAGGAAAGCGGCGCGGCTGCGGTAAAGCTGGAGGGTGGCGAGGCGATGGCAGAAACGGTCGCGTTTCTTTCCCAGCGTGGCATCCCGGTGATGGGCCATATTGGCCTGACCCCGCAGGCAGTCAATGTGCTGGGCGGCTATGCTGCACGCGGGCGCAGCGATGCCGAGGCAAAAAAGATCGTCGACGATGCACGCGCGCTTGATGAAGCGGGCGCATTCGCCGTCGTGATCGAAGGCGTGATCGAACCCATCGCCATTGCCGTCACAAAAGCCATCGCCTGCCCTACAATCGGCATTGGCGCATCAGCACAATGCGACGGGCAGGTTCTGGTCGCCGAAGACATGCTCGGCATGTTTGAAAGGGTGCCCCGCTTTGTGAAGAAATATGGCGACATCGCATCGACCATTTCGGACACCGCTGCACAATATGCCAAAGAAGTGCGTGAACGATCTTTTCCGGGACCGGATCAGCTTTACCAACCCAAAGATTGATGGCGGGAAACGCATTCACTCTTCACTTCGATTTCCAGGATTCACCACCGCATGGGCATGCTGCTGCGCTATTATAAATTTTCGCTGATCTTCACTGCTGCCTGCTTCGGGCTGGGCTTGTGGTATGGCATTGCCACCAGCGACAGCATCGGTTCGGTTCTGCAAATCCTCTGGATCATACTGATCCTGTCGATCCTCGAAATATCGCTCAGCTTCGATAATGCCGTCGTCAACGCTACTGTATTGCGAGAGATGGACCCGGTGTGGCAGCAGCGGTTCCTGGTCTGGGGGATCGCCATTGCCGTCTTCGGCACGCGTATCATCTTCCCGTTGGCCATCGTCGCCATCGCGGCAGGCATTGGTCCGATACAGGCAATCGACCTTTCACTGAACGATCCTGAACAATATGAAGCAATCGTATCATCCGCCCATATTGGCATTGCCGGCTTTGGCGGCGCATTCCTTGCCATGGTGGGGCTGAAATTTTTCTTCGATGCCGACAAGGAAGTACACTGGATTTCAGCGGTTGAACGCCAATTGGTCAAAGTGTCCAATCTGCCCGCACTGGAAATCGGGCTTTTACTGGTAGCCCTGTGGGCGGTCTCGCTACAATTGCCTCAGGAAGATGCACTGACGTTCCTGACAGCCGGCCTTCTGGGGCTTGTCACCTTCATCGCTGTCGATGCGCTGGGTGAATGGCTCAACATGCGGGAAGAGGCCAAGAAAGCCAGTGGCACGGTCATGCGATCGGGTCTTGGCGGTTTTCTCTATCTCGAAGTGCTCGATGCGTCATTCAGCTTCGACGGAGTGATTGGCGCTTTTGCGCTTTCAAACAATATGATCATTATTGCCCTCGGCCTTTCCATCGGGGCGATGTTCGTGCGTTCGATGACGATCCATCTTGTACGCAAGGGGACATTGTCCGAATATCGCTATCTCGAACATGGCGCATTCTGGGCGATCATCGTGTTGGGCGCGATCATGCTGCTTTCAGCAGTGTGGCATATTCCTGAAACGATAACCGGATTGATCGGCGGCGTGTTGATCGGGATCAGCTTCTGGTGGTCTGTACGGCATAACCGCCGCGAAGAAGGAAAGGTCACGCCTGCTGTGATTGACTGACATGCTGCGCCACCGGGGCGGAAATCACCAATTGCAGAAGGTGGTAGATCAATACCGGCAGCAGCACGAGCCCCGCGATGGCAGGCGGAAATAGCACTGCCGCCAGTGGCGCGCCCATAGCGATACTTTTTTGTCCGCCCGCGAAAAGGAACGCGATCCGGTCCCTGTCATCAAGCCGCAGCGCCCGGCCCAGCCACCACGCACCGAAAAAGCCGAAGCTCAACATGAAGCCGATCAGCATCAGCAACCTTTGCCATGCCGAAAAGTCCAGCAGGCTCCAGACGCCCTGCTCAACCGCGCTGGAAAAAGCGACGTAGACCGCAATGGCGATGGCTATGCGGTCCATCCACGAGACCAGCGTTCGCCTGTCCGTTACAAGGGCGCCAAACCGGCCTTGCAATGCCTGCCCGGCAAGGAATGGGACGAGTAGGATCATCCCTACGCGCAACAGCGCATCGGTGCCGATATCCGTTGCGTTATCTGGCATTGCCCCGCTTGCAAGCCAGATGATGATGGGGGCCGTGATGAAGACACCGAGGATATTGAGCGTGGCCGCAGCAACTACTGAACTGGCGACATTGCCCCCGGCAATGGACGTATAGGCCGTTGCGGATTGGACCGTGGATGGCAGCACCCCAAGGAAGATGAAACCCAGGGCAATGCTAGGGGGCAAGGATGGTTGGGCGAATTGCGATGCGCCCCATCCGGCAAGTCCCATCGCCGCAAATACCCATATGATCAGCGGCAGCAGAAAACGCAGATTGGCAAGACCGCGCAGTACTTCTGCCCTAGGGAGGCGCAGGCCGTTGAGGAAAAACAGGAGCACGATCGCAATGTCCGAAACAATGCGTGCGACAGCCTGTTCCCTGCCCATTACAGGCAGCACCGTGGCAAGCAATATCGCGAGCAGCAACAGACGCACAAGCGGGTCGAACAGGGACTTAACGCGGTCGATCATCGCCGACTCTGTGCCTAGGGCTCATCAAGCATGCAAGTCGTATTGCTTGAGCAAATCATATAGCGTTGGGCGGCTGATGCCGAGCATTTTGGCCGTGCTGGAAATATTGCCTTCGCTTCTAGCCAGCGCGCGGCGGATCACCTTGCGATCCGAAACTTCACGAGCGCTCTTGATGTTGAGCACGTCTTGTGTCTCGTCCTCGTCACCGCCCAGGTCGAGATCGCTTGCGCCAACCAATTTGCCATCCGCCATGATGACTGCGCGCTTCACCCGGTTTTCAAGCTCGCGGACATTGCCCGGCCAGTTCCACCCATCAATCGCCGCCAGCGCATCGGGGGCAAGCCCGGAGATCACGGGATTCATCTCTGCGGCAAATCGTTTGAGGAAAGCCTTGGCCAGCAGTGTCGCATCACCTGGACGTTCAGCCAGCGAAGGAATTTTTACAACCACTTCGGCAAGGCGATAGAACAGGTCTTCGCGAAAATTGCCCGCCGCGATCATGGCTTCGAGGTCCTGATGCGTGGCGCAGACGATGCGCGTGTCGACAGAAATGGCACTGCGCCCGCCAATCCGCTCGATCGTGCGTTCCTGCAGGAATCGCAGAAGCTTCACCTGCAAGGTCAGCGGAATATCGCCGACCTCATCAAGGAAGAGTGTGCCGCCATCGGCCATTTCGATCTTGCCTTCGGTCGTTTTGACCGCGCCGGTGAATGCGCCTTTTTCATGCCCGAACAATTCACTTTCAAGCAGGTTTTCGGGAATCGCAGCGCAATTGATGGCAATAAAATTGCCGTTCTTACGCATGCTGGCATCATGCAATCCGCGTGCGAGCAATTCCTTACCAGTCCCGCTTGCGCCCAGCAGCATGACCGAAACATTGGTGTTGGCAACGCGTTCAATCGTGCGCGCCACCTTCACCATTTCGGGTGCGGAAGTTATCAGACCGCCCAGCACCGTATTGCCATCGCCTGCCTTGGCCGCCAGCGCACGGTTCTCCTCCTCAATGCGATGGAGGTTGAAAGCGCGCCGAACGATCAGGCCAAGCTGTTCGATATCGACAGGTTTCTGGTAAAAATCATAGGCGCCGCGCTCAATCGCGCTCAACGCACTTTCGCGCGCGCCATGGCCCGATGCCACGATAACCTTGGTATCGGGCTTCAATGCCATGATCTCATCGAGCACGGCAAAACCTTCAGTCGTGCCATCGGGATCAGGCGGCAGCCCGAGGTCCAGCGTTACGACAGCAGGCTCCTCTGCACGCAGCGCCGCGATGGCGCTTTCACGGTCGCCTGCGATAACCACTTGGAAATCTTCATAAGCCCATTTGAGCTGTGCCTGCAGACCTTCGTCATCCTCGACGATCAGCAGCTTGGGAAGCGGTTGGGGTTTGCTATCGGCCATTATGCCACCTCTTTCGAATTATCCTGCATCACACGCAGCATGTCGCTCGCCTCGCTAAGCGGAAGTCGCAGCACGAATCGCGTGCCCAGTCCTTCCCGCGATTCGACATCAAGCCGGCCACCCATCGCACGCACCAGTTCACGCGCTTCATAGGCTCCGATGCCAAAGCCTCCTGGCTTGGACGAATGAAACGGCTTGAACAGCTTTGTGCGTATGAAATCCGGCGACATGCCTTCGCCGGAATCGACTATCTCAATCACCGCGCTGCCGGACTCCTTGCGCAGTTCGAGCAGGACGGGCGAATTTTCGTCGCTGAC
This sequence comes from Aurantiacibacter atlanticus, assembly GCF_001077815.2. GTDB lineage: Bacteria > Pseudomonadota > Alphaproteobacteria > Sphingomonadales > Sphingomonadaceae > Alteraurantiacibacter > Alteraurantiacibacter atlanticus. The sequence goes on along the minus strand of NZ_CP011310.1, from coordinate 1,699,002 downwards.
TTCTATGGCGTTCTGCACCAGATGGACCAGCGCCTGTTCCAATGCCTCTGCATCCGCCTTCACGCTGCAAGTGTCATCGGAAATCAGCGTGACTGTGTGGCGATCGGCATATAGGCCGCAGATCTTGCCCAGCAATGCGCCAAGATCAAATTCCTCGCGCTCTTTGCCGCCCATGCTGCCATACCGGCCAAGACGATCCAGAAGAGACTGCAATTTATCGGTCGAGTTGCGCAATGTCAGGATCATGTCGGTACGAAAAGCAGGATTGTCCGCGTGTTTTTCAGCATTGCGGGCAAGCAGGGAAAGCTGGCTGGCTAAATTCTTTATGTCGTGCATGACGAAAGCGATGCGGCGATTGAATTCATCAAAGCGCTGCGCTTCGCCCAAAGCGTCTTGGCTGGTCTGTTCGGCAAGATAGCTTGCCAATTGCCGTCCTACGACGCGCAGCAGGTCAAAATCCTCCCAGTCTAGCTGGCGGGCCATGGGCGGTCTTGCCAGCAGGACAACGCCCACCAGCCGTTCGTAATGCAGCAGCGGGATCAGCGCCCAGCTCGCCTCGTCCGCCAATAGCCAGGCCGGGCACGCATCGGCGGGGATGCCATCCTGCCTTCCGGGGCGCAGGTCATCGAGATCCAGAATGAACTGGCTTTCCTCGAAAAACTGCGCGCCCTTGGCGGAAATCGCTTCACCAGGCACGTCCAGGTCGGGCCATTGCCAGCGCGCAGCGAGAGCCATACCACCCTCCTCTCGCGGAGTGAAAAGCATGCCTGAAGGGCTGTCAGTGATGTCGGCCACGGCCTGCACTGCGCGTTCCAGCAAGGGCGTCGCCTGCGGACCGGCCCGGCCGATCGTATCAGTAAAGCGCAACCATTCCGAACGGTAATCATAACGGTGCTGAAACAGGTTCTTGGACAGGGTGACGCGTAGCCAGCCGCGCAGCCGCTTAGACGGAAGCACCGTCAGCGCAATTGCACTTGCAAGCAGGACGAAGCCAGCCTGCAATATGCGGCCATAATCGCTGCCGATATAGGCAAGGCCCTGCGCCACCACCACCATCACCGCGAGATAGGCACCGATCAGCAGCAAAGAGAAAGACTGGAATGCGAAGCTGCGCGAAGGACTGAAGCGCAATTCGCTCTTGTTGCGGACTACGCCGATGGCCAACAATATGACCGAAACCAGCAGGGCGACCGCGCGAAGATCTTCAAGTAATTCCGGCGTGCCATTATCGAGATAGGCGACGGTGTAGAAGTTGAGATCATAGAGAAACAGCAGCCCAAGCGCGGCGGCTGGCCAGCGCAGGCCAAGCCGGGCCATCTGCGCAGCGCCGACATATAAATTATGCACCAATACCAGCGCACCGATGCACAAAAGCAGGCGAAAGGTGAAAGCGAACTGGAGAATCAGCAGCTGAGCACCAGGTTCCGCATCATATTGCAGGCGTGCTGCGATAAGCGCGAATTGCATCATTTCAACAAAGGCGAGCGCAGCCACAACCGGGCGGATAGGGCCAAGGCTCTTGTCGCGCTTGTCGTAACCGAACAGGCGGTACAGCATCCACAACCATGCGAGATTGCTGGCAACCAGCAGCACGTCCTGGATCACACTCTGGCGGCCAAAGCCTGCTACTGAGAAGGCCCATAAGGCGGCAAATCCAAGCGCGCCGGCACTGGCATTGACTGCCGGCCCCTGCGTGCGCTGGTTGGTGGCAAGCCACAGGCACAAGGCGACCGCCCCCGCGGCTGCGGCAAGATAGGTAAGGTAAAGGGCAAGATCCCAGGCGATTTCCATTAGCGCGCGCCCTCCGGCCACAACACCACGCGCAGCGTCTGCAACATGATCAACAGATCAAGAAAGGGCGTGTAATTCTTGGCGTAATAAAGATCATATTCCAGCTTGTGACGGGAATCCTCGATACTTGCGCCATAAGGATAATTGATCTGCGCCCAGCCGGTGATGCCCGGCTTCACCATGTGGCGTTCTGCATAATAGGGCAGCTTGTCTTCAAGATCGTCCACGAATTGCGGGACTTCGGGCCGTGGACCGACAAAGCTCATATGACCGCGCAGCACCGTCCACACCTGCGGCAATTCATCAATGCGGACCTTGCGGATAAACGCCCCGATGCGCGTTATTCGCGGGTCTTTCTTCTCGGCCCATTTCGCGCCGTCCTTTTCAGCATCGGTGCGCATGGAACGTAGTTTGATAAGTTCAAACGTCTCGCCATAAAGGCCTATGCGCTTTTGTCGGAAAAAGGCCGGACCGTTGCTGTCGAGCTTTATGATTGCCGCAAAAAGCGCGATGATCGGAAAGGTCAGCAGCAGCAGCAGTCCACTCGCCAGAATATCGAACATGCGTTTGGCGATGCTTGAAACGGCACGACCCGAAGAAAAACCGTCAGAGAAGATCAGCCAGCTGGGATTGAGCGTATCGAGATCGACCCGGCCTGTTTCCCGCTCCAGAAAGCTGGAGAATTCATTTACATGGACACCGGCTGTCTTAACCCGCAGCAAATCCTTGAGCGGCAAGGCATTACGGCGTTCCTCCAGCGCAAGAACAACTTCGGTAACGCCCAGATTGGCGACATGGGCGCTAAGATCGACAATGGCCGAACGTGATACCGCCTCTGCCACTTGTGATGCGCCATCCGACATTCCGATATAGCCAACCACCACAAAGCCGCTTTCGGGCCTTGTCGCCAGCAGCTTGAGCCTTTGTGCGCGCGGTCCGGCGCCCAATACCAGCACACGTCTGCGAAAGGCCGATGCGCCAAGAATTCCGCCCACGACCAGACGGTTCAATATGAGCAGCGCAACGGCGATCATCATCGCGTAAAGCAGGATGGAGCGCCAGAAGGTGTGGCCCGGAAGCACGAAATCAATCAGCGCCAGCGCAAGAATGGCAAGGCTTGCGGCCACCAGCAAACGAGCACAGGCAAAGCGCTTGGAACGCAGCGCTTCGGTCCCGTAAACGCCGACAGCAATCATGGCGGTTTGCGTGGTGAATGCGATACCCGTCAGTGCCAGCGCACGGTCTTTAAGGGGCCCGGCCGAAGCGCCAATCTGGCTGACACGCAGATGCCACGCCAGATCGGCCGCGACTAGCAGCAGGGCAAAATCCAATAGACCGAGCAGCAGGACTGCATGCGGTATGTAATGTTTGAAGAGACGGATCATCGCTCCAACCGGCCCAATTCCCGGGTGAATTCCCGGGATTGCGCTCGGTTAACGGAGACAGATGAAATGTCGGTAAACTTTACACCCTTAATCGAAAAAGGGGCTCTGTTCCTTATTCCGAGATGCTGTCAGCAGCATCTTGAGCGGCATCGCCAATCTGGCTTGCTGCTTCGCCGACCTCTCCGGCGGCATCGGTAACGGCTGCATCCTTGGCAACTTCGGCGTCACTCATCTGGGCGAAGATGAATATTGCAGCTGCAGCAAGTACGATCACAATCAGGATCATGACCCATTTGCCACCGCCTGAGGATGGTTCTGCATCGCGTACGACGGTGGTGTGGGTATGCGTATTGCCCGAAGGCGTTTCGGTTTCAGTGATACGTTCTTCAGTCATGGCTTCCTCCAATATTATTGCGGAGATAACTGCCCGTACAATGAGGAGTTCCGTGATGAATGGTTAATACATGCACGAAGAGCGACGCGTATTCCTACATCGAATAGGTCGTAACAAGCAGCACGCTGAGCGTAACGACCATGAGGAGCACCAGCGGCACACCGGTTTTTACATAATCGCCAAACTGGTAATTGCCTTCTGCCATGATGAGCATGTTGGTCTGATAGGCAATTGGCGTCGCGTAACACAGATTGCAGCCAAACAGCACGGCGAGGATCAACGGTTCCTGCGGCAGGCCGAGTTCGGCGCCGATGGCAAAGGCAATGGGGGTGCCGACGGTTGCCGCCGTCGCATTGGAAGCGAAATTCGTCAGTATCGTCACGAACAGCATGATGGCTGCCAGCACGCCCGCAGGCGGCAAATGTTGCAATCCCATCGCCAGCGCCTGCCCCAGCCAGCCAGCTGCGCCGCTCTCCAGCACGAATCGGCCGATCACGATGCTGGCGGCAACCAGCACGATGACCTGGCCCGAAAGCGCTCGACCAACCCTGTCAAACTTCACGCAGCCGGTAAGGAACATCAGGATTGCGCCGCCAAGTGATGCAATGGCAATTGGTAACAAGCCGATAGAGGCAAGGCCGACCGATGCACCCATGATGGTCGCTGCCAGCAGTGCCTTTGAACGGCGAGGCACTTCGCGTGCGCCTTCAAGCTGCAGCAGGCTGTCTGCCTGCGCGAAAGTGGCGAGCGCGGGCGACAGACCCATCACCAACAACACATCGCCTTCGGCAATGCGCATATCGCCATGCACTTCTTGAGGTTCATCGAACCGCAGGGGGCGATCGGGTCTATGAATGCCCAGCACACCTACGCCAAAGCGATCGGCAATGCCTGATGTGGGCAGCGTGCGGTCGATAAGGCGCGAATCCGAGGTGACGACCATCTCCACGACCTGGATATCGCCACCATTCTCCCTCGCTTCGCGCTGGATGGCATCGATGACCCAGCCTGGCGCGATCTGACCTTGAAGAACACGAATCGCATCTTCCAGTGCATCATGCGTGCCCGATACCCGCAATCTCTGACCCGTAGAGAACGGTCCGTTTGGGCGTTCTTCAAAGCGGAATTCTTCAGGTAGCATATCCACCACTTCATCGAAGTGGCGGCCATTGAGATTGCTTGTTGGGGGCACCCGAAGACGCGTGACGAACCACCGCCGCACCACGCCCTTGTCGGGGCTGTTATCCCCCAGCATGCGCGGCATCACCAACCAGATATAGGGCAAGGCAATAAGCGATGCGGCAAGCACGATAGGGGTAAAGTGGAACACACCCATCGGCTGCATGCCGAGATCGACCGCAATCGACACGACGAGAATATTGGTCGAGGTGCCAATGGTGGTGGAAAGCCCGCCCAAGAGCGAGGAGGCGTTCAGCGGCATAAGCGTCTTGGACGCAGGCAGTGCACCGCGCGCGGCCAGCGTCACGAAAATCGGAATGAGCAACACGAGGACAGGCGTATTGTTGACACCCATCGAAAGCACGAGAGCCAGCGCCAGAGAAAGCAGCATGCCCAATTGCAGATTGATTTTGAAGACCCGCTCCAGAAAACGGGCAACAGGGTCAAGCGCGCCAGTTACCACCAGCCCCCTGCCCATCACCATCAGGGCGCAGATCGTGATCAGCGCATAATGGCCAAAACCGGAGAAGGCGAGCACCAGCCCATCTGTAGGCTGGGTATGCGGCATGGGATAAAAATACAGCCCCACCGCGATGATCGCGATGGCCATCAGCGATACGATCTCAATTGAGATTCGGTTGCGTACAAAAAGATAGAATACGACGATAGTCAGAGCCATCGCCGCAATCGCATGGGGAGGGGGAGCTTCTATCACGACTGGATCAGAAACTCCCAAATGCCTGCGTTAAACACAAGCAATTTCACAAATATATTCTGTCACCGCGCTGGTACCTCCGGCCGGACTCGAACCGGCACTTCGTTAGAAACTCGATTTTGAGTCGAGCGCGTCTACCAATTCCGCCACGGAGGCACTGGCGCGTGACAAGTCGCGATTAGCGATCCTTTAGCGTCTCGGCAATCAGCTTGTGAAGCCGAGAATGTAACGGATCATTCCCGGCGATAATTTGTTTGTCGCAAACAGGCTGCGAACGACCGCGGTAATCGGTCACAAAACCGCCCGCCTCGCGCACCAGCAGGCAGCCGGCAGCCGTGTCCCAAGGTGACAGATCGCTTTCCCAAAACCCGTCATACCGGCCAGCAGCCAGCCATGCGAGATCGAGAGAAGCGGCACCAAAGCGGCGGATTCCTGCCACATTGGGGCCAAGTGCGGCAAAAATCTTAGACCATTCGACAAAATCGCCATGCCCCTGATAGGGCGTGCCGGTCGCTACCAGCGCTTCTGCAAGCGAGCGTCGGCCAGAAACCCGCAGCCGGGCATCCTGTAACCAAGCGCCGCGCGATTTTTCGGCCCAGAAGGTTTCGTCGGTGATCGGCTGGTAAACCATCCCGGCCACAACATCGCCCCAGCCGCCGCCAAGCTTTGGCTCCTGCACGGCGATGGAAATGGCGAAATGCGGAATCCCGTGAAGAAAATTGCTCGTCCCGTCGAGCGGGTCGATAATCCAGCGCGGCTGGTCAGGATCGCCTTCGATCGTGCCGCCCTCTTCGAGCAGAAAACCCCATCCGGGACGCGCGACCTTAAGCTCATCCCACAGGATGCGTTCCGCCACCTGATCGGCCTTGGAGACAAAATCGCTCGGCCCCTTGCGGCTAACCTGAAGGTGCTCGACCTCGCCAAAATCGCGACGAAGCCTGCCACCCGCCTTGCGGGCAGCCTTTTCCATCACGCGAATAAGACCCGAAAATGCAGCCATGATCGTTCAGCTGGCCTTCCCGACGTACGATTGTTCGTAAACGTCCACCACGATGCGCGTGCCGGTTCCGATATGCGGCGGCACCATGATGCGCACGCCATTGTCCAGCACGGCAGGCTTATAGCTGGAAGATGCAGTCTGCCCCTTCACCACAGCATCGGCTTCCACGATCTCGGCTTCGATCTGGGTCGGAAGCTGCACGCTGATGGGGCGTTCTTCCCAAAGTTCCAGGCTAACCTGCATACCATCCTGAAGGAACGGGCGCGCATCGCCCAGCAAATCGCTTGGCAGCATGATCTGTTCGTAAGTATCTGAATCCATGAAAACAAGCATGTCGCCATCTTCATAAAGGAACTGATATTCCTTTGTGTCCAGACGCACCTTTTCGACCGTGTCGGCGCTGCGGAAGCGTACGTTGGTCTTGCGGCCATCGATGAGATTTTTCATCTCCACCTGCATATAGGCCCCACCCTTGCCCGGCTGGGTATGCTGGATTTTGGCGACCTTCCAGATGCCGCTTTCATATTCGATGATGTTGCCGGGACGGATGTCTACGCCGCTGATTTTCATGGGAACGCTCGATCATTAGAAACTTCGTGGTTGCGCCGCGCCCTAGCCCTCTACGCTCGATCATACAAGCGGGCCTCGTGCCGCGATTGGCACATTCGGTTCATGACGCACTAACTGAGTCGTGATAGAGGCGGCTGCATGATTAAGGTCTTTCTTGCGATTGCTGCCACTTGCCTCATTCTCCCCGTCCCCGCATCTGCCCAGCAGCAGGTCGGCACAATTGATCGCGGGGAGTATGTGTGTGAGCTTCCGGGTGATGCCGGCGGTGCAGCAGGCATCCACCAGCCCGATGAGGATTTCGAGATTGAAAGCGCTTCGCGCTATTCGTCCCGGCAGGGTAGCGGCACCTATTTGCGAAGAGGCAATCGCCTGACCCTGACCAGCGGACCGCGCAATGGGGATCGCTACGTGATCATCTCGCGCGGCATATTGCGCAAGCTTGCAGATGGCGAAGCCACAAGGCTGCGCTGCATCCGCGAGGTCCGCTAATCACTGCCGTCGACGGGTGAGCAATGGATAGGGATTGACCGAGGTCGAAGGCTCCCACCATTCCGCTTCTTCGGTCGTACGCATCACTTCGAAATGGAGGTGCGGATTTTCCGGATCGGCATTGCCCGATGATCCGACGGTTCCCAGCCTTTGTCCGCGGAGCACCTGCTGCCCCTCGCTCAAGCCGGGCGCATATTGCGCCAGATGCGCATAATAATAGATCGTCTTGCCGTCGGTTGACCGGACATAAACTGTATTGCCGCCCTGATTGGAGCGGAACAATCGCTCTACCTCACCCGGCGCTGCGGCCACAACTGCCACCCCTTCATCGGCCATGATATCTATGGCTTCGTGAAGACGCGTGCCGCTGCCGCGTTCATCTTCGAACGTATCGATGAGATCAGCTGCATTCATACCAAACACCGGAATCATCAGCGTAGCCGCCTCTTCTTCCGAATGGACAGATGCCTGCGCGGAACCATCAGGTGAAAGCGTGCCGGCATCGCCCTCTTCCGCGTCGATAGCGCCGTCTTTAAGAGGATCGGCAGGCGCCTGCTTTTGCAAAGTGCTTTCAATCAATCGCGATTCCTCGCGGTCCATGAACATCGCGCCCGCAATGATCCAGCCCGCCGAAACGACGGTGGCAGTAATCACTGCGACCTGCAGTTTTTCTACAAAAGAAGAAACCATCAGGCCTGGAATATAACCTCTGTGTCGGAATTGACCATGCCTGCAAGACGCGCAGCGTCCCAATTGGTTAACCGGACGCAGCCATGGCTTTGTACGCGTCCGATCGTTTCCGGGGCGCTGGTGCCATGAATGCCGTAATGTTCCTTGGTCAAATCAATCCATACCACGCCCACGGGCCCATTGGGTCCGGGCGGCAATTGTTGTTCTTCCTCGCTATCGGGCACGTCCCAGAACAGTTCGGGTTGATAAGAAAATGGCGGATTATGGGCTGTTCCGTTCACGCTCCAATCGCCCAGCGGGAGCGGGTCGTTTTGCGATCCGGTGGTGACGGTGAACATGGCGACAAGATTGCCGTCCGCGTCAAAACCCTTGAGCCAGCCTTCGCTTTCATCGACGACGACACGCGTGACCTCGGCCTGTTCGCTGCCGACGCCAAGCGACGCCAGCGTCTGCTGCCAACCGCGATCCTGGATTGCACCGGGCTGGATACGATCGGCACCGATATTGGGAACGCGCAATCGTTGTCCGGCAGTAAAATACCCGCTGTCGGAAGAAGAATTCGAAACCGCCGGTTCGCTGGCCGAAGGTGTCGGGCTGACAGTGGAATTATCGCTGACCGAAGACGATGGTGATGGTGATGGCGGTGTTTTCCGTGCCGGTCTGCCATTGGGGTTCAACTCGCGCAGCACGGCAATTGTGGTATGGAAACGTTCCGCAATCTTTTCATCCAGGCTTTCATACCCCATTCGATCCAGCGCAGCCTGATCGGCAGGGGAATCAGGAATCTCGATATAGGCCAGCTCGGCCCAGTTTGCAGGTATGGTTACGACACGCGTGGCCGGAATATTGCTCCATTCCGACAGGGCCTGCTTGGTGGACTCATCCAGATCACCGGTGATTTCGAGGCTATTGGCCTCCTGAAAACCGCGCAGCGCATTGCTGGTGGATTGCCCCATCTTGCCGTCGATCACACCGGGGCCGAAGCCGCGCCGGTCAAGCACGACCTGAGTCTGCATGATCGGACGCTCTTTCGCATCAGCAATCTCGGTCCCGCGCGAAGACGTGCCGTCTTCATTGATGCCTTCGCTATCAGACGACATATTCGCACGATCCCGGCTGGCGGACATATGGCGCTCGTCATCGGATGCCATCTCGTCCGCAAAATTATCTTCGCCTTTTGGCTCATAGCCGAGGTCATAATTGGCATTGGCGCTTTGTGTAGCGGTCGCTTCCGTTGAATTTTCGGCATCCTCTGCCGAGCATGCGACAAGCGGCAGAGCCGCAATGATGGCGAAATATTTGCGTGACATTTCAAGACCCTCGAATTGCAGGCGGTCTACCGCCCTTTGCGATGGTCAACGGGCGACCCGTCACTTGTTTCCGAAGCCAGCTTCGCGCCTATTCGCCGAACAGCCAGAAACGATGCATGAACCATGTCTCACGCAGGAGGAATATCGCCTTCTTGCCGAAGGATCGATAGCGCGTGGTTGGCGTTGCGCTTGGCTGCGCATCGATCCCCAAACTTTCGGCCATTCCCATTGCACGGCGCATGTGCAGCGGGTCCGAGACGATAAGTGCTCTGTCCAGATTGGCATCGCGCATCATCACTTGCGCCTCGACCAGATTATGCATGGTGGTGGTGGAAGTAGTTTCGACCAGGATCGCATCTCGCGGCACGCCCGCTTCCAGCGCCGTAGCACGGGCCGCTTCGCTTTCAGCCAAATCGTCGCCTTCACCCCGTCCGCCTGTGAAGAGCAGGATCGAGACGCGAGCATCCCCGTGCAAATTCACTGCATGGGCGATTCGTTCACGGAAAACCGGCGAAGGAGTATCCCCGTCCACCGCGGCACCCAATACGATTGCCACCTCTGCATGGCTGTCTGGCGTTTCTTCCGGACCCGTTCCGATCCAATAGGCAACAGCGCCGACCCACCCCATCAGGGCAGGTACGATCGCACGCGCGATCTTCACGCCATGACTTTCGCAAACGCCTTTACAGCCGCTACTTCGTCCCCGCCCCACACTGCATGGCTCACCGCGAGAAAATCTGCGCCAGCTTCAATCAACGGGCTGCAATTGTCTGGCGTTAGACCGCCGATTGCAACGCAAGGAATCTCAAACAGACCAGACCACCATTCTAGAGTTTCAAGATCGGGCCGATGCCCGCTCCCCTTGGTTTCGCTGGAGAAGAAGGCTCCGAAGGCAACATAGTCTGCCCCCGCCTCGCCCGCTTCCATCGCAAGATGGCGGCTGGCATGGCACGTCACGCCGATCTGCGCATCGCGGCCAAGTTCTTCACGGGCTTCCCTGATATCCCCATCGCCCTGGCCGAGATGCACGCCATCGGCCTTAAGCCGCTTGGCCAGCGCGATACTGTCATTGACTACAAAGCCAACATCACGGGCGGCGCAGATTTCCTGCAGTGGCGCTGCCAGACGTGCTGCCTCATGCTGATCCACATCCTTGACGCGGAACTGGAATGCCGTTGCCAGCCCCTCCCCAGCGGCCAATGCGCGATCAAGCCGATCAGGAAAGCTTCCGCCCACGTCGAGTGGGGAAATCAGGTAGAGCTGGCATTCAGTCATATGCAGTCAGGAGCTGGAAGCTGCGCAAATGGAATCAATCGCCTTGCCCAATGTCGCGTCGAATTCCGCATCGCTCTGGTCAGCGCGTAGATCCTGCAGAAGACCGCGGCTGAAGCTGGCAATCATTCCGTGGTTCTTTTCCAGTTTTGCACAGGCTTCCTCCGTCGAATAGCCGCCCGAAAGCGCAACGACGCGCAACACCTTGGGGTGATCGATCAAATCCTTGTACAGATTTGCCGTTACCGGGATCGAAAGCTTGAGCATGATCTGACGGCCATCAGGCAAAGCATCGAGATGCTTGACGATTTCCGACTTCAGGATTTCCTCACCCTTGGCACGATCCTCGGCCGTGATGTCATATTCAGGCTCCAGCATGGGCATCAGGCCAGCATCGATAATCTGATTGCCCACTTCAAACTGTTGCGCGACGATTGCGGCGATCCCGGCCGGGTTGGCGCTTTTGATGACTGAACGCATTTTGGTGCCGAACATGCCATTCGCCACGGATTTTTCGAGCAGCGCGGGCAGCTTGTCGAGCGGCTTCATCAATTGTACGCCATCGGCTTCATCTGCGAGGCCCTGATCGACCTTGATGAACGGCACCACGCCGCGATCTTTCAGTGCATCGGCGGTGGGTTTGCCATCCACCTTGCTGTCCATCGTCCTTTCGAACAGAATCGCACCGATCACCTTGCCATTGGCAAAGCTTGGCGCAGTGATCACGCGGCTGCGCATCTCGTGAATCTTGCCAAACATTTCTTCATCGCCGGACCATTCATCATCCAAAACACCGTATCCGCGCAATGCCTTGGGCGTGGAGCCGCCCGATTGGTCGAGCGCGGCGATAAAGCCTTTCCCCGATGCGATTCTGGCGGTCATGTCGGCGGTGTTCATGCAATGCTCCTGATCCTGGTGGATTTCCTGCCGAAGCTCCTATTGCGCCATTGCTTTGATGGCAACCGGGACCGATTCGGTAGGGGCTTTGTTGAACAGAGACAAGCGCACGAAAAGACGCACCAAGCTTGGTGCGCAAGAACAGGCGGAGCCGTGCAGGAAAGCCACTTATTCACGGCCCCGCACATGAACGAAGGAGCCTTCATCAGCATGAGCGACGCACAAAGACTGGTTCGCACCGGAAGCGATATCGATTTTTCGGACCTGAAAGCAGTCATTTTCAACGCGACGCTCAAACATCCTGATGAGCCATCGCACACTGACACGCTGCTGGACGTGGTGGCAAAAATCTTTGCCACCCAAAATGTTGGCGTCAAACGTCACCGCCTGTCCGCCTATGATCTGCCTCCCGGCGTGTATTCTGACATGACCGAGCATGGCTGGAAAAAGGATGACTGGCCAAAACTCTCCCCCGATGTTTTCGAAGCCGATATCGTCATCCTGGGCACGCCGATCTGGCTCGGCGAAAAAAGCTCCATCGCGCAGGCTTTTATCGAAAAGCTCTATGCCCATTCAGGCGAGACGAATGACAAGGGCCAATATGCCTTTTACGGAAAGGTTGGCGGTTGCGTGATCACGGGGAATGAAGATGGCATCAAGCATGTTGCCATGGGCGTGCTCTATTCGATGAGCCATGTCGGCCTGACAATCCCGCCACAGGCTGATTGCGGCTGGATCGGCGAAGCAGGCCCCGGCGCATCCTATGGCGACACACAAGAGGACGGCAACCGCACCGGTTTCGACAATACATTCACCCAGCGCAACACCACCTTCATGGCGTTTAACTTGTTGCACGCCGCACGCATGCTGAAGGACAATGGCGGTTATCCCGCCGTGGGCAATGTCCGGAAAGAATGGGACGATGGCTGCAAGCCGGGCTGGCCCAATCCAGAACACCGTTGATCCATGTTCAGCACGAAGAAAGTACAAAGGACAATAATTCGCCCATGACATCGGGATACTCGATCCTTGGCAAAGCTGCGGCCGCCCTCGTCTTCTTCGGGCTTGCAGGCTGTATCGCCACGGCGGATGCTCCCGTCGAGGGAAGCGAAAGCGCTTTGCCTGAAGGCAGCGCGGTGGCGCTCGGCCAGCCGGTGATGATAGGCGAGCTTGTTTTGACGCCGATGCGCGTGACACAGGATTCGCGCTGCCCGATCAATGCGCGCTGCACACATGCAGGCACGATCATTGTGGAAACGCGGATTAACGGTTCAGGTTGGCGCGAAACAGTCTCGCTTTTGCTTGCTAACCCATTACGATTGAGGGGATATTCACTTTCGCTCGTGTCGGTCGAACCGGGACAAGTGGCAGGTGCAGGACCGATTGATCCCGCACGGTACCGCTTTACCTTCGAAGGCCAGTCTATCCCTTAGACGGTTTTATGGCAGCAATCAGATTGATCGCGATTGAAATGCGCGTGCCCCCGCCTGTGAAAGGGCGCACCGCATGTTGCAGCCAGCTGGGAAACAGTACGATCATGCCAGTTTGTGGCCGGATGGAAATTTCACTCGGCTGGGGCAGTCCATCGGCGCCCCGCAATCTGAGATCGGGCGCGGACATGCGAATCATCGGCATGCGCGGATCGAGCAATTGCAATTCTCCGCCAAGCGTCAGATCATCATTGCCCGCATATCCATCATCGACATAAGCGACAGCCGACCAAAAGCTGCCCGGATGGGTGTGATACTGGTTGGCATGCCCCTTGTGCGAGACATTGGCCCACATTTCCGGCACCCAGCCGAACCGGCTTTCATCCGACGATTTTACGTCCACAGTTTGGCTATCGGCCATGCCCATCGCCTTGAACGCCAGCGCGCGCGCCACTTCGCCACCCCATTCGAGCATTTGCGTGTTTGAGTGCCAGCCGCCGATATTGGAAATTGAAACGCCTGCAGTATCGCGCGCACGCTCTGTCTCAATCAGTTCGCGCAGGAGATTGATGCCCGACTGCGATTGCAGACGGTCTATGACGAAGGGGGTAGAGAAAAGCTGTCGGACATCGCTCACAGTGTCAGGCTTCCAGCGCGGTAACGCCGGGAAGGTCCTTCCCTTCCATCCATTCGAGGAAAGCGCCGCCTGCTGCCGAAATATAGGTGAGATCATCGGCAACGCCCGCATGGGCCATCGCAGCAACGGTATCGCCGCCGCCTGCCACCGAGATAAGCGAGCCATCCTGTGTCAGCGCAGCCGCCGTGAGCGCCAGTGCCACGGTCGCTTCGTCAAACGGAGGGATTTCAAACGCGCCCAGCGGGCCATTCCAAACCAGCGTGGCGCAGGTCTTCAACACATCGCCCAGCGCCTCTGTCGCCTGCGGCCCGATGTCGAGGATCATCTCGTCCGCGGCCACTTCGTGCACATTGCAGGTGCGCACACTTGCCGGATTGGCAGCAAATTCCTTTGCCACCACCACGTCATACGGCAGATGGACAGTGCAGCCCGCTTCGTCTGCGGCGGCAAGAATATCCTTCACTGTATCGGTCAGATCGTGTTCGCACAGGCTTTTGCCGACATCGACGCCATTGGCGGCGAGGAAGGTATTGGCCATGCCGCCACCGATGATGAGGTGCTGCACCTTGCGGGAAAGGTTTTCCAGCACCGCAAGCTTGGTGGAAACCTTGGCCCCGCCGACCACGGCTGCGACTGGCGGCCTGGGCGTGCCGAGAGCCGTATCCAGTGCCTTCAGTTCAGCCTCCATCGCGCGCCCGGCATAAGCGGGCAGCAAACGCGCCAGCCCTTCCGTGCTGGCATGTGCGCGGTGCGCAGCGGAGAAAGCATCGTTCACATAAATGTCGGCATTTGCAGCGATGCTCTTGGCAAATTCGGGGTCGTTCGCTTCTTCACCGGGCCAAAAACGGGTGTTTTCCAGAATGCCGATATTGCCGTCGCCAAGAATGTCGATGGATTGTTCGACCACCGGCCCCGCGACTTCGGAAATGAACATGATTTCACGGCCCGTGACCCGTTCGACATCGCCCTGCACCATGGACAGTGACATGGTCGAATGGCGTTCACCCTTGGGCCGCCCGAAATGCGCCAGCAGCAAGACCTTGGCCCCGCGATCGGCAAGTTCGAGGATCGTCGGGGCGACCGCCTTCACCCTTGTAAGATCGGACGCGCGACCATCCTTCATCGGCAGGTTGAGATCGACCCGCACCAGAACGCGCTTGCCGGAAAGATCCTGCGAAAGATCATCGAGTGACTTGAACGCGGCCATGCTCACAATCTCCTAGAGGAACTTCGCCATCGCCCCGGCGGTGTCGATCATCCGGTTGGAGAAGCCCCATTCATTATCATACCAGCTGACCACGCGGGCAAGCTTGCCTTCCAGCACGGCGGTTTCCAGTGAATCCACGGTGGAACTGGCCGGGTGATGATTGAAATCAGAGCTCACAAGAGGCTTGTCGGTGAAGTCGAGCACACCCTTCATCGCCCCATCCGCAGCAGCTTTCAGCGCAGCGTTCAGTTCCTCTGCAGTGGTATCGCGCTTGGGCGTGAACGCCAGATCGATAAGGCTGACATTGGGAGTCGGCACGCGGACTGATGACCCATCCAGCTTGCCGGCCAGATCAGGCAGCACAAGGCCAACAGCGCGGGCAGCACCCGTAGTGGTAGGGATCATGTTTTGTGCCCCGCCACGCGCCCGGCGCATATCCGAATGCATCTGATCGAGCATGCGCTGATCATTGGTATAGCTGTGGATCGTGGTCATGAAACCGCGCTCTATGCCCACCGCGTCATTAAGCACCTTGGCCACCGGTGCCAGGCAGTTGGTGGTGCAGCTGGCGTTGGAAACGATCAAATCATCGGCCGTCAGCACATCATGGTTCACACCATAAACGATGGTTGCTGACACATTCTTGGCAGGCGCGGAAATCAGCACGCGCTTGGCCCCTGCATCAAGATGTGGCTTGGCGGCCTCATGGCTCTGGAAGAAGCCCGTGCATTCAAGGACGATATCGATACCCATGGATGCATGCGGGAGGTTGGCAGGATCACGTTCGCTGGTGACTGCAATACGCTTGCCGTTCACGACCAGCGCATCGCCATCCACATCCACCGTGCCGGGGAAGCGGCCATGCGTGCTATCGAAACCGAATAGCAGGGCATTGGCATCGGTATCGGCAAGATCGTTGATCGCCACCAGTTCGAGATCATGGTCGTCCCGTTCAAGGATTGCCCGTGCGACAAGCCTTCCGATGCGTCCGAAACCGTTGATGGATACCTTTGTCGCCATGAGAGAAACTCCTGCTTAACCGTTGATTTTCTGAATGATCTTTGGAACGATTGCCTCTGCCGTGAGGCCGAATTTTTCGAACAATGCGGGTGCCGGGGCCGATGCGCCGAAACGGTCGATGCCAAATTGCATGCCATCTGTCCCCGAATAGCGCTCCCAGCCATAGGTGGTGCCTGCTTCAATTGTCACCTTGAATACGTCTGCAGGCAGCATGTCGGCGCGATAGGCCGCGTCCTGTTCATCGAACAATTCGGTACATACCATAGAGACGACATCGGCGCCGATGCCCTGCTTCTCCAGCTTTTCTGCACAATCGAGCGCCAGCGACACTTCCGAACCAGTGGCCACCAGTACAACCGCGCGCTTGCTGCCTGCGCGCTTCAGGCGATAAGCGCCCTTTTCGCACATGCCTATCTCGTCAGGCGAATTGCGCACCTGTGGCAAGCCCTGGCGGCTGAGCGCGAGGACGGTTGGGCGATCCTTCTGCTGCAAAGCGATGTTCCAGCATTCGGCTGTTTCCACCCGGTCCGCTGGACGCATGACGAGCACATTGGGCATCGCGCGGAGCGACTGCAAATGTTCGATCGGCTGATGCGTTGGGCCATCCTCGCCCAGCCCGATTGAATCATGCGTCATCACATAGATCACACGCGCCTGTTGCAATGCCGACAGGCGGATTGCGCCACGAGCATAATCGGAGAAGATCAGGAAGGTGCCGCCATAAGGAATAATGCCGCCATGCAGCGCCATGCCATTCATTGCGGCTGACATGCCAAATTCACGAATGCCGTAATAGGCATAGCGCCCGCCGTAATTCTCGGCAGTGAAAGGCTCTGTCGCGGCGGTCTTGGTGTTGTTGGAACCTGTCAGATCGGCGCTGCCTCCGAACATTTCCGGGATATGCGGGGTGAGCACTTCGAGCGTCTTTTCACTGGCCGCGCGCGTGGCCAGCTTTTCCGGCGATTCGAGCCATTTGCGCAAGGTGCGGCCAGCCTTCTCTCCATAAGGAAGTTCGCCTGACATGCGGCGTTCAAATTCTGCCTTGTGCGAAGACCCGTCGCGGCGCGTCACCCAATCGGCATGCGCCTTGCCGCCGCGTTCGCCAGTGGCCCGCCAATCGGCCAGCACATCCTCAGGAATGACGAAGGGATCATGAGGCCAGCCCAATTCCTTGCGGGCGGCAGCGATTTCGTCCTCACCCAGCGGCGCCCCGTGGATCTTGCTCGTGCCGCTCTTGGTGGGTGCGCCCTTGCCGATTACTGTTGTGCATCGCACCAGCGTGGGCTTGCCGGTTTCGGCCACGGCTTCATCCAGCGCACGGCGAATATCGGCTTCGTCGTGCCCATCACAGCTGACAACATGCCAGCCAGTGGCTTCATAACGTGCGGGGATATTTTCTGAGGAGGACAGTGAAATTGCGCCGTCGATGGTGATGTTGTTATCGTCCCAAAGAACGACGAGCCGGCCCAGCTTCAGATGGCCCGCAAGGCCGATTGCTTCGTGGTTGATGCCTTCCATCAGACACCCGTCCCCCGCAACAACCCAAGTGCGGTGATCGACCAGATCATCTCCGAATTCGGCGTTGAGATGCCGCTCTGCCATGGCCATGCCAACTGCCATTGCCAGTCCTTGCCCCAGCGGGCCGGTGGTGGCCTCTACCGCGTCGAGCAGGAAGTTCTCCGGATGACCCGCGCATGGGCTGCTTAACTGGCGAAAGTTCCTGATGTCATCCAGCGTTGGCGCTGCATAGCCTGACAGGTGCAGCAGCGAATAGATCAGCATGGAGCCATGCCCGGCACTAAGCACGAAACGGTCACGATCTGCCCAGTCAGGCGCGGCAGGATCGAATTTGAGGTAATCGGACCACAGCACCGTTGCCACATCGGCCATGCCCATAGGCATGCCGGGATGCCCCGAATTGGCCGCCTGCACTGCATCCATCGACAGCGCGCGGATGGCATTTGCCATGTTGGAAAAACGGGTGGGATCGTCGCTCATTGCATGCTCCATGCGCTGCCGCGCCCGGAGGGCAGCGATTCGGTTGAGCGCTGTGTGGTGGTGGGCGCTCCCAAGGTCAAGCGGAGGACCCAAACTCACCTCGTCCATCGCGATGAAACGGGTGAGTATTATTCACAGCTTCGCGTGACATCGCTTTGCCGCAGCGTAATATTAGTTTAATCTGCGCACCATGGACGCTGATCGCATTGTGAGCCGGGTGAACCGTGCATTAGCCCGGATTGACGGAGCGGCTGGCCGGATTGAGGCCGCTGCTGAAAAGGCGCGTCTGGCAGATCGGGACAAGAATACCGGCCTCGAACAACGCTACGCCTCCCTCCAACGCGAAGCGGCAGAGGCGCTTCAACAGCTCGATCTGGTCATCGAAACACTCGAAAAATGAACATGCAGCCATGAATTGCCGATTCACTAGCCTTTACCTGGCAGATATAATCCGATGAGCAATGTGACTCTCGATATTGCCGGACGCAATTATACTATCGCCTGCGCGCCCGGGGAAGAACAGCATATCGAGATGCTGGGCAATTCGATCGGTAAGAAGCTGACACAGATGGATAATCTTTCCAGCCAGTCGCA
The DNA here is from genome assembly GCF_001077815.2 of Aurantiacibacter atlanticus. Classification (GTDB taxonomy): domain Bacteria; phylum Pseudomonadota; class Alphaproteobacteria; order Sphingomonadales; family Sphingomonadaceae; genus Alteraurantiacibacter; species Alteraurantiacibacter atlanticus. The sequence goes on along the minus strand of NZ_CP011310.1, from coordinate 1,680,424 downwards.
CGAACGCATCCTGCTTTATGCGTCACTGCTGCTGGCCGACGAGCTGCACGAGGCGCAAAATGCTCCCGTTGCACCGCCCGCTCCGCCACCCATGGATGAAACCGCAGCGCTGACGCTGGAAGCAATGGCAGACAGGCTGGAAAATCTTGCCAGCAAGCTCGAAACCATCAGCTAGGCGAATCAGACTTGTGGGAGGGTGCACGGCATCCTAAATAGAAGCTGGCGGGACTGCCCGGCACGAGCCGTTCGAACATCCCTGAGGCTATAAGCAATCCTAGGGAGTTGTCCCTGTCCAGTCTGCCCGGTTTGTCCGGGGGGCCGGTGCATACGACGCCCACCTGACGTTTTCGCGTCAGAGGATTTCCCGGAAAACGACCCATGGTGGTTCCGCCACTGCCATCTTCCGGCTAGCGAAAGATCCATGTCGGACCAAACCAAGCAAAAAGCAGACCTTCGCAAATCTCTTCGCCTTGCGCGCAGGGAACATGCAGCCAGCCTTCCACCCGAAGTCAGCGCGCTGGTGTTTCGCCGCCCGCCCGGCCCTGTGCTGGATATGATACCCGATGGCGCGACCATCGGCCTGTATCATGCAAACGACGGCGAAGCGCCGGCGGGAGGCTATGCTCGCTATTTCGTGGAGGCAGGCCATGCCATCGCCCTTCCCCGCGTGACATCACGTCAGGATGAAATGCAGTTCCACTTACACTCGGACCCTTTTGGCGACACTGATCTTGAAGAAGGGTCGATGGGAATGATGCAACCTGCCCCTGATGCGCAAGCTCTCACGCCCGACGTGCTGTTCGTGCCACTGCTGGGCTTTACCGATGCAGGGGGCAGGATTGGCCAGGGCGGCGGACATTATGACCGCTGGCTGGCAAAGCATCCCGATACCACGACGATTGGCCTTGCCTGGGACGTGCAGCGCGTTGATGAGTTACCGCTGGAGAATCACGATATGCCGTTGACCGCCATTATCACCCCAACCCGCATATATGGACCATTCTGATGCGCACTGAACCCACTTGGAGAATCCCTGTCGGCGTCCTTGGACTGTGCGCCGGGCTGATTGTCTATGCAGTGATTATCGCGCGTTATCTGCCTGACCTGATAGGCGGCTGGCCCGCGCTGGTGCAGATGGTGATCTATCTGATTTTGGGGCTGGTATGGTTACTGCCGCTGCGCCGTTTCCTGATCTGGATGGAAACCGGTCGCTGGGGCTGAAAGCCCGCGCGTGTGATTGCGCAAACGCCCTGCCTGCAAAGGCAAAGTGTCAGCGATACAAGAAAATTCCCAAGTGGCGCGAGTGACGGGACTCGAACCCGCGACCCTCGGCGTGACAGGCCGATACTCTAACCAACTGAGCTACACCCGCGCATTGCGGCGTTAGCGCCTCTTGGGAAGCCGCGCTCTAGTGGAGGGCCATGAGGCTGTCAACACACCTCGCGCGGCTTTTTCATCCCTCCACGGCCAGCCCGCGAACCGGGCTGGAAAACACCGCGCTATCAGCCCGCCAAAAGGCGCGCCGGAGCCTCGATCATCTGCTTGATCGACTGCACGAATGCCGCCGCATCATAGCCATCCACAACGCGGTGATCGCAACTGATCGAGATATTCATCAGCTTGCGCTTCTCGATCCGTTCCTGCCCGTCTGGTCCGGTCACGAACATGGGCCGTTCGACGATGCGATTGGGGCCGATGATGGCGACTTCAGGGCGGTTGATGACAGGCGTTGTCGCTACCCCGCCCAGCGGGCCGAGCGATGTTACCGTCAAGGTGGAGCCGGAAAGTTCCTCCGACTTGGCCGAGCCGCTGCGCGCGGCATCTGCCAGACGGGCGATTTCATTGGCAAGCTGCCATAAATTCTTCGCCTGTGCATCACGGATAACCGGCACCATCAGGCCATTATCGGTCATTGCTGCCATACCCAGATGGACAGCGCCGTGGCGCGTAACCACGCGGGCCTCTTCATCGTAGCGGGCATTAATCATCGGGAAATCGGGCAGCGCCTTGCAGATCGCGGTGATCAAAAGCGGCAGAATGGTCAGCTTGGGCCGGTCCTGCCCGTTGCTGCCGCGATTGTCGTTCAATTGCGCGCGGGTGCGTTCAAGCTCTGTGACATCGCATTCCTCGACATAGGTGAAATGCGGTATGTGGCGCTTTGATGCAGCCATGTTCTCGGCAATGCGTTTACGCAGACCGATGACCTTGATGGTTTCGTCGCTGCGGGCGGGGCCAGAGCCGGAATATCCGCCCGAATAGGCGATGAAGGCATCGAGATGGGAATGGCGCAAACGGCCATCGGCCTGTGGTTTGACCTGCGACAGATCAACGCCAAGCTCCTTTGCCCGCTTGCGCACGGCGGGGCTGGCAAGCACCTTCTCGCTTGAGGGTGCCGAAGCGGGCGTTGGTTCCGTTGCCTGTTTAGGCGCAAAGCTTGGCTCAGGCCCTGGCTCCGGGGTCGGCGTTGGAGCTGCCGCAGCCGCATCTTCCTGATCGGAGGCATCGGGGTTTTCGACCTCGATACGCTCTGTAACCTCGGCGGATTTGGGCGCAGGCGCGGCGGCCACGTCCTCTTGTCCGGCATCATCGGGCACTTCGCCCTCGACTTCGATGACCACCAGCGGGCTGCCAATGGCGACCATATCGCCCGCTTCGCCCGCGACTTCGACGATGACGCCCGTAACCGGGCTTTCCATCGGCACGGTGGCCTTGTCGGTCATCATGTCGACGAATTCCTCGTCTTCATGCACCGTGTCTCCGACCTTTTTGTGCCAGGAAACGATTTCCGCTTCGGCGATGCCTTCGCCGATATCGGGCATATTGAAGGTGAACTTCGCCATCAGACTTACTCGCTCAAGATCTTGTCGATAGCCTCGCCAATGCGGACAGGGCCGGGGAAATAGGCCCATTCGAGACTGTGCGGATAGGGTGTGTCAAAGCCGGTCACGCGTTCGACCGGCGCTTCGAGGTGGTAGAAACAGCGTTCTGTCACCAGTGCGGAAAGCTCCGCACCAAAGCCAGAGGTGCGGGTCGCTTCGTGCACGATGAGGCAGCGGCCGGTCTTTTCCACCGAGGCTTCGATTGCCTCGATATCGAGCGGCACCAGCGTGCGCAGATCGAGGATTTCGGCATCCACGCCCTTATCGCGGCACACGCTTTCGGCCACATGGACCATCGTGCCATAGGCGAGAACTGTCAGTGCATCGCCTTCGCAAACCGTGCGCGCCTTGCCCAGCGGGATGGAATAGTAATCTTCCGGCACCTGCGCTTCATCACGACCTTTCCAGCTCTTGGCGGGCTTGTCGTAATAGCCGTCGAACGGGCCGTTATAGATGCGCTTGGGCTCGAAGAAGATGACCGGATCATTATCCTCGATGCAGGAAATCAGCAGGCCCTTCGCGTCATAAGGCGTTGCGGGGATGACCGTTTTCAGGCCCGAAACGTGGGTGAAGATCGATTCGGGACTTTGCGAATGCGTCTGCCCGCCGAAAATGCCGCCACCAAAGGGGCTGCGCACGGTCATCGGCGCGATAAATTCGCCTGCCGAGCGATAGCGCAGTCGCGCCGCTTCGCTGATGAGCTGGTCGAGACCGGGATAGATGTAATCGGCAAACTGGATTTCAGGGACCGGACGCAGGCCATACGCTCCCATGCCCACCGCCACGCCGATGATGCCGCATTCGCTGATCGGCGTATCGAATACGCGGGTTGTGCCGTGCTTTTCCTGCAGGCCCGCGGTGCAACGGAACACGCCGCCGAAATAGCCGATATCCTCGCCCAGCAGGATCACGTCGGGATCGCGGGCAAGCATCACGTCGAGCGCGGAATTAATCGCCTCGATCATATTCATATGCCTGACCCCATCCTGTGACGTGGCAGCAGCCTTCTCGTCCATCAGCGCGCTCATTCTGCCTTGTCCTCGGGCCATTTGATCTGTCGTTCGCGGATCGCCTGCGCGGCCTGTTCTTCAAGGTGCCAGGGCAAGTCCTCGAACACGTCTTCGAACATGGTGTGGAAGGGATGGTGCAGGCCGTGGCCAAGAATGCCGTTCGCCTCGGCATCCTTTTGCGCCTTGCGCACTATCGCATCCTGCTCCTCGTCCATCGCCTGCTGGCGCTCGTCATCCCATTCGCCAAGCGCGACAAGGTGCTTGCGCAGCCGGTTGACAGGATCGCCCAGCGGCCATTCCTCACGCTCCTCGGCGGAGCGATAGGCGGAGGGGTCGTCCGATGTGGAATGCCCCTCTGCGCGGTAGGTGAAATGCTCGATCAATGTCGGCCCGCCATTGGAACGCGCCCTGTCCGCGGCCCAGCGTTCTGCGGCATACACTGCCAGCGGATCGTTGCCGTCCACCCGCAGCCCGGCAATGCCATAACCAATGGCGCGTGCGGCAAAATTGGCCCGCTCCGCACCGGCAAAGCCCGAGAAACTGGAAATCGCCCACTGGTTGTTGATGACGTTGAAGATGACCGGCGCGTTATAGACCGTGGCGAAAGTGAGCGCAGAGTGGAAATCCCCCTCTGCTGTCGAACCTTCGCCCACCCATGTCGCGGCAATGCGCGAATCGCCCTTGCTGGCGCTCGCCATGGCAAAGCCCGTCGCTTGCGGTAGCTGGGTCGCCAGATTGCCGCTGATGGAAAAGAAGTTGAGCCGTTTTGAACAATACATAATCGGAAGCTGACGACCCTTCAGCTTATCCGCCTTGTTCGAATAGATCTGGTTGATCATCTCGGTCAGCTTGTAACCGCGCGCGATCAGGCAGCCCTGCTGGCGATAGCTGGGAAAGATCATGTCATCGGCTGCAAGGGCGTGGGTAGCGCACACGCTGGTCGCTTCCTCGCCGGTGCACTTCATGTAAAAGCTGGTCTTGCCCTGCCTTTGCGCCCGATACATGCGGTTATCGAAAGCGCGCACCAGCGCCATTTCACGCAGGATCTTACGCAAGGTATCGGCATGAAGCCGCGGATCCCAAGGGCCGTGCGCTCTGTCGTCATCGCCAAGCACGCGAATGAGATCATCGCACAGCGGATAGGTTTCCCGCGCTTCGCACACCTCGTCCGGGCGCGGCTGATCGCCGGCAGCTGGAATATTCAGATGGCTGAAATCCGCAGTGTCGCCAGGGCGATAATGCGGTTGTGGCACATGCAGTTCGAGCTTCGGGCGGTTGCGCCCCTTCTCGTGACTATCTGAAGCCATGCTGCTCTCCCATTGACGGCGCCCGACAGTAAGCGGAACGCGGAAATAATATTTTACGATGCCGGAATTATATTAGTTTCTCCTGAAACCGTCAATCGGTGCATTTCTGCACGCTTGCACAGGATGGCCGGCTATACAGCCACTGGCGCGCGCAACACGCCTTGCGGATGATAGTCCCGCACTTCGATATCCTCAAAAGCATAGTCGAAAATCGAAGGCGGAACCTGTGTTAAAGCAAGCCTTGGCGCGCCTTCGGGTTCCCGTGCCAACTGTGCCTGCACCAGTTCGGTGTGATTAAGATATAGATGCGTATCGCCGCCGCTCCACACCAGTTCTCCCGGTTTCATGCCAGTCTGGGCAGCCATCATGCGGGTCAGCAATGCCGCGCCGAACAGATTGAACGGCAGGCCCAGCGCGACATCGCAACTGCGCTGGTAGAGCAGGCAATTGAGCCGCGCATCGGCACCCTCGCCCGCGACATGGAACTGATAGGTCTTGTGGCACGGAGGCAGCGCCATGCGATCAAGTTCGGCGACGTTCCAACCTTCAATGATATGGCGGCGGCTACCTGGATTGGTCTTCAGGCTTTCAACCACTTGCGCCACCTGGTTGATGCCGGGACCTTTCTGGTATTTCCCATCCGGTCCGTATTCATAAGTTGGCCAGTCAACCCATTGTTTGCCATAGACGGGACCAAGCTCGCCCCAATTCTTCGCAAATGCCGCATCCTCGATAACGCGCTGCTCGAAATCTTCCTGCGCAATATCCTCGCCGCTTGCCTGCCGGTATTTCTTCAGCGGCCAATCGCTCCATATGCGCACCCCGTCCTGCAACAGCGGGCGGATGTTAGTGCTACCGGTAAGAAACCATAGCATCTCGCGCGCCGCCGCCTTCCAGAACACGTGCTTGGTGGTGAGCAAGGGCACGCGATCATCGCCAAGGTCAAACCGCAGCATCGTGCCAAAGACGGAGCGTGTGCCGACGCCCGTCCTGTCCTTCCGCTTATCACCATGCTCCCAGATATGGCGCATCAGATCGAGATATTGCCATTCTGGATGGCGGTCTGCGGTTGCTGGAGCGGGGCTGGTCATGCCACCTGCGCTACCACCGCGCAGCCGCTTGCGCCAATATCAAACGCGGTGATATTCCCGATACCACTCGACAAATCGCGGCACGCCTTCGTCAATTGCCGTGGTGGGTTGATAATCAAGATCGCGCTGGATGGCATCAATATCGGCATAGGTGCGCGTGACATCGCCTTTCTGCATCGGCTGCCAGTCAATTTCCACCGGACGACCGCATGCCTTCTCCAGCAATTCGATCACACGCGTCAGCTTTTCCGAGCGGTGGTTGCCAATATTATACAGCCTGTGCGGCTTCACCGATCCGCCCGCCTTTTGCACGCCATCATCAGGCGGCGGATTGTCGAGCGCCGCGACCAGCCCGGCAATAATGTCATCAATATAGGTAAAATCACGCCACATCTCGCCCTTGTTGAAGACGGGGATAGGTTCGCCGGCAAATATCTTGCGGGTAAAAATCCACAAGGCCATGTCTGGTCGACCCCACGGCCCGTAAACGGTGAAGAAGCGCAGGCCTGTAAGCGGTATGCGGTAGAGATGGGCATAGGTTTCGCTCATCAATTCATCGGCGCGCTTAGTCGCCGCATAGAGAGAGACAGGGTGATCGACGCGATCTTCAACCGCAAATGGCAGCTTGTCATTGCCGCCATAGACTGAGCTGGAGCTGGCATAGACCATATGCGCCACGCCACGATGGCGAGCGATTTCGAGCATATTCACATGGCCCACAAGGTTGGATTGCACATAGGCGGCCGGATTTTCGAGCGAATAGCGTACCCCTGCCTGCGCGCCGAGATGCACGATTGCGTCGAAATCCTCGCCGTCCAGCGCAGCGGACAACGCGCCCATGTCCGCGAAATCGAGCTGGTGGAACTGGAAATCGCCTCCGCCACTTTCGGCCCCGCCCTGCACGCGCGCGACGCGATCATGCTTGAGCGCAGGATCATAATAATCATTGCAATTGTCGATGCCGATCACGCTGTCGCCGCGTGCCAGCAGATGATCTGCCAATGCCGACCCGATGAAACCCGCCGCCCCTGTTACCACTACCCGCATTGTGCTCTTCACTCCAAAATCCGGCGCATGCACCCCGCATGTTCGTCACCCGACTACCTGACAGCGAGGCCCATAATGCGCAATGACCCGAAATCGGTATGGAGATGAGAAAAAGTGCCGCTTGCAAGCTTCAGATGTGCCCCCTATAGGCCCGCCTCTGCCTCGCAGGCCCTCGCGGTCTGCACGCACCGGTCGGGGAGTAGCTCAGCCTGGTAGAGCACTGTCTTCGGGAGGCAGGGGCCGGAGGTTCGAATCCTCTCTCCCCGACCAATTAAAACGCCCGGCTTCCCTCGTAGATTCGAGACCTTGCCCCAGACGCTCCAGCCAGCTCGAATGGCATGCCAATTGGATAAAATTCTCGGTGAATCAGTTTTCTCGGCCTCTTGGCCTGATTGAAATCCCTTCAAAGCTTCTCGAATTGAAAGTGATTGCCGGGTTTGCTGTCCATCAGATCGGCGCACTGCCTCTTGTAATAGTTCTGCAACATCGCCATTGGAGGCGTGCGGTATGCACGACAGCGGACATTTATGAATTTCACCCACCCCTTCCTTGACGCGGACGGTGACGACAAACTGCATGAAGAGTGCGGTGTGTTCGGCATTATCGCGGGCGATGAGGCTGCGGCCACCACCGCACTCGGCCTCCACGCGCTCCAGCATCGCGGACAGGAAGCTGTCGGCATGACCAGCTTTGACGGGACGGAATTCTTCACGCGCCGCGCCTTGGGCCAAGTCGCAGACAATTTCTCAACCGCCGAATCGCTGGCAGAGCTGCCCGGCCACATGGCTGCTGGCCATGTCCGCTACTCCACCACTGGCGGATCGGGCCTGCGCAATGTGCAGCCACTCTATGCCGATCTCGCCAGCGGTGGTTTCGCCGTGGCGCATAATGGCAATATTTCCAACGCCAGCGCCCTGCGACTGGAACTGGTCAGCAAGGGCGCAATTTTCCAATCCACTTCGGATACAGAGGTGATCATCCACCTTGTTGCCACCAGTCGTTATCCCACCATGCTGGATAAACTGGTCGATGCATTGCGCATGGTCGAAGGCGCTTATGCGCTGATTGTGATGACACCGCGCGGCATGGCCGCCTGCCGCGATCCGCTGGGCATTCGCCCATTGGTGATGGGCAAGCTGGGTGATTCCGTGGTCTTTGCCAGCGAAACCGTGGCGCTGGATGTGACCGGGGCGGAATTCATCCGTCAGGTCGAGCCGGGTGAACTGATCGAGGTTGATTTCGACGGGACAATCCGCACGCACCGCCCCTTTGGCAACCAAGATGCACGGCCCTGCATTTTTGAGCATGTCTATTTCAGCCGGCCGGATTCAATCTTCAACGATCGCTCGGTCTATGAAAGCCGCAAGAATATCGGCATTGAATTGGCCAAGGAATCGGGTTGTGATGCCGATCTTGTGGTGCCTGTTCCCGACAGCGGTGTACCTGCCGCCATCGGATATTCGCAGCAATCGGGCATACCGTTTGAACTTGGTATCATCCGTTCACATTATGTGGGCCGCACCTTTATCCAGCCTAGCGATGGCGCCCGCCACGCCGGTGTAAAGCGTAAGCATAATGCCAACCGTTCGATCGTCGCGGGCAAACGCATCGTTCTGATTGACGATTCCATCGTGCGCGGCACCACCAGTATGAAGATCGTCCAGATCATGCGCGATGCCGGCGCGGCGGAGGTGCATTTCAGGGTAGCCAGTCCGCCTACCGGTCACGGCTGCTATTATGGCGTGGATACGCCTGAACGATCAAAGCTGCTGGCGGGCCGGATGGACCTGGCAGCCATGTGCGAATTTATTCAGGCAGACAGCCTCGCTTTCGTGTCGATCGATGGCCTGTATCGCGCCGTTGGTCTCGCTGGACGCGACAATGCCTGCCCGCAATATTGCGACGCCTGTTTTACGGGCGAATATCCCACCCTGCTGACCGATCTTGCCACGCGTGAAGATGGTGACCGGCAATTGGTTCTGCCCGTAAACAAGGTTGCCTGACATGGCCCAAAGCAACGCCCAGAAGCCTTTCGAGGGCCGCAACGCTCTCGTCACCGGATCAAGCCGCGGAATCGGCGCAGCCACTGCCGTTGCGCTGGCACAAAAGGGTGCCCATGTCGTCATCACCGGGCGCAAGGTGAAGGATCTTGAAAGCGTAGAGGATGCGATCCACACGGTTGGTGGGACTGCCACGATCGCGCCTCTTGACCTCACAGATGGCGAATCCATCGGACGGCTGGCGCAGGCAATCGCTGAACGGTGGGAAAAGCTCGATTTTCTTGTCATTTGCGCAGCACAATTGCCTACGCTGACCCCCGTCACGCAGATCGACGCGCAGCAATTCAATCAGGCGTTGACGTTGAATGTGCTCGCCACGCAGGCTTTGATTGCCGCATTTGATCCGCTGCTGAAGCGGGCAGAGGCGGGGCGTATCATCGGTCTGACAAGCTCTGTCGGCGCAGACCCTCGCCCCTTCTGGGGCGCATATGGTTCGACCAAGGCGGCGTTTGACAATTTGCTGTTATCACATGCGAGGGAAGTGGAGCGGATTTCCAGCATGCGAGTTGCCATTGTTGATCCAGGTGCAACCCGCACTGCGATGCGCGCCCGCGCCTATCCCGGTGAAGACCCGCAAACAGTCAAACCGCCTGAAGCGGTGGGAAAACGCATTGCTGAAATGCTGGAGGAGGACTTCTCCAACCGCCACCGCGAAAGAGTGGAAATTTCCGCTTAACCATATCTGGTAGGCTCCTGGTAATCGCTTTTTGACATGCTCTGCAAAGCAAGGGTCGAAAGGCCTAGAAAACCAATCCGCACCGTAGGAGTTGCACGCGCCATGAGCATGCATAACACGCTAGGCCGCTACGATATCGCATCGCAGGAAGACCGCAGCGCCCCGCGCACGCGGATCATGATCCCTGCGCAATTGCGCGCATCGGGCAACCGCGCCTTCCAGACGGTGGTGAACGATCTTTCGCTGTCGGGCTTTTCGGCAACAGCGCTGAACCGGATGCACCCCGGCTCGATCTGCTGGATGACCCTGCCCGGTCTCGAATCGCTTCAGGCTGAAGTCGTGTGGTGGGAAAACGGCATGGCGGGCTGCGCTTTTGCCAATTTGCTCAGCCCCATCGTGCATGACAATATTCTCGCCCGCTACCGCAATGACGGCGCCTTCAAGCCATAAGGCACGGTTCAAAACATGGACGGTGGGAGAAGGGAGCCATGTGGCTCCCTTTTTCTTGGGCGTTGCGGCTGGGGTCCCACACCTAGCCCGTGCTGGCCCGGGCGCGGTCATTGACTACCCGATCGCTGCGCCTCAAGAATTGTTGTTCGCGGAACGCAAGGTGACAATGTCGCACCAATTCAGGTTGATATTTATATCGTTAGTGGCGTGTCTCGCATCGCCTGTTGCTACGCAATCCTCAGCGTCCGCAAATGAGGAACCGGGGTGCCAATTGCCGGCAGGGTGGCACGATGTAGCCGAGCGCCAGCCTCGCTTTGTCGTTTTCGGTGAATTGCATGGGACAGAGCAGGGGCCCCGATTTGTCGGCTCGCTGGCCTGTGCCCTCGCCATGCATGACGAACGGATTTTAGTCGCAATCGAACAAAGCGCGACGGACAATGAAACGCTCCAGACCGCATGGATGGCTCCGCGTCACGAATTCGCGCAGGCCCTTGTCGGCATAGGCTGGGCCGGGCGTTCAGATGGTGTAGCCAGCGAAGCCATGTTCGACATGATCAGCGACCTGCACACGCTGAAAGAGCAAGGTCTGCCCATCGATATCGTTGCGTTCAACGGGATGCGGGATGAAGAACAATACCGCCGCTTCGCCGACCTGCCCGGCCAAGGTCCCCACGAAGCGGCGCAAGCTGAAAACATAGAAGATGCCGCTTCTGCTGGCGGTTATGACCGCGTGCTCGTTCTGGTCGGCAATTTCCATGCTCGCACACAACCTCTCGATTCAAGAGGCATCGTCGTTGATCCGATGGCGCGCCGCCTTTCGCAATATGGCGAAGTCGTGTCGCTCAACATGCGCTACGGCGACGGAACGAGCTGGAATTGCCTATTGAAGCAAGATGTCGTGACCGAACTCGGCCAGCCGGTTCGCGATGAAGACATTGAGTGCGGTGCACATGACACTTCGGGCAACGCGGCGTTTGCACGCGAGCCTTTTATCGAAGTTTATTCGACTTCAGGGCAGCAAGAGGCGGCCAGCTACGACGGATACTTTTGGGTCGGCCCCATCAGCGCCTCTCCTCCCAAGGTGTCTGATGAGTAATAGTTCTTGAGGCTGAACCGGTTGCGCAAGACAGTCCGCCAGCTCCATTCGCCCCGCGATCATCCCGCCCTTGCGAAGACTTTTAATCCCGCTCTACCGCCCTCGCCTTGCGGGTGGAGAACATGCCCGTGGTATCGACCACGGCTTTTGACAGATAGCTGTCGCCTTCCAGCCGCTTGAACTGGCGGTGGCCGACGAGGAAGGTGACGATATCGGCCGCTTCGCGTGCCTCGTCCGAAGAAACGAGGCGCACGTTCGGGTGCTTGGCGAGCGATGCGGGCAAGGCGGACAGATTAGGCTCTACCACCAGCACTTGCGCGCCCTCGATGCCCGCGATCTGCTCGACGATTTCCAGGGCAGGGCTCTCGCGCACGTCGTCCACATCGGGTTTGTAGGTGATGCCGTAACAGGCAATCGTCGGCACTTTGAACCTGTCGGCCAGCACACGGATCTGTTCGACCACGCGGTGCGGCTTGTCATCGTTGACGATGCGCGCGGTGCGGATCAGGCGCGCTTCATCGGGCGCGCTCGAAACGATGAACCACGGATCGACCGCGATGCAATGCCCGCCCACCCCTGCGCCCGGCATGAGGATATTCACGCGCGGATGCTGGTTGGCCAATTCGCGCACCTGCCACACATCGGTGCCCAGCTTGTCGCAGATGATCGAAAGTTCATTGGCAAAAGCAATGTTGACGTCGCGATAGGCGTTTTCGGAAAGCTTGCACAATTCCGCCACGCGGCTGTCAGTAACGTAACATGTGCCCATCACGAAGGTCTGGTAAAGCCGCGCCGCCTTTTGCGCGCAATCCATCGTCAGCCCGCCGATGATGCGATCATTGCTGACCAGTTCGCGCAGCATTTGTCCGGGCAGGATACGTTCGGGGCAATGGCACAGCGCCACGTCCGCCACGCGGTCTTCATCGCGGTAACGCGGGAACATGAGGTCAGGGCGTTCCTCTGCGAAAATCGCCGCCAGCCGCTCTGTCGATCCGACAGGAGAGGTGGATTCAAGGATAACCACATTGCCCTTGGCCAGCACCGGCGCAATCGTGCGCGCGGCCGCTTCCACAAAAGCCATGTCCGGCCCTTCGTTCACCATTGGTGTCGGCACAGCGATGACAAAATAGTCGGCGGCTTCGGGCGTGGTAGTCGCGCGCAGGCGGCCTGTATCCACCGCAGCGGACAGTAACATCTGGAGATCCGGTTCCTGAAAATGCGCCTGCCCGGCATTGACCGCATCGACCACGGTTTCGTTCACATCGAGGCCGATCACCTCGTGCCCGCGGCTCGCCAGCATGGCAGCCGTCGGCAGGCCGATGTAGCCAAGCCCTACGGTGCAGATTTTCATTGCGCCGGCTCCTTCGCGGCCTGCTGCGCCTTTAGAAACTGGCTGACTGAGCGCGCGATCTTTTCAGCTGCCGAGCCATCGCCGTATGGAAACACCTTCTTGGCGCGACGTTCGTAATGGTCGGGTTCTGAAAGAAGCCGCGTTGCTGCCGCCATGATGCCATCGACTTCGGTGCCGACAAGCTGCGCCACGCCCGTAGCTACGGCCTCGGGCCGCTCTGTCACGTCGCGCATTACCAGCACGGGTTTACCCAGCGCCGGAGCTTCTTCCTGGATGCCGCCGCTATCGGTAAGAATGAAGTGCGCTGCCTGCATCATCGCCACCATCTGCACATAATCAACCGGGGGGATGAGGTGGATTGCAGAGGTATTGCCCAGTCTCGCCTCGACCACATTCTTCACCTGCGGATTGAGATGGACAGGGTAGATGATTTGCGTATCGCCGCGCGCCGCGAGTTCAACCAGCGCATCGCAGATACGGGCAAAACCGTCGCCAAAACTTTCGCGTCTGTGGCCGGTAACAAGCACCAGCTTCTTCGCCGGATCAAGCGTGACATCTATCGACGCAAGTTCATCGCCCTTCAGTCCAGCGGCGACATGCAGAAGCGCATCGATGCCCGAATTACCGGTGACTTCGATGTGGCGCTGCGTGCCGCGTTTCTCAGGGCGTTCATTGTGCAGATTTTTCGCCGCGATGCTGGTGGGTGCCCACAGCAAATCGGCCACGGCGTCGATTGAAATGCGGTTATATTCCTCTGGCCAAGGGCGCTGGATGTCGTGACTGCGCAGTCCTGCCTCGACATGGCCGAGCGGCACATGTGCGTAGAAAGCGGCAAGCCCGGCGGCCATGGCAGAGGTCGTATCGCCATGCACCAAGACGAGGCCGGGCTGGTGCTGCGCGATCAGCATTTCCATTTCGCGCATGACCCGCGCCGTGATCGCACCCAGGGATTGCCCCGGTGTCATCAGATCAAGGTCGATATCGGGTTGCTCGCCAAAGACCGCAAACACCTGATCCAGCATCTGGCGATGCTGGCCGGTCGTGACGACCTTCAGATCCACTCCGGGCACCGCGCGCAAGGCGCGCACGACCGGGAGCATCTTGATCGCTTCGGGCCGCGTGCCGATGACGAGCAGGACGGGGGTCACCGAATGGGTGCCGACGAGGGGTTCTGGATGAAGTTCGACCACGCCAAGTGCCTAGCGGACCAGCGTAAAAATATTACTACCGGAACATTCACCTTACCATGGGTTCAGCCGGCGCACCGACACGTGTGCCATCTTTGCCGCGGCGTACATCGATGGCGGCCTGAACGGCCGCATAAAAGCGATTACGCTCGGCGCCCGACCCGTCATTCCCCGTGGACTGGCGCCAGTTGGAATTGGTGGCAATCACGAGATTGCGCTGTGGATCGACAAAAATTCCCTGTCCGAACAATCCGCTAGCGGCATAGGCATCGCCGGGGTAGGTCCACCATTGATAGGCGTAACCCCTATCGAAACGGCCCGTTTCGAAGGCGGGCCGTGTTGCTTCGTCAAACCATCCTTCAGGCACGACGCGCTTTCCGCCAGCCATGCCCCCGCCCATCGCAAACAGGCCAAAACGCGCCATATCGCGCGTGGCCGCCTGAATGCAGCAACCGGAGATCTCGCTGCCGGAACTACTTAACAGCCACGTCGCATCCTGCTCCATTCCAAAAGGTGCCCAGACCTTTTCGGAAAGATAATCAGCAAGGTTCTTGCCCGTCGCTTCGCGAACCAGAACGCCGATGAGGTTGGTTTCGCCGGTGTTATACAGCCAGCGCGTCCCCGGCTCCACTTCGCGTGGCAATTGGCGCATGTAATCGATCAGCGCATCGACGCCGTCATCTTCGGGCACATGTTCGGGGAAACGTGCGACATCGCTTTGGGGATCGGAATAATCCTCACTCCAGCGTACACCCGAACTCATGGTGAGAAGTTGGCGGATTGTTACCGCGTCATAAGCAGAACCGCGCATGTCGGGCAGATATTTGCTCACCGGATCGTCAAGGCTGTCGATATAGCCATCGGCAATAGCTGCGCCGACGAGGGTAGAGGTCAGGCTCTTAGCCACAGAAAAGCTGGTCCATTTGCCTTCGGCGCTGAAATCCAGTCCGTATCGTTCCAGCACGACCTTGCCATCATGCACAACCACGATGGCGGCACTGTTTTGCGAGGTCATGAAGGCATCGAGATCAAACTCGCCCAGCTCCAGCGGTGCGCCATCGGGCAATGGATAGGTTGCCTCGCCCGCTTCGATCACCCGCGCATCAGCCAGCGCGGGGAACGCGTCGAGCGCACGGAATGCGGCATTGCGCGTCTCTTCAGGCCAGAACAGCACATCGCGGTCTGTCGGCATATTGGCGATGAGTGCGCGCTGATCATCATCCAGCATGGCAAAGCTGATGCCGCCCACCGCCAACAACAGCATAAGCTTGCCGACCACCCATTTCTTCATGCGCCCTGCTTCCGCCCTTTGACTAACGTTACCTGGCTGACGGTGATGCTTCCCCCGCGAAATCCGCCTTCGCAATACATCAGGTAAAAGCGCCAGAGATCACAGAAGCGGCGATCAAATCCAGCTGGCAAGGCATCGGTTTCGACGGCATTGTCAAACCGTTCGCGCCATAATCTGAGCGTTTCGGCATAGTCGAGGTCAAAATCCTCCTGGTCCTGCCATGCCAAGCCGCGCTCCTCTGCCAAACGGCGAAATTCGCTTGTGCGGATCAGCATACCGCCGGGAAAGACATAAGCCTGGATGAAATCCGCGCTCTTGGCGTAAGCATCGAACAGATCGTCCCTTAGCGCGATGAACTGGATCGCGGCCCGTCCGCCGGGCTTGAGGTTGCGCGCTATGCAATCCATGAAGGTCGGCCAATATTCGCGGCCCAGAGCCTCCACCATTTCCACGCTGACAATGGCATCGAACATCCCGGTTGTATCGCGGTAGTCCTGCTTGATAAACTGTACATCGGGATATTGCTGGCGGGCCCATGCCAATTGCGCTTCAGACAGGCTGATGGCATCGACGCTGCTGCCCTGTTCGGCGAAATAACCCGAAAGCGCGCCCCAGCCGCAGCCGATTTCCAGCAGGGTTTCAGGCGTGCCTATGCGCTGTGCAAGCCGGTCCCACTTGCCCTTCTGTGCAGCCTCCAGATCATCGTCCATCACGCGATAGGCGCTGGAATAGCTCATTGTCCTATCAAGCCATGCGGCGTAGAAATCATTGCCCAGATCGTAATGCGCGTGGATGTTGCGCTCGGCCTGCTGCTTTGTATTGCGGTTTAGCGCGTGCAGCGCCTTGGCCGCCCAGCGCCACGGCCCCTTGGCCCTCGCCATATCACCCAACACATCGGCATTATCGACAAACAGCGCAAACATGCTGACAGGATCGGGGCTGGACCATTCGCCCGCGTCCCACGCCTGGTAAAGACCGACCGAACCATTGGTCGCAACGCGCAGCAAGCCGCGCCAATCGTGCAGGGTTACTTCGCATTCAAAACCTGCTGCGCGCCCACCCAGTTTGCGGCTGGCGCCATCGGGAAGTATCGCACACAGCGTGCCGCGCGCCAGCCCCGCATCCATTCGATCAAGCAGACGTGCTGCTGCCGGGGCAAAGATGCGCGCCAGCAGGCCTGGTTCCGATCCGTATCGCTGCCCGCTTTCGAGCAGCTGACCACCTCTTGCCTGACCAGCGTCCATGCTCGCCTATATGGCCAAGGGTCGATGAAGCAGCAAGGCTGCCTAGCTCTTGTTTTTCCGATAAGCCGCCAATGCTCGCTCGCGTGCCTCCCCGTGACCGATCAATTTGGCGGGATAATCATCCGGCCTGCAGCCATGCGCCTCGGGATCATGGATCGCCTTGTCGTCCAGATCAGCGAGTTCGGGCACCCATTTACGGATATAATCGCCCGCGTTGAATTTCTCGCTCTGGCTGAGCGGGGCCATGATGCGGACGAACATGCTGGAATCGACGCCGGTTCCGCTAACCCATTGCCAGTTCGTCCCATTGGACCCGTAATCGGCATCAACCAGCGTATCCCAGAACCATCGCTCGCCGTGCCGCCAATCGATCAGCAAATGTTTGATGAGAAAGCTGGCGGTAATCATGCGGACGCGATTGTGCATCCAGCCTGCGCCCCACAATTCGCGCATTCCGGCATCGACGATGGGATAACCCGTGCGCCCGCGCTTCCATGCCTCCAGTTCCTCGGCAATCAGATGGCCGCGATTGGGATTGCGCCAGATGGCATCGTCATAGCCATCCCGATAGGATTCCTCGGTATAGCATGGGAACTGGCAGATGATATTCTGTGCAAAGTCGCGCCATACCAATTCTTCCCGAAAAGTGGTTGCGCCGTCACTGCGGAGCCGGTTCATCGTCTCCCACAACATGCGTGGGGAGACTTCGCCGTGATGCAGGTGCGGCGACATGCGACTGGTCGCATCATCGGCAGGCAAATTGCGATCATCGTCATATTCGAAAACGACATTGAGGAAGGTGTCAAACCGCTCCATCGCGGCGCGTGTGCCGTGCTGATCACCCCAGAATTCTCGCATGCCCCCAGCCCAATCCGGCTTGCTTGGCAGCAAGTCCCAATGCGCAAGGTCATCGCTCTCGGGCCAGCTTTCAGGAGAGCTGATTTCCGGCTCAGGCAAGATGTCGAAACCGTCGATGATCTTGAACATCGCGTTTTTGAACGGAGTATAAATTTTGTACGGAGTGCCCGATCCCGTCGTCACCGTGCCGGGTGGCAGCAGGTAATTGCCATCGTGCAATTGCAGGTCCAGCGCCGCGCCCAATTCATCCTGCGCCTTGACCCACCACGGTTCGTAATGATGCAGGACGTGAACAGTTTTCGCGCCGGTTTCGCTGGCCAGGCTGCATATTTCCTCCGCAGCCCTGCCGCGTCGCAGGATCAGTTTGGAACGGTGCCGGCCAAGGTCATCCGAAAGTCGTCCGAGCGCATGATGCAGCCTCCAGCGGGTGGCCCCGCCCATCCGGCGGTCATAACGCCCGTCCGCAGGCGTCTCATCATCGAGAACATAAACAGGGATGACTGGCCCCGCCTGCGCGGCAGCGGTGAAAGCGGCATGATCTCTCAGGCGCAGGTCGCGCCTCAGCCAGACAATTTGCGGATCGGTCAATAGCTTCCCCTTTGCTCAGGAGAATAACCTTATCAGCGTGCGGGATGTTCCGAACACAGACCTTCGGGCAGGATTACTTTGAAATTACCCTGCTGCATCGGATAATAGCGCGCATCGGATAGTCGCCATCTTCCATCGTCCAGTCGATCCAGCACCGGCGCACGGCTCCAGAACAAGAAGGCATCGACCTGGCTGCTTTGCGCGCGAGCTGCCGCAAGATCGCAGGACGAAATCGGGGCATTGCCCACCCTTTCCCCATCTCTGAAAAAGCTGCCGGAACCGCCAACGCCAATGCTCTCACGCTGCCAGAAAGCCAGCGGCGGCGGGGAACTTATCGTCTCCACAAAGGATGTGTTTTGCATCCTGTCCACCTGCGAAATTCCGAAGTTCGCCACGATATAAAGAGCAGCCAGTCCCAGCACATTGCGCGCCAGCCGCTGCCAGTCACCCCCGCGCTTTTCGCGCCGCAATGACAGCCACAGCCCCGCCCCCATCAAGAGCCATAGCCACACATCAATAATGAACAGCACATCGCCATAATACCAACGGCTCGAAAATGGCTCCAGCAGGCGGATGCCATAGACATTCAGCCAATCGAGCGCGGGATGCGTCAAAGCCGCGATAAGGCCAAGTGCGTAAAGCCAGCCAAAATGCACGGGCAGCCGCGCTGCGGGGCGTTTGCCGCGACTGGTTTGCCATCGGTCCCACCCCCAAAGGAGGCTGGTCAGCACCAATGGGAGCAGTAAGAGCGCGATCGGCCCATGCGTTATGCCGCGCCTGAAGGCGAGATGTTCCGTCCCTTCCAGCCAGAAGAAACACGCAGCATCCACATCGGGCAGGTTTGCACCGATAATCAGCGCGGGCATTGCGAGGCCGGTCTTTTTCTTCAGCCCCGCCTGCCCGATCAACGCGCCGACGAGTGAGTGGGTAAGATTATCCACCTGTCAGGCTGCGATCAGACAGGGTCCTGCGCGGTTCCGTCCACTGTCCATGTCTGCCCCTTGGCCAGCAATGCGCCCAAATCGGGTTTCTTCCCTTGGCTCAAACGTTCATTCTCCGCCACCGTAGTTTCCTCGAACGAAGGACGAGGATCATCATACAGGACGCCCAGTGCCATCGGATATTCGCCAAAAGGCAATTCCACCAGCATGTGGGCGATGGATCGGTTGGTGACATTGTGCACGATCACCCCGGCTGCCTCCCAATCGCCATCGACCACGTCGACGACCCTGAGTTCAAGCAGGTCACGATCAAGCGTGATGCCCTTCTCGCCCTTGGCAAACAACATCGGCTGGCCGTTTTCCAGCCACAGCTGATTGTCTTCAGCACCCTTGGGCGCCGCGAAATCATGGAATACGTCCTTATTGTAGACGATGCAGTTCTGGAAAATCTCGATGAAGGCAGCGCCCTTATGCGCATGGGCGGCGCTCAACACTTCGGGAAGCTTTTTCGACACATCAAACCCGCGCGCCACGAAACGGGCACCCGATCCCAATGCAAATGCACATGGTTGGGCCGGCCGGTCGATAGAACCGCCCGGTGTTGAAGGACTGGGCGTGCCGATCCGGCTGGTAGGTGATGCCTGCCCCTTGGTGAGGCCGTAAATCTCGTTGTTGAACAGCATGATCTGCATGTTCACATTGCGCCGCAGCACATGCATCATGTGGTTGCCGCCGATGGACAGGCCATCACCATCGCCCGTCACCAGCCACACATCCAGATCGGGATTGGCCAGCTTGATGCCGGTGGCAAAGGCGGGCGCGCGGCCATGAATCGTGTGGAAGCCGTAGCTTTCGATGTAATAGGGGAAGCGGCTGGAGCAGCCGATCCCGCTGACAAATACGGTGTTTGCCGGATCACAGCCAAGTTGCGGCAAGGTGCGCTGCACGGCCTTTAATATCGCATAATCACCGCAGCCGGGGCACCAGCGTACTTCCTGATCGGATTCCCAATCCTTCAGCGTGGTTTCAATCTTTACAGGAGCGTTCATTCTTCGCCTCCTTCGGGGCTGGGCAATTGCTCGTCATTCACATCAACCTGCCCGCCTTCATTACCCGAAATGCCGTCGAAATAAACGCCGATAGCATCTTCAAGCTCGCTGATGGCAAAGGGTTGGCCGCTGGTCTTGGTCAGGCTTTCACAATCAATCAGCAATTGGTCGCGCAGCACAGTCTTGAATTGTCCGGTGTTCATTTCGGGCACCAGCACATGATCGAACCCTGCCAGAAGCTCGCCCAGATTGGCGGGCAGCGGGCAGATATGGCGCACATGGATATGGCTGACCTTGCGACCATCCCTGATCGCCCGGCGCACTGCCTGATGGATCGGACCAAAGGTGCTGCCCCAGCCAACGACCGCCAGATCGCCAGTGGCCTCGCCCAGCGCGACACCCTGATCAGGCACCATCATGCCGTGCACCTTGTTCATGCGCGCTTCGGTCATCGCCTGATGATTGTCGGGCGAATAATCGATATTGCCGGTCAACTCGTGCTTTTCGATGCCGCCGACGCGGTGTGTCAGGCCAGGCGTGCCAGGCTTGACCCACGGGCGCGCACCCTTCGCGTCGCGCTCGTAAGGCAGGAACGTCTCGCCATCGGGCAGACTGTCCATGAATTTTGCGGGAAACGGAGTGAAGCTTTCCGGATCGGGCACCATCCACGGCTCTGCCGCATTGGCGATATAGCCATCCGTCAGCAGCATGACCGGAGTCATATACTGGGTAGCCATGCGGCACGCCTCAATGGCAACTTCAAACGCATCGCCAGGGCTGCATGCAGCAATCACCGGCATCGGCGCATCGCCATTGCGGCCATAGACTGCTTGGTAGAGATCGCTCTGCTCGGTCTTGGTCGGAAGGCCGGTGGATGGGCCGCCGCGCTGGGAATTGACGATCACAAGCGGCAATTCCACCATGATCGCCAGACCCATCGCCTCTCCCTTGAGAGCGATGCCGGGACCTGATGACGACGTAATGCCGAGCTGGCCGGCATAGGATGCGCCGATGGCAGCGCAAATTGCGGCAATCTCGTCTTCCGCCTGGAAGGTGATGACACCAAATTCTTTCAGCCGCGCCAGATGATGCAGGATCGCGCTGGCGGGCGTAATCGGATAGCCGCCAAAGAACACTTTCAGTTCGGCCAACTGTGCGCCGGCAACAAGGCCGAGCGAGACCGCCTCTGCCCCGGTGATCGTGCGATACAGCCCGGGCGCGCTTTCAACAGGCGGCATGCTGACCTGCTTGAGCGGGCCGGAAAGCTCTGCCGTTTCGCCATAGGCATGGCCCGCGTTGAGCGCCGCAATATTGGCTGCAGCGATGTCCGGTTTCTTGGCGAATTTGGCATTAAGCCAGTCAATTAACGGCTGCCGATCGCGGTCGAACATCCACAATGCCAGACCAAGCGTCCACATGTTCTTGGACCGCAGCGCATCCTTATTGCCCAGCCCGAATTCCTTTACCGCCTCAATTGTGAGAGCGGAAATATCGAAGGCCAGCACGTCCCATTTGGCAAGGCTGCCATCTTCCAGCGGATTGCTGTCATATTTGGCCTTTTCGAGATTGCGCTTGGTGAATTCGCCCGTGTCGATAATCACCAGGCCACCTGTCTTGAGTGCGGCCAAATTCACCTTTAGCGCTGCCGGGTTCATCGCCACCAGCACATCAGGCGCATCACCTGCAGTATCGATTTCACGGCTGCCAAAGTTGATCTGGAAAGCTGAAACGCCAAACAGCGTGCCCTGCGGGGCGCGGATTTCTGCGGGAAAATCGGGGAAGGTCGCAAGATCATTGCCCGCCAGCGCGGTGGACAGGGTAAATTGCCCGCCGGTCAATTGCATTCCATCGCCGCTGTCGCCAGCGAAACGAACAGTGATCGCGTCCTGTCCTGAAAGATCGGGTCGTTCTGGGACCGTCTGAGTTGCCATCATTCTACATCCTGCCGCGCCATGAATTGCGGCGCTGTTCGGCGTTGTTAAGGACGTGCCACCTAAGGGCGTAAAACGCCACAGACAATCAAGTTTTTCTGTCCGTCCCGCAATAGGTGGCTTTCACCCGCCCACCGCACCGGCTACATCGTCCGGCATGACACAGACCGATCACTTGCAATATCGCCCCTGTGTGGGCACCATGCTTTTCAATACGGATGGCGATGTTTTCGTCGGCAAGCGTATCGACAATAAGGAAGGCGACTGGTGGCAGATGCCGCAGGGCGGCGTGGACGATGGTGAAGATCTCGACACGGCGATGTTGCGCGAACTGGGTGAGGAAACCGGTCTGCAACCGCGCCATCTGGAAATCGTGCACCGCATGGAAGACGAACTCTATTACGATCTACCGCCCGAACTGCGCGGAAAGCTGTGGGGCGGTAAATATAAGGGCCAGCGGCAGAATTGGTATCTCGTCCGCTTTACAGGAGTGGATACGGACATTGATCTCGAGGCGCATAAGCATCCTGAATTCTGCGAATGGAAATGGGTCGCGCCCGAACTGCTTCCCGAACTGATCGTGCCGTTCAAAAAGCCGGTCTATGAAGCAGTGCTTGCAGCGTTTGAAGGCCGACTGGCCTAGTTCTGCGTCACGTCCTCATCGGGTGACACGACCTCTGCCGTCACCAGAGCGGGCCCGCGATCAATCGCAGCGGAGAGTTCCAATGCCTCGACGCAGCCATCGCCGCACATGCTTTGCAGAATGGAGAGGTTTTCGCGCGCCGCGCTGATGGCTCCCTTCTCGACCAGCGCCTCACCCTCGCCCGTAATTGCGGCGAGATTTTCCGGATCGCGTTCACGCGCCTCGCGGTAATAACGGATCGCCTTGCCCTGCAGACCGTCTGCGCGCGCGGCCTCTGCCAGTTCAAGATAGACATCGGTGAAGCCTGGATCGATTGCCAGCGCGGCTTCATACGCGTCAATCGCGCCCTGTGTATCACCCATTGCCAATTGCGCCTGCCCATCGGCCACCAGCGTCTCTGCCCGAGGATCCGGCGCATAATCGCTCGCATTGCCAACACTCGAACTGACGGCGACAAAAAGCGAAAGGGCGGCGGCGGCGGGTCCGAAACGCATGAGAAACTCCTTGAGCGTGGACGGGGTAGAGGCGGTAAGTGCGTCCATCTATCTCCTTCGTATCACGGCCTTCCTATACGTGCGATGAAAAACCCGTCCGTTCCATGCGTGGAGGGGAACAGCCGCACTCCAGCACCATGTGGCGTGCCAAGCGGCAATTCAGCCATATCCGCCCGCCAATCGGGGTTTTCGGCCAGAAAAGCGTCGATCTGGTTCTTGCCTTCGTCATCTAGCAATGAGCAGGTGACATAGGTGACGTGGCCACCGGACTTCACCAGCGTTGCCGCCAGCCGCAACAGCCGCGCCTGCACCTGCACAAGCTTTTCCAATTCCTTTGGCGTGATCCGCCAGCGCGCTTCAGGATTGCGCCGCCATGTGCCCGTACCCGAACACGGCGCGTCAACCAGCACATGATCCGCCCTGCCCTGCCAGCTTTCAAGCGCCTGTGCTTCTTGCCCCGGGTCAAGAAGCAATGTCTCGGCTATCCGTGCGCCAGCGCGTTCGGCACGGGGAGGAAGCTGCGACAGACGGCGCCGATCGGTGTCGGCGGCCACCAGCGTGCCGTCATTCGCCATCGCGGCAGCAAGTGCCAGCGTCTTGCCGCCCGCCCCTGCGCACAGATCTATCACGCTGTCGCCCGGAGCCGCGCCTACAGCAGCGCAAGCAAGCTGACTGCCGAGATCCTGCACCTCGATCAGGCCCGCGCTCCACGCCTCCCATGTCATGACCTGCGTGCCCGCAGGAAACCGCAGTGCATCGGGAAGTGGCAAGGCTTCTCCGCCTTCAGGGATGCCATCTGACCCGGCAGGCAATTTGACGCGATTGATACGTGTATCGAGCGGCGCGCGGGCAAGCAGGCCTTTTGCTTCATCTTCGCCGACAGTTGATGCAATCAGCAGGTTTTCCAGCCATTCGGGCGCAATACCGCCCGCCGCAACCGATTCATCTTCTTCGATGGCAGCAGGGCCATAGTTCGACCCGTCGAACCGATCGCGTAAATCTGCCTGTTCCTCGGCCAGCCCCAGCATGGCTGCGCGGCCACTGGAAGGGACAGGCCCACAGGCGCGAATTGCATCATAGACCAGCTCACGAATGGCGCGTTTATCCTTTGATCCCGCGAAGCGGTGATCCTTGAACCATTGCGCAATCAATCGGTCTGCAGGCGGTCCCTGCCCGCGCGCTGCTGTGATGATTCCGTCAAGGATTTCAATGGCGGCCTGAACCCGGGCAGAAGGGGTCATGGCGTCGGGCGCAGTTCGGTAGGGCTGCCTTCGGCATCCCGCATGTCGCGCCGGGCGACGTGTTGCGTTTCGATGTCCTGCATCAGACGCGCAAATTCTTCCCTGTCAGGCATGGCGATGCAAAAGAAACGGGCATCTCCTGCATCTTCGCCGCGATCAGGCAAGATCGTAGAGCCAGCGGCACGGCAAGCCTGCTCATCCTGATAGACAGCGGGGTGACGGGTCAATTCTGGTGCGCCATCTTTCCAGTCGAGGAAAAACAACATGAAGGGGATGAAAATTTCCATAAACCCTAGCGAGTCGGGTAATTCGGGGCTTCGCGCGTAATGCTCACATCATGGACGTGGCTTTCCGAGAGGCCTGCATTGGTAATCTGGATGAATTGCGCGCGTGACTGAAGCTCGGCAATCGTTGCGCTGCCCGTATAGCCCATCGCCGCCTTCACGCCGCCCACCAGCTGGTGAACAATATCGCGCGCAGGCCCCTTGTAAGGCACCTGCCCTTCAATCCCTTCGGGCACCAGCTTCATCTGATCCTTGATATCCTGCTGGAAATAGCGATCCGCACTACCGCGCGCCATCGCGCCGACACTGCCCATGCCGCGATAGGATTTGTAAGAGCGGCCTTGATAGAGGAACGTTTCTCCGGGTGCTTCTTCGGTTCCTGCCAGCAGACTGCCTACCATCACGGTCGATGCGCCTGCCGCCAGCGCCTTGGCCGCATCGCCGCTTGTGCGAAGACCGCCATCAGCGATGATCGGCACATCGCCGGATGCGCTTGCGGCATCCATAATCGCGGTAAGCTGCGGCACGCCGACCCCGGCGACGATACGGGTCGTGCAAATACTGCCGGGCCCGATGCCAACCTTCACCGCGTCCGCACCTGCATCGACAAGCGCCTTGGTCGCTTCTGCCGTCGCAACGTTGCCGGCCACCACCTGCACGCTGTTCGAAAGCTTCTTCACGCGGGCCACAGCCTCGGCAACGGCGTGGTTATGGCCATGTGCTGTATCGATGATGACAACATCACACTCGGCATCGACCAGCGCTTCTGTCCTCTCGAAACCCTTGTCGCCGACCGTGGTTGCCGCAGCCACGCGCAGGCGTCCGCCAATATCTTTGGTCGCATCGGGGTTGAGCACCGCCTTTTCGATATCCTTGACCGTAATGAGGCCGACACAGCGATTGGCCTTGTCCACCACCAGCAGTTTTTCAATTCTGCGCTGGTGCAGGATCTTGCGCGCCTCGGTCTGCGTCACACCTTCGCTTACGGTGGCGAGGTTTTCGCTAGTCATCAGCTCCTTCACCGGCTGGGCAAGGTTATCGGCAAAGCGCACATCGCGATTGGTGAGAATGCCTACCAGCGTGCCGTCTGGCGCAGTGACGGGAATGCCGCTGATATTGTGCTGCTCCATCAATGTCTGCGCATCGCCCAAGGTCGCATCGGGCGTGATCGTGATGGGGTTGACCACCATGCCGCTTTCAAAACGCTTGACCCGGCGCACCGCCGCGCATTGCTCTTCTATGGTCAGATTGCGGTGCAGCACGCCGATGCCGCCCATTTGCGCCATGACGATTGCCATTTCGCTTTCAGTCACCGTGTCCATCGCTGCCGACAGCACGGGAATGTTGAGTGCGATGTCGCGTGTCAGCTGCGTTTTCGTGCTTGCCTGGCTGGGCACGATATCACTTTCGGCCGGCTTCAGCAGGACGTCATCGAAAGTTAGGCCGGTTACGATTTGCATTGGGGTTGCCACTTCTTGTGTCGGATGATTCGTGGCGGCCCATGTAACCGCACTGTGTGGCAATCGCTAGGGGGGCGGCAGTGATATTCGACCTATTGGGCTGTCCAGCCGCCATCGATTTCGTAATTTGCGCCGGTTATGTTGTGCGCCGCATCACCGCACAGGAATACGGCCATCGCTGCCACATCCGATGGCTGGACGAATTTCTTGGTCGGCTGGCGTTCAAGCAGCACGTCATTGATGACCTCTTCACGGGTCAATCCACGGCTCTTCATCGTGTCAGGGATCTGGCCTTCGACCAGAGACGTCCAGACATAACCTGGGCTGATGCAATTGGCAGTGATGTTCTGTTCTGCCAGCTCCAGCGCCAGCGTCTTTGTCAGCCCGGCAATGCCGTGCTTTGCGGCAACGTAAGCGGCCTTGAACGGGCTGGCGGTGGTCGAATGCGCGCTGGCGGTGTTGATGATACGGCCCCAGCCGGCGCTTTTCATATGCGGCACGGCAAGGCGCGCGGTGTGAAACACGGCGGACAGGTTGAGCGAAATGATCCCGTCCCATTTGGCCACGGGAAATTCATCGATGGGGGCAACATGCTGCATCCCGGCGTTGTTGACGAGGATATCCACCCCGCCCGCATCCTTCATCATACCTTCTATGGCAGACACATCGGTGAGGTCCGCGCCCGAATGCGTGGCACCCATCTCCTCACAAAGTTGCGCGATCTCTTCCGCATCGCCAAAGCCATTCAAAATGACATCGGCCCCCTCTGCATGCAGAGCGCGGGCGATAGCGAGGCCAATGCCCGAGGTGGAGCCGGTTACAAGTGCGCGCTTGCCTTCGAGGAACATTTGCTTCTCCATAGGTGTTGGATTCACCATTGTCCTAATGGCCTTGCCTGAAGGGTCCAACAAAAAACCAGATCAAGGCCATGTGCCCGGAGGATTTCGATGAGGCTCAAACCGTTCAATGCCAATAATATCAGGGTCGGTCGCGGATCGGGCGGCGGCGGGGGCATGCCCGGGGGCAAGCTGGGCTGCGGCGGTATCGTGGTCGTGCTGATCGGCGCGCTGATTTTCGGCGTGGACCCCGCCCAGATGCTGGGCACGATGGAAGGTACACAGGGCGGCATTCCGCAGCAGCAGCAAGGCGGCGCGGGTGAAAGCGCAGCCGAAATCTGCGACGATAATCAATATGCGATGGAAGCCTGCAACGCGCTTTCAAACCTCGACCAGACATGGGCGCAGCGTTTTCAGGAGGCAGGCGCGGGCGACGCATTCCGCCAGCCCAAGCTGTGGTTCTATTCGGACAGCGTGCGATCGGGTTGCGGCAGCGCGACCAGCGCGGCAGGACCGTTTTACTGCCCGGCTGACGAGGGTATTTATATCGACACCAGCTTTTACGACACCATGCAGCGCCAGCTTGGCGCGGGCGGCGATTTTGCGCGGTATTATGTAATGGCGCATGAATATGCCCACCACATCCAGACCGTCACCGGCATTTCCGATCAGATCCGCAGCGCGCAATCACAAAATTCGGGCGCGCGTAACCGCTTGCAAGTGATGATGGAACTGCACGCGGATTGTTATGCAGGCGTTTGGGCAGGCAAGAACCGCAACCTCATCGAGCCCGGAGATTTCGAGGAAGGCATGAATGCCGCTGCCGCTATCGGCGATGACACGCTAACCGGCGGACGGGTTAGCAGCGAGAACTTTACCCATGGCACCAGCCAACAACGCATGGCAGCACTGCGGCTGGGCGTCGAAACGGCTGACGATGATCGCTGCGATGCAGAAATCCTGCAAGCAGGCTAGCTGCGCACCAAGCTGCGACTAAGCATGGATGCGCGCGGCAGCGATTGCGCTTGCTTCGCTGCATTGGTCCTCACCTGCGTGAGGAACAGCCAATGGATCTGCCGCCGGATCGAATGGAGGAGCGGACTCTACCCGCAAGGCAGGGACCGAGCGCCCCGACCAGCGCAGCGCAATTGAAGCGGGCGGCGTAGGCGGAACAGGTGGTGCGCGGCGTGACTTGGTTGCGCCGGCGCGGGCGGGCGGAGGCGGTTCGGACGGCATGAGGAAAGATAGGCTGCGCAAGGCGGACCGCGCGCTTTCAATCTCCTGGATCGCGCGCGCCAGCTCTTCAATGATGTCCTCGCGAATATCCTGCGGTATTGCGCTATTGCCGGATATGGCCCCCATTGCAGCTTGCAGGCCGTGGGCAGCATTGGCCTGAATTGCAGTGTTGCAGATCACCATTGCCCTGCGGCCATCGCTCAAATCCTGCTGCGCTGTCGCATTTTCTCCATCGCAACGCACATCAATAATGTGGCTGCCTTCCCGCCCTTCTTCTACCACGACCAGGCCATCGTGATGTCCCGCTTGTGTCCTGTGCTCCATCGCCAGCTGGATACTCTGCTCCATCTCATGACCAACTTGGGCAAGCTGCCTCTCAACATCGGCAAGCTCCCTTTTGACATCGGCATCGGCTTTGGCGAGTTGCCTTTCGACTTCGACCATCATCCGCTCAGTCTCTTCTTCGGTGAGTCCCTCATGCTTGCCATTGCGAGTGATGCGGCTGATAATGCGACGTTCGCCATCGGCACCGTCTTCAACTTCGTGCAGGACATGCACTGCGGCATTGTGTTCACCATCGCCAATGCGTTCAATTTCGTATTCGATATTCTCATCGCTATCGCCATCACGCACAATATGGCGCTCTATCCGCATTTCTCGCTGATCTTCATCGGGATCGACGGTTTCAATACCGGACGCATCGGCATCCTGTCCTGGCTGAGCGTAGCTGATCGAAGCGGTCAGCGGCAAAGCCAGCGCAGTGGTGGTGATCGCCGCGATGCCAATGCGGCGGCGGCGGGTGGAAATATCTCTCATTGTGAGGCTCCTCAACCTGTGAATGATGGACTTCTCGCCCAGCACCGGACAGGCCATCGGAGCGGCCAGCGCGAGATGTTCACCGGCAGCAAAGCCCACAATCACCCGCGCATAAGCAGCCCTTTCCGACCGCGCACAACCGGCCACGACACGCGCATCACACGCCGCCTCCTGATCCCTGCGCATCGCTCGCCAGCCCCACCAAGCGAGAGGATTGAACCAGTGCAAAGCCAATAATGGCTGGGCTGCAATATTGGCGAGAAGATCATTTCCGGTATGATGGGTCAGCTCATGCGCGATTGCCATATCGCGCGCATCCACATCTATCAGCGCCATGAAACCGGGTGGCAAGGCCACGACCTTGTCAAACACGCCAAAGGCAACCGGTGCGCTGACAACGCTGGTTTCCACCAATCGCACGCCCCCCGCTTCGCCCACCGGACGCACATCAGCCAGCAAATCGCGGCGCATGCGGATATAATCGCGGATGCGCCATACAACGAAGATGGCCGCGCCTGCCAGCCACATAGGCAACAGTACCGCGCCTAGTGATATCGCGGGCTCTGCTGCAAGCGCCACTGGTGCAGCTACACCGGCGCTGTCACTCACCAACACCTGCACATCAGCAAAGATGGTAAGTGTGGATTGCGCAGCGGGATCACCCACTGCGCCTGCTATCGGCGCCTCATCGGGCTTCATCCATGCCGGCAGAGTGATTGGAGGCATTACTAGACGCAGCAGCGGCAGCGCCCATAGCGCATAGGCTATCTGCGGGCCGAAATGTCGGGCTACAGGGCGGCGCAACACCAGCACCAGTGCGATCAGCAAACCGGTGTAGACAAAGGTGTCTATCATCCAGTCGCTCAGAAAAGACATGTCCCACCCGGTCATTTCTTCATCTCCTGCAGCAGACGTTCAATCTCGGCAATGTCATCCTGTGTCAGCGCCTCATTCTCGGCGAGATGCGCAAAAAGCGGTGCAGCACGGCCGCCGAACAGCCGTTCAACCAGCCGCCTGGATTCGGTGCCGACATAGGCAGACCGCTCGATCAGGGGAGTATAGAGAAAGCGGCGGCCATCCGGATGGGTCGCCAATGCGCCCTTGGCAACAAGGCGCGAGAGCAATGTCTTGACGGTAGGGATGGACCAGCCGCGATCGGCGCATACTGCATCGCAGACATCGGCGGCGGATTGCGGGCTCTTGCGCCACAATGCCTCCATCACGGCATGTTCGGCATCGCTGATACGCTCAGCCCCGGAAATGCCATCGTCACTTCTGAAATTTCTCGCCTTCGCAGTCATCATGTCCTCCGTGACAGACTACGCCTCATGTGCTTGCGATTACATTTGTAATCTGAATTGCCGGTGAATGCAAGATGACGTGATGTCTCCCGCCTGCCACGCTTGGCGGGGAACTGGATGATATATGCGGAAACTCCGTGTAACCTTGCAGCCAGATGAAACGAAAAGAAGATCAGAATATGCTTGGCGCAGATACCCTCGATCGCCTGATGGCGGCAGCGCGCGAGGGGGATCGCGGTGCATATCGGCAGTTTCTGACCGAGGCATCGGGCCGCATTCGCCGAATGCTGGCGCGCAAGATCGGGGCCGATAACGAATTGGAGGATGTGTTGCAGGAATGCCTGATCGCCTTGCACGAAAAGCGCCACACGCTTGACCCCGGACGTCCTGTCACACCGTGGATGTATGCGATCGCAAATTATAAGCTGATAGACCAGTTTCGCAAGCGCGGCCGGAGCAGGCTGGTGTTCGATGACGATGTGGATATGGATGTTGCGGCAGACAGTTTTGCAGGCATGGATATTGCCGCATTGCTTGGCGAATTGCCCGATACACAAGCGGAAGCGATACGTCTGACACATATCGAAGGGCTAACCAGCCGCGAGGCGGGCCAGCGGATCGGAATTGGTATATCCGCGACGAAATTGCGGGTGCATCGCGGGATGCTGCGCCTGAAGGAAATAGTGCAAGAGCAGGAAAGATGAGCAGGACCGAAAAGATATTGGACCAGCTCGCCAGCGAAGGCGGGACGCGCGATACAGGCTATGCGTGGCGCTTTGCCTTGCCGCTGGTTATCGTGCTGGCGGCGGCCTGTGCGGCAGTGGCGCTAATCATCGACGGTGCCTTTGCCGGCGTGGCCATTGCCGGATTGGGCCCGATCCTGGTCAAATGGGGTTTTTCGTTGACGCTGGTGTTGCTTGCCCCAGTTGCCTTGTGGACGCTGGGCCGGCCCGGGCGCAAAAGCGGCTGGATCCTGCCTGCTCTAACCCTGCCCTTTGCACTGATCTTCGGGGATCTGGTGCTGGATCTATCAATCAATGCCTGGCCTTTTCCGGGCGAAACATGGCCGCGCTGCCTAGCTGCGATGACCATTCTTAGCCCGCTTGCCTTTGCCGGAGCCACTTTTGCAATGCGCGTGCTTGCCCCTGTCAAACTGCGGCGTGCGGGCCTTGTCGCGGGCCTTTTCGGCGGCGCGGTGGCTATGACCGCTTATGCCCCTTTCTGTCCTGAACGCGGGATGCTGTATCTCGCTGTGTTCTACTGCCTGCCAATTCTTGCTATGGCAGGCATCGGCTGGCTGATGGGTCCCAAATTGTTGCGCTGGTGAAGCGGCGCCGGGCAGGTTAGGCCTGCTGAATATGAGTATTGGTCACATTCGCAAATTGTCCGACTGTCACAATGTTGCCGATTTTCGCACTTTGGCGCGGCGGCGGCTCCCCTATCCCGTGTTCCACTACATTGATGGCGCTGCAGATGACGAAGTGACGCTGGCGCGCAATACTGCCGCCTTTGACGAAGTTGATCTTGTGCCCGATGTGCTGGCCGGTGGGCAGCATCTTGATACTTCGATTAACATTATGGGCCGTAAAAGCGCGCTGCCGCTGATGTTGAGCCCAACAGCGCTGCAACGCATTTTTCATTGGCACGGTGAACGTGCGACCGCGGCAGTGGCCGAAAAATACGGGTTGTGGTGCGGCATCTCCAGCCTGTCCACCGTCAGCCTTGCAGAGATCGGCGCGAATTATTCCGGGCCGAAATTGCTGCAATATTATTATCATCTCGATGCAGGTTTGAACGCAGCACTGGTGGAGCAGGCGAAGGCCGCCAGGTTTGATGCCATCGCGCTGACGGTGGATACAATTGTTTCAGGCAATCGGGAACGGTGCAAGCGTACCGGCTTTGGCTCCCCTCCCCGCATCAATGCATCGAACCTGCTGTCTTACGCCGCACATCCACCATGGACGCTCAATTTCCTGTTCCGGGAGAAATTCGCCCTCCCCAATATTGAACCGCACCTTCCAACCGGCACTGATACCAAGCTGTCGATACAAGACTATTTCGACACCATGCTTGATCCCTCGCTCAACTGGCAGGCGGCGGAAAATCTGCGTGACGAGTGGGGTGGCACCTTCTGCCTCAAAGGTATCATGTCCGTTGGCGATGCGCGCCGCGCTGCCGACATCGGCGTGGATGCCATCATGGTGTCAAATCACGGGGGCAGACAGCTTGACGGTAGCCGCACCCCGTTCGATCAGCTTGACGAGATCGTGCAGGCCGTGGGCGACCGGGTAGAGGTGATCCTCGATGGTGGGGTCCGGCGTGGCACCCATGTTCTCAAGGCGCTGGCGACCGGCGCAAAAGCGGTCAGTGGCGGACGCATGTATCTCTATGCGCTGGCAGCGGCGGGCGAGCCGGGAATGGATCGCGCCATCGGCCTGATGCAAGACGAAATTCGCCGCGGCATGCAGTTGATGGGAGTAAACCGGATAGACCAACTGACCCCCGACAGGCTGCGTCGGCGCTGATTATAGCGGACTGCAGGACCCTTTCTTGGGCAAGCTCATTGGTCGTGCATGACCGAACAGATTTCTACCGACCAGATCCTCGCCGCCCCGCAATTGCGCCTCATGGGTAGCGTCGATGAAGCAATGTATGCAGAATTTCGCAATCAGCTTCACGCCGCACCCAAGGATGGCATGCTGGTGGTTGCGATCACGACCCTTGGCGGGAACCCAGAGGTCGCCCGCGCCATGGCAGATGATATCCGGCTGATGCGCGATGCAGGCCGCACCATCGCCTTTCTCGGCAAGGCAGTGGTGTATTCAGCCGGGGCCACCTTCATGGCTGGCTTTCCCGTCGCACACCGCTTCATGACCGAAAACACCAGCCTGCTGATCCATGAACGGCAGATCACCAAAACCATCAATCTCAGCGGACCACTTAAAAGCTGCACCGCGCAGCTCAAGGCCGCTCTCAACGAAATCGAGCATTCAATCAAGATCGAGGATGAAGGCTTTCGCCAAATGGTAGAAAGCAGCAAGGTAAGCGTCGAGGACGTGCAGAAACGCGCACCCGATAATTGGTATCTCCCGTGCGAAAAGGCAAAGGAGCTGGGCCTGATCGCCGAAGTGATCTGACCCAGCCCATCTTTCATCAATTGCCTAGGCTACTTCGCTCGTAGCTGTCTCCTTGCGCACGGCAGACCAATCCACATTACGCGTTGCATACATGATCCCCGCCAATCCGGCGAAAAGCAGCAGCGAGCCGATGACCAGCGCATATGTCTCCATATTGAGAAGCACGAACAGCAATGCATAAAGCGCCGCCAGCATCGCCGCGATTAGGCCTGCCCGCCGCCATGTGCCCAGCACTGCCGCGCTATAGGCGGTGAGCAGACCAATAATCGCAGCAGCCGCCACCACATAAGCCGCAGCAAATCCGATAATCTCGGCGAAGGCGAGAAGCATGACGAAGAACAGGATCAACCCCGCCCCGGTGAGCAGATATTCCGCGCTGGCCACTCTCGCCCCGCCAACCACATCAAACATCAGGAAAGTGCCAAAGGTGAAGCCGATGAAGAGAAATCCGTATTTCACAGCGCGATCAACCTGGCTGTAAAGATCGACCGGATCGACAAGACCGATGCTTACCGGACTTGCCGTAGAATTGCTGTTGGCGACATGACGTTCCACCATTGCAGCTTCGTGGGTTGCGCTATCTGATCCATAATTTGCGCCCGGATCGGACAGCGATACCAATTGCTGGCCGAGCGCCAGATTGGTGATACGGGAATAAATTGCCGTGAATCCATCGCTTGTCACCTCGCGCTCGTCCGGAAGAGTGCCAGCAAAGCTGGGGTGGGGCCAAGGTGATGTAACCTGCCAAGCGGTATCTCCGCCACTGGGTACCATTGCCAGCGAGCGGGAGCCGCGCAGCCCATATTCCCAGCCAATCTGCAGAGGCCTCTTACCATCCCACTCGATCGCCGCGGAAAATCCCGCGCTGCCGGTGGCATTGGGACCATTGCCGGGGACAAGCTGCGCCGCCGCCCCATTCACGGTAACGCGGGCACCATCGGTCAGGCCGCGTGGATCAGAAATACCGAAACGCAATTCCGCTTTGCCAAGCAGCAGGTCTTCGCGGGCTAGACCCAACCGTTCCAATTCTTCCGCCAGCGTAAAATTGGCGCTGCCTGCCATATCAGCGTGATAAACCACGCTTTCGTAAATAGCATAGGCCTTGCGATCTGGATCGATAGCGGTTTCAACCTGTTGGCTGGCAGGAGCGACGAATAATTCCCGTTTTACTTCACGCCGGATCTCGCGCTGCTGTCCGTTGACCGTCTCTGTTTCGACAATTGTCTCGCGATAG
Source organism: Aurantiacibacter atlanticus (assembly GCF_001077815.2). GTDB lineage: Bacteria > Pseudomonadota > Alphaproteobacteria > Sphingomonadales > Sphingomonadaceae > Alteraurantiacibacter > Alteraurantiacibacter atlanticus. The sequence goes on along the minus strand of NZ_CP011310.1, from coordinate 1,645,686 downwards.
GGAATGACGAGCAACGGTCCGGCAACCACCTGCACACCGCCCCATCCCACAGCAATCTGGGCCTGCGCGAGGTCAGATTGGTTTTCGCGATCGTAAACCAGCGCATAGACCATGCCAAGGGGACGATCAGTACGACAGCGACAAGCCCAGCCAGCAAGAGCTTCATTCCGGGACTTCGTTCACGAGACATCGCACACTCCTTCTGCTTCTGCGATGAACCGTGTATAGTATGCGACAGGCTGAATTATTGGTGAATGCGGCCATTCGGGCTTGGCCCCGATGCAGAATACCCTCACAAACGCAGCCATGCTAAAACGATTCACATTCGCCGCATTATGTCTCGCCTCCCCGCTGGTCGCGGAGGATGCTGCTCCGGAAGCTCTTGATGAGCTCGCAGTGGAGGAACACTTCGCCACCACCGATGTCATTCTGGAAACGACTATGGGTGAAATTGTGATCGCGCTGGAAACGCAGCGAGCGCCGATCACCTCAGCCAATTTCCTGCGCTATGTCGAGGAAGGGCGCTTTGACGGAACAGTTTTCTACCGCGCCATGCCGCTTGAATGGGGCGATCAGCCCAATGGATTGATACAGGGTGGCACCCAGTGGGACCCAGAGCTGGTGCTACCCGGTATCGCGCATGAACCCACAAACCTGACTGGCATCAGCCACACGCGCGGCGCAATATCGATGGCCATGGAAGAGCCGGGAACCGCGAATGGCGATTTTTCAATCATGCTCGGCGACCAGACCGGCCTTGATGCCAATCCCGCATCGGACAATCCGGTGTGGCAAAGCGGCTATGCCGTTTTTGGCTATGTCATACAGGGCATGGACGTGGTCGAGGCGATCCATGCAGCACCGGTCGATCCCGAAAAGGGTGAAGGCTGGATGCGCGGACAAATGCTTGCTGCGCCCGTTGTGATCGTGGAAGCCCGGCGGGCTGACGAGGAATAGCCTTTAACGCGGTTCCACGGCCAGTCGACTGATCAGGATAGCCGCGCGCTGGGCCTGCCGCGTAAAACTCGATAAATCCGCACTTTCACCTTCGGCATGGCTGCCCGCACCATTCGGCCCCATGCCAGCCAGCGCAGCATTGACCAGCGTCGCGACAAAGCTGATGTCGGCTGCGCCACGGCGCGAAGGCGGATATTCCTCCATCGGCTCCAGCCTGAGATCGACATTGATGGTGTTGAGCCGCGCCAGCAGAGCGCGATTGCCATCGGTGGGTGACATGGGCGGATAACGGAATTCAAAGGTGATTTCAGCGCCCGTTCCCGGTAGGTTCTGTCCCACTATGTCCCGCATCGCGGTAGCTACGCGGTCGGTCTGATCCTGCGAAATCGTGCGCAGATCGCCACGCGCCACGGCGGTAGAGGCGATGATGTTCGTCTTGCCAGCGGTGTTGGCGGAAAGCCCGTCATCGGCCAGCACGGCGGGTGTGCCGCCTGCAAGAAGACCAACGTTATAGGTGAGGTTCTCTTCGGGCAATTGCTGGCGGAAGGCATCGAGAATGCGCGCTATTTCATAAACCGCGCCATAGCCTGCTTCGTCGCGGAAGATGGCGCTGGAATGGCCTGTCTGGCCTGTGGTGGTGATCTGCCAGCTGTTGGAACTGCGCCGCGCCACAACGCCAAAATCACGCCCTTCCATCACGGACAGGCCTTCAAATCCCAAGGCTACATCGGCCCATTCGCCAGCAGCGATCAGATCGGCGCGCGATTGTTCTATGGGTTGGCCCGCGTCCTCCTCATCCCCCGTCAACGCGACAACGATATTTGCGGCCTCCAGCGTGCCCGCTGCCTCCATCGCGCGCAGGGCCGAAAGGATGACGATGATCCCGCCCTTGTCATCCACTACGCCCGGCCCCGTGGCTATATCGCCTTCACGGGTGAACTGCTGGAACGGGCTGTCGCGTTCAAACACGGTGTCGAGATGGCCGATCATCAGAATACGGGTGGTATCCGCATTGCCTTTATGTCGGGCGAAAAGGTGACCAGCGCGGTCGACGTGGCTCTGGTCAATGAATTCAGTTGTGAAGTTCAGCGCTTCCAGCTCTGGTATGAGCAGGTCTGCTACAGCGCGCACGCCTTCGTGATTGTGGGTGCCCGAATTGACGTTGGTCATCACCTCCAGCAGCGCCACATCGTCTTCAAAATGCGTCTCTACATTCGATGCGATCACCTGTTCGGCATTGGTCAATTGGGCCGCAGCCGGGGTGGCGATGATAGGTGCGGCAGCAAGTGCTGCGGCTGTGAGGAAATGCTTCATTGCACGAACTTATCGCAGGCCGCATATTCCACAAGGAGGCATTTACCGCCTGGCTGCATTGATGGCCGCTAGATCATCGGGCATCGGCTTGATCGGGCTGAAATGTGTGCCGCCAGTATTCCCTGCGGGCACCCAACCGATCGCGAGCTTTGTAGCCGGGCCGATTAGGCGCAAGACCTGTCCGGCCAATTCCCTGTCATTATGGCGACACCGCGCCCAGCGCAGCATCGCGAAATGGACAAGCACATCATGGAGCGTGGAATAGTAGCTGATGATATGGGCGCGTTCCAACCGCGAGAAGACGGCGGAATATTCCCCCGCCTTTTTCAATTGCGCCAATTCTTGCAGTTCGGTCACGATCTAAGGTCGAAGCCGCTGCATCAATATACTCGCTTCTTCGGCTCGATATATTCTGCATCATCAGTCAGCGTATATTCGTGGACCGGACGGTAATCGATCTTCACGTCACCGCCACTACCGCCCCAGCCTTCAAACCAGGCAGCAGTGTGCTTCATCCACTGCTTGTCATCACGATCAGGGAAGTCTTCATGCGCGTGGGCGCCGCGGCTTTCCTTGCGGTTTTCGGCAGAATGCATCGTCACCACGGCCTGCGCCATCAGGTTGTCGAGTTCCAGTGTTTCGATAAGATCGCTGTTCCAGATAAGCGAGCGATCATGGACCTTGACGTCCTGCATCCGCTTGTTGGTTTCGGTCAACTGGCGCACGCCTTCGCGCATCAGTGCAGAATCGCGGAACACGGCGGCGTGTTTCTGCATCGTCTTCTGCATTTCGGCGCGCAGTTCTGCGGTAGTGGAGCCGCCGTCTGCAAAACGGAAATGGTCCAGACGCGAAAGTGCAAGATCAGCACTATCTGAAGGCAATTCATCATGCGCAGTGCCGGCCTTGATCAATTCCTTGAGCCGGAAGCCTGTTGCACGACCAAAAACCACGAGGTCAATAAGCGAATTGGAGCCGAGACGGTTTGCGCCGTGGACCGACACGCAGGCAGCCTCGCCCACGGCGAACAGGCCAGGCACCACGTGATCCGGGTTGCCATCGGGCCCGACGGTGACAACTTCGCCATGATAGTTACAGGGAATGCCGCCCATGTTGTAATGCACCGTGGGCGTAACCGGCAGCGGCTGCCGCGTAAGGTCCACCCCGGCAAAGATCTTGCCGCTTTCGGTGATGCCGGGAAGGCGTTCTGCCAATACGGCAGGATCGATATGATCGAGGTGCAGGAAGATGTGGTCGCCATCCGGCCCGACACCGCGCCCTTCACGCATTTCCAGCGCCATTGAACGCGACACAACATCACGGCTGGCGAGGTCCTTCGCGCTGGGGGCATAGCGTTCCATGAACCGCTCACCTTCAGAATTGGTGAGATAGCCACCTTCGCCGCGTGCGCCCTCTGTTATCAGCACGCCCGCGCCGTAGATGCCGGTGGGATGGAATTGCACGAATTCCATATCCTGCATGGGCAGGCCGGCGCGCAGCACCATGCCGCCGCCATCGCCGGTGCAGGTATGCGCGCTCGTGGCGGTGTAATAGCAACGGCCATACCCACCTGTCGCCAGCACTACGCCATGTGCGCGGAAGCGGTGGATGCTGCCATCATCAAGACACATAGCGATCACGCCAACGCAGCGCCTGTCCGCACCCTCGCCCTTCATGATCAGATCAATGGCGAAAAATTCGATGAAGAAATCCGCATCGTACTTCAGGCTCTGCTGGTAGAGCGCGTGAAGCATGGCGTGGCCGGTACGGTCGGCTGCGGCGCAGGTGCGCTGGACCGGCGGGCCTTCGCCGCGGTTCTGCATGTGGCCGCCAAAGGGTCGCTGGTAGATCGTGCCGTCTTCATTGCGGCTGAACGGCACGCCAGCGTGCTCCAGCTCATACACAGCCTGCGGAGCTTCGCGGGCGAGATATTCGATTGCGTCCTGATCGCCCAGCCAGTCTGCGCCCTTCACCGTGTCATACATGTGCCACGACCAGTGATCGGGCGTATTGTTGCCAAGGCTGGCCGCGATGCCGCCCTGTGCCGCCACGGTATGGCTGCGCGTGGGAAAGACCTTGGAGATATTCGCCGTCTTCAACCCGGCCTCTGCTGCGCCCATTGTGGCGCGCAGGCCCGAACCGCCAGCGCCAACGACCACCACATCATATGTGTGATCGATAATCGGATATGCGCGACCGTTGATTTCGTAAGTTTCGTTGCGAGCCATCAGGCGTCTCCTCCGCCAAAAGCGAGGCGGGCGATGCTGAACAGGCCGAAACCTGCCCCGGCAAAAGTCACGAGGTTGAGGATAACAAGCACGGCAAATTTCGTGCCCGCATTCGGGACGTAATCTTCTATCATGACCTGCATTCCCAGCCGCGCGTGCCAGAAGGTCGTTATGACCAGCAGCGCCAGCATAAAGGCTGGAATGGGTTGCGCGATAAACTGGCTGACGGTTTGATATGAATAATCAGGCAGCAATGCGAGCGAGATACCCAGAAAAAGCACCGTCACCAGATTGCCGACCGCCGTAAAGCGCTGAATCAGCCAGTGATGCGGTCCTTCGTGCGCCGCCCCCAAGCCGCGCACGCGGCCGATCGATGTTCCATTACCCATGACAATTCCTATCGCAGCACGATGATGTTCCGGGAATTGTGCGGCATTGGCAATCAGCCACACAAATCCCGGTGATTCCTGTTTCGCGCCTTCCTTAGCGCATGATACGCGGGAGACAAGCGCACCTTGTTCTGTATGGCACAGGTGAGGCGATCGGCGCTTGCACCGCGGCCTTCTGCTTCCCCTTCCACCAATTGCCGCGCGCGGCTATGGGTGCAGAATATGACTAATATTCTTGTAACAGGGAGCAGCCGGGGCATCGGCCTTGCCATAGCGGAGCAATTGGTGGCGCGTGATTGCACCGTGATTGGCCATGCCACCCGCCCGGTGGATGAACGCACCATCGCTGCCGATTTCACTGATCCGCCCGCCGCGCAGATACTGTGGCAAAATGCGCTGGACCGGCTCGATGGCCGGATTGATGTGCTGATCAACAACGCCGGCATGTTCGAACAAAGCCCGCTGCACGCCAGCGATATCGAATGGCTGGATCGCTGGGAAGATACGATGCGCATCAACCTCACCAGCGCTGCCCAGCTTTCCCGCTTTGCCGTGCAGCACTGGCAGAAGCGGGCCGAAGGCGGTGACGGCAATGGCGGCAGGATTGTGCATATTGCCAGCCGCGCGGCCTATCGCGGCGATTCACCGGCGCATTGGCATTACGCCGCTGCCAAGGGCGGCATGGTCGCGATGCACAAAACGATTGCACGCAGTTACGCGGCCGAAAATATTCTCAGCTTCGCTATCGCGCCCGGCTATACTGATACTTCGATGGCGGGGGACTATCTCATAAGCCGGGGCGATGACGGTCTGCTGGCGGATATCCCCCTGGGCCGCGTGGCCGAGCCGGAAGAAATTGCCGATATCGCGGTGTTCTGCGCTCTCGATGCGCCTGCCAGCATGACTGGCGCAGTGATTGATGCCAATGGTGCAAGCTATGTTCGCTAGGGCAATCTCGCTGGCCTTCCTCATCATGCTTTCGGCGTGCGTGGCCCCGCAAGAACCGGTTCCGGCACCAAGTTCTGGCGTGATGGAGGCCGCGCGCGATGCCGCCGCGTCGCCTGTTCATTGGGCGCAGGAATGCAAGGATTGGGACGTGTGGGAGAAGCGCGCACCCGCCTTTCGCATTCATGGAAACACCTATCATGTCGGGACCTGCGGTATAACTGCGATCTTTATTGCGGGTCCCTCTGGCCATGTGCTGTTCGATACGGGCACGGCCAATGGCTCCCGCCAGGTTCTCACAAACATCCGCGTGCTCGGTTTCCAGCCGGAAAACATCAAGGCTATCCTCACTAGTCACGAACATTTCGATCATGTCGGCGGGTTGTGGTGGGTGCACCAAAATACTGGAGCGCCGATAATCACCTCGGCTCAGGCGCGTGGAGTAATCGTATCTGGTGCGGCACATGCGCAAGACCCGCAGGCGGGCATGCATCCACCCATGCGCCCCCTGCCCGCACAATTTGTCTCTACAGCGCCAGCCGGACAGCCGCTGAATATCGCCGGACTGGACTTTACTCCTGTCGAGACACCAGGCCACACGCCCGGCGCGCTGAGCTGGCAATGGGAAAGCTGCGAAGGCAGCGAATGTGTGACCATTGTCTATGCCGACAGTCTGAGTGCAGTCAGCCGGTCGGATTATCGCTTCTCAGATCATCCCGATTATGTGCAGGCCTATCGCGATGGACTGGCGCGGCTGGCGACACTGAAATGCGATATCCTGCTCACTCCGCACCCCTCGGCCAGTGGTATGCGAGACAAATTGCTGACGGGTGATCTGGCATCGGGCATGGACTGCGCAGAATATGCGGCCCATGTTGAAGCGCGCCTCGACACACGCATTGCAGAAGAAGCGAATGCGTCATGAACTGGAAGCTTTCCGCCATCAGTTCAAAAGCAGCCATTGAGGCTGCGCTGGACGAACGGGATGAGATCATTGGCTGGAACGAAGCGATCGTTCTGGCCGGGTTCGAAGTCGATCCGGACGAACCCGATTGCTGGTGCCTCGACGCTTATATGGAGCACCGCCCAACCCCCGCCGATCGCAATGCTGTGCGCGCGCTGTTCGGCGAAAATCCCCCACGGCTAGTGGCCGAACAATTGCCCGAAACAGATTGGTTGAGCGAAAGCCAGCGCGGGCTGGAGCCGATCCGCGCAGGCCGTTTTCATGTGCACACACCGGATTATGCGCCAAGCAAAGATCCCGCCATCACCAATTTCTGCATCCCGGCAGCGCAGGCTTTCGGCACCGGACATCACGAAACGACCGCGGGCTGCCTTGTCATGCTGGATGCAATGCGCCGCATGGGCCTCAACCCGCGCCATATCGCCGATATCGGCACCGGAACCGGCCTGCTGGCTTTTGCCGCCTTGGCGCTGTGGCCGCATGCTGCCGTCACCGCGTCGGATATCGATCCGGTATGCGAACCTGCTGTGCTGGAAAATGCGCATGGCAATGGTGTGCGGCTTGGCGCTGGACCGGGAAAAATGTCCATGATCGTGGCAGACGGGATGGAAGACCCGGGGCTGCAGGCAGCCGCCCCGTTCGAATTGCTCATCGCAAATATTCTTGCCGGGCCGCTGATCGACCTTGCGCCTGATTTTACCCACAGCGTTACGCATCGCGGTAACATCCTCCTGTCGGGTCTGCTCACGCGGCAAGCGCCAGCTGTGCGCGATGCCTATCGCCGGGAGGGCTTCCGTCTGCAACGCAGCCTTACGATTGGTGATTGGTCAATCTTGTGGCTCAGGCACCGATTTACCGGATGATGCGCAAGCTCATTCGCATCACGCTTGCCATATTTGCTGTGCTGGCGGTTGTGATGACCGGATACATTCTGGCAGCATGGGTTGGCAGTTCGATCCCGCAGAACAGCGACTGGACAGAACCTGCCGAGGGCGTGGACATCATGATCGAAACCAATGGCACACACACATCCATAATCGTGCCCGTAGTGACCGAGGTGAAAGATTGGCGCACCACCTTCCCCAGCGCCGCCAAGTCTATCACTGGCTATGGCGAAAGGGCCGAACTGCCGACGCATCTAGCCATCGGCTTTGGCGAGCGTGAGGTATTTCTCCACGTTCCTACCTGGGGCGATCTTTCCGCCACCACAGCCTTGCGTATAGCAACCATTGGCGGGGATGCGGTGATGCGCGTTGCCCATTATGTGCGCCCTGCTGCGGGCAAGGATTATCGTCCGCTGCGTATTTCCCGCAGGCAATATGCCGCCCTCGTCCAGGCCATCGAACGCGACCTTCCACCAATAACTGCGGGCGCAAAGCGCGGCGAATTCTATGGCACCTACGCCAATGATGCCTATTACGAGGCGCGGAGCGGCTATTCAATGGTCAATACCTGCAATAGCTGGGTGGGCTCGCGGCTGGCCGATGCAGGGATCACGATGGGCTGGTGGACTCCGCTAGCGGGCGGTGTGATGAAATGGATACCTGTCCGCACATCCGATCAGGCGCCCTAGATATTCTCGGAACGCAAAGGTGCGTTTGTCCATTCTCGTCATACACATCCACTTGCAGAACGAGACACTTTCATGGCCAAGACTATTCTTATCACCGGCGCATCTTCCGGCATCGGCGCGGCGAGCGCCCGCGCGGCGGCACAAGCGGGCTGGAATGTCGCCCTGCTCGCCCGCTCAGAAGATAAATTGAAAGCGCTGGCGGATGAAATTGGCGATGCGGCGCTGGCGATTGCCTGCGATGTGACCGACAGGGATGCGTTGGAAAACAGTGTCAGCCAGACGGTATCCCATTTCGGTGGACTGGATGCAGTCTTCGCCAATGCGGGTAAGGGAGGCGCCCAATCCGGCGTTGAAAATGGCGATCCGGCGGATTGGCATGACATGGTCCATCTCAACATCCTTGGCGTGCTTTATACGGCGCATGCCACGCTACCGCATCTCAGGAAGACAAAGGGGCAATTCATCGTCACCGGATCGAAGGTGGGCCGTGAGCATTTCAAAGGCTCCATCTATGGCGCGACCAAATGGTTCGTGCATGGATTTGCCGGAAATCTGGCGGAAGAAATGCGCGAGTGGAACGGGCGCTGCACGGTCATTTCGCCCGGTATGGTCGATACGCCCTTCTTCGACGAGGCCAAGCCGGACAAGCTTCAGCCCAAGAATGTCGCAGACGCGGTGGTGTTTGCGCTTTCCCAGCCCGATACATCCTGCGTGCGCGAGATCCACCTTATGCCCAATGATTGATCGGCTAATGCAGGTCAGCCAGCTGCCTTGACGATCTCTGCCCAGCCCGCCTCGTCGATCACGTCGATGCCGAGATCTGCTGCCTTCTTGAGCTTGCTGCCTGCCCCCGGTCCGGCCACCAGAATATCCGTTTTGGAACTGACCGAGCCTGCAGCCTTTGCGCCCAGCCGCTCTGCCTGAGCCTTGGCCTCATCGCGGCTTATGGTTTCCAGCTTTCCTGTAAAGACGATCGTCTTTCCAGCCACTGGGGAATCGATGCTCTGGACTTCATAGCGCGGCACCTCCAGCTGGCAGAGCAGATCATCCCACACCTCGATATTATGGTCCTCGTGGAAGAAATCACCCAGCGCTTCGACCACGGCATCGCCGATCCCGTCAATACTGGTGAGAGACAGGCGCGAGTCCTCATCGCCTGCACGCGCCTTCTGCGCCGTTTCGCGCAGCGCAGGAAGTTCATGAAAATTCTTCATTAGATCGCGTGCGGTTACGGTCCCGACGTGGCGAATGCCAAGCCCGAACAAGAGCCGCGCCGCATCGGGAGAACGTTTGCTTTCCACAGAAGCCAACAGCTTATCCACAGACTTATCCTGCCACCCGTCAAGCGCCAGTATCTTCTCGCGGAGTTCCTTCAAGCGATAGATATCGGCAGGGCTTTCCAGCCAGCCGAGCGCGAAGAACTGATCGATCGTCTTTTCTCCCAACCCGTCAATATCGAGCGCACCGCGGCTGACAAAATGCTTGAGCCGTTCGGTCCGCTGCGCCGGACAGATCAGCCCGCCCGTGCATCGCACATCAACCTCGCCTTCTTCACTTACCGCTTCGCTACCACATTCGGGGCAATGATCAGGAAACTGAAAGGCCGTGCGCTTTTCATCGCGAGTCAGATTTTCGACCACTTGCGGGATAACATCCCCTGCACGCTGCACGACGATGCGATCACCCACGCGGACGCCCAGCCGCTCGATCTCGTCACGATTGTGCAGGGTGACATTGGTGACGGTAACACCGCCCACGGTGACAGGTGTGAGCCGCCCGACCGGCGTCAACTTGCCCGTTCGCCCGATCTGTATGTCAATTGCTTCCAGCGTCGTCTGCGCCTGTTCCGCGGGAAACTTGTGCGCCATCGCCCAGCGCGGTGCCTTGGCCACGAAGCCCAGACGCTTTTGCCAGTCGAGCCTGTCCACTTTGTAAACGACGCCATCGATATCATAGGGCAGATCCGCCCGCGCCTTCTCGATGGCGCGATAATGATCAAGCATCTCATCCAGCGATTGCGCGCGCAGGAACAGCGGAGACACTGGCAGACCCCAGCTTTCAATGGCGCGCATGACCTCTGCCTGCGTCTCGCCCGGCTCTGCTGATGCTGCACCCCAGCCATGCGCCCAGAAGCGCAAAGGCCGCTGCGCGGTAACGCTGGCGTTTTTCTGCCTCAGTGATCCGGCTGCTGCATTGCGAGGATTGGCAAACAGCTTTCCACCCATTTTCTGCTGAACCGCGTTGAGTGCGGTAAAATCCTGTTTTGCCATGTAAACTTCGCCGCGCACCTCGAACACCTCGGGCACGTTCTTGCCGCGCAATTGCTGTGGAATATCGGCGATATGTTTGACATTGACCGTGACATTTTCACCCACCTGCCCATCTCCGCGCGTGGCGGCCATGACCAGCTTGCCAGCCTCATACCGCAACGAGCACGAAAGGCCGTCAATCTTGTCCTCGGCTGTGAAGGAGACGGATTCATCCTCATCCAGCGACAGGAAACGGCGTACCCGTGCAACAAATTCGCCCACCTCCTCATCCGAGAAAGCATTGTCGAGGCTCATCATCCGAACCGCATGGCTGACCTTGGAAAGCGGTGATTCAGCAATGTCGTGGCCGACCTGCCGGGAAGGTGAATCATCGCGCACCAGATGCGGAAACTGCTCCTCAAGCTCGGCAGTGCGGCGAACCAGCGCATCATATTCGGCGTCCGTAACCTCGGGCGAATCCTCAGCGTGATAAAGCTTATTGTGCCGCGCGATCGCCTTTGCGAGCCGCATCAATTCATTGGCGGCATCGGCTTCGGAAATGTCCATGACAAAAACTTTCGAATGTCTGCGTAAAGCAATTGCAGCGCTAGGGCTGATCGCCTGTCACGACAATGTTGAGATCCACCACACGGATGTTCCAATATTGAATGAATTTGAGCGCATATTGGCTGAATCCCGCCACGCGATTGCCCTTTTCAAAGCCCGCGAAGCCGTTGCACCTATCATCAGTTCCACAGGTGAAATCAAACACAGTACTATGATTGAGCGGGAGAGTGCAGTCAGTCAAGCGCGGTCAGAACTGAAGCGAGAACCTTCATTCAAACCCCCTCCAGCAAACGATCAGCCTGCGCCCTGGCTTCTGGCGTGACTTCCGCCCCACTCAGCATGCGGGCGATCTCTTCCTGCCGCCCTTCTGCATCAAGCCTTGCAACCGAAGTCTTCGTTACAGTCCCCGTCGATGACTTCGCGATCATGTAATGTGTGCCGCCACGCGCGGCGACCTGTGGCGAGTGAGTGACGGCGAGCAATTGACCGCCATCTGCCAGCCGCGCCAGCCGTTCACCGATGGCTGAAGCCACCGCCCCGCCAACGCCGCGGTCTATCTCGTCAAAGATTACCGTCGCAGCGCCACCCTGCTCCGCCAATGCCACTTTCAGTGCGAGGATAAAGCGTGATAATTCACCCCCCGAAGCGACCTTGTTGAGTGGCGCGAAATCGGCACCGGGATTGGTGGCGATTAGGAATTCAACCGCATCCATCCCGCTCGCGCCCCAGCGATCTTGCGGCAGCTGTGTAATGGATGTGCGGAAACGCGCTGCGTCCAGTTTCAACGGTGCAAGTTCGCCCGCCACCGCAGAATCCAGCTTTGCGCCCGCTGTCACGCGCGCTTTGTGCAAGGCCTCTGCCGCCTTGCTATAGGCAGCACCTGCAAGTGATTCAGTATTTTCCAGCCCGGCAAGATCAGCATCGCCCTGCTCGATCGCGTCAAGCCGATCACGCATATCGCGCATCACCTCGGGCAATTCATCCACTTGGCAATTATGCTTGCGGGCGAGTGCGCGCAGTTCGAACAGGCGCGTTTCGATTCGGTCGAGTTCAAGCGGATCATGGGTTAGCGCCTCTGCCGCGGCTTCCAGCTTCTCTTCCGCTTCGCCAGCTTCGATCACTGCGCGGTCAAGGCTGGCCAGCGCCTCTGCCAGCAGCGCATGTTCCGGCGCTATCCTGTCCAATCGGCGCGCCGCGCTGCGGAGCCGCGCCAACGGTGCATCGCTGCCGTCCCAAATCAGCCGCAAATCCTCAAGATCGCCTGCCAGTTTTTCTCCCTTCTGCATGTCAGAACGAGAGGTGGCGAGCAATTCTTCCTCGCCTTCTTCCGGCGCGATATTGGTAAGTTCCTCGAGATGGGCGAGCAGCAAATCCTGATCCGCCCGCGCTTGTTCTATTCCTTCACGCGCAGTTGCAAGGGCATTTTTGGCAGAGCGCCAGTCCGCCCATGCGGCCGACACGCGAGCAACATCTGCCCCGGCATAGCGATCAAGCAAGGCGCGATGCCCGCGCGGATTTACTAAGCCGCGATCATCATGCTGACCGTGCAGCTCCACCAGTGCAGCTGATAATGTGCGCAACAGAGCCACCCCGACGGGCTGATCATTGATGAAAGCTCTCGATCCACCATCGGCCTTTAACCGCCTGCGGATAATCAGCGGTTCCCCCGGCTCCAATTCCACCTCTGCATCATCCAGGGCTTGCAAGATGACATCAGGCATGGCGGCGAATTCAAATGTGGCGGTGACGCTTGCCTGATCTTCGCCGGCGCGGACCAGTGCACTGTCCGCGCGCGCGCCAAGAACAAGGCCCAAGGCATCGAGCAGGATGGACTTGCCCGCCCCGGTTTCCCCCGTCAGCACACCCAGTCCACGGCCGAAAGCGAGGTCCAGAGCTTCGATCAAGACGATGTTGCGGATGGCAAGAGTTGTCAGCATGGCAAGTAAGAAGTCAATACGGCTCCACTTGTCGCTGCGCAACGATAGCTCGTCGCTAATCGGTGGAGGTAGACAATATTTTAACCATTGTCTGTCTCTATAAGGTCGCAACCACAGAAGGATCCGACTCGCCATGTCGGTGCACAACATCAGGGCTCATCGCCGCTACGCACTGCGGATGCCCGCAAAAATTAAGACTGAAGGTAGCAAGCCAGCCGGGTGTTTGCTCATCGAGCTTTCGCAAAAAGGCTTTCGGGTGAGCAATCTTGGTGAAGGCAAGCTTGAAACCGGTGATGCTGTTACGGTCATGACGAAATGCGGCAAGGCACTCGCGGGTACTATCCGCTGGGCGCATGATGGGCTGGCAGGCGTGAGCCTTCAGCCCCCGCTGCACCTTCCTGAAATGTCAGAGATCATCACCAAAAACCGCGGCGACCATGCGAGCAATGAAGGTGAACTTCGCTACGCCTGATCTACGCACGCGCTGATATGCCGCGTGCCTGATTGCCGCTAAAATCCGGCACTATGTTATTCGATCTTCGGATTAGCCGCCGACACGCTGCGGCTGGTGGTCTTGCATCAATTCATAAGCGCGCTCGTACCATTCATTGCCGGGATAATTGGCGCCCAGCACGGCAGCATAACGCTGCGCCTCTTCCGGCACACCGATAGCGAGGCTTGTTTCCACCATGCGGAACAGTGCCTCAGGCGCGTGGCTGGTGGTCTGATAATCGTCCACCACATTGCGGAACCGCAAATTCGCAGCAAGCCACTGTCCGGTCCGCTCATAATGACGGCCGATTTCCATTTCCTTGCCCGCCAGGTGATCATTGACCAGATCAATCTTCAACCGCGCATCGGCGGCATAGGGACTGTCCGGATAACGACGCACCAATTCGTTCATCGCAGCGAGTGCCTGCCGCGTGATTGCCTGATCACGCTCTACATCGCTGATCTGCTCATAATAGCTGAGTGCGATAAGGTAATAGGCATAGGGTGCATCACGGTTGCCGGGGTGGATCGACAGAAAACGCGAAGAAGACTGGATCGCCGCGTTATATTGACGTGCAGCGTAATATGAAAACGCGCTCATCAACTGGGCGCGGCGGGCCCATGGGGAATAGGGGTGCTGGCGTTCCACCTCGTCAAACAAGGCAGCAGCCACTTGCAAATCCCCGCGATCGAGCCGGTCCTTAGCAGCGATGTAAAGCGATTCCACATCGCGCGCGACATAGGCAACATCTGCGCCTTCATTTGCGCTGCCGCCGCTGCAACCGGTGAGAACGAGGGCACAAGCTGCGGCCGCAAAGGCGCCGCGCACGGATCGGGTCGGAATCATGCCCTGCCTATAGCTACGCCCGCGCTGAACGCCAAGTGAAGGTAACGCCTGCTACCCAATTTCATGTGTTTCGCCTGCGACAAGCCGTTGCAGGACCGCCTGATCGACATTGGTCGAAGAAAATATGACGGTCGTCGTATGGACACGAACTTTGTCGATATTGCACGCGATCCCGTCGAGGCGCACGATCATTTCGCCCAAGCTCGGCGTAGAAACATCCTCATGGCTCCTGCCCCAAGGCAAGCCCCCGGAGCTCTAGAGGAGGAAAAACGATGAACACTATTTTGAAATCCAGTCTGGCCGTCGCCATGTTTGCCAGCACAGCTGCCGCAACGCCAGCCATTGCCGGCGCGCTAGATGAAGTCACTGTCGCAACGGTTCGCTACAGCGATCTCGATCTCTCGACCCAATCCGGCCAGCGTCAGCTGCATGCCCGCCTGCGCAATGCTGCACAATATGTGTGCGGCATGGATATTCGTACACCTGGCAGCCTCATTCCGAGCCGCGAAGCACGCGCCTGCTATTCAGAAAATCTACGCAACCTCGAACGCCGCATTGCAACCCTTGTGGAAGCCGAGCGTCGCAACGTCTGAGCCGCGCTTGGCTTCTGCGGAGGGGCCTGGCTGACTATCGATGACCGTAGGGTAAGATGCGGTCCATCGCTGGCCAGGCCTCTATCCAGCCCGTCTGCATCGTCCTCTTCCGGATTTTTATCGGAATGGCGATGCAGACGGGCCTTTTTCTATCCGGGAGCGGATTGGCTGGGCTAGCGGATCGTCCATGTTTTTCCTATAGGCTGGAACCATGGCCAAGGCGCTTTTCCAGCTGAACCCCGATCTCGACCGCGCCGCCCTCGCCCGGCAATTTGCGCGAGACCGCCGCTTGCAGATCGCCGATGTTCTAACAGAAGAGGCGGCACGCGAACTACGCGGCATTCTTCAACACCACACGCAGTGGGGCATTGCCCTGCAGGCCGGGGCACATGGCAAGCCGCAGGGATTCAGAGCGCAAGAATTAAGCAATCCGGCAATTGCCAAGCAAGCCATGGAAATTGCGCAGCTGACCGACAAGGCCGCGGCAGAACGCGACTATGCCTATCGGTCGATGCGGTATTCTCTTGTTGAGGCATTGCAGGGCGGCTGGGCCCCTGATGGCCCGCACGAAATCCTCCTGGAACATCTGAATGCAGAAGAGTTTCTTGGCCTGATGCGGCAGATCACAGACATTCCTGAACTCGCCAAGGCTGATGGCCATGCCAGTTGCTTTGGCCCGCAGCACTTTCTTGGCCGCCATATGGATAGCCATGTCGCAGAAGGCTGGCGGATTGCCTATGTTCTCAACCTCACCATAGATGACTGGTATCCTGATTGGGGCGGTTATCTCGTATTCTTTGATGAGGATGGCAATATTGAAACCGGCTTCAAACCGCGCTTTAATACGCTGAACCTCTTTGCCGTGCCGCAGGCCCATGCGGTCACCTATGTGCCACCATTCGCGCCCAAGGGCCGCTATGCCATCAGTGGGTGGCTGCGCGACAGGTGAACAGTTCACCTGAACATTATCGCCAGCGAGCAAAAATCCTAGCCGACACAGGCGATGTCACAGGCGCATTGGGCGTGCTGCGCGAAGGGATCTCTGCCTTTCCCAATGATGCGCCACTTGCCAATAGTACCGGAAATATGGCGATGCGGTCTGGCGACGCCGCCCTGGCAGAAGCATGCTTTGCACAGGCGCTCAGGATTGATGGGCACACGCTCGAATATGCCATCAATCTGGCGATCGCACTAGCGCGGCTCGAACGTCATGACGAAGCAGTTGAAGTGCTCTCCTCTCTCGAAACGCAGGGTGCGAATGATGCGCGCTACTGCTCTGTTCGGGCGACCTCGCATCGCTCTTCTGGAGATCTGAGGCAGGCAAGGATCTGGTACGATCACGGCCTTGCACTGGAACCCACTCGGCCCAACGCCCTGCACGGCAGAGCGCGCATCGCGCTGGAAAGTGGCGAAGCTGATGCGGTGCAGCTTTTCGAGCGAGCCTTGGTCGCCAACCAAACGGATGCGGAGGCCTGGCTCGGCCTGGCAGAGGCGCTTGATGCCGCGGGCGAACCAGTCCGCGCGCAAGAGCTGGCACAGAAATTAGTCGCGCAAGCACCACACTGGATTGCCGCGCTGCGGGTGTTGGCACAGCTTCGCCTTGCTGCAGGTGACGACGATTTCGCCAGCCATTTTGCAGATGCCGCACGCCAGCGCCCACAGGATATCGCAATCGTACAGGCGCATGCCGCGATCCTTTCAGGCCATGATCACCCATCGCAAGCGGCCGAAGTGATTGCTGCTGCCCGCCTACGCATTCCCAATGATCAACAGCTCGCCTTGCTCGAAGCGATGCAGCGTGGAATGGCGGGACAAGACGACGCAGCCCAAGAAATCTTCGCCTCTCTTAATCTCGATACGCCCGATCGCGCGGTGCACGAAGCCCGCCACAGGATCAGGCGCGGCGAAATGGGTAGGGCAGAGATACTGCTTGAAAGGGCACTTGCGGTTATGCCCGACAGCACCGATGGCTGGGCATTGCGCGATTTTCTTTGGCGAATGCGCGGCGATGATCGCGCCGCGTGGCTGCACGGGCAGGTTGGGTTGGTTCATCTTTTGCCCTTGCCCGGGTGGGAGGTATTGCAGCCAGACCTGCTCCCCCTCCTCCATCAATTGCACGACGGCGCAGCCTTCCCGCTAACGCAATCCCTTCGCGGCGGCACGCAGACACGGGGGACACTGCTCGACCGGGCCGAGCCTGAAATCACGCATCTGCATGAAGCGCTTCTCGACGCCCTCGCAGATTACCGCGCAGGCCTCCCTGCCAAGGATAAGAACCATCCGCTGCTGCGCCACCGCGATGCGCCTTGGTCTATCGCGGGATCGTGGTCCGTACGTTTGGCTGGCGGCGGGGACCGGCATGCCGCGCATGTGCATCCTGAAGGAATTGTATCGTCAGCGCTATATTGCGACCTGCCGAAGGACATAGCCAACCATGAAGGTCAGGCCGGCTGGATTGAACTGGGACGCCCCCCCGATCATATGCGGCTAGATCTTGGACCGCTCCATGTTCTGCAACCCAAAGATGGCTATCTAGCGCTTTTTCCCAGTACGCTCTATCATGGCACCGTACCCTTCACATCCGGGCGGCGGATGACAGTTGCCTTTGACGTGCAATGCCAGAAAGGTGCCACATGACCGACAGAAATGTGCATGATGTCTGGAACACTTTTGGCAACGGCACGGTGATGTCCGCAGCAAAAGCGGCGGCTGCCCACCGGAAAGCTGGCGCAGCGTTGATCATGTGCGTGGCGAAGCCTGGAAAGCATTTGCCAAGTCGCTGGCACGTGATGCGCGAAACATCAGACCCCGCACCTGAAGTGCGATGATGCACCCGCACAAGTGGCATCGATCCTGGACAAAATTGTCGGGCAAGCGGAAAACGAGCTAGGACGCATCGTTTCGTACGAGCTAGCTGCGCAGACAGCAGGAAATCGCGATCAGATAATCAGAGTTCCATTGATCGCAGAGTGCGAGTTTCTGGACTGACTGGCAACTTAAACAGGCCTGCCCGCTGCGAGCAGCGTGCCTGCCCTGCCCAATTCTATTCTTGCAAGATAATAAAAAACGGGCGGGAGACCGAAGTCCCCCGCCCGTCTTTAAGCGATAATCGCTTGGTCAGTTCGCTTAGAAGCGGAACAGGACCGATGCGAAGAAGTCGCGACCCAGCACGTCGTAAGTCGACGGATAGGTGTTGGCCTGTTCTTGGTTATCACCCAGCAGCAGCGTATTGGGACGGTTGGTCACAACACCGGACGCGTCGTACTCTGGGGTGCCTGGGAGTGTGTCAAACAGATTGTTCACACCAACAGACAGCGTAATCATATCATTCCAGGCATATGATAGGGTGACGTCGATCAGGTCATATGCACTGATACGCTCAACACCATTGAATTGGGCGTAGTCGACGCTGTTATCATCATCGTCGACAGCACTCAGGTGACGCCAGCGAGTCGACACTGTCATCGGACCATCAACCCAACTGAAACGCGAGGTCCACTTAAAAGCCGCAGTCGGTTCACCACACTGGCCCGCAAACTCGCCTGCGCATTCAATTGTGGTGTCGAGACCTGGAACCGGCACGAAGTAGGAACTTTCGGTCCAGCTAGCCAGGAATGCGATATTGAAGTCAGACACACCGCCATTGGTGAACAGCGAGAAGGGCATGTCGATGCCGTAGTTCACCTGAAGGTCGATACCCGAAACGCCGAGTTCGGCAATGTTGACACCGGCAACCAGAGGCGGACCATCCACCGTAATGGCACCAGCATCGTTACGGATGCCGACAAATGGCTGACAAACTGGGCTCGAGATGTCCTGAATGTCGCCATAGCACAGGTCCATCAGGCCCTGTAGACTACCACCGGCGATCGAGATGGTGTCCTCGATCACAATATCGAAATAGTCCGCAGTGATGGTCAGGCCAGGAATGGCTGTAGGCTGGATGACCACGCCGACGCTCCACGAGTCCGAAGTTTCTTCCTGAAGGTTCGGGTTACCGCCAAACAATGCAGGAATCTGCGTGTCCAGCTGAACAACGTCGGAGTTACCGACATTGCCTGATGGCACGCCCGTAGCGACACAGATCGCTTCAGAACCGGGATTAGCAGAGATGAATTCATCATTGCCACAGGGATCATTTGCGCCGGGGAAGCCGATCGCTTGACCGCCAAACAGTTCGGCCACGTTGGGTGCACGCACCGCACGCTGGTACTGACCGCGAAACTTGATGTCCGGCATTGGCGAGAACTCGATACCACCAGCATAGGCCCATACACCGCCGACGTTCTCAAGCGAATAGTCGGAATAGCGGGCTGCACCGTTGATATCCAACCTGAGGCCCGAATCGGTTTCGATAAGTGGAATGTCGAGCTCTGCGAAGATCTCGTGCACATTGTACGAGCCATCGGTTGGGCTACCGGCGTTAAAGCCAATAACATCGCCCGATGCGAGCGCGGTATCCGGAATGAAGCTCGCTGCAACCCGGCGATATTCACCACCAAGAGCGAAGGCAATAGGAGCAGCATCGCCGAAAGCAAAGTCACCGAACGTGCCAGAAAGGTAACCGGTCAGAACTTCAAGCGTTGAAACATCACCGTTCTGAGCACGGATAGTAACCGCGTCCACCATATCGTCGGTTAGCGTACCGGCACCGAACGGATTAATCGGAGTTCCGGTACCATCAAGGCCAGACTGGAAGGCCGAACGTGAGATGTTGCCGTCTTGCACGTTGGCATTACGGGTACGGGCGTACATGTAATACGCATCCCAGTTGATGTAACTGCCCAGATCACCACGCAGGCCAGCCAGGACACGGAATGCATTGCGCTCGTCAAGAGTGTTACGCGCGCCAGTTTCCAGCATACGACGCTGCAGCGAGGTGCTGACCACTCCCGGAGCGGCACCCGCAAGCTGGCCGAAACAGGCCGGCGCATCGGGATCGTCAGGCAGAGTATCACCCGGCCCACAATACCCAAGCGAATCATTAAATGCCTGACGTTGTGCAGCAGCCACCGTCTCGTTCGCGTCCAATTGCTGAAGCGCTGCGAATGTAGCATCATCGAACAGTGGCTCGGCAGTTTCGAGATTTATATTGAAAGTGCCGGTTACCGGCGTGGGAGCAAGTTCCTGTGCAATGCGATTGTTGACGAAAGAAACTTCGGTATAGGCTTCGACGCCATCGAAGATTTCATATTCGGCGTAGCCACCGATCAGATAGCGTTCCTGCGGGAGCTGCAAGTAGTTGGCCGGATTATAGTTATAGGTGTCGCCTGCGCGAGCACGAGCGACGCCGGGCGCATCAAAGACGGCATCGTCGATGACGAGACCTTGGGCCAAAATGGAGCAGCCTTCACCGGGGTCGCAAATGCCATCTTCATTGAGATCTTCGGCACCAGGCGCAACGGCGACCGAACCAGGTGCGTTGAAGCGACCCTGCGGGATAGTCGAAGAGCCGAACTGCTGCAGCGGGAGACCGAAAGTCTCACCGCCCAGCGCGAAGTTCGAGAATTCGCGTTCACCCTGAAAAATGGACTTGCGGTTGAAATATTCGCCGAACACTGTTGCGCGGCCACGACCGTCAGCAAATTCGGTGCCGATCGCACCGTGAATCTGATAACGTTCACCATCTCCACGATCGGTGATCGAGTATTGACCCCCAACTTCGACGCCATCAACGTGACGCAGACGGAAGTTTACAACACCTGCAAGTGCGTCCGAACCGTAAACGGCCGAAGCACCACCGGTCACAACATCAACACCTTCCAGCAGGAACTGCGGAATGGTGTTCAAATCGACGATCTGATCGGCATCGTAAAACATCCAGCGACGACCATTGACCAGCACCATAGTGCGTTCTTCGCCAAGGCCACGAAGGTTCAACGTGGATGCTCCGTTGCCGGGATTGTTAGAGTTTGACGTGAAGCCTGGTACAACCTGCGGGAGGGTGTTGATCACGTTTTCAACGTTCACCGCACCGGACAAGGAGAATTCTTCAGCGTCGACAACCGCAACTGGCGCTGCTGTTTCAACATTAAGACGCTGAATGCGTGAACCGGTGACGACGATATATTCGTCTTCAGCTGCGGCGGGCTCGATCGTGGGATCGTCCTGCGCCACCACTGGAGTGGCGACGAGCGACCCGAAGATCACGGAACTCGCGAGGAGCGAGGCCTTGGTCTTGCGATTAAACATAATAAACTCCTGGTAAGGGGGAGAAAATACTCTGAAAGGAGGCACCGGACTTGCGGATTCATCCGTCTTTGTTGCCTGGCAACCTAACCCTCCTTCCTTGATGCGACAAAGCACGACACATGCTCTCGCACAATCACTGTATGGACAAGTTACATACGGAACGACTGTAGTGTGACATTTTGGAAACAATTGTGACACCTGCGCTGCATCACGATCAAAAGCGCCACCTACATCCGTAAAATTCCCGCAATCAGGATCACTTGTCAGCAATTTGTGGCACGCAGAGATGTCTCCGAGCACTTGGATGTCACTCTTGCGATGGAAGATCAGCTGGTGCTGCACCGCAGTATAGAGCAGCAGGGAATCAAATTTGTTGTGGCCCGGGATGCGTTACAATCGCGTCGCTGATCATGGCAATGACGCCGCAAGCAAGATTTGGCGCGCACCTTTCAAAAGACGAGATAAGCGTTCGTCTGACTATTTAGGTTTAATGCCTCAACTAAAGACAGATTCAATTTGCATATCTCATCGAATCAGCATCTATTCGCATTTCCAGGGGGAGTTAAACTCATGGTTGATTCTGTAAATGAAGCTAAGGACGTGAAACAAAGTGATCGGAGGGCTTTTCTGAGCGCCTGCGGGAAGTATTCGATTACCGTTCCGCCGGTTATGACTGTTCTGTTGTCGACGTCTCTTTCCTCTCCCGCCATCGCGCGATCCGGATCAGGAGGCCCACGGGGTAATAATGGTGTAGGCAATGGGATTGATCCGCCGCCTCCCGGAAACCCGCCGATCAATGATGGACCAGGAACCGGCCCCGGAAATCCCGGCCGTCGTGCTGGAAATGGCCGTGGTGGTGGTAATCAGCGTCCTTGAACATAGTTTGCTTGGCTGACTTCCTGCCCCATGACGATGAATTGACCGCGCTGCAATCGGCCCTGCCTCTGATAGGGCTTAGCGAAAGCGCCGCTTTTACCGCATTCGATGGAAAACCAATTGTGTTTTCAGAGGCGAGCCAGTTGATACTGCAGCCGAATTCATCGGCTGCAGCTATCCTTGCCCTGCTCGACACCCCTATTCCGTTCACAACGCTGTGCGATGAAATATCGCCATCGCTTGCCGGCGGACGTCCAGAACTTGAACGCTTGCTTTGCGAATGGTCCTCTACCGGCATGATTGATGTGTTCGAGGATAGGCAAGCGCCTCCGTCGATGCCCGCTGCGACAGCGAACCTGCCTCTCATCGATGCGTCTATCACACTTCGAGCCTATGATGCCGACTCGGATTGGTTCGATTCCTATCGCCACCTTCACCAGACACTCACTCCCAAAATTGTGGCGAAGGCGTGGGCGTGGGGTGACCTTGGCATCGCCAAGCTGCCAGATCGACCTGCAAGGCTGGTCCCACGAAAGCTTCTTGCAGCGAGCTTTCGCTTCAGCATTGTAGAAGCTGCACTCGACCTGAGCACCGGCATTGCCTTTCATTGCGCCTGTCTTGTCGTCGCGAACCGCGCCATATTGCTAATGGGCCCGCCCGGTGCTGGCAAATCGACACTTGCGATGTTTGCCAGCCAGCACGGCCTGCGTCTGGGTGGAGACGATATCGCACTTTTCAATACGCAGAGCGGCGAGGTGATGCCCATGGCACTACCCCTGACATTGAAGCGGGGGAGCTGGCCGATGATTGATGGAACCACTTGGGATGAATTGCACCCGAAGCCAGAACTGCGTCAGGATGGTGAGATTGTGTATTATCTCCCGCTTCAGGACCCGCAGCATGCAAAGCCAATGAAAATCAGCGCACTCATCCAGCTTGATCGAAGCGGAGCATCCGCACATCTTTCCCCCTGGTCAAAAATCGATTGCCTGCGCCATTTGTGCAGTGAAGCCAAATCACATTCGGGCAAGGCGTCGGCGAGTGATGTCGCAGCGATGATTACCACAGTAGAAAGGGCGGAAACGCTGCGTTTATCCTATCGCGAGGCGGCGGAGGCGGGCCAATTGCTGGGTCAACAATTTGCGACCTGATCATGCGACCTTCTTTGCCTTGTGCAGCGCTCTCGACGGCAATATCCTACCGGGAACCGATTGGGAGAAAACCCTCGCATTGGCAAACAGGACATTAGTAACGCCTGCACTGGCTGACATAATGGATCAAAGCGATGAAGTGCCAGTCGAAGTAAAGGAGTTCGTCACTCTAATCGCAGAGCGCACCCACTTGCGCAACACGATGATGCGCCAACAACTCGTTGAGGCAGTCAAGACGCTCTCTGATTGTGGTATTGTCCCGATATTGATCAAGGGCGCTTCGTTTCTCGCATCCGGTCATTCCGCGCATGCTGGTAGGCTCTGCGCAGATATCGACCTGCTGCTGCTGCACGATAGTGCGAACGCTGCCATTGAGGCACTCGGGAGGATCGGCTTTACCGAATATCCATCAAGCACATTGCCCACGCATGGCATCAATTTGCAGCGACATCGCGATGTTGGCGGACTCGATATTCACTACCGGCTACGAACCTTCCAAGGAGAACGGACCTATGAAGACATTCAAGCGCTGTGCCGAGAGTCCGATTTTGAAGGTGCTTCAGTTTTAGTGCCTTCGCCTGAATTGCAGGCAGCAATCCTGATTGCACATGACCAACTACAGGAGCGGGATTATTGGCGTGGGCTAATCGATCTTAGGCACCTCGTCGATTTGCGAAACATGTTTGCGGATGCAGATGGACTGGTCTCGGAAAATATGTTGCCGCTTTTCCATCCTGGAGTAGCGCGGCGCGCGTTATCGACACAAATGCTTACTTTGCAGCATCTGTTTGACATCCCATCGCAACGTCGCTTTTCGGCAGGACCGATGGCGAGATTACAGGTGAAGCGGCGGTTTTGGCAAATCGGACGCGAATGGACGATGTATGCATTTACCGTCGTATCCTTGCTGTTCGATATGCCTGCCGCGAAGATGGTTGGCGGCAATACAGTCGGATGGCGGAGGCGTGCGCAATTTTTCAGGCGAATGTTTGCGATCAAGAAGACAACAAAGGTTTGACAGTTGCCGTGTCAAAAGCCTGAGCTGAAACCTATTCTTCTCCCATCCGCAAGGCAGCAATGAAGGCTTCCTGCGGGATGCTCACATTCCCATATTCACGCATGCGCGCCTTGCCCTTCTTCTGCTTTTCCAGCAGCTTTTTCTTGCGCGAGATATCGCCGCCATAACATTTGGCGGTCACGTCTTTGCGCAGTGCAGCAATAGTTTCGCGGGCAATGACCTTGCCGCCAATAGCGGCCTGAATCGGAATCTTGAAAAGGTGACGGGGGATAAGATCCTTGAGCCGTTCGCACATACCGCGGCCGCGTTCTTCGGCAACATTGCGGTGGACGATCAGCGAAAGCGCATCCACGGCCTCTGCATTTACCAGAATGTTCATCTTCACCAGATCGCCTTCGCGCAGGCCAACCTGTTCATAATCGAAACTGGCATATCCACGACTGATCGACTTCAACCGATCGTAAAAATCAAATACGACCTCATTCAACGGCAGTTCGTAAGTCACTTGCGCACGACCCGCGACATAGGTGAGATCAATCTGCACACCGCGCCGGTCCTGGCACAGTTTGAGTATCGCGCCGAGATATTCATCGGGCGTGTAGATGACCGCCTTGATCCACGGCTCCTCAATCATCTCAATGCGGTTCACATCTGGCCAATCAGCTGGATTATGGATGTCGATTACGGCCGCGTCCTCATTCTTTGTATGGGCGAGGTGTACGCGGTAAACCACTGAAGGTGCGGTAGTAATAAGATCAAGATCATATTCGCGGCTAAGCCGTTCCTGGATAATCTCCAAATGCAGCAAGCCCAGAAAACCGGCACGGAAACCAAATCCAAGCGCAGCGCTGCTTTCCATTTCATAGCTGAAGCTCGCATCGTTCAAACGTAATTTGCCGATGCTTTCGCGCAGCTTTTCAAAATCGGCGGCATCAACCGGGAACAGCCCGCAAAACACCACCGGCTGCACTTCCTTGTAACCTGCAAGTGCCTTTTCGGCCCCGCCCTTCACCGTGGTGATCGTATCACCGACACGCGCCTGTTCGACCTCCTTGATCTGCGCGGTGATGAAACCGATTTCGCCGGGACCGATTTCGGGCAGGTCAACGCGCTTCGGGGTAAAGGCGCCCACGCGGTCAACCAGATGCTGGGTGCCGCCCTGCATGAAGCGTATATCGAGACCCTTTTTCAGAACCCCGTCAAGCACCCGAACAAGAATGACGACGCCCAAATAGGGATCATACCAGCTATCAACCAGCATGGCCTTGAGCGACGCATCGCGATCGCCCTTTGGTGGCGGAATCTTGGTGACGAGAGCTTCGAGCACATCCTCGATCCCGATACCGGACTTGGCACTTGTCAGCACGGCATCGGATGCATCAAGACCGATAATGTCCTCAATCTCAGCACGGACCTTGTCCGGTTCGGCCGCTGGTAGATCTATCTTGTTGATGACCGAAACGATCTCGTGATCGTGCTCAATAGACTGATAGACATTGGCAAGGGTCTGCGCCTCGACGCCCTGTGCCGCATCCACCACCAGCAACGCGCCCTCACATGCGGCCAGGCTGCGGCTCACCTCATAGGCGAAATCGACATGGCCGGGCGTGTCCATGAGGTTGAGTTCGTATGTTTTGCCGTCCTTGGCAGTATAGGAAAGGCGCACGGTCTGCGCCTTGATCGTGATGCCGCGCTCCTTTTCAATGTCCATATTATCAAGGACTTGCTCGGACATTTCACGCTCCGTCAGTCCGCCGCAGACCTGAATCAGGCGGTCGGCCAGAGTGGATTTGCCGTGGTCGATATGAGCTATGATGCTGAAGTTGCGGATCAGCGAAAGATCGGTAGACATGCGCGCCCTCTAGCGGTCCGCGCCCGCCCTGTCAGCACAGATAAGCATTGTAATTAGCAATCAGCCTGCGCGCAACGACCCAGCCATGATGTCAACTTCAAGAAAACGCGGGGAGGACGACTGCCCTCTGGTAGCGCGAGGAGGCGTGTGATGCCCTGCCGGAAGGGCGCGGAGCGGCATCCCGGCTGCAGAAAGCATATAGGGCGAAACGCGGTGGCGTGTGACCAGCCCCCCTGCTCCATCACTAACCAGCGGTTTTTCGAATGACAGGCCCTGCGTTGCATCCTGCGACCGGCGCACTGTGCCAACCACCAATTGACCCTCGCCCAGATCGAGCACAAGCTGCGTACCGACAGGAACATCAACAAGCCCTTCGATACGCGCACCGCTGCGCGACAGATCCCGCAGCATCGCGGTGTAGTGGTGATCTTCGTGGATTATGCCGACACGCCGGAACAAGGTCTTGCGATCTGCGCGATGTCTGGCTGGACCGATAGGTTCATAGTGCAATTCACCGGTTGCCAGCTTTTCCATAACCGCCCTTTGCGGTACGGCGCGCGAGAAGATGAAGCCCTGCACCAGGTCCGCATCCAACGCCCCGATGCGTTCCAGCTCGTCCAGTGCCTCGACCCCCTCGGCAGTCGTGCGCATGCCCATCGCCTTCGCCAGGCTGACAATGGCGGTGATGATTGCCGCATTGGAATTATTGTTTCCCTCGGTGCAGCCGCGCACGAAGCTCTGATCAATCTTGATCTTGTCGAAAGGCGCGCGTCGCAGATATGAAAGCGATGAATAGCCTGTGCCAAAATCATCCAGCGCCAGTCGCACGCCCAGTTTGCGCAATTTCTTGAACATGACATCGGTCGCGCTGACATCACCCATAAAGACGCTTTCTGTGATTTCTAGCTCAAGCTGCTTGGCCGACAGACCTGACGCGGCAAGTGCGTTGTCAACAACGACGGGCAAATTTTCGTTGAGGAATTGCTGAGCGGAAACATTGACGGAAACCGCCAGATCGCCCGGCCATTTCGCCGCGTCCAGGCAGGCCTGACGTAAGGCCCACTCGCCCAGGGAATCAATAAGGTTACTATCTTCGGCAATCGGAATGAAAACCGTCGGACTAATGGCACCGTGTTCGGGATGTTCCCAGCGCATCAACGCCTCAAACCCGCGGACCTGGTGATCTTTTGCGCCCACGAAGGGTTGGTAGTGCATTTCGAGCTGACCATGTGCTAGCGCATCGCGCAGGTCTTCCTCAATTTCGCGGCGGTCATCCGCCGATTCTTTCAGATCATTGGAATAAAAGCGGAATTGGGCGCGCCCACCTCCCTTGGCTGCATAGAGCGCAAGATCGGTCGCCTTGATCAGTTCGTTGGGTTCAATGCCGTCGTAGGGCGCAATGGCAATACCGATTGAAGTGCCAATAATCGCACGACTGCCTTCGATGGAATAAGGCTGCGAGATCATTTGGATGATGCGATTGGCCAATTCACCCAACTCGCCGCGATCATCCAGATCGGGAACGATGACCTGAAATTCATCGCCGCCCAAGCGGCCGATCTCTGCACATGCCGGGACGATACGCTGAAGCCGCTGCGCAACCTGGCGCAGAAGCTCGTCACCAGCCGGATGGCCCAGCGTATCATTCACCTGCTTGAATCGATCGAGATCGAGCATCAACAGGGCGCATGATCTTTTTTCGACCCGATAGGCATTGAGCATCGCAGTCAGACGATTTGTCATGTGATGGCGATTGGCCAGCCCGGTGAGGGAATCGACGACAGCGGCGCGCGATGAAGCACGGGCCTGCTGGTAGGAATCACTGATGTCCTGTGCGATGCCCCGATACCCAAGGAAGCCATCCTTCTCGTCGAAATGGGGCTTTCCGGTCAGTGACCACCAGACGTCATTTTCGATAGCTGCACCATCTTCAGGTGAAATCAGATGGACGGGGTGGTGGTCAAATGTGGTGCGCGCGCTCAACATGAAGGATAGCGGCCTCGACCGACCATCACCGCTATTTGTATCGGCAGTTTCGAACACTTTGCCCAAATGTCGGCCAAGAACGGGCAAGCCTTCGGGAAAATTGCTGATTGCGCTCGGAGACAGGTAAATCAGCACGCCATCGGGATCCGTAGCCCAGAACCAGCTTACGCCCGTGCGTTCAAAGGATTCGAGGAGTTCGAGCCTGTATTTATCGTCGAATTGCGAGGCAAAGGCTGCGGCCTCAGCATCGGGCACGCGGGCACTATCGGCGCAGATGCCGCCTCTATTTCTGAACATGCCACGGACGCCCACTAGGTCGCTTCTCCAAATAGCGCCTTTCACTTGGTCCGGCGGTCAAATAGGTTTCACGTGTGATTATAGAGTGGTTTGCTTACCAAACGCCTAAATCCGGGCGAAAACGTTGACATAATCTCTAGAAAATTAGCTCATCGTGCAGATCCCGCGACTAGTATGAGTAAGCTATGTTTCTATGCACCACAGGCAAAGTGTGCCGATGTTGAGGTGATCACACGTGGATAGCGAAGCAATCTGCCCGCCTCCATTGGACGAAGCTGGAAAAACGGTTATGTTCTTGCGGACAAATGTCTCTTGGAGAACGCATGCGCCATATCGCGATCGTCGGTTCAGGCCCGGCCGGATATTATACTGCGGAAGCAGCGCTGAAGACATTTGGCGATGAAGTGCGAGTCGACGTGTTCGACCTGCTGCCGGTGCCATATGGCTTGATACGCACAGGCGTGGCGCCGGATCATCAATCGATTAAGGGTGTCGCGCGACGATATGAAAAAACCGCGCTGACCGAAAACGTGCGTTTCGTGGGAAATATCGCCATTGGCCGCGATATTGAAGTGGCGCAATTACAGGAACTATACGATGCCGTGGTGCTTGCCACAGGCGCGCCGAAAGACCGCGAACTAGGCTTACCAGGCGATGATCTGGACAATGTCTTTGGCAGCGCTGCCTTTGTCGGCTGGTATAATGGTCATCCAGAATTCGCTGCTCTTAATCCGGATCTTTCCGGCGATACGGCGGTGGTCATCGGCATGGGTAACGTCGCCCTTGATGTCGCGCGCATGCTGGCCAAGAAGGAAAGTGAGTTTGCAGGCTCCGACATCGTCGGCCATGCACTAGACGCATTGCTCGCCAGCAAGATTGAACGCATCGTGATTCTCGGCCGCCGTGGACCGCATCAGATCATGATGACGCCCAAGGAACTGGGCGAATTGGGCCAACTCGATCATGCTGCCCCGCATGTGTCCAGAAGTGATCTGCCTGACGAGGCGGAAGATGCCATGCTGGAGCCGGGCCAGCGCAAATCAGTCACGCTTTTGCGCGAATATGCCGCAACCCCCGAACACATCCGCGCGGAAAAGCGCATCGCTATTGAATTTGCGTTCTTCGCGCAGCCCGGCGCATTGATTGGCGATGGCAAAGTCGAAGCGGTCGAGATCGAACACACAGAGCTGATAAAGGGGCGAGCGGTCGGCACGGGCGAGATAGAGCGCATTCCCGCCAGCCTTGTCATTTCCTGCATTGGCTATCGGACCGCGCCCATTCCAGGTGTCCCCTTCGATACCCGGGCAGGCCGCTTCGCCAATGATGAAGGGCGAATCCTACAGGGGCTCTACTGCGTCGGCTGGGCAAGACGCGGGCCGTCCGGCACAATCGGCACCAACCGGCCTGATGGCGCGAATATCGTGGCGCAGATCGCCGCCGATATAGCCGAGGGCACGCTGGGAAATGGCGGCAAAAAGGGGCGCGAAGGTTTCGATGAATTCGCCGCCGCCAAGGGTCTCGACATAGTGACGTTCAAGGACTGGAAGAAGATCGAGCAAGCCGAATCCGCTGCCGCCCGTCAGGGCGCTCCGCGTGAAAAATTCGTCGACGTGGAAGCGATGATCAAGGCGCTGGGCTAGCCCCCAGCGCATTCACGCCTTTCTGTGCAACGGGTAACA
This sequence comes from Aurantiacibacter atlanticus, assembly GCF_001077815.2. GTDB lineage: Bacteria > Pseudomonadota > Alphaproteobacteria > Sphingomonadales > Sphingomonadaceae > Alteraurantiacibacter > Alteraurantiacibacter atlanticus. Next base: position 1,615,583 of record NZ_CP011310.1, on the reverse strand, counting down.
ATCAGACGCGCATCGGCATGAGCACATAGAGCGCAGGGCTGCTTTCATCTTCACGGATTAGTGTCGGCGCGCCGGCATCGGCGAAGTGCAATTCCACTGTCTCCTTGCTCAACTGTTGCAGGATATCTTTCAGATATCCTGCGTTAAATCCGATTTCAAGCGGGTCGGATGAATATTGCGAGGACACTTCCTCGACAGCATTGCCATTATCGGGGCTGGTGACAGTCAGCGTTACCTTGTCGGTATCCAGACCGATCTTGACCGCGCGGGTTTTTTCTGTGGCGATGGTGGCAACACGATCAACACCTGCAAACAGGCTTTTCGGATCAACCTTGAGCAACTTGTCATTCCCGGTGGGGATCACGCGGCTGTAATCAGGGAATGTACCGTCGATCAGCTTGCTCGTCAGCACGACACCGCCTTCTCCACCCAGGGTGAAACGAATCTTGGAGGGGCTGAGGTCTATCTGAACATTGCCCTCGGTCGCTTCTTCCAACAGTTTGCGCAATTCGGCCACGGCCTTCCGAGGCACAATCACATCTGGCATGCCATCGGCACCTTCTGGGCGAGCCATGGTGAAGCGGGCAAGCCTGTGCCCATCGGTTGCAGCTGCTTTCAACACGCCGCCATCTTCATCTGCCACATGCAGAAATATGCCATTGAGGTAATAGCGCGTCTCTTCAGTCGAGATGGCAAAACGGGTGCGGTCGATCATGTCCGCAAGCGTTTTTGCAGGCAGTTCGAAACTGGTGGGCAAATCGCCTTCCACGATCACCGGGAAATCGTCACGCGGCAAGGTCGGCAGCGAGAAGCGGCTGCGTCCGGCCTTGACCGTCATCCTGTTTTCAGCGGTTTCGAGGCTAACCTGGCTGCCATCCGCCAGCTTGCGCGCAATATCAAACAACAGATGGGCCGACACTGTGATTGCCCCGGAGCTTTCCACCGCACTGGCGCGCAGATTATCTACCACCTGCAGATCCAGATCGGTCGCCATGATGCGCAGATGGCCCCCATCTTCGGCCTCTATCAGCACGTTAGAGAGGATCGGGATGGTGTTGCGCCGCTCCACCACAGACTGGACGTGGGACAGGCTGCGAAGCAGCTCTGCGCGTTCGATGGTGACCTTCATTGCAGATACTTCCCCATTCGCGCGCGGGAGTGACCGGGAAAGCCCGGAATCGCCCACCAGCGCCGGTAAATTGCTCCCTTACCCTTAGCGCAGGGGCGTTTGCGGGCAAGGATTCGCCGTCACATGGTGGGATTCCTTGGGGAAAAGTGGAAGATTTTCCAGTTTCGCCCGCCTGCCCCGCCGATGCAACGGAATCGATTAGCTCAACATCGCCATACCGCCATTGACGTGAATCGTCTGACCAGTGACATAACCCGCCTCTTTCGAGGCCAGATAGGCAATTGAAGCACCGATATCATCGCCCTCGCCCATGCGGCCCATCGGGATGCGGCCATTGATCGCATCCTTCTGCTTGTCATCCAGCGCCTCTGTCATGGCCGAACGGATGAAGCCCGGTGCCACGCAATTGACAGTAATGCCACGGCTGGCGACTTCTTGTGCAAGGCTTTTCGACATGCCGACCAGACCGGCCTTGGCGGCGGTATAATTCATCTGCCCCGGATTGCCCGTGGTGCCCACCACGCTGGAAATGCTGATTATGCGACCGAACCGCTTCTTCATCATCGGGCGCACACTTGCGCGCATCAGGCGAAAGCTCGCCTCAAGATTGATGCGGATCACGTCATCCCATTCATCATCCTTCATGCGCATCGCCAAATTATCGCGCGTGATGCCAGCATTGTTTACAAGAATGTCGATCCCGCCAAAGGTATCCACGGCTGCAGGTACCAGTTCTTCGACCTGCTGCGTATCCGACAGATTGCAGGTGATCTCCACATGTCCATCATGATCGTGATGCTTGAATTCGCTATTCAGTTCTTCGCGAAAAGAGCGCAACTTTTCCCCGTTGGAACCCGATAACGCCAGTCGTGCGCCCTGCGATGCAAGCGCGCGAGCAATGGCAGAGCCTATGCCGCCGCTCGCCCCGGTAACAAGGGCGGTCATTCCTTCGAGTGAGAACATGGGCCGGGCAGTCCTTTAGTTATTGCGTTGCGCCAGTCTGTTGCGCGTGACTGCGCCTCTGGTCAACCGCCGCGATCGGGGCGTGGGCGACATCGTTGGGGAAAGTCGGTGCGCCAAACTTCGCTGACGACTTTGCCATCCAATCGCGGTTTCACAAACTCATCGCGCATCTGCGCTGATAGTCCTCTTGCAGGACGGTGTCGCGAGCTAAAAGTAACTCAATGCAGCGTGTCAAACTCGCGACGGCCGATGCGTTGCAGGCCCATGAAGCCAAGTATGATGCCGATCCTTTCGGCCACGGCTTCGCTTTGGGAACCGGTGTTCAGGCCCGCGCTTACGATGAAGGCGCCAATTACCATCGCATCGCCTTCGCCCATCGCGCCATCACCCTCGTTCATGCCTTGAAAAACGCTGTTTTCGATGATCGACCAGAGCCTTTCATGATTGCCCGTGGCCAGCGCGCTATCGAGGCGCTGCAATTGGTCTTCAGTCAGATGGCCCGATTTTCGATAAGTGATTTCATTGATCCGGCCCAGTTCGTAAAGGGTGGCGAAACGCGATTGTTCTTCATTCCAGCGATTGCTTCGACCGCAACTTTGCACAGCGGTCATCGCGATATCACCCATCCGATCAAACACCTCCTGATGTATTTGCGATCCGGTTACGAGATTAGGGCCAAGCTCCCTCAATTCCTCGGTCTGTTCCGCCGAATACTGGCCTTGCATGCAGTGAACGCCCTGGCCCTGCGCGAATGCTGGATTCGCCGCCAGTGGCAGCGCCAATGCGGCCGTGATTGTCCAGAATGCCTTGCGCCCCATCACTTTCCCCCCTTGTTCAAAGCTCTTTGGCAAAAGCCTCTATATCGTCCATTCCCACGACGCTGGTGACCGCCACATCGGGCGCGATCTTGCGGATCATCGGCCCGAGCACCTTTCCGCCCAGTTCAACAAAATGGTTTATGCCAGAATCCTGCATCGCAATCACGCATTCGCGCCAACGCACGCGCCCTGTGATCTGTTCGACCAGCAGACCCTTTTGCGTGTCAGCATCGGTAATCGGCGTGGCGGTGACATTGGCATAGACCGGCAGGCGAAACGCCTGCGGCGGCGTGTTTTCCAGCGCCAGTTTCATGCGCTGGGCGGCAGGCTGCATCAATGAACAATGAAACGGTGCTGAAACCGGCAGTTTGATCGCCCTTTTGCAACCGTATTCCTTGGCCATTTCCACCGCGCGATCAATCGCCTCTGCATGGCCGGACAATACGACCTGCCCCGGATCATTATCATTGGCGACTTCGCAGACCTGCCCTTGCGCCGCGGCATCGGCCAGCTTCTGCGCCTTTTCAAGATCGGCTCCCAGCAAAGCGCACATCGCGCCAAGGCCTATGGGAACAGCATCCTGCATGGCAATGCCGCGCAATCGCAGCAGCTTTGCAGTATCGGTCAGGCTGAAGGCGCCAACACTGGCAAGCGCGCTATATTCGCCCAGCGAATGGCCCGCCACCGCTTCACCCTTTTCGGAAAGAGACACGCCGCCGTCTTCCAGCACCCGCGCCACTGCCAGCGCATTAGCCATGATGGCGGGCTGCGCATTGGCAGTCATCGTTAATTCGCTTTCCGGCCCGTCGCGCATGAGGGCAGACAGCTTCTGCTTGAGCGCCTCATCCACTTCTTCGAATACTTCGCGCGCGGCGCTGCTGGCCTCAGCCAGTTCCACGCCCATGCCGACCTTTTGGCTGCCTTGCCCTGGAAAAACGAATGCGATCATCAAACTCTCCTTTGCGCGCGGGCCTATGCGTCGCCGCGTTGCGGGGCAATACCGAATGGGACCAGTGCGTTATCTGCATCGTGGCCGATATCGGCGCGCCCGAGATAGGCAATGCCCGATCTGGCGCACCAGTCCTTGGCGATTTGTTCGGCGGTCGAGCCGAAAGGGCGGTCGTTTTCCGGCACATCGGAAATGCGCCCCAGCCTAATGCCGGCAACCCCATGCAAATGCTGGGTGATGTGGAAAAACAGGCGATCAACGGCATAAAGATGCTCTGCCACTTCCTCCACCAGCACCACATGGCCAGCAAGATCGGGCATCAAATCGGTCCCTGCCAGCATGGCGAGCGTCATGAGGTTGAACGCGGCCGTTGGCCGGTCATCAAGCCCAGCCTCCAATTCTACCGGCACGCCAGAGAGGTAGCGCAGCACCCGCCGCACCGCCTCGTCCCCGCCGTCGCGCCTGATATCACCTGCCAGCGGTCCGTGAACCGGCTTGCCTATCTGGTGACGGTAGAGTGCGCCAAGCAAGGTGCCCGCATCCGAATAGCCAAGATAGCTCTTACCGTCTGCGTTTTGGCCAAGTCCCGCAATCGCGTCTCCGGCAATGCGGCAGGCGCCATATCCACCCATGCCGAACCACACGGCATCGACCGCCGGATCGTTGGCCACATTCAGAAAAGCCGCCAGCCGCGTTGAATCATCACCCGCGAAGTGGCCCGTCCTGATGAAGCATTGCGGGTGGAACGCCAGATCAACCTGCGGAAACTCAGCTTCGGCGAGCGCCAGCACGGCATCCGCCCGCTCGCGGCGTAGCGGTTTTCCGGGACAAACAATGGCAATGCGCGTCGTCATGCAATTGTCTCTAACATCCGCTTCACAAACCGCCACTGTCCGCATAGGCACATCCCCATGAATGATAGCTCCCCCCACGAAACTGGTCGCGACACCGCCAGCGTAACCGCCCGCCCCTATTTCTTTTGCGGCATCGGCGGATCGGGCATGTTGCCTCTGGCGCAGATCGTGAAGGGACTTGGCGCAGAGGTCGCAGGATCGGATCGCAGTTTCGATCAGGGGCGCACGGCCGAAAAATTCGCCGCGCTCGAACGTCAGGGCTTTGCGCTGTTCCCGCAGGATGGCAGCGGAATTACATCGGGCGAGCAGATATTGATCGCCAGCGCCGCAATCGAGGATACCGTGCCCGAAGTCGCCCGCGCGGCAGAGCTTGGTTGCGAAAGGCTGACCCGCGCCCAATTGCTCGCTCGCCTGTTCAACGCTGCGTCGCAGAGCATCGCCATCGGTGGCACCAGCGGCAAATCGACTACCACTGCAATGCTCGGCTGGATCATGCAGGCAACAGGCCGCGCACCGACCATCATGAACGGCGCGGTGATGAAGAACTTCGTCTCGAAAGAACGCCCGTTCGCCAGCGCCGTGGTGGGCGATGGCGATGTCTTTGTCAGTGAAGTCGATGAAAGCGACGGCTCCATCGCGCTTTACCGTCCCACCGTCGCCCTGCTACTTAACGTCAGCCTCGATCATAAGAGCATGGATGAACTGCGCGCACTGTTCGGCGATTTTCTCGCTGTCGCAGATCGCGGCGTCGTCAACGCAGATAATGAGGAAGCTTTTCGCCTTGTTGCCCGGGCAAAGGACCCGCTCACCTTCGGGATCACGAACACCTGCGCCGCACTGGGCGTGGTCGAAGGCAGCATTGCCGACGGTCCGACCAAACAGGCCGCGATGATCGTGGACCGGCGCGATGGCAGCGAGCACGCGCTGCGCCTTGCCATGCCGGGGCGGCACAATCTGTCCAACGCACTTGCAGCGATAGCCGCTGCGAATGGCGCCGGCGTGCCGGTGGCCAAAGCGGTTGCCGCTCTGGCCGATTTCAAAGGTCTTGCGCGGCGTTTCGATATTGTCGGCACCAGCGCCAATGGCATTACGGTGATCGACGATTTCGGCCATAATCCGGAAAAAGCCCGCGCCACCTTGAAAACGCTCAAGGCGCATGAGGGGCGCGTGATCGCCTTCTTCCAGCCGCATGGCTATGGCCCCTTGCGGCAGATGGGGCATGAACTCGCCGAAACTTTCGCACACGAACTCGGCGCTGAAGACCTCACCATCTTGTGCGACCCTGTGTATTTCGGCGGCACGGTTGACCGCAGCGAGGGTAGCGAGCGGATCGTGGACCTGATCGCCAAGGCTGGTGGAAAGGCGCTCCACATCAATACACGCGAAGGCTGCGGCGATTTCATCGTTGAAAACGCAAAGCCCGGCGATCGCATTGCGGTGATGGGCGCGCGCGATGATACGTTGACCGAGTTTGCTGAAAGCCTTTTGCAACGTTTGTAGGCCATTATCACACCTTCAACGCATATATGGAGGGCGCGACAGGTGCAGAAAAATTACCGCGAAGGCGGCGTCGGCATGCTGGATGCGCTGCCCGGCACCTATCTCGTCTCCGCCTATTTTGACGATAACCAGGTCGATCTGGTCTATTGCAACGTGCTCGGCTGGCAAGTCGGCAAGGACCGGCGATTGACGCCCATGTGTCTGGACCCGCGCGCTGCTGACGAAAACCCGTGGTTCGTGATCCATCCAGATGGACGGGTGGAAAGCAATGACGGACGTAGTTGGGCCAGCAAGGATGCGTGGCTGACAGAGGAACGCCGCAACCGCCGCCACGCTGCATGACAGCAAAGGCTTAATGCGCTGCTTTTGCATCCTCGGAATGCCCAAGCTTGAAGATATTATGCAGCACGAAATTGATCACCAATCCCAGCACGAGTGCGAAAAGCGCTGATAAAGCTGCAAAGGTGAGCCAGCCGAAAATGCCGCCCAGGCCGCCACTCATCATTTCAACCCAATGCTGCGCCTGCTCGATATTCTCTTCGGGATAATACATGCCGATGTCGTGCAGCCCGTGGACAATTATGCCACCGCCGACCCACAGCATTGCGATGGTGCCGATCACGCTGAGAGAAGTCAGAAGCACAGGCATGAAGTTGACAAGACCCCGGCCAAAACGCTTGGAAAAATCGCTTTCTCTTTCAGCCATATGCAGGCCGATGTCGTCCATCTTCACGATCAGGCCAACCGCCCCGTAAACGCCCACTGTCACCGCGATGCCTACCAATGCTAAAACACCAGCGCGCGTAATGAGGCTTTCTGCAGACACTTCATTCAGCGTAATCGCCATGATCTCCGCCGAAAGAATAAGATCTGTGCGGATTGCGCCGGCTACCCGCTGCTTCTCAAAGGCCACTGGGTCCCTGATAGGGCCTCCAATATTCTCACCGTGCGTCTGACCGCTCAGCTTTTCCATCACCTTTTCGGCACCTTCATAGGAAAGATAGGCGCCGCCCAACATCAGGATGAAGATGATTGCTTGCGGCAGGAACTCGCTCAACAAAAGCGCGCCGGGCAGCAGTATGAGCAGTTTGTTCTTCAGGCTTCCCTTGGTGATATCCCAGATGATCGGCAATTCGCGCGCGGGTGAAAGGCCAGTGACATAACTTGGCGCGACCGCCGCATCGTCAATAACGACACCAGCGGTCTTTGACCCGGCCTTGCCTGCGGCAGCGGCAATATCGTCAACCGACGCCGAAGCGGCGCGGGCGATGATGGAAACGTCGTCCAGAAGGGCGGCGAGGCCTGACGGCATATGTGGATACTCCCTGTTTTGCCTGATAACCCTTACCTGCCGCTCCTGTTCCAACGGCACAAGCCTTGCAATCTTCGCCAATCCCGCTATGTGCGCCGCTTCCGCGAGGACCCGGCAATGCCGCGCCTTTGGAAATTCGAAGAAAGCCGGAGGGGCCCCGTCATCCGGACGGACAAGCCAGCGATCGGCAGTAACATGAAAGGAAGCGCGACATGGCTCTATACGAGCATGTGTTTCTCGCGCGTCAGGATTTGAGCCAGGCTCAGGTTGACGCGTTGGCCGCAAGTGCCACGGACATCGTGGAATCGAACGGCGGCAAGGTCGTGAAGACCGAAACCTGGGGCCTCAAATCCCTCGCCTACAAGATTGACCGCAATCGCAAGGCACATTTTGTGATGCTCAACATTGACGGGCCCGGCGGCCTGGTCAGCGAGCTCGAGCGTCAGAACCGTATCAACGAAGACATCATCCGTTGGCTCACCATTGCTGTTGAACAGCACGAAGATGGCCAGTCCGTGATGATGCGCAAGAACGATCGCGACAAAAAGCGTCGTTATGATCGGGAGGACCGTGACTGATGGCACGCCCATTCCACCGCCGCCGCAAGTCCTGCCCGTTTTCAACGAAGGACGCCCCCGTGATCGACTACAAGGACACGCGTCTGCTGCAGGGCTTCATGTCCGAACGCGGCAAGATCGTGCCCAGCCGCATCACCGCCGTTTCCGCCAAGAAGCAGCGTGAACTGGCAAAGGCGATCAAGCGCGCCCGCCACCTGGGCCTGCTGCCCTACGTCGTTAAGTAAGAGGAGCATAAATTCATGGATATCATCCTCCTCGAACGTATCGGCAATCTCGGTCAGATCGGTGACGTCGTCTCCGTGAAAGACGGCTATGCGCGCAACTTCCTGTTGCCGCAGAAGAAGGCACTTCGCGCCAATGCGGCAAACAAGAAGGTCTTTGAAGCCAACCGTGATCGCCTGGTTTCCGAAAACGCTGAAAAACGCACCGATGCTGAAAAGCAGGGCGAAAAGGTTGCCGACACAGAGATCATCCTGATCCGTGCTGCTTCCAACGCCGGCCAACTGTATGGCTCGGTCAACGTCCGCGACGTGGCGATTGCATTGGCCGACAAGGGCCACGACATCGACAAGAAGCAGGTCATCATGGGCGCGCCGATCAAGACAATCGGCATGTACGACGTGACCATCGCGCTGCACCCCGAAGTCGAAGTCACCGTAAAGGCCAATGTAGCCCGTTCGGATGACGAGGCCGAATTGCAGAGCCAGGGCATCGACATTCTCGCAGCTGCCTTCGAAGAAGATCGTGGCGAGGCCGAAGGCTTCACCGAAGCGCTCGACCCCGATCGTGAACTGGGCGAATTGCCCGGTGCCGAAGATGAAGATGCAGAAGCTGCTGCAGACGATAGCGAAGAGAGCGCCGAAGGCTGATCTCGCTCACCGCGAAACAAAAAGGGGGCGCTACCGGAAACGGTGGCTCCCCTTTTTTATTACGCTTGCGTCGCCCCCTTGGCGCGCGGCCCACATTCTGATCGCGATGCTGATTACCGTCAGCGCGATTGAAACTGCAAAAAGCGTATGGAAAAACACGGCACTTATTGGGCACTCGGAGATATTCAGCTTCCCAAACCCGCCATGTGGCTGCGGGGATTGATCGCAAGCAGGATCATCAGGAAAAGCGTGAACTAGCCAAGATTCCATCGCATGTCATCGACAAGCCAGCTTCGCAATTCGGCCTCATCCAGCCCTGCCGCACCAACAGGATCAGCTAGCTGACTTTCGACCCATAGCGGCGTACCCAAATAGGCAATACCGCCGATTACCCCGACCAATGCAGTGCAGGTGACAAAGCCCTCGAAAGCCGAGCGCTGCTAGGCAGAAATCCTTCCCTGCAAAAACCGTAATACGAGCCCCAGGACCGTGCCCAGCGCAATGGCGATGGTCAGGTCGGCCAGAACCGTCAAAAACGCCGTCAGGACGAGCAATGCCAGGTCTGCGCGCGGCAATTGCAGACGTGCGCGCCAGCGATGTGGCTCGCTCATCGTCCAGGCGGTGACCACCAGTAGTCCGGCCAGCGCAGGCAGGGCCAACTTGCCCGCCAGCGGCGCAGCCAGCAGCAGTGCGAGCAGTATCACCAAGGCATGGACGAGGCCTGCAACCGGCGTCCGCCCACCGGCATTCACATTCGTGGCCGTCCGGGCGATTGCGCCCGTCGCGGGCAGGCCGCCGAAAAGAGGTGATGCGATATTGGCAGCACCTTGCGCTATCAATTCTGCATTGGATCGGTGCGCGCCGCCCATCATCCGGTCCGCGACGATGGCGGACAGAAGCGATTCTATGCCCGCCAAAAACGCGATAGTGAGCGCAGTAGGCAAAAGCGCGATAAGCATCTCAGCTTCAACGTCCGGCATGACTGGCACGGGCAAACCATCAGGCAGTGCACCGTAACGGGAAGTCACATTTTCTACCGAGGGCAATGCAAGCGCGGCGACAACACTCGCCCCGATCACGACCACGACCAACCATGGCACCTTAGGAACCAACTGGCGCAGCAGGAGGATGACCGCGATGCTCGACACACCGACTGTCGAAGCGGCAACATCGATCGATCCACGCAAGGCCCACAGTGCTTCCAGCTTGGGAAGAAAGTCCGCGGGCAGCCCTTCCCCGCGCATCCCGGCCAGATCCTTTATCTGGCTGACGGCGATCACGATGGCGATACCGATAGTGAAGCCTTCGATTACCGGTTCCGGCACATGCCTGATGAGGCGTCCGGCACGAAGCAGGCCCGCGACGAGCAGGATTGCGCCAGCCATCAATGTAGCAACCGCCAGCCCGTCAAAACCGTGCTCCTGGATAACGCCGTAAACTACGACGATGAACGCGCCTGTCGGTCCGCCAATCTGTACGCGGCTTCCACCCAGAAAGGAGATTAAGAAACCGCCAACGATGGCAGTGACAAGTCCCGCTGCCGGTGGTGCTCCAGAAGCTATCGCAATGGCAATGCTGAGCGGCAACGCTACCAGCGCAACAGTGACTCCCGCGAGCACATCCGCACGTGCCTGATGCCAGCCATAACGGGGTAGCGTGGTCAGGATTTTCGGTTTCACGGTGTCTGACTACCCAAGCTCTGCCTGCCGATATTTGCGTACATGGGAACGTAATGCGTCCGGCCCTGGTTGCTAAGGGCATCCCCCTTTATCAAACATTCTAGAGGAGCCACAATGCGCTTGTACAGGTTTCTTGGCGTCACTTCCCTATTGCTCGCATCCGCCTGCTCCACTGCATATGGCGACGAAAGACCGTCAGCCTCGGCCCATGCGGAAAGCGCGCAGATTTCCGGCGGATTGACCTATCGGGAGCGCATCGCCTTGCCGCCTGGCGCCACCGCGCAGGTGCAACTTCTGGAAGTGTCGCGTGCCGATGCGCCATCAACTGTCATTGACCAGGCGAATTACGATCTTAGAGGACGCAGTGTGTCCTTCGGCTTTGAATTGTATCTGCCTGCTGAGGCATTGCAACATCATGCGCAATTTGCCGTGCGAGGGCAGATCCGCAGGCCAGATGGAAATCTGCTTTTCACTACGGACACGGTGAACCGCGTAGAGGCCCGGATGCAGGACCAGTCGCTCGGCACTATTATCATGGTCAGCGCACGCTAGCGCAGCGCGCAACCCTAGGCTGACAGGAAGCGCAGGATCGCCTGACCCAGATCTTTCTGAACGACGCTGCTCATGTGGTTGCCGGGCACTTCTTCTACGCGGGCATCGGGCAAGGCTTCGGCAAGGCTCCACGGAGAGCCATTGTCACGATCATCCTCTCCGATCAGCAAAAGCGTCGGCATCGCGATACGTTGCAATTGCGCGACATCAATATCGCCCACGCCGCGGGTCAGCAAAAGGCGCGCGGCTTCACGGTCGATGCCGGTGCTTTTCATGAAGCTCTTGGCCATGAATGCAGGATCCCCGCGCTCAATTGTGTCGAAGCGATCAATCATGTCGACGAAGAATGCTGAACGCTTTTTCCAATTGGTCAGCCCTTCGATACCCATTCCGCTAAGGATCAGGCGGCGCGGTTTCAGCCCGGCAATCACTGCACTGGTTGCCGTACGCGCGCCTAGCGAGAAACCTACGAGATCGAAATCTTCTAGATTGAGCTGCTCGACCAGATGCAAGGTATCCCGCACCAGTACGTCTACTGGATAGGCAGCGGGGTCTCTTGGCGCTTCGCTTGCACCATGCACGCGCCAATCCGGCATGATTGGTGCGAAGCCATTCTGGGCAAGCAGCGCGGCATGCCCGTATTTTATCCAATTGACCTCTGCACTCGAAAACAGCCCGTGCAACATCAGCACGGGACGTGCATCAGCGGCAACCCCTGCAACACGGTGCACCGCCATGGCAGTCCCGTCGAAACTTCCGACCTGATCTGTCGTGATGGAACTCACCGGAAGATGCAGTTTTCGCCTGCCCAGAGCCGTTCGACCTGCGCCGTGTCATCCTCGCCGGAAAATTTACCGGCAATGGTTGTCTCACCCGTGCCGATAGCAAATTCCCCGTCCAGCGTGCTGTCCGCAACCAGCGAGACCCCCGGATCGCCCAGCATTTCGGCTCGGCCCAGTTCCGGCACATAGGGTGCGCTCGCCATATAGCCGACGAATTGTTCTTCCTGGAAAATGAGCGTCAGGCCTGGGTATTCGGTAGTCTGAAGCGCGCAATCGCCTTCGCCCTCATGACCGCCGGTGGCCGCACCCAGCACATTTGCCAAGGTTGCCTCTGTCGCTGAACGGTTGGAGCCGAAGGGGACATCCAGTTGCTCAATCCCTTCCTGCGGCGGGACGACAATACCGGTGGCCTGCAAATCGAGTGTCACATTTTCCCGAGCTGCTGCTGTCTCCGCACTCTCTGGAGCATCTCCATCTGTTTCAGGCTGCTGCGAACATGCTGCGAGGGCCAGCGGAAGGGCAAGAAGAACGAATGCGCGCATGGATGCTATCCTTTCTGCAAATGACGGCGTCCGAGCAGTTCAGCGATCTGCACGGCGTTAAGCGCCGCACCCTTACGCAAATTGTCGCTGACGCACCACAGCACCAAGCCGTTATCGACGGTCGGGTCTTCACGCACGCGGCTGATGTAGGTGGCGCCATCGCCTACGCATTCCACAGGAGTGACGTACCCACCGTCTTCGCGCTTGTCGATCAGCATGATGCCCGGCGCCTCGCGCAAAATATCCTGCGCTTCCTTGGCCGAAATATCATTCTCGAATTCGATATTGATCGCTTCGGAATGGCCGACAAAGACGGGCACCCGCACGCAGGTTGCGCTCATCTTGATCTTGGGGTCGAGGATTTTCTTGGTCTCGACCACCATCTTCCACTCTTCCTTGGTGGAACCGTCGTCCATGAACACATCGATATGCGGGATTACATTGAAGGCGATTTGCTTGGTGAATTTTGTTGGTTCGACCGGATCACCCACAAAAATCGCGCGGCTTTGCTCGAATAACTCGTCCATGCCCTGCTTGCCCGCACCCGACACTGATTGATAAGTGGAGACGACCACGCGCTTGATCTTTGCGGCATCGTGCAGCGGCTTTAACGCGACCACCATCTGCGCTGTGGAGCAATTGGGGTTGGCGATGATGTTGCGCTTCTTGTAACCGTCGATCGCATCAGGATTAACCTCTGGCACGATCAACGGCACATCGGGGTCCATCCGGTAATATGAGCTGTTGTCGATGACGATGCAGCCAGCAGCAGCGGCCTTGGGCGCATATTCCTTTGCCGGGCCGGAACCTGCAGAAAACAGCGCGATGTCCCAGCCGGACCAATCAAAATGCTCAATATTCTTGCACTTGATCATCTTGCCTGTGTCGCCAACCTCGATCTCGCTTCCGGTCGAGCGTGAGGAAGTGACCGCAGCCACTTCGTCCATCGGAAATTTGCGTTCAGCAAGGATCGCCAGCATTTCACGTCCGACATTCCCCGTCGCGCCGACTACAGCAACTCGGTAACCCATTTCAAATTCGCTCCATCAATATTCTTGCGCGCTGCCTAGCGGGCCTGCAGGCAAGCGCAACATTAAAGGCCGTTTCAGGCGATATCGCCAATCACGCCGGCATGGGCAGAGTGCGCGCCCATGGTAAATTGCACATTATCGCCCTCCCTTTGGCTGGAATTAACCGGCGGACCGCACAATCACAGGCGGTGATTTGCGAGCGGCAGTCCCTGGGCTCGCAAATTTTCGTCATCATTCATGCCCGCAAACAAAGGGGCGGCTTTCCGCACCCGGAAAGCCGCCCCTCATGTGTTCGCATGCTGAAAAGCGCGGCCTTACTTGGCCACGTTTTCCCGACGCTCTGCAATACGAGCGCGCTTGCCGGTGCGGCCACGCAGATAATAAAGTTTGGCACGACGCACGACACCGCGGCGCACCACGGTGATCGAATCGACGATCGGCGCGTAAAGCGGGAACACACGTTCCACACCTTCGCCAAAGCTCATTTTACGAACGGTGAAATTGCTGCCCATGCCGCGGTTGGAGCGGGCAATACATACACCTTCAAAATTCTGGACACGTTCACGGGTCCCTTCCTTCACCTTTACGCCGACACGAAGGGTGTCGCCGGGGCGAAAATTGGGAATGTCTTTCCCGAGGGCTTCGATGGCTTCCGCCTCGAGCTGCTGGATCAGGTTCATGGCCTGTTTTTCCTACTTTTTCCGCTGCACACCAGAGGCAGGCTGATCCGGAGTGCCCCCGTGGCGCTCCCAAAGATCGGGCCTGCGTAGCCGAGTATCGTTTTCCGCGCAGTCTTTCCTCCACGCGGCGATTTTCGCATGATCCCCCGATCGCAGCACTTCAGGGATCGTGCGCCCTTCCCATTCCTGAGGTCGGGTATATTGCGGGTATTCCAAAAGACCGTCCTCGAACGATTCTTCAGTCCCGCTAGAAGCCGCGCCCATTACGCCGGGAAGCAGCCGAATGCAAGCGTCGAGTATGGCCAAAGCGGCAGGTTCTCCGCCCGACAGGACGATGTCGGCAAGGCTGACTTGCTCGATCTGCGGCCGAGCATCGAAAACACGCTCGTCAAAGCCTTCGAAACGGCCGCACAACAGTATAATTCCGGGGCCGCTGGCGATCTCTCGAATACGCTCCTGCGTGATCGGCCTGCCGCGTGGCGTCATGGCGAGGATGGGCGTTCTGGGCTGGCGCTGGATGGCATGATCGACTGCACTGCCAAGCACATCGGCCTTCAGCACCATCCCCGCCCCGCCGCCTGCGGGTGTATCATCGACGGTGCGGTGCTTGTCGGTGGCGAAATCGCGAATCTGGATCGTCTCACACGACCACTTCTGCTCCTCCAGAGCGCGGCCCGCGAGCGAGATGCGCAAGGGGCCGGGGAACATCTCCGGGTAAAGCGTGAGAACGGTGGCGGTAAAAGTCATTCGATTGCTTCTGACCACGAAGAGAGTTTCTCATTCAAAGACCAGTTGAGAAACCAGGTGAACGCTATGCAAGGTAGCAGGTATATTGGAATATGGATTAAAGCCTGCGTCAGAGGTGCATCAACATCGGTTGCATTGTCGAAAATCTGTATGCCAACAGAGATTGCCATACCAAGAAAGATTGCAATCCGCTCCGCCGTCCCACGCGCCAGACGAACGACCTTGTCGATACCGCCCGAAATGGCGAGCGGCACAGGCGCAGCTTGGTAGATGGCGACCTTCAGCATGTCGGGCGGCGTGACCATGGCCCTAGTCTTCGGCGAATTCGCCACTCACCACAAGGCGCGCGTCATTCCATTCAGGCACGGCTTCCTTGCGCATAGGGACCATAAAGGTCTTGCCGGTCGCGCGCCTGATCTCGATCACGTCCCCTGCGCCAAAATCATTCACTGCAATCACTTCGCCCAAAGCCTCATCCGTGTCGGACACGGCGGGCAGGCCGAGCAGATCGGCGTGATAATATTCACCCTCGCCCAACGGTGGGAGTGCGGATCTCGGGACGTTAAGCGTGGTGCCCCGCAGTTTTTCAGCGGCGGTGCGGTCAGGGATTTCGGCAAAGCGAGCGATGGCACCGCCCTTATTGTCATCCTTGACCTTCTTCAGCGTCAAAGCGCCATCGTTGAAGCTCTTATGCGGCTTGAAGCTGGCCAGCCCCTCTCCAAACAGCTTCAGGCGGACTTCGCCCGTCACCCCATGCGCGCCACTGATGGCGGCAAGAGTAACGGGCTTGTCCTGTGCCAAGGGGTTCAGCCCTCGGCCTTGTCTTCTGCTTCTTTCGCAGGCGCGTCATCGGCGAGCGGCGGACCGCCTTCGTTGACTTCTTCTGCAACTGCGGTGGATTCTGCATCGCTCGCATCGGTGGCTGCTTCGGTCGAAGCTTCTGCTACAGCATCGGCAGTCTCATCGGACTTGACGGAGCCAGTAGCTTCATTTTCGCCAGCACCTTCATCGGCAGGCGCTTCCTCAGCAGGCTTGGCAGCTTCGGCCTTGGCTTCTTCTTCAGCAGCTTTCTTGGCTTCCTCAGCTTCGGCGGCCTTACTGGCCTTTTCTTCAGCGCGTTCCTTGGCGTTTTCGCCTGGCTCACCCTTTTTCGGGTTGTTGCGCGCGGTGCGTTCCATAATGCCAGCCGCGTCGAGGAAACGCAGGACACGGTCGCTCGGCTGTGCGCCGACGCCCAGCCAGTAACGGATGCGATCTTCGATCAGCTTCACGCGATCGGGATTATCCTTGGCCAGCAGCGGGTTATAAACGCCCAACTGCTCCAGATACTTGCCGTCACGTGCGCGGCGGCTGTCTGCTGCCACGATACGATAATACGGACGCTTCTTTGCGCCACCGCGCGAGAGGCGAATTGCAATTGCCATTGTGTCTTACCTTTCCAAACTAAACTTTTGTAATCACTTCTTGTTCAATAAATTCTGCAAGTCGGGCGGAAGGCCGCCAGCACCGCCGCCGGGAAGACCGGGCATACCGCCGCCCCCGCCGCCCCCGCCGCCGGACATTCCGCCACCACCGCCACCAAACATGGCGGCAAGGCCTTTCAGTCCGCCCATTTTCTTGATCTGTTTCATCGCGCGGCCCATTTCCTGATGCATCTTGAGGATCTTGTTGACCTCCTGCACCGATGTGCCGCTGCCCGCTGCCACGCGCTTCTTGCGCTTGGCATTCAGAAGCTGAGGCTGAGTGCGCTCTTTTTTGGTCATGGAGCCGATGATGGCGTCCATATGCACCAGAACCTTGTCGTCCATGTCAGCATTGGCCATCGCGGCCTTGGCTTTCTTCATGCCCGGCATCATGCCCGCCAACATGCCCAGCCCGCCCATGTTCTGCATCTGCTGCAATTGCTTGCGCAGATCGTTCATGTCGAACTTGCCCGCCATCATGCGCTTGGCAAGTTCTTCGGCATCCTCGGCCTTGATGCTTTCGGCAGCCTTTTCGACAAGGCTGACCACATCGCCCATGCCAAGGATGCGGTCGGCAACGCGCGCCGGATGGAAGCGCTCTATCGCGTCCAGCTTCTCGCCCGTACCGGCGAACTTGATCGGCTTGCCGGTGACAGCGCGCATAGAAAGCGCCGCACCGCCGCGCGCATCGCCATCCATACGGGTGAGGACAACGCCGGTCAGCGGCACTTCATCGGTAAAACTTTGCGCGACATTGACCGCGTCCTGGCCTGTCAGGCTATCGACCACCAACAGCACTTCAGCGGGGGTAGAAACGCCCGCAACCGCCTTCATTTCGGCCATCAGCACTTCATCGACATGCAGGCGGCCAGCAGTATCGAGCAGCAGCACGTCCACGTTCTGGAGTTTCGCCGATTCAATCGCGCGGCGCGCAATATCGACCGGCTGCTGGCCTTCGATAATCGGCAGCGTTGCCACGCCCGCCTGCTCGCCCAGAATGGCCAGCTGTTCCTGCGCTGCGGGACGATTGACGTCGAGCGACGCCATCATGGGCTTCTTGCCCTGCTTGTCGCGCAGCAGCTTGGCGATCTTGGCCGTGCTGGTGGTCTTTCCCGACCCCTGCAAACCGACCATCATGATGACTGCTGGCGGCGTGACATTCAGATGCAGCGGCGATGCCTCGCCATCGGAATCTTCACCGCCCAGCATGTCCACCAATTCGTCATTGACGATCTTGATGACCTGCTGGCCCGGCGTGACGGATTTGAGGACTTCGTGGCCCACGGCGCGTTCGGTAACGCGGCTGATGAAATCGCGTGCAACAGGCAGCGCAACATCGGCTTCCAGAAGCGCCACACGCACTTCGCGCATGGCATCGCGCACATCCTGTTCGCTGAGCGCGCCGCGACCGCGCAGGCGATCGAAGACACCGTTCAGGCGATCGGACAGGCTTTCGAACATGCGCTTCTCAACTCCTGTTGCGCCCGCCAGCCCGGAAGAGGTTGGCATAAACGCGAAAAACGCCGGCGGACGAAACCTCGTCAGCCAGCGGGGCTATGAACCCGTATCGTCGTGAATGGTGGAGCCTAGCGGGATCGAACCGCTGACCTCTACAATGCCATTGTAGCGCTCTCCCAGCTGAGCTAAGGCCCCGTTCCATTCATGTTCCGCATCCGGCCGGGAGGCTGTGGATGCAGGAGGCAGCCCTTTATTGCGGGGCCGCCGCTGACGCAAGACTTAATTCCTGCGAGCCGGGGATCAAGTTACACGAACAAATCCCCGGCACCGCCGAAACCGATCCTGCCGATCAGCTATCATCTTCCTTGTCGTCCTTGGACGTTTCGACGCCAAGATCGTCGTCACCGCCAAGGTCCACATCATTGTCCGGCGAATCATCGTCGTCATCGACGTCGATGTCTTCCAGATCGTCATCCGCCAGATCGGAATCGGATTCCTTCTTTTCCTTCTTTTCCTTATCCTGTTCATCGAACGGGATCGGCTGCTTGGACTTGAGCACAGGCTCTGGCGTCCATTCATTACCGCATTCAATGCAGGTGACCGGGTCTTCCTGACCCAGATCGTAAAAACGTTCACCGCATTTGGGGCAAGTGCGCTTGGCGCCCCATTCTGGCTTGACCATCGTAACTGTCCTTAAACTCATCCGGAATGTCCGGGAAATTCGTATGCGATCCGTGCAGCTACGGAATCGCGAGCGGGCGCGCCTTGCCATAGGGCAATCGCACTGTCAAAGCACCGCGCCTACCCAAAGCGAGATAGTCAGTCCCTTGAGCCATTCCAACCCACCCCGCCCCAAGCGTTTTTCAGCGACTGGACCGCTGACCGGACGCATCGCCGTTCCGGGCGACAAATCCATTAGCCATCGCTCGCTCATGCTAGGTGCTCTGGCCGTTGGCGAAACCCGGATCAGCGGCTTGCTTGAAGGTGAGGACGTGCTGGCCACCGCTGCCGCAATGCGCGCCATGGGGGCAAGCATCGCACGCGGCGACGATGGCATCTGGAGCGTAAACGGCGTTGGCGTGGGGTCATTGCTTCAGCCACAGGGCGCGCTTGATATGGGCAATAGCGGCACTAGCACCCGTCTCCTGATGGGGCTTGTCGCCAGCCATCCGATACACACGGTGTTTACTGGCGATGCCAGCCTGTCGGGGCGTCCGATGGGTCGGGTGATCGAGCCATTGTCCCTCATGGGTGCCAGTTTTGAGGCATCGACGGGCGGAACCCTGCCGCTGATGTTGCGGGGAATCTCTCCTGCCGTACCCATCCGCTATCGCCTGCCGGTTGCCAGTGCGCAGGTTAAAAGCGCGGTGCTGCTGGCTGGCCTCAACACGGCGGGGATCACCACCATCATAGAGCCGGTGCCAACGCGCGACCATTCCGAACGGATGCTGCGCGGTTTTGGCGCAAATCTTGAAGTAGGCATGGAAAATGGCGAGCGCGTCATTGCCATTCACGGCGAAGCAGAGTTGCGCCCGCAAACTATCACCGTGCCCGGCGATCCTTCCTCCGCAGCATTCTTTGTGGTTGCCGCCCTGCTGGTGCCTGGCAGTGATCTGCTCATCACCAATGTCGGCCTCAACCCAACCCGCGCTGCACTGTTCGATGTATTGCGCGACATGGGAGGGAAAATTGAGGAACAGAAGCGCCGAGAAGTGGGTGGCGAACCGGTGGCCGATCTGCGCGTGCGCCATTCTGCCCTCACCGGTGTAGAAGTGGATCCAGCAGTCGCGCCCGCCATGATCGACGAATTTCCCGTGCTGTTCGTCGCCGCATCTCTCGCGCAGGGCACGACGACGACCAGCGGCCTTGATGAATTACGGGTCAAGGAATCGGATCGCCTTGCCGCAATGGCGGCCGCTCTCCAGCTTGCGGGGGCAAATATTGAAGAACGCGAGGATGGGCTGGTGATACACGGCACCGGAGGCGATGCGCTGCCCGGCACACCAAGAGACACAGGCGTTGTCACCCATCTCGATCACCGTATTGCGATGAGCATGGCGATAGCAGGTCTTGCCAGCCGCAATGGCGTGGAAGTGGATGACACCACCCCCATCGCCACCAGCTTCCCCACCTTCATCACCCTGTTGGGGGATGCAGCGGCATGAGCGATATGACCACGGCCGGTCTCGACTGGGCTAGCTATGTCGGCTTTGTCGGCACAGCATGCATCATTGGTGCCTATTTTTACCTCACGGCATCTGACAAACCCAATCCGTTCATTCTCCACGGCACCAATTTGGCGGGGGCAGCCTTCCTTACCGTTTCACTCCTCGTCCATACCAATCTGCCGAGCCTCGTTCTGGAAGGCTTTTGGGCAGCGATTGCCATCTGGGGGCTGTCGAAGTCCCTGCGCAAGGCGCCCGATCACACGAAGGATGATGGCGCATGATTATCGCGGTCGACGGGCCCACGGCCAGCGGCAAGGGCACTATTGCCAAGGCGCTCGCCCGGTATTTCGGATTGCCGCACCTGGATACCGGCTTGCTGTATCGTGCGGTGGGGCGGCAGGTGGAACTGGCTGGCGGAGATCCCGATGCGCCCAGCGATGCACTCGCTGCTGCCGATTTCGATGATAGCCTGCTCGACGAGCCGGAATTGCGCAGCGAGGCGGTGGGCGGGCTTGCCAGTCGTGTGTCTATCCATCCAGCGGTGCGGGAGGCCCTGTTCGCCCGCCAGCGCGCCTTTGCCACACAGGCAGGCGGCGCAGTGCTCGACGGGCGCGATATCGGCACGGTCATCGCGCCCGATGCGCAGGTGAAGCTCTATGTCACGGCAAGCGTGGAGGCGCGCGCGCAGCGCCGCTATGCCGAAATGCGCGACAGCGGGCGCGCTGTGACGTTGGAGGAAATACTCGACAATCTGGAACGGCGCGACGCGCGCGATAGCGCTCGTAAGGACGCCCCTCTGACGATTGCGCCCGAGGCACTGGTGATCGACACGACCAGCCTTGGCAAGGATGACGCGATTGCAGCGGCACTTGATATGGTCAACACAGTAACCGGACAGCAACCCTACCCTTAGCCGATTGCGCAAACGTCGCGGTCATGCGCCCGCTGATCTGTATTGCTTTATTGCTTAATTTCGACTAGTGGCGCGACCGTTCGACGGACAGATTACATGTTCGCGAATGACAAGCCAGCATGGTCGGTATTCCTGCCGGGGCGCAACGACGCCCTCTCCTGCTGCTCTTGCTCATTCGTCCATGCCGCCCTGAAGACGCCTGTTTCGGCATTCGGCTGTGCAGGCAGTTCGGCCCTTTGGCCCGTTTTCCGCAATCATGCGGACGGCGGAGAAAGACCCCGGGACATACCCGGTGGCCGGTCAAAAACGTGAATTAGGATTATCATACACATGGCAACCAGCGCCAACCCGAGCCGCGACGATTTCGCGGCAATGCTTGACGAACAACTCGGCGGTGCCGAGGGCGGCTTCGAAGGCCGCGTCGTCAAGGGCACCGTTACCGCGATCGAAAACGGCATGGCCGTCGTCGACGTGGGTCTCAAATCCGAAGGCCGCATCTCGCTGCGCGAATTTGCGCGTGGTGAAGACGATCATGGCCTCGAAGTCGGCAGCGAAGTCGAAGTTTTCGTCGATCGCGTCGAAAATGCTGACGGCGAAGCAATGCTCAGCCGCGACCGTGCCCGCCGCGAAGCCGCATGGGACAAGCTGGAAAGCGAATTTGGCGAAGGCAAGCGCGTCGAAGGCCGCATCTTCGGCCGCGTCAAGGGCGGCTTCACCGTCGATCTCGACGGCGCCGTGGCCTTCCTTCCCGGTAGCCAGGTCGATATCCGCCCCGTGCGCGATGTCACTCCGCTCATGGAAATGCCGCAGCCCTTCCAGATCCTCAAGATGGACCGTCGCCGTGGCAACATCGTCGTGTCGCGTCGCGCCGTATTGGAAGAAACCCGCGCCGAACAGCGCAGCGAACTCATCGATCAGCTGGCAGAAGGCCAGACGACCGAAGGCGTGGTGAAGAACATCACCGATTACGGTGCCTTTGTTGATCTGGGCGGTATCGACGGCCTGCTGCATGTCACCGACATGAGCTACAAGCGCGTCAACCACCCCAGCGAAGTGATCGAAATCGGCCAGAGCGTGCAGGTCCAGATCATCCGCATCAATGCCGAAACACAGCGCATCTCGCTCGGCATGAAGCAGCTTGAAAGCGATCCGTGGGAAGGCGTTGGTGCCAAATATCCCGTTGGCGCAAAGGTCACCGGCACTGTTACCAACATCACCGAATATGGTGCATTCGTGGAACTGGAAGCGGGCATCGAAGGCCTTGTCCACGTCAGCGAAATGAGCTGGACCAAGAAGAACGTTCACCCCGGCAAGATCGTTTCGACCTCGCAGGAAGTGGAAGTCATGGTTCTGGAAGTGGACGCCGAAAAGCGCCGCATCAGCCTTGGCCTCAAGCAGGCTCACCGCAATCCCTGGGAAGAATTCGCCGAAGCGCACCCCGTTGGTGCAACCGTCGAAGGCGAAGTCAAGAACGCTACCGAATTCGGTCTGTTCATCGGCCTTCCCGGCGATGTGGACGGCATGGTTCACATGTCCGACATCGCATGGGGCATCTCGGGTGAAGACGCGCTGGCACTGCACCGCAAGGGTGAAGAAGTGCAGGCCGTTGTTCTCGATGTCGATGTCGACAAGGAACGCATCAGCCTCGGCATGAAGCAGCTCGAAAAGGGCGCTCCGGCAGAAGGCGGCGTTGGCGATTCACTGCGCCGCGGCGAAGTTGTCACCGTGACTGTCCTCGAAGTGCGCGATGGCGGCCTCGAAGTGCAGGTTGGCGATGATGGCGCAACCGGCTTCATCAAGCGTTCGGACCTTGGCCGCGACCGTGACGAACAGCGTCCCGATCGCTTCCAGACCGGCCAGAAGGTCGATGCCATGGTCACCGGCTTTGACCGTTCCAAGAAGCCCAACTTCTCCATCAAGGCGCATCAGATCGCCGAAGAGAAGGAAGCAGTTGCACAGTTCGGTTCCGCCGATTCAGGCGCATCGCTGGGCGACATTCTGGGTGCGGCGCTGAAGAAGGACGACAAGTCCGACAAGGATGCCGACAAGGAGTAAAACTCCCACCGTCGACAATGGAAAAGGCCTGCTTGCGCGACCCGCAGGCGGGCCTTTCCTACATCTGGCAGACGTGTAAACTGGCGCGATGGCCCCATCCGGCATAACACGGCGCGCCAGCAGTCAATGCGGTGCACTCACCACCGCTGACCCGGCAATAATGAACGCGTGTGACTGCAAGATGCGCAACCGATCACCCATTGCCGATCCACTATCAGCACGCCCAAATGCTCGATATTCGAGTGCATCAGGCATAGCTGGTTCGCATGTCCGGCCAAAGTGCCGCACCATTCAATAGGGAAGAAATCATGAGCACCGATATCGCCATCCATCAGTTCCCGGTTCTGCAGGATAATTACGGCTTTCTGGTCCACGATCCTGCCAGCAAGGAAACTGCCTGTATCGACACGCCAGATGCGGCTGAATGTCTGGCGCAGGCAGAAAAGCGCGGCTGGACGATCACGCAAATCTGGAACACCCATTGGCACCCCGATCATGCCGGTGGGAACGAGGCTGTCAAAGCCGTAACAGGCTGCAAGATCATCGCCCCCGAGGCCGAGTCGGACAAGATCAAGGGGATCGACCGTGAGGTGTCCGAGGGCAATCTCGTCAAGCTGGGGAAGCATACGGCACAGGTTATGGATGTCGGCGGCCATACGAGCGGCCACATCGCCTATAATCTGATCGACCAAGATATCGCCTTTGTCGGCGATGCGCTGTTCGCGCTTGGTTGCGGCCGCATGTTCGAAGGTACGCCAGAACAATTCTGGGAAAGCCTTTCCAAGCTCAAGAAATTGCCCGAAGAAACGCTAATGTTCTGCGCGCATGAATATACGCAGGCCAATGCAAATTTTGCGGTGCATGCCGATCCCGATAACCTGCAGCTGAAAAATTATGCCGAGTGGGTGGACCAAAAGCGCAAGGAAGGCGCGCCGACTGTGCCTTTCCCTTTAAAGCGTGAGCTGGACACCAACCCTTTCCTGCGTGCTGACGATTCTGCGATACAGGCGCGCTGGGGCGGCAATGTGCCGCATGAAACCTTTGCCGCTTTACGTGCGGCAAAAGACGCGTTCTAGAAACGCATCCCGGAACAGGGAGGGTCACCAAAGAAAAAGCGCGCCACATCACGAGAGATGTGGCGCGCCTGAATTTCTGAAGTCCATCCGAGACGGCAGGATCAAAGCTGGTTGATCACTTTGTCTGCCATGGCCCTGTCGGCAGCGGCATCATGATTAGATGCAATCAGGCTGGCAGCGGCAGCGGTCGACATGTCAGCAGCCCTCGCTTTCAAATCCGCCACAGCTTCACGCTCGGCCGCAGCGATCTTATCCTGCGCCATGCGTTCACGCCGTGTGATCATAGCGGCGGTATCTTCCTTGGCTTTGGCCACAATACCGTCTGCTTCCTTGCTTGCATTGGCGAGCATTGCCTCAGCATCTTTTTCCGCACCGGAAATCTTTGCCGCATATTCCTGCCGCAAAAGCTCTGCCTCGGCGCGAAGTTGCTTAGCTTCGTCCAGATTGTCGCGGATTGTCTTGATCTTGTTATCAAGCCCACCACCGATTGACCTGTGCACCTTGGCGCCGAAAAAGGCGATCAGCAGCAGCACGGCCATGGAAATGGATACCCACTGGAATGGCGCCAGACCGAGCAGTTCGGGTTCAACATGAACTGCCGCGCCGCCATGCGAATCCGCAACTTCAACTTGTGCCTCGGAAGTCGCGAAAACTTCGGGCGTGCTTTGGGCTGCATTAGCCATGGATCATTGCCTCCTGCACTGCCTTGCGAGCGGTCGCCTGCGTCACGCTGACACTGGCGAGCCGGGAGGCAATATCCTGCGCCGCATCGGCGGCAACCGATTCAATCTCGGCAGCAGCTTCGGCGCGGCTGGCAGCGATACGCGCCTCCGCTTCTTCAAGCTGACTGTCGATCCCGGCCTGCACCTCGGCAAGTTTTGCTTCGGTCGAGGCCTGCGCCTTGGCCTTGGCCTCATTCACCAAATCCTGAGCCCGCTCACGATTTTCATTCTCGCGCTTGCGCCAGGCTTCTTCAGCCTCATCGGCAGCGTCACGGGCAGCTTGCGCGGCGGCCAGATCGCCGGCGATCTGGCTGTCACGAAGTCCCACGGTCTGCATGACCTTGGGCACCATGCCCCTGCCAATAACGACATAGACAAGTCCGAAAATGACCAACAGCCAGAACAACTGGCTGGACCAGATTTCGGACATTTGGGCTATCTGAGGCATGGACGGATTCCGTCTGTAGGCGAAAGTTCAGGTGTCGGGTTGGCCGGATGTTTACGCATCCGGCCAACATTGTTCGGTGTCGTCAGACGAAGAGAATGATCATCGCTACGACGAAGGCCAGCAGGCCGAGAAGCTCGGCAGCGGCGAAGCCGATGAACAAGCGACCCTGCTGGCCGTCTGCGGCACCCGGGTTGCGCAACGCGCTTTCGAGGAATGAGCCAAACACGTTACCCACGCCCAGTGCGGCCATGCCTGCACCGATTGCAGCGAGACCGGCACCAACCATCTTGGCAGCTTCGAGATCCATGAGATAATCCTTTCAAGTAATTCAAAAAGCGGAGAAATTAGCGAACTTAGTGCAGGTTCTCAGCGTCGTTGATATAAAGCGACGAGAGTAGCGCAAAGACATAGGCCTGAATGCCGGCGACCAAGATTTCCAGCGCGCAAATGGCAACCATCAACACAAAGCTGGGCACACCCACAAGCAGACCGAAACCGGCACCCGCATTCCAGCCGTCGATGACGAAAGTGGAAAGCACTTCGAGCAGGACGTGACCGGCCATCATGGCGACGAAAAGACGCAGGCCAAGGCTGAAGGGGCGGAACAGGAAGGAGATGAATTCGATCGGCGCGATCACCAGCACCATCGGCAGCGGCGTGCCAGCGGGCACGAAAAGGCTGAAAAAGTGCAGGCCATGTTTCCAGAAGCCGACGACCAGAACGATCAGGAAGCTCATGATCGCCAGAACGCCCGTAATGGTGAAATGGCTGGTAAAGGTGAACGGGTGCAGACCCACCAGCCCCAGCGGCATCAGGCCAAGAAGGTTGGCGAACAGGATGAACATGAACAGGCTGAAGATATAAGGCACATATTTGCGCCCTGCCTCGCCAATGTTGGCGTCCAGCATATCTTCGATAAAGCCGGTGAAGGTTTCCACCATCATCTGCCAACGGCCCGGCACTAGTTCACGCTTCATACCGCCAATCATGAAGATGAACAGCACCACCGCAGTGATGAGCATCCACAATGCGGAATTGGTGAACGCAATATTGTAGCCCGCAATATTCCAGGTCTCGCCGAGCAGTGGCTCGACGGTAAACTGGTACATCGGGTCGACCTTGGCCGTTTCGGCTTCGCCTGCCACGTCTGCTGTGCCCCTTGCGCTTCTTGCTAATCACCGCCCTGGTCGGGGCGGCGACTTGAAATCCGAAATATGTTCCTGAAGGCAACCACTATTCCGAGGAACAGGCCAACCAACAGACCCCAGGGATTGGCATCGAAGAACCAGCCGAGGGTCCATCCGACAACCGCACCACCAAGAAGCCCACCTAACAGATCAGCCAGAACGCGGTTGCCCAGTTTGTAGCTGGCATCCGATCCCTTGACCTGTGCTCGGTTGCGGTGATCTTCTCGCTCGCGTGCGGCCTTCAGCCGCGCTTCGAGCGCGTCAATTCGCGCATCCTCACCAATGGGTTCCCGTTCGGGTTGTTCATCACTCATGCCAGCCCCTGTAAGACAGGAAAATGACAAGCGCAACGCACCACCCTCCGAGGGCGCCGCCCCCTTAGATTGGGGGTGTTAGCGAGTCAACCGGTGTGGGGTTCGAAAAGGATAGGAAAAGATGCGCCTGTAGCTGATCGGCCTACGGACAACGCGGATCGCGCAAAGGAGCGCCCGCGCCGCGCTGCTTCCATGTCCCATCGGGCGCCTGATACATCTCGCCCGGCGCGGTTCGGGAAATGGCCAGACAGCCCGAAGTGAAGGCGTATTCTTCCAGCGTGGCATTTTCGGCCTGCGCACGCTCTGCATACACTGCGCGGCGGCGGATATTGATATCGTCAACGATACGGCGAAGTTCGGACGTCGCGGCACCGACGATGCCGAGATAGCCGTCCATCTTTTCACCCACCTGGCCATTGGCGCGGGCGGCGGCATAGGCCGGATCGCGCTGGGCCTGTGCGGGCGCGGCGATGAGGCCCATGGCCAGTGCGGCCCCGGCAAATGTCATCAAGCTTTTGCGCATTGTCATGTCGTTACTCCGCATCGCCGGTCAGAAAATATCGGCGTTCTCGTCAATTGTGTTTTCGGCGTCTTCCGCCAATCGGTAAATGACTTCCTGCGTGATGTTGATGTTGAGTTCGATCACAATCGGTTCATCAGGTGCTTCCAGATTGATGCACCCGACGAGCGGGATTGCCCCCATCATCGCCATCACGGCCCCCGTGCGTTTTGCCCCCGTCATTCGGGGATTATGCGCAGCAGAGGCACTTTTCGTCAATTTCGCACTGTTCATGGCGCAGGCTCGCTTTCCTGGGGCTGAATGCCGGGTTCATCATTGTCGAGGGATTCGAGAAGTTGACGCTCGGCGGCTTCGGCAGCAGCCTCATCGCGTTTATCCACGGTTTGCTGGTCAATCGTTTCGCGCAGCCGCGCCCCATCATCGGTCAACAGGCCCAAATCGCGCGGATCACGCAGCGCAGCCGGATCATACATCGCCCTGATCGAGGTGATAAGCTTGTAGAAAGGGGCGCGGATGTTGATCCGCAAATCAATCGGTAGGTTTGCCAGCGCGCGGGTCACGATATTGCTTTCCGCGGTTTCCCCCTGCCCGATGCCGGTGAAGCGGACTTGCGTGACCAGTTCGCCTGTCAGCGGACCGTTCATTTCGATATCCATCGAATCGTAACGCAGATCGCGCAGCGCAGCGAAGGCATAATTGGCGAAGAAGGACATGTCTTCATAGGACAGCTCGCCAATATAGGAGAGGTGTCCGCCGGGAGGGCGTGATATCAACTCTCCATTGACCAGCCGCCCATTGCCATCGGCATCGAACACAATGGGTATGGTGCCGTCGAAGATCCCGGTGGCAGCAATATTGCCCAATTCCATCTGTTCGACGAAGCGCGAAGCTTCAAGGCCAGCAATCTCCATCACATAGGTGCGCGATTCGGCCACGCCGATATTGATGTCCACCGCGCGCAAGGAAAGCGTGCCGCCCATGAAGGGCCAGCTCCCGCCCGTCACTGCAAGCAGCTCACCATTCGTAAGCTGGAAGCCTACCTCGCCGCCGGTAACCTCGATACCGGGGTTGATGGAACCCACGCTTATGCGCTGATCCGGCGCGGTTGTAAGGCCGAGAAGATCGGTGAACACTATCGAACCGCTCGCCCCCTTCACCGGTCCGAAAGCAGCTGCCAGATCGAGCGATTCGCTGGAAAATTCGCCGTTACTGGTGATGCTTGTATCATTCCACGCGATGTGGCCCGTGCCGGTGACGGTTCCGTCCACATTGGCAACCACGCCCAAGGCAAGCCGCGTTAGATCCAGTGGCTGAAAGCCAGGACCAAAGGTGATGCCATCGACGAACAGATCGGCCTTGCCTGAACCGGTTGCGAGATCATGCGTGATTTCTGCCCGCGAAATGGCCTTGCCACTTTCAGGATGTTGCAAAAGCGCATTGGCAGTGATGAAATTGTCAAACAGCGTGAGCGTGGCGCCTTGCGCAATCAGCGGCTGAAACCGGCTCTCTGACCCGCGGTCTTCCAGAGTGAAGCCTGCATCGCTGAGCGTAAGCCGGTCATCGGCATAGCGCCATTGTCCGCTGGAATTAAGGACATCGAGCGGAACCGAGGCGAGAAAAATATCCGCCCCGGCAAAATCGCCGCCAATATCCTCAGCCGAAAGATCCGCGCGCAGATCGGTGATGGTAAACCGTTGTGCTTCACCCGGAGGGCCAAGTTCAATATCGAGATCACGGGCGGACATGGCGCCCGGCCACGCGAAACCCACGGCACCGCTGCGCAGGCGGATAGACGTTTGCGCTAGCTCACCTGTCAGATTGAGCGAAGTCGCGCCCGCTGCTAGTGCCAACCCGCCAGAGCCAAAACGCAAGATTGATCGGCCAGAAGGCGGACATAGGGTGAGCGCTTGGCGGCCTAACGCCAGATTTGAAAATTTCAGCCGTTCAAAGCGCACTTCGCGGCACCCGTTCCACAGCGATAGCGTGCCATCGCGTGCCACCGTACCGTCCAGCGGCACGACCAATCCGTGCGCAAAGCCGCCGGGCAATGGCCCGCTGGCAAGGGCGCTGCCTTCCAGCGCCATACGACCATCACGCCCCTGCAGGACGGTGAGTTGCGGAACCGACAGACGCGCATCGCCCGCAGCATATTCACGCATCGCAAACCGCAGTTCGAGAGCGCCATTGCGCGATTGCGCCATCCGTCCGCTTATCTGTGGCAGCCCCGCCCCGCCCGTCGCGATATTGCCCGAAAAACGCGGCAGGCCCGCACCGCTCAACCCTAGTTCCGCTCTTGACAAGGCGACCACACTTGCCCCACTCGAGCCGCGCAAGCGCGCTTCGGGAATGACGATATTCGTCAACCCTCCGGACTGTCGCGCATCAAAACTTGCTGCCAGCGAGCTACCGCGCAATTCACGAGAGAGATTCCTGCGCAATTTCGATAGCAGCGGCGCGGCAAGCGTCCCTTCGCTGGCGGCAATGGCCGAAGCGATCTGCGCATCGAATTCCGGCCCCAGCGCAAGGCCCGTCCCCGCCAGATCGCCATCCGCCTGGAGTTGCGCAAATTCTTCGGCCCCGCGCAAGCTGCCTTGGAGTGTCAGGCGATTTGCGCTGGCACTGGGTGAAGTCAGGCCAGCAATGGAAAGATCATAGAATGCATAAAGCACACCATCGCGCGAGGTAAATGTCCCTTCGCCACTGGTTCCCTTCGCCTCTGCATCAGCGAAGGCCGCGCTTCCGAGGGCCAGCGCGTAATCCCCCTGGAAATCGACAAGGTTGCGATCAGCCTGTGCGTTTATTTCCAGCGCACCTTCTTTCAACACAGCACTCTGAGCAGGACAGGCGAGGGAAACAAAGCGCAACGGACCTGTAAAACCCGGGCGTTCAGCATCAATGGAGATTTCACCGTAAAGGGTCGGTCTTTCTATCGAACAATCAGGAAACGCCAGTTTATCGGCCACTGCTGCGATTTTCGCGCTGAAGCCGCCACGCAAATGACCGCCGCCTGCAAACTTCAGCCCAATGCGACCATAATCGGTTTGCAGCAGGCCGCGCCCATCATCCACCAGCAATTCGGCATCGGGAAATTCGAACGGTCCCCCTTCTCCGGTAAAGATCAACGGATCGAGATCGCCAAAGCTGAGTTCCCCATCGCGATAGCTGCCGAAAATGCGCGGGCGCACAATTAGCAGCGTCGTGAGATCGGGTATGCCGAAGCGCGGCGTGATTCCCAGTTCCAGCCGCTCAATCGTCAGGTCAGGGCTGGCAGGATCGCCGATTACGATATTGCTTAGCACCTGCTTTTGCGGAGAAATGCTGTCGATGGAATATGTGGCCCGGACATCATTTTGCGCGAAGATATCCGCGATAAAACTGTCAGCTATTTCCTTGCGCTGCAGCCATATGGCAACCAGCGCGAGCATTATCAGCGCGGCGACAAGATAGAAACCATTGCGCAGCCAGCGGCGCTTACGACCCCTTTTCGGCGCGACATGCCGATTCTCCACCGAAGACACGGGATCCTGCACCATTGTCTGCAGCACCTTGCGCGACATGCGTTGCAAAGGCAATGCAGTGCTTTGAGAGGAGTTGCTCTGCAACGTGGCGCAAAGTGCCGAAAACACGCCGAAACAGTCCACTCCAGACAATGCGTCAGGGGCAGCAGGCCACCGCGCGCGTCTGCGTGAAAGGCTGCTGAGCGGCGGGGCGGAAGCCCTGGCCGATTACGAGGTGCTCGAATTTCTTCTGTTCGGCGCACGCGCACGCGGTGATACCAAACCGATGGCCAAGGCCTTGCTGGCGCGGTTCGGCACACTGGCTGGCGTCCTCAATGCAGAACCGGGCGCGCTGCGCCAGATAAAGGGCATTTCCGACGCCAGCATCGGCGCGCTTAAGATAACCGCACTCGCTGCCCGCCGCATGGCGCGCAGCGAAGTGGCCGACAAACCCGTGTTGGGCAGCTGGCAATCACTGCTGGATTATCTCGCCATTGATATGGGCCATCTGCATGTGGAGCGTGTGCGGGTGCTCTATCTCAACGCGCGCAATCGCCTGCTGCTGGATCATCTGGTGGGAGACGGCACTGTGGATGAAGCCGCGATCCATCCGCGCGAAGTGATTCGGCGGGGGCTGGACGTCGGGGCATCTGCGCTCATCCTTGTCCACAACCATCCCAGCGGCAATCCAGAGCCAAGCCGCGCCGATATCCGCATTACGCAAGCTATCGCAGAAGCCGGCAGGCCATTGGGCATCACGGTGCATGATCATGTAATCGTGGGGCGCGAAGGGCATGTCTCCCTTCGGTCAAAAGGAGTCATCTGACATTGGCCCATAGGCTCTGATGGAAAGATGCGCCTGCGTTGACAGGTGCACGGGCATTACCTAGCCGCGCCCCTGAACATTTCCTGCTGCCCAATCCGGAGTTTTTGCAATGGTCCCCCGCTATGCCCGCCCTGCCATGACCGCAATCTGGGAGCCGGAATCGAAATATGAAATCTGGTTCCTGATTGAAGCCCATGCGACTCAGAAGCTGGCTGATCTGGGCGTGGTGCCTGAAAGCGGCGCCAAGGCGCTGTGGGACTGGTGGAAGACGGAACCCGGCATCGATGTCGCCGCAATCGATGCCAAGGAAGCCGTGCTCAAGCACGATGTCATCGCTTTTCTCGACTGGGTAGCAGAGCAGGTCGGTCCCGAAGCGCGTTTCATGCATCAGGGCATGACGAGTTCAGATGTGCTCGACACCACGCTGGCAGTGCAATTGACCCGCGCGACAGACCTGCTGCTGGAAGACATGGATGCATTGCTCGCGGCGATAAAAAAGCGCGCGCAGGAACACAAATATACGGCCACCATCGGTCGCAGCCACGGCATCCATGCAGAACCGATGACATTCGGCCTCAAACTGGCGCAAGCCTATGCAGAGTTTGATCGCTGCCGCACCCGCCTGCAAACCGCCCGCGCCGAAATCGCCACTTGCGCCATTTCCGGCGCAGTCGGCACCTTTGCCAATATCAATCCCGAGGTGGAAGAATATGTGGCGCAGCAGCTCGGGCTGGCAGCAGAGCCTGTTTCCACGCAGGTCATCCCGCGCGATCGCCACGCCGCCTATTTTGCCGCGCTGGCAGTGGTCGCCAGTTCGATAGAACGGCTGGCAGTGGAAATCCGCCATCTTCAACGCACCGAGGTTCTGGAAGCTGAGGAATATTTCGCCCCCGGTCAGAAGGGGTCAAGCGCCATGCCGCACAAGCGCAACCCCATCCTGACCGAAAATCTGACCGGGCAGGCGCGCATGATCCGCAGCTATGCCATGCCCGCTCTCGAAAATGTCGCGCTTTGGCATGAGCGCGATATCTCCCATTCTTCGGTCGAACGTTTCATTGGGCCGGATGCCACCATCACGCTCGATTTCGCGCTCGCCCGCCTTACCGGCGTGGTAGACAAGCTGCTGGTCTATCCTGAACGCATGCAGAAGAACCTCGATCGCATGGGTGGGCTTGTCCATTCGCAGCGGGTTCTTCTGGCACTGACGCAGGCCGGTATCACTCGCGACAATGCCTATCGGCTGGTCCAGCGCAATGCGATGAAAGTGTGGGAATCCGACGGTGAAATGTCGCTTCTCGAACTGCTCAAGGCGGATGATGAAGTGGCATCCGCGATGACTGCCGAAGAGCTGGAGGACAAGTTCAACCTCGATTATCACTTCAAGCATGTCGATACGATTTTTGAACGGGTTTTCGGCGAATAGCGCGAACCCTTCCCAAGTCGATGCTATCGTCCTAGCATCAATGCCAGACTGAGTTACCGAGGAATAGCCGAATGCAAATTGTCCGCACAATCATCTGGGTCTTGCTGCTGGTAGGATTGCTATTGTTCTCGGTCGCCAATTGGGACCCCACCGTCACTGTGCGTATCTGGCAAGGTATCGTGGTCGATACCAAGATACCTGCCATCGTTATCGTATCCTTCGCCATCGGCTTCTTCCCGATGTGGCTGTATCACCGGGCGAGCAAATGGCGCATGCAGCGCAAGATCGTCAGCCTAGAAACCGCGACGCGCACGGCGGCCACGGTTCCGGTGACCCACCATCCTTATGATGAGGAACCCGAAGGCGGCGTCACTGTGGCAGAACCTGAACCGGCTTCGCACCCTCATTTCGACGAGAATGACGACCTGACCACAGAAGGTGACATCCGTCCCGCGGATGACAATTCCAACGATCGCCCGCCTCTGTCATGAGCAATCCGGTCTTCCTTGCGCTCGATCTGCCCCAGCTTGAAGCTGCGAAAGAGCTGTGCAGCAAGGTCAAGGGCCATATCGGCGGGGTCAAGCTGGGGCTGGAGTTCTTCTGCGCCCACGGCCATCACGGTGTGCACGAGATTTCGGCACTTGGCCTGCCTGTCTTCCTTGATCTCAAGCTGCACGATATTCCCAATACCGTGGCCGGCGCCATGCAATCGATCCATGTCCTTGAACCGGCAATCGTCACTATCCACGCAGGCGGCGGGCGCGCCATGATGGAAGATGCCAAGGCCGCTGCGGGCGAAGGCTGCAAGGTTGTGGCGGTCACGATGCTCACCAGCCTGGACCAGCGCGATCTTGAACGCACAGGCGTTTCGGGCACTCCGCACGATCATGTCATGCGGCTGGCAGACCTTGCGTATGCTGCTGGCCTCGATGGCATTGTGTGTTCGGGGCAAGAGGTGAAATCGGTCCATCAGCAATGGAAGGACGGGTTTCTGGTAGTGCCCGGCCTGCGTCCTGCCGCGCTCAATGGAGCTACACCCGGCAGTTCCCATGTGCAGGCAAATAGCAATGATCAAAAGCGTATCGTAACCCCGCGCAAGGCGCGCGATGAAGGCGCTTCAGTGCTAGTCATCGGCCGCCCGATCAGCCGGGCAAATGATCCTTTGGTGGCCGCGCGCGAAATCGAAGGCACGCTGTGATCGTGCCGCTTCCGAAGGAAGTTTCGGGAGCGTTGCTCGCATCATTCATGCTTGGCGCAATGTCATGTGCGCCCGCAGCCCAATCCGTTCCTAAGTTGCTGCCCGACGGCGTGCAAATCATGGCAGTAGATAATGGTCCCGCGCTGCTGCGCCAGTGTTCGCGGGCATCGCCCGAAGGCGGAGAGGCATTTTGGCAACCTGAAGCCGCGCAGATAATCGACGTGGAAAAGGCACTTATCCGCTTTCTCGCGGAACACCGTGGTGCCCACGCGCAATATATCGCAGACGAGCGTGAACGATATGGCGTCGACGCCCATATCGCCTTTGACTTTGGTAGAAATCCGCAAGGCTGGATGCGCCAGTATATTGGATATACGCAGGGCGGACAGCGCATGATCTATGGCAATTTCCTGCCCATGCATGACGAAGCGCAGATGAGGCTCGGCCAGCCTAATGTGGTTTGCGATGGTGGTCCGCAATTCTTCGGCGTGGAATTCGACATCCGGACGCAACAGGTCGTCAGGGTCGCCTTCAATGGCGGATTTGGCGGTCCATTTATCGATGTGCTGGAAAATTAGGCAGCAATTTTAGCCGCCCTGTGGCTGTCTGCCACTTTCGCATCGCTACCGAATCACCTAACAGGCGCACTATGCCGGAAACGCTTATCAAGATCTGCGGGCTGACTACGCCCGATGCCATAGATGCCGCCGCTGATGCAGGGGCAACGCATATCGGGCTTGTCCACTACAAGCCGTCACCCCGCCACCTGTCCATCGCAGATGCAGCAAAGCTGCGCGCCCATGCGCCCGACAGCGTGAAGGTGGTTTTGCTGACAGTGGACATGGACCCCAAGGCAACAGCAGAGGCTCTGCAGGAAATCCAGCCAGACGTGCTGCAATTGCACGGCAAGGAAACCGCTGAATGGGCCAGTTTGATCAGGAGCAATTCCGATCTTGAAGTATGGAAAGCTGTCGGAGCCAAGGATCGCGCTTCATTGGAGCAGGCAGAGAAATACAAGGGTGCAGCCCACCGCCTGTTATTTGACGCCGCAGGCGGGGAAATGCCCGGAGGCAATGGCCTGCTGCTCGATTGGCGCTTGCTGATGAATTATCGCCACACGATGGATTGGGGTCTTGCAGGCGGATTGAACGCGGATAACGTCGTCGATGCCATGCGCTATACCGGCGCGCCGCTGGTCGATGCATCGTCCGGAGTGGAAAGCGCGCCAGGCAAAAAAGACCCTACCAAGATTAAGGCTTTCTGCAAGGCTGCCCGTGGCGCTATGGCGGCAGGTGTATGACCAAACCTGCCCCCAACTCCTTCCGCAACCAGCCTGATGATCGCGGCCATTTCGGCCAGTTTGGCGGGCGCTATGTCGCTGAAACGCTGATGCCGCTGGTTCTCGGTCTGGAACGTGAATATCGCGCCGCAAAATCGGACCCGGCTTTCAAGGCGGAATTTGACGATCTGCTGGAACATTATGTCGGCCGCCCTAGCCCACTCTATTTTGCACCGCGCATTACAGAGGAATTGGGCGGCGCGCAGATCTGGTTCAAGCGGGATGAACTGAATCACACAGGCGCACACAAGATCAATAATTGCGTCGGGCAAATCCTGCTCGCCATGCGCATGGGCAAAACGCGCATCATTGCAGAAACAGGCGCGGGCCAGCACGGCGTTGCCACGGCAACCGTGTGCGCGCGTTTCGGCCTGCCGTGTGTCGTGTATATGGGCGCAGAGGATGTGCGGCGCCAATCGCCCAATGTCTTCCGCATGAAACTGCTTGGCGCACAGGTTGTGCCGGTTTCTTCGGGGCGCGGTACGCTGAAAGATGCCATGAACGAGGCGCTGCGCGATTGGGTCGCCAATGTGCATGACACGTTCTACATCATCGGCACGGCGGCTGGCCCGCATCCCTATCCGGAGCTTGTCCGCGATTTCCAGAGCGTAATCGGCACAGAGGCACGCGAACAGATGCTCGCCCGCACTGGCAAGCTGCCCGATCTCGCGGTAGCCTGCATTGGCGGCGGTTCGAACGCGATCGGCCTGTTCCACCCCTTCCTCGACGACCCCGAGGTGAAGCTCCTTGGCGTCGAAGCGGCAGGCCACGGTCTGGACGGAGACGAACACGCTGCCAGCCTCGCAGGCGGTTTCCCCGGTGTTCTCCACGGCAACAAGACCTATCTGTTGCAGGACGAAGACGGCCAGATCACTGAAGGCCATTCCATCAGCGCCGGGCTCGACTATCCCGGCATCGGCCCGGAACATGCCTGGCTGAAAGAAACAGGCCGCGTCGAATACACTTCCAGCACCGATGACGAGGCGCTGGAAGCCTTCCAGCTGCTCTGCCGCACCGAAGGCATCATCCCCGCGCTGGAACCGTCACACGCAATTGCCGCCGTGGCGAAACGTGCCCCGGCGATGAGCAAGGATCAGACGATCCTGATGAATCTGTGCGGACGGGGGGATAAGGACATCTTTACCGTGGCTGAGGCGTTGGGAGTGGAAATCTAGTGCAACTTACCCAGCCAATCGGCACCCGGCGAAGGCCGGGGTCCATCTCACTGACAGTACGGGTGGCGGAAGGGATTCCGGCCTTCGCTGGGCGACCGGCTGGCGCAGACATTCAATCCGGTATTTCTCGTTATGAGCGGAATAATGATCGTCCCTGTGTTCGCCGCACTATTGGCAGGAAGCAGACGCTCCAGTGGAACAATGAATGACTAGCCGCCTCCAGACCGCCTTCTCCCATGGCCCCGCCCTCGTCGCCTTCATTACCGCTGGCGACGGCGACACGGCCGCCAATCTCGATGCTCTCGTCGCGGGCGGCGCTGACGTTATCGAATTGGGTATGCCCTTCACCGATCCGATGGCCGATGGCCCAGCCATTCAGGCGGCCAATATCCGGGCGCTGAGCAATGGCACCAAAACCGCCGACGTGCTCGCCATTGCCACGGATTTCCGCGCGCGCCACCCGGACGTGCCGCTTGTCCTCATGGGCTATGCCAATCCGATGATCCGGCGCGGCCCGGAATGGTTTGGCGATGCGCTGGAGGTTGCGGGCGTGGACGGTGTGATCTGCGTCGATCTTGCGCCCGAAGAGGATGCCGATCTCGGCCCTGCCCTGCGCACCAGGAATATCGCCCCCATCCGCCTCGCCACGCCCACCACTGATGATGCGCGGCTGCCACAAGTGCTCGATGGCTCGGCTGGCTTCATTTATTACGTCAGCGTTGCAGGCATCACCGGCAAACAGAGCGCAGCCATTGAGAGCATTGAGGCGAATGTCACCCGCATCAAGCGCCATACAAACCTGCCCGTCGCGGTTGGTTTTGGCGTGCGTGAGCCAGACCAGGCGGCTGCCATAGCCCGCATCGCACAGGGCGTGGTCGTCGGCTCTGCCCTGGTCGATCTGGTGGAAAAGCACGGCAATAATGCTCCGGAACACCTGCGCGAACTTACCGCAAGGCTTGCCAAGGCCGTGCATTTGGCGCGATAGGCGCAGCCATGAGGAATATCAGGGCATGAGCTGGCTAACCCGCGTAAGAGAGCGCCTGCCATTTGGCACGAAGCGCGAAACTCCAGACAATCTGTGGATCAAATGTCCGCATTGTCAGGACATGATTTTCACCAAGGAATATGAGGAAAACCTCAATGTCTGCCCGAAATGCGCGCATCATGGCCGCATCGGTGCCGACACGCGGCTTGACCAACTGCTGGATGACGGCTTCACCCTGCTCCCCGCGCCGGAAGTGCCGCAGGATCCGCTACGGTTCAAGGACACAAAGCGCTATCGTGACAGGCTGAAGGCCGCGCGCGCCAGCAATGCGCATCCCGATGCCTTTACTGCCGCATCCGGAACCATTGAGGGCAAGCCCGCCGTGGTCGGCGTGCAGGATTTCTCTTTCATGGGCGGCAGCATGGGCATGGCCGTTGGTGATGCCTTCATCGCGGCTGCGCAAAGGGCGCTGGACGATAAATGCGGCTTTATCTGCGTTACCGCAGCGGGCGGTGCACGTATGCAGGAGGGCATTCTCAGTCTGATGCAGATGCCGCGCGCCACGGTGATGACACGCCGTCTGCGTGAAGCCCACCTGCCCTATATCGTTGTGCTGACAGACCCGACTACGGGCGGCGTTACTGCCAGCTATGCGATGCTGGGCGATGTGCATGTGGCAGAACCTGGCGCCTTGATCGGGTTTGCCGGACAGCGCGTGATCCAGGAAACCATTCGCGAACAATTGCCGGAAGGGTTCCAGCGTGCAGAATATCTGCATAAGCACGGCATGGTCGATATGGTCGTGCCGCGCCACGATCTACGCGAAACGCTGGCCACTCTGCTCGATTATCTGAGCCCGGCAAAGGCTGCGTAATGTGAAGCCGGCCCTTCTCCTGATGCGGAGGGACTTGCCGGTATGAAAGACTTCGCAATTTCCGAAGACCCGGCGGTGCAGCGCCAGCTTGACCGGCTGGGTGAACTGCCTTTGCCAAAAGACCGCATCGGTCTTGGCACCATCCGCTCTGTTCTTGCGCGGCTTGGCCATCCCGAAAGGCAGTTGCCGCCTGTCTTTCACGTGGCGGGCACCAATGGCAAAGGCTCTACCTGCGCTTTTTTGCGCACCATGCTGGAGGCACAGGGCCACCATGTGCATGTCGCCACAAAGCCGCATCTTGTGCGCTATAATGAACGCATTCGGCTGGGCGGAAGGCTGGTGTCAGATGCGATGCTGGCACAATTGCTGGCCGAAGTGCTCGATGTGTCAGAGGATCTGGCGCCCAGCTTTTTTGAAGTCACCACGGCTGCAACATTCCTTGCCTTTCACCGGGAGCCTGCCAATGCCTGCGTGATCGAAGTGGGCCTTGGCGGCCGCTTCGATGCGACCAATGTACTGGAACAGCCCGCCGCCTGCGGCATCGCCTCGCTTGGCGTGGATCACGAACATTTTCTGTTGCTGGAGGACGCCAGCGCCCCATCGCCCGATCGACCGCTGGTGCGTATCGCATTCGAAAAGGCGGGCATTGCGCGGCGCGGCTCTCCGCTGGTCACGCAGGCATATGCGCCAGAGGTAGCGGCGCGCATTGCCCAAAGCGCGTCAGAGGCCGGCGCACCGCTTTTCATGCGAGGCAATCATTGGTTTGCCGATGTAACGTCAGAGGGCATCGTTTATCGCGACAGTCATGGGGCGCTCAATTTGCCGCTTCCCACGATGCTGGGTACGCATCAGGCGGACAATGCCGCGCTGGCCGTGGCCATGCTCCGCCATCAAGGTCAGCTTGCGGTTTCCGAAGCGGCGATGGCAGAAGGTATCCAGGCAACCCGCTGGCCTGCCCGATTACAGAAACTCGCCCCCGGCCCCGTCACGGATACAGCGCCATTGCGCCAATTCATCCTCGATGGCGGGCACAATCCGGATGCGGCGCAGGTGCTGGCAAGATTTCTTGAAAATGCGGACGGGCCTGTCGATGCACTGATCGGAATGATGGCGGCAAAGGATGCGCGACGCTTTTTCGCCATCCTCGCCCCGCATTTTTCCAGCGTCACGGCCCTGCCGATAGCGGGGCATGATCACTTGCCGCAGGACGAATTGGCAGCAATCGCGCGCGATGCAGGCGTGCCGGAGACATTGACCGCGCCCGACCTCCTCTCCGCACTGGAGGCATTGCCAAAGCGCGATGGCGGATCGGTGCTGATTGCCGGATCGCTTTACCTTGCGGGCAAGGTTCTCGGCGCCAATCGCGAATATCCCGATTAATCAGCCCGTTTGACCATCATAGACGCCGATCCGAAGATTGCAGCGAGTGCCGGAAACAAAAACGGGCCCGAGAAAGGCAGGCCTTTATTCGCCATTGGCCTATTCCGCAGGCACGACCTTGCGATCAGGCGTTACCACGCCCGCTGCCCGGCCTGAGCTTCTTTCGCGAATCCATTCCATAATGCACAGCACAACTGCGACAGCACCGATTGCGGTGGTGAACAGGAAGACCCAGTAATAGCCGCGCTCCTCGATCATTTCGCCCAATGCGCCCCGCCCCAGAGTGCCGACCAGCAGCGTGAGCGAGGACAACAGAGCATATTGCACGGCGGAATATTTCTTTGAAACGATGGAACTGAGCCACGCCACATATGCCGCGCCCGCGATACCGATGGCGAGGTTTTCCCACATGATCGTGAAGGTCAATCGCGGCAGCGCATCAGACCCGAAAGGCGCCATAAAACCAATGAGCGCAGAAAAGCCGATGGCATCGCTGGCGCTTTGCATAAGCGCGCCGCCTCTTGCCATGTCTGCATAGAGGAGATTGGTCAGCGCCGCGAGCAGCGCACCCAGCGTCAGTGTCGCCATGCGTCCAATAACCGTCAGCAAATAGCCGCCCAGCGCAAGGCCAGCGATAATCGCGCCGACACCGAAGAACTTGGAAGCGAAAGCCACCTCATCATTCGTATATTCCAGCTCACCCAGATAGAACGGATAGGCAAAGGTGCCCCATATCGCGTCGCAGATGCGGTAAGTCAGCACCAGTGAAAGGATCAGCACCAGCGACCAGCCCATGCGTCCCACAAATTCCACCAATGGCATTACCAGCGCGCGATAAAGGTGATCGGCTGCATAAGATCCACTTTCGCGTTGCGGCAGATCTTCAGTCAGCAGGTGTTCGCCCTTCTTTTTTTGCGAAGCGAGCCAGCCAGCAATCAAAGCAGGAACCACAACGGTAGCGACGATAATCCACGGGCCCCATGTCACGGTAAATTCGGTCGGGTTTGGACGATCTTCGGGCGCGTAGGTGAGCGACATGTACATGAAGGTCAGCACGCCTGCGATGGCAGCGCCCCACAGCGCGCCCACGGCCATCAGGGCGCGGGCGCGGATCTTGGGCTGCAATTCACCCTTCTTGCGCAAGCTGAGCAATAATTCGTCATCAGCCTGCCCTTCCACCGCATCGCCCACCTTGCTGTCGGGCGCAAACAGCCCGGCTATGCCAATGACCAGCAAAATTGCACCCATCGCAAGATATGTCAGCGGCCAGCCAATCCGCGCCGCGATAATCAGGCCGAGCGCCCCGCCCACCAGCGCAGCAAGACGGTAGCCCATCTGATAGACAGTGGAGAGAATATCGAGCGTCGCTTCTTCGTCTGCAACATCAATACGCCATGCATTGATCGCGATATCCTGTGTCGCGCTGGCAAGCGCGCCAATGCCCGCCAGAAGCGAGAACCAGCCCATATTGTTGTCTGTCGGATTGCTCAGGCTGAGTGAAATCAGGATGATACCGAGCAAAATCTGCGCGGGCACAATCCACTGCTTGCGCCGCCCCAGTTTGGAGAAGCCGGGAATTGTCATCTTGTCGATCAATGGCGACCAGAGAAACTGAAAAGCATAGGCAAGGCCAATAAGGG
Organism: Aurantiacibacter atlanticus; assembly: GCF_001077815.2. Lineage (GTDB taxonomy): Bacteria > Pseudomonadota > Alphaproteobacteria > Sphingomonadales > Sphingomonadaceae > Alteraurantiacibacter > Alteraurantiacibacter atlanticus. The sequence goes on along the minus strand of NZ_CP011310.1, from coordinate 1,573,937 downwards.
AAAAGACGCCCATTGTTTCCAGCTGAACCTCAGCCTCGCTCAGCCAGGCGTAAAGCGTGCCCAGAAACAGCGCAAAAGGGAGGCCGCTGGCAAAGCCGAACAGCGCCATATACCCGCTTTTGGGATTGCGCAGGGAGCGCAGCAATGTTCCCCAACCCGGTTTTGTCTTGGCGTTTTGGGCGGCGGCTTCGGCCATGCAAGGTGCTCCAATAAATTCGTTCGTCTCGATCTAACCCTAAACCCAGGCAATGGAAGGCTGGATGAACGAGCCATCACCCGATAAGGCGCGCTTCATGACAACCGAACCACGCCCCGAAGGCGATCGTATCGCCAAACTCCTCGCCCGCGCCGGTGTCGCCAGCCGCCGCGAGGTGGAGCGCATGATTGAAGATCGCCGTATCAAGATTGGCGAGGATGTGGTGACAACGCCTGCCACTTTCCTCACCAGCCTTGCCGGGGTCAGCGTGGACGGCAAACCAGTGGCCAAGCCAGAACGCACCCGCTTGTTCGCCTTTAACAAGCCTACCGGCCTGCTAACGGCAGAGCGCGACTTTTCCGGCCGCCCGACGATATATGATGCATTGCGCAATGCACTGCCCAAGGGCACGCCCCGGGTGATGCCGGTGGGCCGTCTCGATATGAATACAGAAGGGCTTTTGCTGCTGACCAATGATGGCGGCTTCAAACGCACGATGGAGCTGCCATCATCAGAAATACCGCGCACCTATCGCGCGCGCACCTTTGGCGATGTCCATCAGGACGACCTTGAAGCGCTGATGGACGGGATTGAGATTGAAGGCATGCGCTATGGCCCGATCGATGCCAATCTTGAACGGCGGACTGGCCGCAATCAATGGATCGAACTGACACTGACCGAGGGCAAGAACCGTGAGGTCCGCCGCGTGCTGGAACATCTGGGGCTGGAAGTCAGCAGGCTGATCCGTACTGCTTATGGCCCGTTCTTCCTTGCAGATCTGCCGCGCGGTGCAGCTGCGGAAATTCGCAAGGAAGATGTCGAACGGTTCCGCTCTTCGATCAAGCAGGGCAAGAAGTAATGCGGATTATCGCGGGGGAATGGAAGCGACGGATGCTGCGTACGCCTGCCGGCGATACCACCCGCCCTTCTGCTGATCGCACACGCGAAACGCTGTTTTCCATGCTGGTCAGCCGTCTCGGCAATTTTGAGGGGTTAAGCGTGGCGGATCTGTTCGCCGGGTCAGGTGCATTGGGGCTTGAGGCATTGTCGCGCGGTGCCGCCAATTGCACCTTTGTTGAACAGGATGCTCCCGCTATCCGCACCATACGGCAGAATATCGCCGCGCTGCGGGCGCAGGATCGTTGCGAAGTGGTTGCCGGATCGGTGATGGGGCTTGGCGCTGCCAAGATTGCACGCGATATCGTCCTGCTCGATCCGCCTTATGGCAGCGGGGCAGGCGCGGTGGCGTTAGATCGCTTGGTGCGGCTTGGCTGGATTGGGGAATCTACCTGGGTCGCGCTGGAGATCGGCGCGAAGGAAGATGCAAATATCCGCGCGCTGGAAATTGATAGCGAACGCAAGGTGGGGGCGGCCAAATTGGTCTTGCTGCGCTGGCCAACCGCATCAGCCCAATAATCATACGAAAAGCAAAAGAGGCCGCCCGCCATCTTTGGCATGCGACCTTCTTTCGTAATGAAAATTGTCTTGTCTAGTCGTCAGAGCCCGCATCGGATGCTGGCTGCTCCGGCCAATAATCGAGCGGACGAGAGATTCCGGGGCCGCGCTGACCGGCAGCCCATGCATTGATGCAGGAATCATCATCGTCGCTTTCGCACACCGGATATTCTTTCGGTGTGGATGGCATGGGAACGTTCTGCACCATTTCATTCGAGACGAAATTCACATCCGCGCTAGTTGTGGTGGCTGCGGTTGTGGTAGCGCTCGGTGTCGGTTCTAACTCATTGACCTGCGCGATAATCGCAGTCCAGATTGCATCACGCTGGTCCGGCGATTCAATCATCACCAGTGAGAGGCGCTGTTGGTCGTCAAGATACCACCACGCATTCTGCTGATCGCTGTCGAGCGTCCAATAATAGTTCCGGGTGGTGTCGTCCCAGCCAAAATACGCGGCCTGACGTTCAGCATCCCAGCTATCGAATATGACGCGCTGGTTATCATCCATCGTTTCGATGATTTGCTGATGCTCTGCGGGATACATCGTGGCGCCGTCCTGGCCCTGGGCGACGGCCGGCATTGCGGCCATGGAAAGGGCGGTGGCGGCAGCAAGAATTGCCTTGTTCATTATAATTTCTCCATACTCGGGTCGCCTGCTGGCGATTGCCCCCTTAAACGTGCACCAGAGGGCCTGTGTTCCGAAAAAATCTGGTTCCCCGCTTCGCCGCAGCGCTTGCACGTGCCGCCCGCGTTCCCTAGTTGTTCACAGGTGAAAAATCCCCCCGCCCCCGCAGATTCCGCCAACGCAACGGCTATCGAGAACGCAGAGAGCGCCGATTCTGCACAAAATGTGCCGGAGTGGCTTTCGCGGCTGAACCAGCCGCAGCGTGCTGCCGTGATGACAACCGAAGGCCCGGTTTTAATGCTGGCAGGTGCGGGCACGGGCAAGACCTCCGCACTCACCCACCGACTTGCGCATATTGTGCGTGAAAGGCTCGCCTGGCCAAGCGAAATTCTGTGCGTCACATTTACCAACAAGGCCGCGCGTGAAATGCGCGAACGGGTAGGCAAGCTGACAGGCGGCGCGCTGGAAGGCATGCCGTGGCTCGGCACGTTCCATTCCATCGGCGCGAAAATGCTGCGCCGCCATGCCGAACTCGTGGGTCTGAAAAGCAATTACACGATCATTGATACTGACGATCAATTACGCCTTCTCAAGACCCTGATCCGCGAAAACGACATTGACGAAAAGCGCTGGCCGCCACGCCAGCTCGCCGGCTTGATCGACAATTGGAAAAATCGCGGACTCAACCCGGCCGATCTGACTGCGGTGGACAAGGAAAGCTATGCCAATGGCAGGGGGCAGGAGATCTACAGTCTCTACCAGGCGCGGCTTATTACGCTGAACGCCTGCGATTTTGGCGATCTCCTGCTCCATATCCTCAACATTTTCCGCAAGCATCGCGATGTGCTGGAACAGTATCAGAAGCGGTTCAAATATGTGCTGGTGGACGAATATCAGGATACCAATGCCGTCCAATATCTATGGCTGCGGCTGATTGCGCAATCTCGCAAGAATATCTGTGTGGTCGGCGATGATGATCAGTCCATCTATTCATGGCGCGGCGCAGAAGTTGCCAATATTCTGCGGTTTGAAAAGGATTTTCCCGGCGCATCCGTGGTCAAGCTGGAACAGAATTATCGCTCCACCCCACAAATCCTTGCCGCGGCCAGCGGGCTGATAGCCGCCAATAGCCAAAGGCTGGGCAAGACCTTGTGGACCGATATGCCCGCTGGCGAAAACCTACGTGTCATCGGCGTGTGGGACGCCCCTGAAGAAGCGCGCCGGCTGGGTGAGGAAATAGAACGGCTGGAACGTGAAGGCGCAAGCCTTGAACAGGTCGCGATCCTTGTGCGCGCCCAATATCAGACGCGCGAGTTTGAAGATCGCTTCATCCAGATTGGCCTGAACTACCGCATCGTGGGGGGGTTTCGCTTTTACGAACGTGCCGAGATTCGCGATGCGCTGGCCTATCTGCGCGTCATCGCCCAACCGGCAGACGATCTGGCGTTCGAGCGCATTTATAACCAGCCAAAGCGCGGCCTTGGTGCCAAGACGCTGGAAAAGATGCACCAGCATGCGCGCCGCACAGGCATGCCCCTTGCGGCAGCCTCGCTTGAACTCGCCGATACCGATGAGCTGCCCGCACGGGCGTCCAATACCATTGCAGAACTGATGCGCGGCTTCCTGCGGTGGCGCGAAATGAGCGAAGCGGTCACTCCGTCAGAACTGCTGCGCAGCGTGCTGGAGGACGCAGGCTATGATGCGATGCTCAAGGCCGATCGCTCACCCGAGAGCGCGGGCCGCGCGGAAAACCTCGTCGAACTTGCGCGCGCAATGGAAGAATATGAAACGCTCGGCGATTTCCTGGAACATGTCGCACTGGTGATGGACAGTGATGCCTCCGATGAGGAGGAAAAAGTCACCATCATGACGATGCATGCTGCCAAGGGGTTGGAGTTTGATCACGTCTTCCTGCCGGGCTGGGAAGAAGGCGTATTTCCCTCTCAACGCTCGCTTGACGAAGGTGGGCTAGCCAGTCTGGAAGAGGAACGCCGCCTAGCCTATGTCGCGATCACCCGCGCACGGCGGCGTTGCACGATCTTGCACGCAGCGAACAGGCGCATCTTCGGCCAATGGTCCAGCTCCATCCCCAGCCGCTTTATCGAGGATTTGCCCGAAGATCATATCGAAAGCGAAACCACGATGACAGGCGGCAGATCGCTATGGCAGGCGAATTGGAGTGAGACTGAAGATCCCTTCGCGCATGTTTCGCAAAGCCGGCCCGATCGCTCTCAGAAACGCGGCCCCGGATGGCAACGCGCGCTGGCCACCGGCTATGATACAAAACAGGTCCGCGTGAAGGAACCGGGCCGCTCCTCCGCTAGTTTTGCTGCCAAACCGCGCAGCGACATCGTGATGGGCGACCGCGTGTTTCACGACAAGTTCGGCTATGGCAAGGTCATCGGACAAGAAGGCAACAAGCTGGAAATCGAATTCGAGAAAGCCGGCGTGAAGCGCGTAATCGATAGCTTCGTTACGGTGGCGGACTGAGGGGCTCGGGAAGCGTGTGACAGATGAGAATATCTGCTTTCCTACGCTTGCAAACCGCATCAGGTCCAATCTGCTCTTTCACATCGTCCGTCTCTCTATTTGCCGCCAGACTTGACTGATGCGCAGTTTAGACCCGATAAAGTGTCACCTTGTTCATTTGCGCTGTAAATCACGGAAAAGTCGCATTTTTCATATCATATGTCAGGGTGACACGGTGTAACCCTTGTCACCTTGCAGTAAATGCAAATTTCACCACCGACAGTTGTCCATCGGATCAATGTAGGAATAACAGGTGCAAGCCCGGAGCCGAACTGAGCCCCATCGGCCAGCAATCAGTCGCCTGATCAGTTAAAACCGACGGCGAGAAATTCCGGCTTGGGTCCGTTCCATTCACCAGCAGCCACCGGCTCATCATCCTGATTACGACGACGCGGCTTGCGCTCTTCCTGTCCTGATTGCCTAGGTTCCCTGGCCTCACGCTTAGGCTTGTCCTCGCGTTCGGGCTTCTTCTCTTCGCGTTCCGCAGTGTCGACAGTGTCCGATTTGCGGGCGCGTGAGCGTTTGGGCTTTTCTGCTACCTCAGTTTCAGCATCAGGCGCCGGCTCTGCCTTTACACGCTTTTCAGCAGGCTTAGGCAGATCGACGCGCACATCCTTCTTGCCGAACACAGCAATCGCGCTGCCGGTCAGCTTTTCGACATTTTCAATAGCTTCCTGATCACCCTCGGCAACGAAGGTGAAGGCGCGGCCCTTATTGCCAGCGCGGCCTGTACGGCCGATGCGGTGGACATAGTCATCAGGATGCCACGGCGTATCGTAATTGAAGACGTGGGACACACCCTTGATGTCCAGACCGCGTGCAGCGACGTCAGATGCAACAAGAATGTTGATGGCGCCGTCCTTGAACCGCTGCAATTCGGCATTGCGGCTAGCCTGATCGATATCGCCGTGGATTTCGCCGCTGGCAAAGCCATCGCGCTGAAGCGCCTTGTTAAGTTCGCGCACCGTGGTCTTGCGATTGGAAAAGATGATCGCGGTTTCAACCAGATCATTGCGCAGCAGCCAGCGCAAGGTGTCCTGCTTTTCGCGCGATTTCACGGGTATCTTGAATGCGGTGATATTCTCATTCGTAGAAGCGGCGCGGCTCACCTCGATCCGTTTTGGATCATTGAGAAACTTCTTTGCCAGATTGGCAATTGGCGGCGGCATGGTGGCGCTGAACAGCATGGTCTGGCGCTGTTCGGGCAGCTTTTCACAGATGAATTCGATATCGGGGATGAAGCCCATGTCGAGCATGCGATCTGCCTCGTCGATAACCAGCAGTTCACATCCATTGAGCAGGATCTTGCCGCGTTCGAACAAATCCATCAGACGGCCGGGTGTGGCGATCAGTACATCGACGCCTTCATTCAGCGCCTTGACCTGATCACCCATTTGCACGCCGCCGATAAGCAACGCCATTTTGAGATCGTGATTCTTGCCGTATTTCTCGAAATTCTCCGCAACCTGCGCGGCAAGCTCTCGGGTTGGCTCCAGAATGAGGCTGCGCGGCATGAGCGCGCGGCGGCGGCCGCTGGCCAGCACATCGATCATCGGCAGCACAAAACTTGCGGTCTTGCCTGTGCCCGTCTGGGCGATACCGATCAGATCCTTCATCATAAGAACGGCTGGAATAGCTTCCGCCTGGATCGGGGTGGGCACGGTGTAACCGGCCGTTTCCACGGCCTGGAGTAATTCAGGAGAAAGGCCGAGATCGGCGAAAGTTGTCAAAATACGTGTTTCCGGAAAGAATCATGGCAACGCGAAAGCGCGAAACCTCTAGGCGCGCCCTAGTCGCCACGCAGCGCAAAAGTCAAGATTTACGGATAAATTGCAGGGCAGATCCTGTCCGTTGTGCCTAGTTGGCAACGGCAACCAGTCGCGAAAAGCCATCCACCTGGCAGCTGGCGCCGGCACGCGATTGTAGCCTGTCACGTGCGACACAAAGTCGTTCATCATCGCTGCGTTCGATATAAAATCCAGCGTAAAACGCGCGCGCAGAGCAGCCATTTTCGAGAGTGGCAGCAATCACGCTGTCATTGCGTGTGAAAAACAGCAGGCGATTGTCTCCTCCCGGATGAACGCCAACGACCGATCTTGCATCGATGCAATCATCATGTTCCTCCTCGGCATAGCGGGTGCGCATCTCGCGCCGCGGCAACTCACTCAACATCTGCGAACGCGCCTGCCGCGCAGCTGGGCCAATGCGGATGACGATCCGGCGCTCGATTCGCACCTGGTTCTGCGCTCCGGGCTGACGCGCGCGTTGGAGAGTGTCGAACGGGGCTGAGCCGCCAGGATCAAACCCCAGCGCTGGACCGGGAACCGATTGGGCCACTGACGCCGGCGGTGCATCCTGAGCTTCGGCCGGAGACGCGAATTGGCCGGCAAGAACCGGCACAAGGATGGCGATAAGGGCCAGAAGGCATAGGAGACGTTTCATTCGTACAATTTACTGGAAATTCAGCCCCAACTCGTCGCTTGTTCAGGGCTCTTTCTAGCTATCAGGATTGAATGGCGGCTTAACTGTGCAATTGGCCTTTGCAATAATCGGCTGCACTGGCATCAGGCGCGCATGAGCAGGACAGATGAATTTCTTGACGCGGCAACGAAGGTCCTCGGGCCGCGTGGGCTGATGACAGACGCCGAAACGATGTCTCCGTGGCTGACCGACTGGCGCGGCCGCTTTACCGGACAGGCCCTCGCCCTCGCCTCCCCTGCATCAACTGCGCAGGTCGCCGCGCTTGTCAAATTGTGCCGTAGTCATGGAATTGCGATTGTCCCGCAAGGCGGCAACAGCGGCATGTCCGGCGGCGCTACGCCCGATAAAAGCGGAACGGCCATCATCCTCTCGCTCAGGCAGATGAACAGCATTCGCCGGTTCGACAGCGACGCTGGCGAGATCACATGCGATGCCGGTGTCATTCTCCAGACTTTGCATGAGACGGCCGAAGCACAGCACTTGCGGTTCCCACTGACGCTAGGCGGAAAAGGTTCGGCGACGATCGGCGGCCTGATTTCCACCAATGCCGGCGGAACACAGGTGTTGCGCCACGGGTCAATGCGCGCGCAGGTCATGGGGCTGGAAGCGGTGATGGCGGACGGATCGGTCTTCGATGCTCTCATCCCGCTAAAGAAGGACAATCGCGGCTTCGACCTCAAGCAATTGCTGATCGGGTCCGAGGGCACACTCGGCATTGTGACCGCAGCAACCCTGCGACTCATTCCTGCCCTGGCTGACCGCGCCGTGCTGTGGGCAGGGCTCGACAGCATCCGGGACGCGCGCAAACTTCTGCTTCATGCGCAACGTTTTGCAGGCGACGCATTGGAAGGTTTCGAGGTGATACCACACGATTCGCTTCGTGCCGTGCTGGCGCAATCTGCGCAGGCCAGACCACCACTGGCCGCCAAGCATGAATGGCACGCCCTTATCGAACTGGCTGCAGATGCCTCCTCAGTGGATGCGCTACCAGCGCTCAGCCAGTCCTTGCTTGAAAGCGCATTCGAGGCGGGACTGGTGGAGGACGCTACCCTGGCCGCCAGCGATACGCAGGCAGAAGCCTTCTGGACTTTGCGTGATGAAATTGGCCCAGCAGAGCGGGGGCTTGGCCCTGCGGTCCAGCACGATATATCAGTCCCGGTTGCGGACATGGCGGAATTTGTCACCGCCACCGTTCCGAAGGTAGAGGCTGCCTTCCCCGGCACGCGCGCGATCGCATTCGGTCATCTGGGCGATGGCAATGTGCATTTCCACGTCCGCGCCCCTTCGGATGAAGAGCCCCGGAACTGGGAGCATGGAAAGGGCAAGGCGATCAGCCGTTTCGTGCATGATGAAGTCACTGCGTGGGGCGGATCGATCAGCGCAGAGCACGGGATTGGCCAGCTGAAACGCGATGAGCTGGCGCGGCTGGGCGACCCGGTCCATCTTCAGATATTGCGACAGGTGAAGCGTGCGCTCGACCCCGACGGGCTGCTCAATCCGGGCAAATTGATCCCGGCTGACGATGGACGCGCACACGCGCTTGCGCCGGGAGCACGCACACAGTAAGGCCCGGCCCCAACATTCCGGCACCCCCTGACAAAGGACAAAGTCCCCGTTGCGGGTGTCTCCTGACAATCCAATCCGGAGAGAACATCATGGCGAGCGCGCCGAAAGCCAGTCTGCCGATCCTTTACAAGGAACTCGTGCCCCTCAACAGCAATGACCACGGTTCCTGGAAAGGTCGCACGACCGAAAAGGCGCCCTGGGTTTCCTCGCAACATGCCATCCCGCTTACCGTGGAAGAATTTCCCTTGGCGCAGCGCGATTTCCCTATCGTCTTTTCAGCGGGCGACAAGCCCGTGCCATTGGCGCTCATGGGCCTTAATGAAGGCGTGAACGTCTTTTTCGAAGATGATGGCACCCCGATTGGCGCCCCTTATGTGCCGGCATATGTGCGCCGTTATCCGTTCCTGCTCGCGAAGCTGCAGCCCGAAACGGATAATCTCTCCCTGTGCTTCGATCCGACCAGCGATCTTGTGGGCGATTTCGATGAAGGCCAGCCGCTTTTTGGCGAAGACAAGCAACCCAGCGAGCATTGCAAGAACCTCCTCGATTTCTGCGAGAAGTTCGAACAGGCCGGTAACAAGACCCAGATGTTCGTGGAAGAACTGACCAAGGCCGATCTGCTCATGGACGGCGAGATATCCATCCAGCGGCGCGATAATCCCGACCAACCCTTTACTTATCGCGGCTTCCGCATGGTGAATCAGGATAAACTGCGCGAACTGCGCGGAGACCAGCTGCGCAAATGGAATGAAAGCGGCCTTCTGCCGCTCATCTTCGCACATCTTTTCTCGCTCGATCTGATGCGTGTTATTTTCGCCCGACAGAGCGAAATGGGCAAGGGTCCGATGGCTGTTGGCGGGGCCAATGGCGCCGCCAACGCCACCCTTCCCGAGGCTTGACGCCAGGCAATTTTGGCATTGAACAGAAATGGGCGCGGTCCGGCAACGGATCGCGCCCATTTCATTGCCTCTTGAACCTTCGCGTCTGTAGGCCTATTTCTGAAATGTCCGGTCGCCGCTCCCCTCATGGCGAGACTGGATAGATGCACTTCGGTGCATCTCCTCCCTGAACCTTGGCCGCCTCTTGCGTAATGCGAGAGGCGGTTTTTTTTGGCCGCTTTGGCCGCAATGAATATTGGGCAAGCCGCCCTATTCAGCAGCCTCGGCCAGCCCATCATTCGTGCCGGTCAAATCATCGGCCAGACGGCGCACCAATCCTGTCACGATTCGCACGACATCGGCCATGCCTGCACCCGGTTCACGCAGTTTGTTGTCGAGATAGGCCGCTCGGCAGATTTCCAGCTGTATCGCGTTGATATGCCGTGCTGGCGCGCCATGCCGATCGAGCACATATCCGCCAGCATAGGGGCGGTTATGCGAAGCGCTGACACCGGCCTGCTCGAAATGTTCGAAGCTGCTGCGCACCAGCCCGCTTTCGCAAGAACCGCCGAAACGATCACCGATCACGTAATCCACCGCCGCGACATCGCTTGAAGTGAGGCTGAGCGGAGGCATTGAGTGAAGATCGAGCAACAGTGCCACGCCCCAACGGTCCTTCATGGCATCGAGCGTTCGCGCCAGAGCAGCATGATAGGGATTGTGGACCAGTTCCACCCGCTCTGCCAATTCACCACGCGTCAGGCGAGAATTCCACAATTCCCCAAGTCCTGGCAGGCGACGCGGGACAAGGCCCAATCCGCTACGCGCACGTCGTCCGGCCCTGAAGCGGGCGCGCACAGGCCCGTCACCATCAGACACCATCTCCCAATCGATATCTTCCGGTGAACGATTGAGGTCGATCATGGCACGCGGTGCATGGGCCACCAGAAGCACGGCACCGGTTTCCCGCGCAACAGCTTCGGCCACAAGGTCAACATAGCGATCCTCTAGTCGCAATGGCGCGTGATCGACATGCCGCAGGCGCTTCAACAGCGAATTGGGATAGGTCCTGCCCGCATGGGGCACAGCGATCAGCACCGGAATAGCCATCGGCTTACGACGGCGTAGCTTAAAGGCGGCGACTCCGTCGCTACCGGGAACGATTGCGGCATCGCGAGAAGGCGAATCGTCTCCTGATGTCTCAAATCGGTCCATTTCTGATCCTTGCTGGCCGCGAACGCGCTCTGTGTCAAAGAGAGGCACATGGATTTGAAACAAGACTTTGTTACAATTTGCCGGTTAGAGGGCTGCAACGTTTTTCAGATACACGATCACAAGGACACTAGGCATGATCCACATCCTGCTCGCCGAAGACGACACAGCGATGCGCACCTATCTCAAGCGGGCGCTCGAAAACGCTGGCTTTTCGGTGATGGCGGTCGGATCGGGCCTGGATGCAATGCCGCTCCTTGAAACCGAGATTTATGACCTGCTTTTGTCGGATATCGTGATGCCGGGAATGGACGGGATCGAACTTGCCCAGCGCTGCAATGAATTAAGTCCGTCGACGAAGGTCATGTTCATTACCGGCTTTGCAGCCGTGGCCTTGCGCGCCAACCGCGAAGCGCCGCATGCCAAGATGCTTTCCAAGCCGTTCCATCTGAAAGACCTCGTGCTCGAAGTGGAGCGCATGTTCGAAGACGCTGCGGTCGCTTCTCTGTAATAACGGCGGAACTTGTGCAGGTCCTTGCCGAAGGGTCTTGCAACCGTGCGATGGCGGCGCTAGATGGCCCGCCTGCCGTCCGAGAGGGCGAGGCCGAATGGTGCGGGCGTATAGCTCAGTGGTAGAGCACTATGTTGACATCGTAGGGGTCGCAAGTTCAATCCTTGCTACGCCCACCATTCGCCCCCGAGATACCGATAGATCGATCAGTCCTGCGATTCGTCCTTGCCAAGATGCTTGCGCGACATGGCCTCGATTGTCTTGAGTTCTTCAATAGTCTGTTCGATTGCATCGCGCTGCTGGCTCAATTCCTCCAGCCGGTGCTGCACACCTTTCAACATGCGCCGCACCTGCGCCACCTGATCGGGGTCATGATCATAAAGGCTCAGGAATTCGCCGATTTCACGGATGCTGAAACCCAGACGCTTGCCGCGCAATATCAACTGCATGCGGCCCATTTCCCGCGGCGAGTAGACACGCATGGTCCCAACTCGCTCAGGCTGGATGAGCCCCTTGTCCTCGTAAAAGCGCAAGGTGCGCTGGGTCACGCCGAGCGCGGCGGAAGCTTCGGCAATGCTCTTCAGATCGCCGTGCTCCATGCCTTCAAAGCCGGGAATCTCGCTAGACCCCGGGATCGCCGGATTGCTCACCCTGCATCCCCCCCTTCTGCCGCAGCCTTGGCCCGTTCTTCGGCCACCAGTTCCTTCTTTTCGAGTTTCCCGACCAGAGTCTTGGGCAATTCGTCTCGGAATTCATAGGCGTCCGGCATTTCAATCGGATTCAGGCGCATCTTCAGAAATTCATTGAGCTGGCCTGCATCAAGTTCTTCCCCTTCATGCAAGGCAATGAACAGCTTGGGGGCCTCACCGCGATAATCGTCGGGAATGCCGATGGCGACAGCTTCCCTTACCGCCGGATGTTCATAGGCTGCATCCTCGATCACGCGCGGATAGACATTGTAGCCGCTGCAAAGGATCAGATCTTTGATCCGGTCGACGATAAAGAGGTATCCGTCTTCATCGAGATAGCCGATATCGCCGGTACGCAGCGCGCCATCGACAAAAGTAGTTTCGGTTGCGTCAGGACGGTTCCAATATCCCTTCATCACCTGTGGCCCGCGGGCGCATATCTCGCCCTTCTCGCTCGGATCCTCATGCAGGTCTCCGGTTTCCGGATCGCGTATTTCGATAATCGTGTGCGGAAAGGCTGGCCCGGCAGAATTGTCCTTCACCGGCTGGCGGCCCAGCAATGGGTTGCTGGTGATGATGGGCGATGCCTCTGTCAGGCCGTAACCTTCCGATACCAGAGAGCCGGTGCGCGCTTCATATTGCCTGCGCACATCAAGCGGTAGCGGCGCCCCGCCCGATATGCTGGTTCGCACTGCTGACAGATCGGGCACCTTGTCATCCGGCAGGGAGCCAAATGCATTGTAAATGGTAGGCACGCCAAAAACCTGCGTCGGTGGTTTGCGGCGGACTGTCTTGAGTACTTCATCCATTTCGAAGCGCGGCAACAAAACCAGTTCAGCCGCTGTATCGATTCCGAAATTGAGCACGCAGGTCAGCGCAAACACATGGAACAGGGGCAACACGCCCAATGTGCGTTCCTGCACCTCTCGCGTTTCGCCGACATGCAGCATCATCTGCGCGCTATTGGCGGCAAGGTTGGCATGGGTAAGCATGGCACCCTTTGGACGCCCGGTCGTTCCCCCTGTATATTGGAGCACCGCCACATCATCCGGCCCCTGCTCCACTGCAACGGGAGAAGCGTCATGCGCCGCGAGAGAACGGTAATTGAGATAAGAAACCTCGGCCCGCTTCTTCGCCATGCTGGACCGCTTGACAGTCCGCAGGCCCACGCCTTTCCAAAATGGCAGCACATCCGCCATCGAGCACAGCACGATTTTTTCCAGCGCGCCCTTTCCCCAGGCCGCCGCCACCTTGCCATGAATCAATTCAAGGTCGGGCACTGCCACCATTTTGGCGCCCGAATCGGTGACAAGAAATTGAACCTCGCTCGCCGAATAAAGCGGGTTCAGATTGACGACCACGCCGCCTGCCCGCAGCACGGCGAAGTACATGATGACCGAATAAGGCGTGTTGGGCAGACACAGTCCAAACCTGTCGCCCTTGTCCAACCCAGCAGCCTGCAGGCCCGAAGCCACGCGATCGACCAAATGACCGATTTCAAGATAAGTCCATTCGCGGCCCAGAAAATCGATGCAGATGCGATCAGGAAATGTCGCCACCGAATGATCGAGCGCCTCTGTCAGCAAGCGCGGACGAATCTGACCGTCCGCATCAAGGATGCGGCTTGTGTCGAGCGGTCGCGAAGTTGCGTCAGCCGGGAGCATTTGTTTCCTTTCCCTCGCGCATCTCTATTCCGGATCATGTATAAAAACGACCGAAAGTGCGTCTTGATTCCATTTTGCTTTACCTATACGTGAAGCTAAAGACTATATCGTAACCATTCGGCGCAAAAGGTCAATCGCGCTGAAAACCGAGAGAAAATTGAAAGGCAAGACACCATGACAGATGTCGTCATCGCAGGTTATGTCCGTTCCCCGTTCCACCCCGCCCATCGCGGCGCACTGGCCAAGGTCCGTCCGGATGATCTGGCGGCCAACACTATCAAGGGTCTGATTGAGCGCACCGGCGTAAATGCTGACGATATCGAAGATCTGATCATGGGCTGCGCCTTCCCCGAGGCAGAGCAGGGTTTCAATATCGCACGCCTCGTGGTGTTGCTGGCCGATCTTCCGATCAGCATTGGCGGGATCACCATGAACCGTTTCTGCGGCTCTTCGATGAGCGCGGTGCATTATGCGGCGGGCCAAATCGCGCTTGGTGCCGGAGAAGTCTTCATCTGCGCAGGCGTTGAATCGATGAGCCGGGTGCCGATGTCAGGCTTCAACCCGATGCCCAACCCCAAGCTTGCTGAAAAAAGCTCTGCCTATATTGGCATGGGTGACACGGCAGAAAACGTCGCGAGGAAATATAACTTCAGCCGCGAGGCGCAGGAAGCCTTCGCCGTAAACAGCCAGCAGAAGGCTGGACAGGCAATCGAAAAAGGCGCTTTCAAGGATGAGATCGTTCCCATCAACCTGCCCGACGGGACGCTGGTCGACAGGGATGGCACACCACGCCCAGATACCACGGCAGAAGGTCTGGCTGGACTGAAGCTGAGTTTCGATGAAAATGGCAGCGTGACCGCAGGCACCGCCTCTCCGCTGACCGATGGTTCTGCCGCCCTGCTGGTATGCAGTGCCGATTATGCCGCGAAGAATGGCCTGTCTGTCATCGCGAAAGTAAAAAGCATGGCGATTTCAGGTTGTGCCCCGGAGATCATGGGCATTGGTCCCGTTGAAGCCAGCAAGAAGGCATTGAGCCGCGCGGGCCTGACCATTGACGACATTGACGTGGTCGAACTGAACGAGGCATTTTCCAGTCAGTCGCTTGCTTGCATTGGCGATCTTGGCATTGAGGCTGACAGGATCAATCTTGATGGCGGCGCGATTGCTATCGGGCACCCGCTTGGCGCGACCGGTGCGCGGATTGTGGGCAAGGCTGCAAGCCTGCTCAAGCGCGAGGGCAAGAAATATGCGCTGGCAACCCAGTGCATCGGCGGCGGACAAGGTATCGCGACTATTCTGGAGACCGCATAATGGCCGACAAGTCGATCAATAAAGTCTGTGTCATTGGTGCAGGCATCATGGGTGCAGGCATTGCTGCACAGGTCGCCAATGCAGGCGTGCCCGTGCTGCTGCTCGACATCGTTCGCGATGAGGATAATCGCAATTCGATAGCTGAAGGCGCCGTTGCCAAGATGCTCAAGACCGACCCCGCCCCCTTTATGGGCAAACGGGCGGCCAAATTGGTCGAAACGGGCAATATCGACGATCATCTGGATAGGGTTGCCGAGTGCGAGTGGGTGATCGAGGCGATCATCGAACGGCTTGATATCAAGCAGGAATTATACGCCAAGCTGGAAAAGGTCCGCAAGCCAGGCACTGCGGTCAGTTCCAACACCTCCACTATCCCGCTGGTGCAGCTGGTTGATGGCCGTTCTGACCAGTTTAAGCAGGATTTCCTGATAACCCATTTCTTCAATCCGCCGCGCTACATGCGACTGATTGAAATCGTCGCCGGTCCCAAGAGCGATCCCGATACTGTGGCGAAGGTCAGCGACTTTGTTGACCGTCAGCTAGGCAAAAGCGTGGTGAATGCAGAAGATTCACCCGGCTTCATCGCCAACCGCGTTGGCACATTCTGGATTCAGGCAGCAGTCAATGCCGCATTCGATCAGGGCATCAGCGTGGAGGAAGCCGATGAGATTGGTGGACGCCCCATGGGCGTGCCCAAGACCGGCATTTTCGGATTGGTCGACCTGATTGGCGTCGACCTCATTCCGCATCTGAAGAACTCGCTCACCAGCACGCTGTCCAAGGACGACCCTTATCAGGCGATCGCCCGCAACGAACCGCTGATCGATCAGATGATCGAAGAAGGCTACACCGGGCGCAAGGGCAAGGGCGGCTTCTATCGCCTTAACAAAGGTGCCGATGGCAGCCGCGTCAAGGAAGCCAAGGATCTGAAGAGCGGGGAATATCGCGCTGCAGCACGTCCCGGCCTTGTCCGTGGCCGCGCCGCCAAGGGTGATCTTGCTGCATTGATCGAAGCAGAAGGCAAAGTCGGTGCATATGCCTGGGCGGTGCTCGGCCCCACCCTGTCCTATGCCGCCAGCATTGTCCCCGAAGCCACCAAGACAGTGGTCGGCGTCGATGATGCAATGAAACTCGGCTATAATTGGAAGATAGGACCGTTCGAGATGATCGACCGGATCGGCGCTGGCAAATTGCGTGAAAAGCTGGCCGCAAGCGATATTCCTGTCCCCGCCATTCTCGAACAGGTCGGAGATGGCACATTCTATCGCGTCGAAAATGGCAAACGCCGGTATTTTGGCACTGATGGTGCGTATCACGACGTGGACCGCCCCGAAGGCGTACTGTTGCTGGAAGACATCAAGCTGTCGTCCAAACCGCTGCTGAAAAACGGGTCTGCCGCCTTGTGGGATGTGGGTGATGGCGTGGTCGCGCTGGAATTCACCGCAAAGATGAATGCACTGGATGAGCAGGTGATGAAGCTCATCCAGAAATCCATTGCGCTGGTGAAGAGCGATTACAAGGCGCTGGTAGTCTATAATGAAGGTTCCAACTTCTCGGCTGGTGCCAATCTTGGCCTTGCCCTTTTCGCGCTCAATATTGCGGCGTGGAGTGAAGTCGAAAAATCGATAAAGGGCGGACAGGACGCCTACAAGGCGCTCAAATACGCCCCCTTCCCCGTCGTTTCCGCTCCTTTCGGGATGGCTCTGGGAGGCGGCTGTGAAATCTGCCTCAATTCAGATGCGGTGCAGGCGTATGCCGAAACCTATATCGGGCTCGTTGAAGCCGGCGTGGGGATTGTTCCGGGCTGGGGCGGCTGCGGCGAAATGCTGACTCGTCAGCTGGAAAATCCGCGTCATGGCCAAGGTCCTATGCCTGCGGTGTCCAAATGCTTCGAGATTATCTCGACCGCAACGGTCGCCAAGTCCGCCAGTGAAGCAAAGGACCTCGGCTTCCTGCGCCGCAGCGATGGGATCACAATGAACCGTGATCGGCTGCTGCACGATGCCAAGGTCCGTGCGCTGGCAATGGTTGATGGCTATGAGGCTCCTGAAAAACCGGAATTCCGCCTGCCCGGCCCCACCGGCGCAGCGGCACTGAAACTGGCGGTCGAAAGCTTCCGCATACAGGGCCTTGCTACGCCGCATGATGAAACCGTGGCCGCTGAACTGGCCCACATACTGACAGGCGGCAGTACCGACATCACCGAAACCGTGACCGAAGCGCAAATGCTCGAGCTGGAAGTCGAGAGCACCATGCGCCTTGTCCGAAACCCCAAGTCGCAAGCCCGTGTCGAGCACATGCTCGAAACCGGCAAGCCGCTACGTAACTGATTTCAAGGGAGAGCACCGACATGCAAGTCTATGAAGCCCCCATCCGCGATATGCGCTTCGTTCTCGAAGAACTTCACACCGACGACGGGTTTGGAGAGCTCGAAGGGTTTGAGGATTTCGACGCGGATATGCGCGCCGCCATCCTCGAAGAAGCGAATAAGCTGTGCCGCGACGTACTGCTGCCGTTGAACTGGTCTGGCGATCAGGAGGGCTGCCGCATCGAAAACGGCGTGGTCCGCACACCTGAAGGTTTCCAGCAGGCCTATAAACAGTTCTGTGAAGGCGGTTGGGCCGGGCTTGGGGTCGACCAGAAATGGGGCGGCCAGGGTGCACCGCACTCGCTCGCCAAGATGGTTGAGGAAATGAGCTGCTCCACCAATCTTTCGTTCGGGCTGTATCCTGGCCTTACCAATGGCGCGATGGTCGCTTTGGACGGTTATGGCAGCGAAGATTTGAAAAACTTCTACATGCCCAGGCTCGCCAATGGCGAATGGACGGGCACCATGTGCCTGACAGAATCGCATTGCGGCACCGATCTGGGCTTGTTGCGCACCAAGGCTGTGCCGCAGGATGACGGCAGCTACCTTGTTACGGGCAACAAGATCTTCATCAGCGCTGGTGATCACGATCTCGCCGATAATATCGTCCATCTGGTGCTGGCTCGCCTGCCCGATGCTCCCAAGGGCGTAAAGGGCATCAGCCTGTTTCTCGTGCCCAAGTATCTGCCCAATGACGATGGGTCGCTGGGCGACCATAACAATGCCGGGCCGACCGCCATCGAACACAAGATGGGTCTGAAGGCTTCAGCCACCTGCCAGATGGCTTTCGAGGATTCCAAGGGCTGGCTTGTCGGCAAGCCTAACCGCGGTCTCGAAGCCATGTTCGCCATGATGAATAGCGAACGTGTTGCTGTTGGCATTCAGGGCCTGGGCGTCGGCGAAATCGCTTATCAGTCCGCAGTCTATTACGCGAAGGATCGCTTGCAGGGTCGCTCGCTTTCGGGTGCGAAGAACCCCGATGGTCCAGCAGATCCGATCATCGTTCACCCCGATGTACGCCGCATGCTGATGACCATGCGCGCCTATAATGAAGGTTCGCGCGCTGTATCCGCATGGGTCAGCCGCGCGCTGGACGCCGAACATGCCGCCGTCGAACCCGAGGCACGCGAACGCGCAAAGGATTTCATCGCCCTGATGACTCCGGTCGTGAAAGCACTGTTCACCGATCTTGGTCATGAAAGTGCCCATCTCGCGGTGCAGGTTTATGGCGGCCACGGCTATATTCAGGAATCCGGTATTGAACAATTTGCCCGTGACGCGCGAATCGCCCAGATTTACGAAGGGACCAATGGTATTCAGGCACTCGATCTGGTCGGTCGCAAGCTGCCCGATCGTATGGGCCGCAATTTGCGCTCCTTCTTCCACCCTGTATCCCAATTCATCGAAGAGAACGCCGGTGACGAGCAAATTGGCAAGATGGTCGCCTCTCTCCAGCAGAGCTTTGGCGCATTGCAGCTGTCCACCGGTCACATCGCGCAAAAGGGTCTGAAGGACCCGGAAGAAGCGGGTGCGGCTGCTTATGACTATTTGCGGTTGCTCGGTTTTGTGGCGATGGCCTACTGCTTCGCAAAGGCAACGAAGGTCGCGCATCAGAAGCTGGCCGAAGGCACTGATGAAATCGCTTTCTACGAAGCCAAGATCATCACCGCCAAATTCTTCTTCGATCGTTTGCTGCCGCCTGCAACTGCGCAGTTCATGGCGATCAAGAGCGGCAAGGCAAGCATGATGGATATGCCGGAGGACGCATTTTGAACGTTGCCGATTTCAAGGCACGGCTGACAATTCCTGCGATTGCAGCGCCCATGTTCCTTGTCTCCGGCCCCGATCTGGTGGTCGAAACCTGCAAAGCTGGCATGTGCGGTACTTTTCCGGCGCTGAACCGGCGCACGTCAGAAGGGTTTGAGGATTGGCTGAATGAAATACAGGACAGGCTGGGTGATGATGACGTGCCCTATGGCGTGAACCTTATCGTCCACCAGTCCAACCCGCGCGTGCAGGCGGATCTTGAATTATGCGTGAAGCACAAGGTGCCGCTGGTTATCACGTCCCTGGGCGCCGTCCCCGATCTGGTGAATGCTGTCCATTCCTATGGGGGACTGGTATTTCACGATGTGATCAAGCGCCGCCATGCCGAAAAGGCCGTTGAAGCAGGCGTCGATGGCATCATTGCGGTTGCCGCCGGTGCGGGTGGCCATGCCGGCACTTACAGTCCCTTTGCTCTGGTTTCGGAATTGCGCGATTTTTTTGATGGGGCGATCATCCTTTCCGGCTCGATGAGCCAGGGTGGCCATATTGCCGCTGCGGAACTGATGGGCGCCGATTTCGGCTATCTCGGAAGCCATTTCATTACCTCGAAGGAAAGCATGGCTTCCAATGATCAGAAAGACATGATGATCGGCGCCACTGCCAAGGATATTACCTACACCGACAAGGTGACCGGTGTAGGTGCCAATTTTCTCACCCCCAGTCTGGAGGCCGCGACGCTGCCGGAACATGGCGGTCAAATGTCCCTGAATGAAGAAGCCAAGGCGTGGAAAACGATCTGGTCTGCGGGCCATGGCGTAGGCGCCTCACGGGCCGTTCTCCCTGCAAAAGCCATCTGCGAGCAGCTGATCACCGAATATCAGGAAGCAAAGTCGAAATTCTGCCGATAAGGCGGCACCAAAGGCAGACCGACCCGTTTGATTACATATGGGTAGCAATTCCAATCACGTAACGCCGCGCGTCAGTTCCATCGCCACTGCAGTGCCGCAGTGTGACGTTCACTCCAGCTACACTGGATGGGCAGAGCGGCAGCTCGGCACGCGAGAAGCCGCAATTTACAGGCGGATGGAAGCGCGCGGCGGCATAAGCCACCGATACTCCACCCTCTCCGGCGGCGATGCGACATTTGATTTCGGCAGCTTCTATGGTTCCGGCACGCCCCCAGGCACTGGCCAGCGCATGCAGCGTTATGCTGAGGCTGCACCCGACCTTGCGATGGCTGCCGTGGATGCCCTCCCCTCCACTGATGGAGTCACCCATCTGGTGATTGCCAGCTGCACCGGATTCATGGCACCCGGACTTGATCAATTGATTGCCCGCCGTCTTGGTCTTTCTGCTGATGTGGAGCGTGTGAGCATCGGCTTCATGGGTTGCTATGCCGGTATAACCTTATTGCGCACAGCGGCTCATATCGTCCGCTCTGATCCTGAAGCGCTGGTGCTCGCGATCTCGGTCGAATTGTGCAGTCTGCACTTGCAGGAAACTGACAATCTGGAACGATTGCTCGCGATGGGTCAGTTCGCTGATGGCGCCGCCGCAGCGATCGTGAGCAGTTCAGGCGAAGGGCTTGGCCTGGGAAAGGGATTATCCGCCGCGCTTGACGATAGCGAAGATCTCATCACCTGGACCGTGGGCGATACAGGCTTTGCCATGAACCTTTCCGGTGCGGTTCCGGGCAGGCTGACCGACGCGCTGGAGACATCCGATCTGCGCGCCACGATAGAAGGCAATGCGCGTCCGGAAGTCTGGGCCGTTCATCCGGGCGGCCGCTCTGTGCTGGACGCTGTGGAGCGCGGGCTTGATCTGGTGCCGGACGCACTTGATGCTTCGAGAGGCGTTCTTGATAAATATGGCAATATGTCATCGGCCACAGTGCTTTTTGTCCTTCACAAACTGATGGCAGATCGTCCACGCGACGGCGCGATGCAGGGTATCGCTCTTGCGTTTGGACCGGGGCTTGCAATGGAGGGTGTTCGTTTCGGCTGGGAGAGCGGCGATGCTCTCTGAAAGGCTTTTCAAGACCGAGATGATGGATGACCCGGCACTGCCCCAACGCACCTATGAAGCCGTGCTGGCAGACCTCGCCAAAGTTAACCGCTTTACCCTTGCCTATCGCCCCACTCTGCTGTTCTTGCAACGTGCCGTAGCTGGCCGCAAAAGCTTCAAATTGCTCGACGTCGGGTTTGGCCAGGGCGATATGCTGCGGGAAATTGCCGGATGGGCAAAGCGGCATGGCATCGGAGCAGAATTGGTCGGGGTTGATCTCAATCCGCGCAGTGAAAAATCCGCGCGTGATGCCACCGCCTCCGATCTCCCGATCAGCTATCATACTGGCGATTTCGCGGATTTGGCGGGAGAAGGCTGGGACTTCATCATATCAAGCCTGGTGGCACATCACATGACGACCGAAGAGCTGGTTCCATTCCTTCGCTTCATGGAGGCAGAGGCGACCTGCGGTTGGTTTGTAAATGATCTGCATCGCCACAGTTTTAGTTATGCCATGTACCCTATCCTCGCTTTCCTTGCCGGCTGGCACCGAATCGTTCGCATCGACGGGCGCACGTCGATAGGGCGCGCATTCATACCCGACGAATGGTGCGAACTGCTGACAGAGGCGCAAATCAAAGGTGGGCAGGTCAGCAGGTTTTTCCCATTTCGCCTATGCGTCTCACAGATTCGCTGATGGATTCGCCCCTCATCATTGGGGCCGGGCCTGCCGGAAATGCAGCGGCCATCAGATTGGCGCAGTTCGGCATTACATCCACTCTTATCGACCGCGATGAAGACGTGGGAGATCCCCTTTGCGGCGGATTTCTGAGCTGGCGCACAGCCGAGCAATTGCGAGCACTTGGCGTGGATATCCATGCAGCAGGTGCGCAATTTGTATCGCGTCTCAGGTTATTCGCTGGTGCAAGAGAGGCTTCGATGGACTTGCCGCAAACCGGCTATGGCCTGTCACGCCATGCCTTGGACTCTGCGATGAGAAAGGTCGCCTTGCAGCACGGAGCGAGGATCGAATGCGATACTATCCGCGCAATTTCAGAAGGCACCGCTCAGGGCCATGCAATGGATTGGAAGGCGGAGACAATCTTCCTTGCAGTGGGCAAGCATGACATGCGCGGGCTTTCCCGGCCCCGCCGCGCCAGGGATAAGACGCTTGGTTTGCGCTTACGCCTACCTCGGTCCGCTTTGCGGGACCAATTATTGGGCGGCGCAATCGAACTGCATTTGTTCAAAGGTGGCTATGCCGGAATCGTGCAGCAGGAAAATGGCTCTACCAACATTTGCCTTGCGCTCCGCAAATCTGCGCTCGCCAGGTCAGGCGGATCGCCGGTGGACTTGTTCGAACAGCTGACTCACGAAAGCCCTGCCCTGGCAGAACGATTGGGCGATGATTGGCAGGATGCACGCTTCGATACCATTGGCGCGGTGCCTTACGGTTGGATTTGCAGCAATACAGAAGACCGCCTTTACCGCCTTGGGGATCAGGCCGCAGTCATCCCATCGCTTGCCGGAGAGGGCATTTCGATCGCACTGGCGAGCGGTATAATGGCTGCCAAATATCATTGGGAGGGAAAGGACGCCGGCGCATTCCAGAAAAACTTCGCAAATCTGGCGCGCAGACCCGTCAGGCTTGCATCTGCTGCATGGCACGCTGCCGAAAGCCGGATTGGCGCGCGCGCTGCCATCGCATTGGCGCATATCGCTCCTCGCTTGATCGCGTCATTTGCCGAATTGGCACGAATTCCTGTCCAGCCATCCCTTGCACCTCGTTAAGGCCCTGCTAAAGACGCGCCAAACTTCACCGCATTCTAGAAATTCGAGACACAGGGAAGCCCCATGGCGAAAATTCAGGTCAAGAACCCCATCGTTGAAATCGACGGCGACGAGATGACGAAGATCATCTGGCAATGGATACGTGAACGACTGATCCTTCCCTACCTCGATGTCGACCTGAAATATTACGATCTCTCGGTCGAAAAGCGCGACGAGACTGATGATCAGATCACCATTGATGCCGCCAATGCCATCAAGGAACATGGCGTGGGCGTAAAATGCGCCACCATCACCCCGGATGAAGCGCGCGTCGAAGAATTCGATCTCAAGCAGATGTGGCGTTCGCCCAATGGCACGATCCGCAATATTCTCGGCGGCGTGGTTTTCCGCGAACCTATCGTGATCGATAACGTCCCGCGCCTCGTCCCCGGCTGGACCGATCCGATTGTTGTGGGTCGCCATGCTTTTGGCGACCAATATCGCGCCACTGACACGCTGATCCCCGGCGCTGGCAAGCTGCGTCTGGTGTTCGAAGGCGAAGATGGCGAGAAAATTGATCTCGACGTATTTGAATTCGAAAGCCCCGGCGTCGCTATGGCGATGTATAATCTGGACGATTCGATCCGCGATTTCGCGCGCGCCAGCCTTAATTACGGGCTTGATCGTGGCTGGCCGGTCTATCTCTCGACCAAGAACACCATTCTCAAGAAATATGATGGCCGCTTCAAGGACTTGTTCCAGGAAATTTTCGACGCCGAGTTTGCCGACAAGTTCAAGGAAGCCGGCATTGGCTACGAACACCGCCTGATCGATGACATGGTTGCGGCCGCGCTCAAGTGGAACGGAAAATTTGTCTGGGCCTGCAAGAATTACGATGGCGATGTGCAGTCCGATATCGTGGCACAGGGCTTCGGTTCGCTCGGCCTGATGACCTCGGTCTTGATGACACCCGACGGCAAGACCGTGGAAGCGGAAGCCGCACATGGCACTGTAACCCGCCATTATCGCCAGCATCAGGAAGGCAAGGCGACCAGCACCAACCCCATCGCCAGCATCTTCGCCTGGACCCGCGGCCTCATCTATCGCGGTCGTTTCGACAATACACCCGATGTCGTTGCCTTTGCCGAAACATTGGAGCGCGTCTGCATAGAATGTGTCGAAAATGGCAAGATGACGAAAGATCTCGCGCTGCTCATCGGCCCCAGCCAGAGCTGGATGACGACAGAGCAGTTCTTCGAAGCCATTGTCGATGGTCTGGAAGCCGAGATGAGCAAGCAGGCACAGGGTTGATCCCAAGGTGATCGTGGCGGGCCAATATGCCCTCCCCCTTCGCCGGTGTGAAAGGGGAGCGGCATGACCAAGGCCCGGCTCGAAATTCGCCAGGCCGAGAGTGGCGATGTGCGCCGCATCGCCACTCTCGCCAAGCGTGTCTATGATGATTTTGCGCCCTATACACAGGGCGAAATTCGCGGGCAGCTGAACAATTATCCGCAAGGCTGCTTTGTGGCCCTGCTGGATGACAAGCTGATCGGCTATTGCGCCACCATGCGCATCAGCGGTGATAAGGCGCTGCGTCCGCATAGCTGGGACGAAATTACCGGCAATGGTTATGGCAGCCGCCATGATCCATTGGGCGACTGGCTATATGGCTATGAAATGTGCGTTGACCCCAAGGTGCGCGGCACGCGTATCGGCAGGCGCCTATATGAAGAACGGCGAAAGCTGGCCGAACAGCTCGAACTCAAAGGTATCGTCTTTGGCGGACGCATGCCGAACCTGCGCAAAAGCTGGCGTCGGGTGGATGGGCCGGCAGATTATCTTGATCAGGTAATTTCCGGGAAAATCCATGATCCTGTCCTGCGCTTCCAGCTTGCCAACGGCTTTGAACCTATTGGCGTCTTGGCAAAATACCTGCCGGAAGATTCCAACAGCCGCGGCAATGCGGTCCACATGGTATGGCGAAACCCCTTCGTCGATCAGGAAGCCAGCCCGCAGGCCCGCGTTCCGCGAGGGGTTGAAAATGTGCGGGTCGCAACCTGTCAATTGCAGGCGCGTGCGGTTAAGGATTTTGACGAATTCCTGCGCCAGATCAAATATTTTGTAGACGTTGCAAGCGATTACGAAGCGGATTTCATCCTCTTTCCTGAACTTTTCACGCTGATGCTATTGAGCGCTGAAGAGAAAGAATTATCCCCGCTTGAAAGCATTGAATGCTTGTCCGATTATACGCCCCGCATCCGAGAGGCGCTCTCGGAAATGGCGCTCAGATATAATATCAATATCATCGGTGGATCGCACCCGACACGCATGGAGGATGGCGACATCCACAATGTCGCGATGGTGTGCCTGCGCGATGGTTCAATCCACGAACAGGAAAAGATTCACCCCACTCCTAACGAGGCGTATTGGTGGAATATTCGTGGCGGCGATGCGGTCGATGTGATTCAGACGGACTGCGGCCCCATTGGCGTTCTCATCTGTTACGATTCCGAATTTCCCGAACTTGCGCGCCGCCTGTGTGACGAAGGTGCGCGTATCATCTTTGTGCCTTTCTGTACGGACAGCAGACAGGGCTATATGCGCGTGCGATACTGTGCGCAGGCCCGCGCGATCGAAAACCAGTGCTATGTGGTGATGAGCGGCAATGTCGGGAACCTGCCCAATGTCGCCAATATGGACATTCAATATGCGCAAAGCTGCATACTGACGCCCTGCGACTTCCCCTTCGCACGCGATGGTATCGCTGCGGAGGCCTCCGAAAATGTCGAAACGCTGACCATCAGCGATGTGAATCTGGCAGACCTTGCTTGGGCGAGAGCCGAAGGGACTGTCCGCAATCTCGCAGACCGTCGCTTCGACCTTTATCGTATCGAGTGGGAGCACCGCGAAGGTGCGACACAAAATGACCCATCAGGCCCGCCGCCAATGCAGCAGCATGGGCCCGGCGGAGGCTAGGCCTCCAGCACGGGCGCGTCCTTTCTCGTCGCCTTGCTCACCAGCCAGATTGCCAGCCAGGCGGCGACAAAACCCGGAATGATTTCATACACGCCCGGCCCACCAAGGAACGCACCGTTCCAGCCGAGCGCAATCCACGCCATCACTACCACAGCGCCCGTCACGAGACCCGCAACGGCGCCCGCACCGGTCATGCGTTTCCATGTCAGCGATAGAATGATCAGCGGGCCGAACGCCGCGCCAAAGCCTGCCCACGCATTGGCGACCAGCGCCAGAACACCGCTTTCAGGGTCGCTCGCAATGACGATGGCAGCCACTGCAACCAATGCCACGCTGACGCGGCCGACATTGACCATCTCGCGTTCGCTTGCGTTCTTTTTCAGGAACAGGCGGTAAAAATCTTCCGCCAAAGAGCTGGAGCTGACCAGCAACTGGCTGGAGATCGTTGACATGATAGCAGCGAGCAAAGCCGCCAGCAGGAAGCCGGTCACAAAGGGATGAAACAGCGTGTTGGCGAGCAGGATAAAGATCGTTTCCGGGTTCTCCAGCGTCAGGGCCGGATTGCGCTCCACATAGGCGCGTCCGGCAAGACCAATGCCGAGCGCACCGATCAGTGCGACCGCCATCCAGCTTAACCCGATATTGCGAGCCGCGGGAATCCCGCCCTCGCGCACTGCCATGAAACGCACGATGATATGTGGCTGCCCGAAATAGCCAAGGCCCCATGCCACGGCGCTGAGGAAGCCAATCACGCTCAATCCGCTGAACCAGCTGAGGAAATCAGGATCCATGCTTTTCAGGGTCTGCGTCATCTGGCCAATGCCTCCACCGCCCTGCCCGTAAAGCACCACCAGCGGCATCACGACCAGCGCCAGCACCATGATGCAGCCCTGCACGAAATCTGTCAGGCTAACCGCCAGAAATCCTCCCACCATCGTATAGGCCAATACGACCAGAGCTGTGAGCATCACGCCAGCCATATAGGGACTGAAACCCATGACCTGGCCATCGATAAAGGTGCTTTCGAACAGCAGGCCTCCACCCACGAGGCCCGCCGCGGAATAGACCGCAAAAAACACGACGATAATGATCGCGGAAACCACTCGCAGGGCCACCGCCTTGTCAGGAAAGCGATTGGCAAGGAATTCCGGGATTGTCAGCGCATTGCCATAATCCACCGTCTGCTGGCGCAGGCGCGGAGCCACGACGATCCAGTTCACCACTGCGCCGACAAAAAGCCCGATACCTATCCACGCCTCGACCAGCCCCGTTGCGTAAAGCGCGCCGGGCAGGCCAAGCAGCAGCCAGCCCGACATGTCGGACGCCCCGGCAGAAAGCGCCGCGACCGCCGGATGCAGATTCCGTCCACCGAGCAAATACCCTTCGCTATCCTCGGTCGAGCGCTTCCAGGCGTAAAGGCCGATAGCAAGCATTAGAATGAAATAAGCGGCGAGAGCGATGATCGTTGATGTCTGCATGTGCCCATGCTTAGCGATCCGTTGATCTGTGTCACGGGGTCCGGCGCAATTCGCAAGGGAGTTTCCCCCGATGCTTCACAGCGCAAGTTTAGTTCACCGGTCGCCGGCCTGGTGCAGCATCCTTACAAATGGCATCCATGCATCCAGTCCAGAAGCAGTGGAGCAACTGATTGGGATCTGCCCCACGCGCCAATCGCGCAGCCTGGTTACCATGCGCAATCCGGCTGTCGGGTCGCTACTGCCATTGCAGAAGGGAAACCCGAGTAGCGCCATATCGACAGGACCACCACCGACCACGACCAACCTCGCGGCCATTTTCTCCTGAATTGTCCATTGCGGCCTGCATCAAGCCTGTCATACACCATCGCCATGCACGGAGCCGAAGCAATTTCACCACTCATGAAGGATGCCTTGGTCATCCTTGGCGCAACAGGCATCATCATCCCGCTATTTGCGCGCTTTCGAGTCACCCCGATCATCGGGTTCATTCTGGTAGGGCTGCTTGTCGGACCATATGGCCTTGGCCGGATGGTGTTTGAATATGAATGGCTTAGCCATATCACGATCACTGATCCCGAACGGCTTGAACCCTTTGCCGAATTCGGCATCATCCTGCTGCTGTTCAGTATCGGGCTGGAACTGAGCTTCAACCGCCTTTGGCAATTGCGCAAATTAGTGTTCGGGCTTGGTGCGCTGGAATTATTGGTCATCGGGACAATGCTGGCATCGGTGCTTTCGATGATGGGCCAATATTGGACAGGCGCCCTCGCCCTTGGCCTTGCGCTTGCCTTTTCATCGACAGCGCTCGTTCTGCCGATTTCCGGGACGAATACGCCGGTTGGCCGCGCAGCCCTGTCGATGCTGTTGTTTGAGGATATCATGATCGTCCCGATCATATTCCTGCTTGGCGCGCTGGCCCCCAATGCCGATGCAGAGGGATTGGGTGGATTGCTGGAAACGCTTTGGAAAGGCGGGCTTGTGATCGCCGTCATGATGATTGCCGGGCGCCTGTTGCTGCCCCGCCTGTTTGCGCAAGCCGCCCGCACGAAGAGCCCGGAACTGTTTCTCGCCGCCAGCATGCTGGTGGTGATCGGCGCCAGCCTCGCCACAACCATTGTCGGCCTTTCACCTATTGTAGGGGCATTGATCGCCGGATTGCTGATTGCAGAGACAGAGTATCACACCGAGGTCGAAGGCATAATGGAGCCGTTCAAGGGGCTTGCGCTGGGTGTGTTCCTCATCACCGTGGGCATGGGTATCGACCTTGCCACTATCTGGGATAATCTCGCGCTCATCGCGGGCGCGGTTGTGGGCGTTCTGGTACTGAAGGCCGTGGTGACAGGCGTATTGCTGCGGCTCATGGGTGCGCGCAGGGCGACCGCGACAGAAACCGGCATACTGATGGCCAGCCCTTCTGAAACCACGCTGATCGTGCTGTCTGCCGGTGCCGGGGCGATGCTGATACAGCCCGGTACAGCGCAATTCTGGCAGATCGTTACCGCCATTGGCCTTACGATCACACCGTTGCTTGCCTTGCTGGGCAAGATGGTCGCCCGCCGCGTTGAGCCCGCGCCTTCACTGGATGAGCTGGATGGCGATGCCGAGGCACCCCGTGTTGTCATTGTCGGCTTTGGCCGTGTCGGAAAGCTGGTTGCGCAAATGCTTCAGCGTCATGACCAGCCCTATGTCGCGATCGATTCCAATCCCGATCTGGTCGAAGAAGCGCGCCATGAAGGCTATTATGCGGTGTTCGGCAATGCCTTGCGGGAAGACGCGCTGGACAATCTCGGCATTGGCCATGCACCTGCGGTCATCCTGACAATGGACGAACATATCCTGGCCCAGCGCATGGTCCGCAAGCTGCGCGCTTCCCACCCTGATTTGCCGATCATTGCTCGCGCGCGAGACAGTTTCCACGCAGCGGAGCTTTATCGCTGCGGGGCCAGCACAGCAGTGCCCGAAACACTCGAAAGCTCATTGCAGCTATCGGAGGCAGCGCTGGTCGACATCGGCGTACCGATGGGTCCGGTAATTGCCTCAATCCATGAAAAACGTGACGAATATCGCGTGCGAATTCAACGCGACGGCGCGCTTGAACACAAACCGAAATTGCGCACCAGCACCGCCGAAAATTGATCTTCCCGGGACACTCAGCGGGCTTTGACCGTTGGTAGGGAAAGGAGAGATCGAATGAGCAAGAAAACTGATCCTACCAAGCCAACTTCGAATGACGAGAAGTTCAAGCCAGCCAATGTCGCTGATGGCAGCCCCGCAAATGCGCGGCACGAACGCAATATGAAGGACGTGCCGCGTGGCAGCGAGGGCGACCGTCGCCGTTCTTCGCAAAATCGTGTGGGCTAGCGGTTAATTCGCAAGCGCGGTCGGGCAGAGCAATCTGTCCCGACCGGTCTTGCGGCCTTAAATTCAGGCACTGACCTTGCTGGCGATAACCTTGCGGACGGCGTCTATTGCCGCATCTGCCTTATCCCCATCTGGTCCGCCACCTTGCGCCATATCCGGGCGGCCACCGCCGCCCTTTCCGCCAACCGCTTCGACACCTGCGCGCACGAGATCGACCGCGCTGAGGCGCTCTAAAAGGTCGTTCGTGACCGCTGCAGCTATGGCCGCTTTGCCATCATTCACCGCCACGATTGCTGCAGCGCCCGTTCCAAGCCGAGACTTCGCCTCGTCCAGAAGCCCACGCAATTCCTTGGGATCGATGCCATCAATGACCTGGCCCGAATAAGCGATACCGCCGATATCCTCATTTGCAGCAGGAGCGGCACCTCCTGCCCCGCCGCCAAGCGCGAGCTGCTTTTTCGCTTCGGCAAGTTCGCGTTCCAGGCGCTTGCGCTCATCGACCAGAGCGGCAACGCGGCCTTCTACTTCGTCAGGCGCGGTCTTAAGCGTGGCAGCAACGGTCTTCAGTGATTCCTCGCGTGCTACCAGCCATTGACGCGCAGCCTCTCCGGTCAGCGCCTCAATCCGTCTGACACCTGATGATACCGCACTTTCGGAAACAATGCGGAACAGGCCGATATCCCCAGTTGCACGGACATGGGTGCCACCACATAATTCAACAGAATAATTATAGCCTGAGCTATTCCAGTCTGAACGGCCAATAGAGAGCACGCGAACTTCTTCGCCGTATTTTTCGCCAAATAAGGCCATCGCCCCTGCTTCAATGGCATCATCCGGGCTCATCAAGCGGGTCACCACCTCGTCGTTAGCGCGGATTTCGGCATTCACTTCGGCCTCGATCGCCATGATTTGCGATGGCGACATAGGCTTGGGATGCGAGAAATCGAAGCGGAGCCGCTCTGGTGCTACCAGTGATCCCTTTTGCGTTACATGATCACCCAAATGGTGCCGCAGCGCGGCATGGACCAGATGCGTTGCCGAATGGTTAGCTCGTATCTGATCGCGCCGTTCTGCATCGACTGCAAGGTGGACCGTATCACCCACTGAAATCCGCCCGGATGTGATCTTGCCATTATGCGCATGCAGCCGACCAAGCGGCTTGGACGTATCCTCAACCTCAATTTCCAGGCGGTGATCGCCATTTATTTCACCGGCATCGCCAGCCTGCCCACCACTTTCGCCATAGAACGGTGTCTGATTGGTGAGCACGGTGACGTCCTGCCCGCTATCGGCAGACTGGACCTCCTTGCCATCCACCACCAGCGCAACGACGTGGCCTTCACCCTCGACAGCGCTATAGCCGGTAAATTCGGTTGCGCCTTCGCGTTCGGCAATGTCGAACCACAGCTCTTCGTCGGCTGCGGCGCCTGTGCCTTTCCACGCGGCACGGGCGGCTGCTTTCTGCCGCGCCATGGCAGCATCGAAACCATCCTTGTCCACGCTGATGCCGCGGTTACGCAAGGCATCTTCGGTAAGATCATAAGGGAACCCATATGTATCGTAGAGTTTGAAGGCAGTCTCACCCTTCAAATTATCGCCTTCATGTAAACCGGCACTTTCTTCATCAAGCAGACGCAGGCCCTTTTCAAGGGTCTGGCGAAAGCGCGTCTCTTCCCGCTCCAACACTTCAGTGATCAGCGCCTGGCCGCGCGGAAGATCAGGGTAGGCCTGACCCATTTCGCTGATCAGCGTTGGCACAAGACGGTGCATCAAGGGCTGCTCCGCCCCCAGCAAATGCGCATGCCGCATGGCCCGCCGCATGATCCGGCGAAGCACGTACCCGCGGCCTTCATTTGATGGCATCACGCCATCGGCAATCAGAAAACTGGTGGATCGCAGGTGATCCGCAATCACACGATGGCTGGCGATGGTGGTCTCATCCGCCTTGGCCTTGAGCAGATCTTCGCTCGCCTCGATTAGATTGCAAAAAGTATCCGTTTCAAAGACGTTGTGAACGCCTTGAAGAACGGTCGCCATGCGTTCAAGCCCCATTCCGGTGTCGATACTGGGACGCGGCAGATTGCCTGTAATCTCATCAGCCTGCTGGACATGCTGCATAAAGACGAGGTTCCAAACCTCGACGAAACGGTCCCCGTCCTCTTCAGGTGAGCCGGGAGGACCACCTGCCACGTCCGGCCCGTGGTCCCAGAAAATTTCGGAACTCGGTCCGCAAGGGCCATCCGAACCCATCGCCCAGAAATTGTCATTGGTCGCAATGCGAATGATGCGTTCATCGGGCAAGCCAGCGATCTTCTTCCAGAGGGCGTAAGCCTCGTCATCTGTGTGGTAGACAGTGACGGTCAGCCGATCTGCTGCGAGACCGAATTCCCTGGTGACCATGTTCCAGGCCAATTCGATCGCGCGTTCCTTGAAATAATCGCCGAAACTGAAATTGCCGAGCATCTCGAAGAATGTGAGATGGCGCGCTGTGTATCCTACGTTATCGAGATCATTGTGCTTGCCGCCCGCGCGAACGCACTTCTGACTGCTGGTGGCACGCGGCGCAGGCGGCGTCTCGACCCCCGTGAACACGTTCTTGAAAGGCACCATGCCTGCATTGACGAACATGAGAGAAGGATCGTTATACGGGACGAGCGGAGCCGATGGCACGATCTCGTGATCGGCTTGCGCGAAATAGTCCAGAAACGCACGGCGAATATCATTGGTCGATTGCATGGAGTGCGAATTAGGCGCTGGAACCGGCGACGACAAGCGCAATGCATGCAATGTAGTCTTCCTATTCTCTCATGATGCGTCCTTGTCACGCATCCAGACCTGACTGCCCGATCATCCCTTGCGCGCGGTTACAATCCAAGCAGAAGCCGGGAAAGCGACAATGCCATCGTAAAGGCGGCTTGCGGCGAGGTTGCGCACCCGATCCTGAAAGCGGTCAAATGCATCGCTATCCAGTTCAGAGGCCATATTAGCGGCGGGGCCGATGCAGGAAAAATATGCCACGGCATCCTCAACCGGGTCTTCACCAGAACCGGCAATCATGGGAAAATCGAACGGCTCAGCAGCAATGTGCGTCCAGCCACTGCCGCCAAGGATGGTTTCGACATGCCCGGGATCTGCAAAGGCAAACAGGCCAGGCTTATTCGGCGCTGACGGTGCGGGAGGCTCCGGCAAAAGACGCGCGACTTCCGTAAACATCGGGTTGGAGGAACGATCACCGAAGCAAGAGAACAGCAAGCCAGCACCATCAGCAGATTGATTGACCAGATTTTCGAATGTCGTGCGCGGATAATCGAAGAACATCACACCGTGGCGCGATATAAGAAGATCGGGAGCAGAGGCGCTGTCACATGACCAGTCTGAGGCATCAGCCACTTCGAAAGACAGATTCGTCATGCGATCGCCGCGTTGTCTCGCGACGTCGATAAGCTGCTGCGAGATGTCGACGCCGGTGATTGTAATGTTCGGCCTGCCGCGCGCTATGGCGAGAGATAATTCCCCTGCGCCGCAACCGATATCAAGCGCCGTTTTGAAACTGAAATTTCGTGTGCGGGCCAGTAACTGTTCTGTCAGCACATTGAAGCTGCGATCGGTCCGGCGCCATTCGGCTGCCCATGCTGCGCCCGTACGCCCCTGCCATTCGCCCTGTTCCATCCATTTGCAGTAGCACAAGGTTACTGCAATTCAATTGCCCCACACGCGAAGAAGCCGGCGGTGGTGCCAATTGGCTACCTTCGCCGGCTCCGGTTTCGCAGGGCCTGATTATGACCCTCTTGAGGATCAGTCTTCGGGGTTCGCGTCCGGCCCCGTCATCATTTCCTCGGCGACCTCGTCGGTTTTACCACGAATAGCAGTTTCCAACTTGGCGCAAATTTCGGAATTTTCCTTGAGAAAGGTCTTCGCATTCTCTCGGCCCTGGCCAATGCGTACGCTATCGTAGCTGAACCAGGAACCTGATTTCTCAACGATGCCTGCCTTGACACCGAGATCGAGAATCTCGCCGATCTTCGAGATGCCTTCGCCATACATTATATCGAATTCGACCTGCTTAAACGGCGGCGCAACCTTGTTCTTCACGACCTTTACGCGAGTGGCATTACCCACAACTTCGTCCCGGTCCTTGATCTGGCCGGTGCGGCGAATGTCTAGACGAACCGAAGCATAAAACTTCAGGGCGTTCCCGCCCGTGGTCGTTTCGGGATTGCCATACATGACACCGATTTTCATGCGCAGCTGGTTGATGAAAATAACCATGCATTTCGAGCGATTTATCGAACCGGTAAGCTTGCGCAAGGATTGCGACATGAGCCGGGCCTGCAATCCGACATGACTATCACCCATCTCACCTTCGATTTCGGCGCGGGGAACCAGAGCGGCGACTGAATCGACCACCAGCACGTCAATCGCGTTCGAGCGTACGAGCGTATCGGTAATTTCGAGTGCCTGTTCGCCAGTATCGGGCTGCGACACGATCAATTCGTCAATATCAACGCCCAGCTTGCGAGCGTAAACAGGATCAAGCGCATGTTCGGCATCCACGAAGGCTGCGGTTCCGCCGCCCTTCTGCGCCTCAGCAATGACGTGAAGCGCCAAAGTGGTCTTACCGGAACTTTCGGGGCCATACACCTCGATCACGCGTCCCTTGGGCAGGCCGCCAATTCCGAGAGCGATATCGAGACCGAGCGAGCCAGTGGAAATGGCTTCCACATTCATCGCTTCCCTGCTGCCCAGCTTCATTGCCGAACCTTTACCGAATGCGCGATCAATCTGCGCAAGTGCGGCATCGAGTGCCTTCTGACGATCCACGTTGGATTCCTTTTCGACGAGCTTTAGATTCGCACTTGCCATGACACGGCCTCCGTCACTTCGCTAGGGGTGGTTTCAACTCTTCAACGAAAGCGTTTGTACGCAGTTTGTTCCATAAGAACAAGAGTGGAACAAAATAATGTTGGGTTACTGCAATTCCCGACCTCTTATCGAGAAGAGCGGTGCCATGCCGACTCTTAGTCTTCGACGCTGCGAACCTGCCATTTAACGTCCCTGATACCATTGGCTGGCACAGTGATCATCACGATTCGCTGACCATTACGGACACGTTCCCGAATGCCCTGGAAGCGCCATTGCGAAGGCGCACCGAGTTGTAGCCTGATGGTGACCGCATGTGGATTTGCATTGGTAAAGGAGGCTTGCATTCCCACCCACTCGGCATCGCTTGCCAAAGGATCTTTGCCGCTCACGCTTCTACAGCTGGCGAAGACTTGTGCGCTTTCGCCGAGCGTCAATTCAACGTCCTGCCCATTGGCGTAATCACGCAAATTTTCTTCAGCGACCAAGAATTCGCCAAGCGGTCCGCGTTCGAAAACGGTAACCGACCCTGATGGCAAGGCCATACCGAGGCCGTGGCGCTCATCATTGATCGTTTCCAGCATTATTAGAGCCGCTTCAGGCCTACTTTCCTCCCAATCCCAAGGCAGACAGTCGCTTTCATAAACGATTTCGCCGCGCACCGCCTCTTCTCGCAGGAAGGCTACCTGCTTCATTCCTTGCGCATTGACATCAACCGGCACTGGTACGCGATAAAGCTTGAGATCACCCAGCTGCTCTTCTGTTGCCATCACCGCCATCGGCGCTTCCATGTCTGCCATAACGCGTGAGCCGGTGACCGTGATCGCTTCACTACGCATGGCCATTAGCGGAGGTGGTGGCGGAGGCGGTGGCGGATAAGGATAGCGCACCGGCGATCCGGCAGCGGTGCTGCCAATCGGATAACACGTAAGTCGAAGAGGTCGCGCGAGTGGCGGGTCGGACAGATCCTCAAAATCGCTCACCACGTTCAGCGTGCCAGCCACCGCCATCAGCTCTGCCCCGGCAAAGCTTTGACCATTGTCGTTGAGGATTGTGAGCCAGCTGGTCAGATCAAAGCGAACGTCATCGCTATCGCGCCCTTCGTGAAGGGTAGCGACGTAATTTGCGTCCCAATCGAAACCCCAGGCGAGGTATGAGAGGGTGACGGTATATGTGCCGCCGCTGGCAACGCGCGTATCTATCGAGAATACGGGATTGGCTGACAGGCCATCAAAGACGCCATCAAACGTCAGCCGTTCAGGGATGCCGGAACAGCGCACCGCCTCATATCCATACTGTGTCTGCAGCACCAATCCGCCGTCAGCGCGGGTGCGCACTATTGCACTTTGGGTCGTCTCCATTCCGGTTGCCGGATTGGTACGGGTTATGCGCACGCGATTGCCTAAAGACCCGTCTACCAAAGCGGCGGGACTGAGCAGATCGGCATTCCGATTTTTCTCGATCGCCCCGCCCGGAAGTCCGGTGACGATGGCGGACACGGCTACCATGCCTTCTGCCACGCCATCGAAACGAATGCGCGATTCGCCTGCCGGAAGGGTAACGGTGCGCGTTTCCGAAATCATCGCAAAGCCGCGCGGCCAATCGACATTCATGGCCTCTGCGGTGCCGCGATCGGGATCACGATAAACGGTAACTGCAAGAGCGGACGGTTGCGATGCATTGACCACCGCGCGATCTTGCGCTGCCAGTGGCGCGCCACTGAAAAGCAGCGAGACAAAGGCGGTTGCGAGCAGGCGCATTGCCCCGCCCCTCAGAACCGCGATTCGTAGGTTACACGCACGACACGCTCCCCGTTTGCGGGCACGGTGACGCGGTATAGCCGGGTGCCGAAATTGATTTGCTCGCCCGCCATATCTTCAGACACGACACGGAAATCGCGGCCCCACCAACCCCTATCGAGACCGCCTTGCGTCAATTCGACCTCCACCGGCTCTGGCTTGGCGTTGGTGAAGGTGTAGCGCATGGTGGTGCGATAATAATCGACTGCATGATCGACCTTTACTTCTCGCACCAACTCCCCGTCTTCAAACACGCGATAGCGGGCGCTGCGCGCATACTCTGCCGACGTGATGACCTGACGGTTTTCCACCTCGGCCTGCATAAAGACATCAAAGGCATTGCCAGTGCGCAATGAGAGCGTGCTGCCCATCGGTGTGTGACCAATGCCATTTTCGCCGATGAATTGTGGATTGCCCTGCGCATCGCGCTGATAAAAGCGCACCGTGCCGGCAGGAAGCGCGTCACCCAGCCCGCCGTCGCTGCTTGAATTGAAGCTTATGGCACTGGACGCGGGGCGGAAATCCTCGTCACTGGCAAGCCAGCCAGAACCTATGGAATAGACCCGCCTTGCAGGAACGCCCTGCACGTCCAGAAAGCTTACCTGCTTGGTCTGCGCATTCGCGATCGTCGTGCGTCCTTCGATCGGATAGAGATAGAAATCGCCAAGTCTTTCCCGCTCTGCCGTTTCAGTTCCGGGACGCACCATATCCGGGCGCGGGCCAGAGCCCCTTACGCTGGGATTGCCTGCAACTAGCAGCGTATCGGCATTTTGAAAAGTCGTGCCGGTATTGTTGGTCAGCGTGACCCAGCCCTGCATATCAACCGTACCGCGCCCTTCGTCATACATGGCGACATAATCCGATGACCAGCCGAGACCGGGCGTGAGATAGCGGATGGAGGCCGGGCGCGTGCCTGAACGGTTGCTTTCCAGCGTGACAGAGAGCGTAGGCCGGGCGCGCAGATTGGTCGGCACGCCATCAAAGATGACTCGCACCGGCAGACCATCGTCGCGCAGCACCTCGATCCGGTCACCGATGCGCACAACTACGCCGCCAGCGGTGGAAAGAATTTCAGCCTGTTCGCGCAATTCCGTACCGGTGGCAGGATTGGTCCGCACCAATGTCACCGTTTGCCCTATCGCCTTTTCCATCAGTTTTTGCGGGGTCAACAGATCGAAATCGAAATTCTGTTCCACAATTGCGGTGCCATCCGCATTGAAGCTGAGTGTTGCCGGACGGATTTGCGCCGAGACATCAGGAAATTCGATCCGTGTGCGACCGCGCCCGATGTTCAGATTGCGGATATCCTGCACAAGCGCCTGATTGTTCTGGTAGATGGTAACTGAAACATCGCCCTGCGCGCTCTCCTCCTGCTCCTGCGCCAAAGCGGGCAAGGCGAAAGCTGTGGCGGCGAACAGTGTTGCAGCAAAAAGGCGCTTGGTCATGTGAGATTCCCCTCTCTCTGGCACGCGGGAGCGGCTTACGTCGTGTTATAAGGTATCATCGCCTGTATCTTGACTGAACAACACCGTGACCCAGACCAGCCAGGCAATCAACATTTCTAACTGGAGTGGGCGGGCATAAAACAGCCTGTAGTGACGCGGCTTGGCGCCGATTATCGGTCGTTCCGTTCGCTGCGCGATGAATGGCGCAATACATCGCCAACCTTCTCACCTATCTGTTTGACGCTGAAAGGCTTGGGAATGAAATACATATTGTCGATGTCAATTTCGCCTCGCAATTGCTCTTCGGCATATCCGGACATGAACAAGATGGGCAGCCGAGGCCGGGCCTTGCGAATTTCCTTCGCCATGGCCGGGCCATCCATGCTGGGCATCACGACATCAGTCAGAACCATGTCGAAGCGGTCAGGTTCTTTCAGAAAGGCTTCAAGCCCTTCATCCCCGTCACTGGCAGTGACAATTGTGTAGCCCTGACGCGCCAATGCGCGTTCGGCCACGGCGCGGACCATGTCTTCATCCTCCACAAGCAGGATCGTGCCGCCCCCTGACCATTCACGGGAAGTCTCTTCGGCTTCGGCCTTCTTGATTTCCTCTTCCGTGACATGGTGGACCGGCAGATAGAGCGTAAAGCGCGCGCCCTTTACCTTGCCATCAGGGCCTTTGGCATTGCCCGCAAAGATGAAACCGCCCGATTGCTTGACGATGCCATAAACCGTGGAAAGGCCGAGCCCTGTCCCCTTGCCCTGCTCCTTCGTCGTGAAAAACGGTTCGAAGATGTTGCCAATGACATTTTGCGGGATGCCACCGCCCGTATCTTCTGCGATCAGCACGGTATAATCGCCTGCGGGGATTATCTCTGTCCCCATGCGGCGTATATCGCGGGCCTCTACGCGCCGCGTCACGAAGGACAGCGTGCCCGCCGTCCCTTCACCGCCGCCGGCAGACTGGATTGCATCGCGGGCGTTGACCGCAAGATTTATGATCACCTGCTCCAGCTGGCGCGGATCGGCACGCACAAGGCCGAGATCACGATCATGCTGCACCTTCAGCGTGATCTTTGCGCCCAGCAGACGCTTGAGCAGCTGGCCCACCTCGGACAGAATATCGGGCAGCTGGATAATCTCGGGTTGCAGGGTCTGCTGCCTGCTGAAAGCTAGCAATTGCCGGGTCAGGCTGGCGGCGCGGTTGGAATTGGCCTTGATCTGCTGGATATCGTCATAATCGCTGTCACCCGGCGTGTGGCGCAGCAACATCAGGTCGCAATAGCCAATTATCGCGGTCAGCACATTATTGAAATCATGCGCAACACCGCCCGCCAACTGGCCAACCGCCTGCATCTTGGTGGCCTGCGCCACCTGTCTTTTGAGACGCGCTTCTTCAGTTGTATCGGCAAGGCTCATCAGCACCGCCGCCTCGCCCAGCCCGCGGACACCGGCCAGACCCATGCTCACCGGCTCATCAGGATCATTGCGCAGTCGCACAGCGATATCGCCGGAACTTGCCGGACCCTGGCCAAACCGGCGCACGGCATCGGACATTGCCGTCTTGTCACGCGCGACCACAATATCACCGGGATAGGGCGGCAGATCATCACTGGTGATTCCCGCAGCGCGCCGGAAGGCGGGATTGGCAAAGATGAAATGCCCGTCACGATCAGTTGTGGCGAGACCCAGGGGCAGTTGCCCCAGCAAACCTTCGAGTTGCGCTGCCTGTCCTTTTGTTTCGCTGCTCCATCCGCCAATCCCGATACCGGCATCGATCAGGAGCATGAGAGACGGCGATTCCGCCGTCGCCTTGCCGGGCACCGCCTCGCGGGCAGCCTCGTCAGGGTCAGCCAAAGGAACTTGCACCAGCGTTTGCGGGCTGCCCTTCTTGCCTTCACGGGCAAAATAAATCCGTTCACGTTCGTCGGATCGTAGCAGGTGAACAAACTCTTGCCCGGTCATGCGCGCCGTCTCGTCTCCAAATGCACGGCGGGCGAGCGCCTGATTGCCTGCACGCACCGTTCCATCCGGAGAGACCAGAGCAACAACAATACCTGCCGCACCCAACACACGGCCAAAAAGGCCAGAAATGTGTTTGCCGATCTTTGCAATAGGCTCGCTTCGAACGACTGGCGAGAACCGCCAGATCATGTAATCATCCCCGCGCCCGGCGCGCACTGCACTTGCCGTCCAACTGCGATGTTCATCTGCGATCGTGACCGGTTCAGCCTTACCATCCCGCCATGAAGCCCGTGCCAGCCGCGCAAGCTGATCTGCACTTGCCCCGTCCACCGGCAGGCGGGGCGGGCCATTACTGGACCCGAACCACAGCTCAAACGCGGAATTGGCGCAGACCAGACGGTTGGCACGATCGGTGATGGCAATGGCAAGATCAGGCAGCTCGATTGCGGCCACGGTCACAGCCCAGTCCGGGACGTCCGTGCTTTGCGTTACCGGATTACTTGCGGGAGTGCGTCCGGCGACAAACGCAATAAGGCCAAGAACCACCAGTCCGCCAGTATAGGCCAGCGTAACCGTGATGCTTCCGGCCGCAAACTGGATAAGTGCCACGCTGGCGAGCACGGCCGCCGCCACGGCGAGACCATCCACCATCCGCCGCGATTCCTGCAACTTCAGCATGCTCATTCGGCGGGGTGCAACACTTTGCGGCGTCCGGCCCTGCGCGTCCATTTGCGCGCGACAACCAAGCGCCAGAGAAAACTGGACAAAAGATAGCCGAGTGCGGCCGTCACCACGGAAAGCACCACGAAACCGAAGGCAGTAACCCCCGCGGTTTCAAGCCACCAGCCGAATTGGACCCACCACCCCTGCTCCAGCGCCGCCTTTGCAGACCCGAAGGCATCCGGGTCCACCTTCAGCGCAAATCGCCCGACCTTATTCGCAATCAACAGCCAGAATGGCACGGTGAAAGGGTTGGTCACAAATGTGACGGCGGCAGCCACAGGAACATTAGCACGCGCTGGCAAGGCAAGAAAAGCGGCAAGAAAAATCTGCCCGACCGGCAGGATGAATGCGGCGAACAGGCCCAGCGCGGCCCCACGAGGTACGGATCGGCGAGTAAAGCGCCACAATTCGGATCTGCCAAATCGATGGGAGATAGGCGCAAGCCAGCGATTACGCTCCATATCAGAGCGCTTGGGCATTTCCGGCACGCGTGCCGAAAGCCATCTGATCGCATTTCTCACCATGTCGTTGTGTGGCCCATACACGGTTTGCACTACCTATCTAGGTAGGATCAGGCGAAAAGATGACAACAGGCGACGAAGGGTAATAACAGCAATAGCCAGCTCACTACCAGAGCCGGCGCACACCGCGAATTACCCTTTGTCGCGCATCAAACGAGCCTTGTCCCGCTTCCAGTCACGATCTTTCATGGTCGCGCGCTTGTCATGGGCCTGTTTGCCCTTGGCCAGTGCCAGCTCCACCTTCGCCCGCCCACGTGCGTTGAAATAGACCGATAGCGGAACAAGGGTCATGCCCTTGCGCTCCACCGCGCCCACGAATTTATCGATTTCGCGGGTATTCAGGAGCAGCTTGCGCGGCCGCTTGGGTTCATGATTCAGACGATTGCCGTGGCTGTATTCAGGGATGTTGGCGTTGACGAGGAAGACTTGTCCGTCTTTTACCTCGGCGTAACTTTCCGCGATAGAACCTTCACCACCGCGTAACGCCTTGACCTCGGTGCCCTGCAGCGCGATCCCGGCCTCGAAGGTTTCTTCGATATGATAGTTGAACCGCGCCTTGCGGTTTTCGGCGACAACTTTCTGTTTGTCGAAGGTAGCGGGTTTGGGTCGAGCCATGGGGCGCTGCATGTAGGCGTTCGAAACGCTACTGCAAACCCTATCGAAGAAGGATTGATCCGGTCTTGCAAAGGATCAAGTTCCTCAGTTTGGTCCAATCGCGGTCATAGCTGCCCGCCATGGGCGCCAGCGATGGTTCAACAAATTGCGAAGCGGGAACCTCTACTGCTCCATTGGCGATCGCCAAGGATCCCCATTGCTACATCAAATCTTCCGGCAGGGTGGGCGAATTGAGGATGTCGATAAACCGCTGCCAGCGCGCTGCCATGTCCGCATCCCCCGCTTCCACCGCATTGCCAACAATCTCCTCACCAAGTCCGTAATTGATCACGTAACTGCGATAGGTATCCATGAAGCGAAGGTTCTGCTCTGCGCGTTCGCGGCTGAGTAGCCGGTAGCGCATTGATGCAGCAATCGCTTCTTCGCGGGTCATCGCGCCATCAAGATAGCCAGCGGCGATTGTATAATATGCACCTGAAAGCGCTTCGGTTGCTTCGCGCAAATCGTAATAGGCCTGCAAATCATCTGCTTCGAGACCTGCCAGCGGCGCCAGAACTTCGCGTTCGTATTCCAATTGGCTGTCGCCCGGAAAAGCCAGTTTCACGCCATATTCGGCGCTGCCTTCAGAAATGATTGCCCGCGGCGAATAAAGCGGAAGGAGCGTATATTCGATCTGACCCAAACCGTTCACGCGATCCCGTTCAATCAATGTCGAATAGACGTGGTGACCGGGATAAGCTTCATGACACCCCACATCCACCGCGCGATCAAGACGCGTGGGCAGATCAGTGTTGATCTCGATGACTGAATGGTAATCTCCCTGATAGTAGTTGAAGCCGCCCCATGGCTTGTCGATAACAAGCGAAAGATCAAAACTTTCACTCTCCGGCAGCGGAATATGCGGCAGCGTGCGAGCGCGACATTCGGCCACGGCGGCATCGATTGCGGCGCTCAGCCGATCATTTGGGATAATGAAGCGATCACGAAAGGCGTTCACGCGTTCGTGCAGCGGGCCATCGCCGGGCACAAGCGTTTCTATCTGCGCCAGCACCGGATCAAGCGTCGCAAGGTCGATCATTTCGGGTCGTACGCCAAACAGGCCCTCAGCCTCGTCCTGGAAGGCAATTTTTTCTCCGCGCAACATGCGCAATCGCACCTTCGCCGAATTGAGCATGGCCCGCAGATAGCGCACCCTTTGCGCCTCTACGCTTCCCGCCTCGACGGGCAGGGACCGTAAATTCGTGTCGAGCGCAAGGACGCGAGCCTGAAGGATTGGCAAGGTGTTTTGTTCCGCCTGCGCAGCGGCATGGATGGCGAGTTCTTGCGGCCCGTAATAGGCATCGACATAGCCGGGGTCTTTTTCGCCAATCGCCAGCTGCAACGCCAGATATCGCTGCGCCAGATCGTCCAGAGCAGGCGGCGGGACATTGGGCATGGTAGAGCAGGATGTCAGCGCAAGTGCGGCAGCGGCAATGGCGAAAAGTTTCATGGCGTCACCCCTGCTCCTTCAATTGCCTCATCCACAGCCGCCTTCGCCGCGTCAGAGCAATCGACAATTGGCAGCCGCACTTCTGGCGAAAACCAGTCGAACAGCTTGCTCAACGCATATTTTGCAGGGGAAGGCGATGCATCAGCAAACATCGCCTTGTGAAGTGGATAAAGCCGCTCGTTTATCTCGCGCGCAGTGGCAAAATCGCCTTGCGCTGCCGCAGCGTGGAAATCGGCACACATCCTGGGCGCGACATTCGCGGTGACCGAGATGCATCCCACCTGCCCCAATGCGTACCCTGCCAGCATCAGCGGATCGTCCCCTGAAAGCTGGCACAGCTGCGGGGCACCGATGCGATGGGTAACAACGCGCGAGAGATCACCACTCGCATCCTTCAATGCCACAATTTTCTCAGGGAACCGGCGATGCAGTTCCACTACTGTTTCGGGAAGGATGTCAGTGACTGAGCGCCCCGGCACATTATACAGCACGATAGGCAGATCGGTCCGTTCTGCCAGATAGCTGAAATGCGCCAGCAACCCGGCCTGGCTGGGCCTGTTGTAATAAGGCGCGACCAGCAGCAATGCGTCGGCACCGGCAATCTGCGCTTCCTTGATATGCCATAACGCTGTCTGCGTATCGTTGCTGCCCGCGCCTGCAATGACCGGCACCCGGCCCGCGGCAGCTTCGGCACAGGTCTTGATGATCAGGTGATGCTCGTCATTATCCAGCGTGGCACTTTCGCCAGTGGTGCCGCATGGCACAAGCGCGCTCGCGCCGTTATCGATCTGCCATTCAATGAACCGCCGATAAGCCGATTCGTCGAATGCCCCGTCACGAAATGGGGTCGCCAGCGCCGGTATCGAACCTGTGAACATTGTCGCCGCTCCTGCGTTATGATTGTGAAGACGCGAAATTATTTTCACGCCCATCCGAAAATTCCTACTGGAGGAAGAATGTATTCACCGCCTGATAAGGAGAGCTTTGCCAATATGTCCAGCATGGTTCGCTCTTACTTACTCGCCACCATCGCTGTGGCTGCCTTCACCGCTCCTTTAACCGCACCTGTGGCTGCGCAAGCACAGGAGGCGAGTGAGTGGGACCGCGCGCGCGCTGATCTGGTCGCGCGGCAACCCGGCGCGATGGCCGGCGAGATCGCA
Organism: Aurantiacibacter atlanticus; assembly: GCF_001077815.2. GTDB lineage: Bacteria > Pseudomonadota > Alphaproteobacteria > Sphingomonadales > Sphingomonadaceae > Alteraurantiacibacter > Alteraurantiacibacter atlanticus. The sequence goes on along the minus strand of NZ_CP011310.1, from coordinate 1,529,520 downwards.
CGGTGGGAAGCCCTGTGGAATGACAGGCAGGCACAATTGCCTTTCAATCATTATGCCAGCTTCTTGGCCGCAAATCCCGGCTTTCCGGATGAAAACACCTTGCGCATCCGCGCTGAAACCCGGTTGCGCGAAGAATTCGTCGATCCGCAATTGTTGCTCGGTTTCTTTGCAGCGAAGGAGCCTGTCACCAACTACGCAAAGGCGCATTATGCCCTGGCACTGATGGGGCAGGATCCCGCTCTTTCGCGGCACTGGGCAATCCAGGCATGGCGCGGTGGCGAAATGAGTCCAACCGCAGAGGCCGCTTTGCTGACCACCCACGGCACCAGCATGACACAGGCCGATCACGATCAGCGTATGGATGCGCTCCTATGGCAGCGTGATGCCGATGCAGCCGCTCGCCAGATCATCCGGACTTCGCCTACGAAACGCAATCTTTTCGCTGCAAGGCTCGCTATTCTGCAAGGTGGTGATGGGGCAACGACGGCGGCAAGTGCATATGCTGACCCCGGTTATCTGTATAATCGCAGCCGCGAATTGCGTCAGGAAGGCCGCGCGGGAGAGGCTGTTCGCATGATCGTGGACAGTCCGCCACTGGCTGCCCTGCCCTTTGACCGCACCTTGTGGATTACCGAATTGCTCGCCGTTGGACGTGCGGCCAGCCGTCCTGATACGCCGCGTGTGGCTGCGCGCGCGCTGGAAGCTTTTGCTCCTGGCGAAGATATCTCCGGCATGGAATACAAGCTGCGCGATGATTACACGTCATTAATGTGGGCGGGCGGGACCAACGCTCTGTGGCATCTTAGCGATGGCGCTTCGGCAGCGCCCCTGTTTTACCAATATGGCGCGTCTGCACGCACCAGCCAGACAAGGTCCAAGGGCTTTTTCTGGGCAGGTGAGGCTTATCGCCAGGCTGGCATGAGCGCCGAGGCCCAGCGGCATTACGAAATGGCTGCGGAATATACGGATCGTTTCTACGGTCTTCTGGCGCTGAGCAGACTTGGGCGTCCGATACCCGAATATGCTGCCGCGCCCGTAGGCACCCCGACCTCTGAAGAGCGACTGGAATTCCTTTCCGCGCCAATCACCAGTGCAGTCAGCGAAGTGGCGCGCGATGCGCCGTGGTCAACCGGTATCCGCTTTTACCGTGCTATCGCCGATGAGGCAGAAACCGTGGGTGAACATATCCTTGTGGCAGAGCTTGCCCGCGAAATCGGGAGGCGTGATCTTGCCGTAAATCTGTCGGATGCCGCTGCGGCAGACGGTCACGCAGGCTTCACCCGGATCGGCTTCCCGACCCTGCAGACACCCCCGGGCGTAAACTGGACTCTTGTCCACTCGCTTGCGCGTCAGGAAAGCCAGTTTGCTGAAAATGCTATCAGCCATGCCGGTGCGCGCGGGCTGATGCAATTCATGCCGGCAACAGCGCAAGAAGAAGCGCGCCGCGCAGGTGTGCAATATTCGGCCAGCCGCCTGATGAGCGATCCGCAATATGCGATGCGGCTTGGCTCCAACCACATTGAGCGGTTGGTGGCCTATTATGACGGCAGTTACCCCCTCGCCATCGCCGCCTACAATGCTGGGCCAGGCAATGTGAACCGCTGGCTGCGCGAGAATGGCGACCCTCGTCAAACAGGCGATTGGCTGCGCTGGATCGAGGAAATCGGCTTTTTCGAGACGAAGAACTACGTCCAACGCGTGATCGAGAATGCGGTTGTTTACGAGGCGCTTTATCCGGAACGGGCGGGACGAGCACAGGGCCGCAATGTAACCGATTTCCTGCGATAACGGTTTGCGCCTTGTGCATGGCAGCCTGCCGGCTCAGTGCTGGCAGGGTTCCATCCTTTTACGACTCCCTGATGTACGAAAATGTCCGCTTCTCCTGACAAGACCAACCCTATCACGCCTGCAGGGCTTGCTGCGCTGAAGGCGCGCTATGACCATTTGCTAGGCACCGAGCGACCCGAGATCACGGAGATCGTCAGCTGGGCGGCGGGCAATGGGGATCGCAGCGAGAACGGCGATTACCTTTATGGCCGCAAGCGCATGCGCGAGATCGACCGTGAGCTGTCCTATCTCTCAAAGGTCATGAAGTTTGCCAAAGTCGTCGATCCGTGCGAGCAGCCAGACAAGAGCCGCGTGTTCTTCGGCGCAACCGTCACCATCGCCGACGAGGATGACGAGGAACGCACTCTCACTATCGTAGGAGACAAGGAACAGGATGCCAGCGCAGGCCGCGTTGGCTGGTCCAGCCCGATCGCCCGCGCATTGCGCCGCGCCGAAGTGGGCGATCTGCGCAGTGTGCGGCTTCCCGGCGGGGAGAAAGAGTGGGAAGTTGTGGCGATTTGCTATCCTGAAACGAGCGGCTGAGCCTCCACCAATTTTTGTATTCCGATGAGAGGCTTGCACCGAAGTCTTAACCGACTTCGCGCATAACGGCTCTCATGACTAATCGTCCTTGGCTGAAAGCAGTGGGTGTGTTTGCATTCATGGCATTCTTGGCTGCGCAGGCGGCAACAGGTTTCATGCGGCAGTTGTTCGCGGACGCTGTCTATCCACGTGCCCTGCGCGCGATCGATGTTTTCTTGGTGACCCTGTTTACCGGTCCGTTTGGCGAGCGCGGGGCGGGGCAATAATTCTGTTGGCACTGGGCCTGACATTCGTGGAGGCAATCTATTGGCGCGAACATTGCCGTCTTGTGGAGCCGAATTAATGAGCAGCGCGCAATAAAAAGGCCCCGATCTTTCGACCGGGGGCCTTCTCACTTCAACCAAGCGACTGGCTTACTTAGCTGCTTGGGTATCTTCGTCGCCTCCGCCCTTGTCTGACCCTTGCACAGACAGGTTCGGCGACTGGGCTTCGTCGGTAAGCGCCGCATCAGCAGCGAATTGCGTGTCGGCATTGCCATCCACCGCACCCTTCACCAGATCGCCCAGCGATGAGCCATTCAGGCCCAGCTCCTTCATCAGGCCATCGAGCACTGGAGCCTGCGCGCGATAGGCAAGCGCCGCGGCGACGGCATCATTGGCAAGGTTGCCGCTGCCTCCACCTGCGCCTGCACCGCCGCCATTGCCACCGGCGGGACCGGTCTTCTGGGTGAGCCCATCGACCTGTACGATCTTGATACTATCAATCGCTTCCATCGGCTTGGCGCTTTCGCGGATCGCTTCAGGCAGCACTTCGAGCAGAGCCAGCTTCGTCTGGAGCGAAATCTGCTCCATCGAAAGGATGTTGGCCGCCTCATTTACGGCACGCTGACCGGCAGCTTCGACTTCGAACCGGACGCGTGCAGCATCGGCGCTCAGCTTTTCGGCTTCAGCCTCACCTTGCGCTTCCACCCGCAAGGCTTCAGCACGGTTTGATGCAGCATCGCGTTCCGCCTCTGCTTCCACCTTGATACCGATGGCATCGCGTTCTGCCTGCTTGGCAGCCTCGATCAGTTCAATCTTTTTCTGACGCTCTGCAATCTCGCTTTCACGAGCGGTGGCGACGCGTTCCTCAGCCTCTACAGCCTTGGCACGTGCTGCGTCAGCTTCCGATTTGGCCTGGCTTTCCTCACGCGACTTGTTCTGGACGGCGATCTGCTGTTCCTGACGTGCGATTTCCAGAGCGCGCACCTGATCGATGCGAGCTTCTTCCACCAGACGATCCGCCTCGATCTGCTGGGCGTCCACCTGCTTCTTCGCCTCGATCCGTGCGGCATCGGCTTCACGCTGGCGCTCTGCCTGTTCGCGGGCGATTTCTGACATTTGCGATGCACGGCGGACTTCCACCTCGCGCTCTTGCCCCAGCCGCGCATATTCCTTGTCACGGCCGATCTCGAACGATTTGGTGTCAGCTTCGAGGTTCTTCGTCTCCATCTGGACGCGCGTGTCCTGCTCGATATCATTGCGCAGTTTCTTGCGCGCTTCGATCTGCTCGGTCAGCTTGGTCAGACCTTCGGCATCGAAGGCGTTATTGGCGTTGAAATGTTCGATACTGGTCTGGTCGAGCCCGGTGAGCGAAACCGATTCCAGTTCCAGCCCGTTCATCGCGAGATCGTTGGACGAAACTTGCTGCACCTTCTGGACAAAATCTGCGCGCTGTTCATGCAGCTCGTTCATCGTCATTCCGGCTGCAACCGAGCGCAGGGCGTCGACGAATTTACCTTCGACGAGATCTTTCAGCGCTTCGGGCTGCATGGTGCGCTGGCCCAGCGTCTGCGCGGCCATAGCGATGGCTTCGCTGTCGGGCTTCACACGAACATAGAATTCGGCCTTCACATCGATTCGCAAGCGGTCGAGCGTAATCAGAGCCTCGGCATCGCGGCGGATGACCGAGAGCACCAGCGTGTTCATGTTTACGGGCATCGTTTCGTGGAACACCGGCAGCACCAGTGCGCCGCCATTCATCACCACTTTCTCGCCCCCGACACCGGTCCGCACAAAAGCGGTTTCCTTGGATGCGCGGTGGTAAAGTTTGATGAGGAACATGAGAAATACGAGGAAAAGGAAAATACCCCCGGTGATCCCGATGAGGCCAATATCTAGCAGACTATCCATTTCTTCTCCTTATAGTTGAACTTTTTATAACGCCGGCGCCCTGGAGCCCGAAAAGGGCGCTCCTAATTCATGGGGGCCAGCTTGCGCTCGGCCAGTGGCACACCAAAGAAGGTCTGGCCTTCGCGGCGCACGAGCAAGACCTGATCACCTGCCGGGATCACGGCGGCATCTTCATGTGGCTCCACCATGACATAATGTGCATGTCCGAAACGGTCGCGCACCTTGGCGCGGGCGGGCGAGCCTTTTTCAGCTTTTCCGGTGGTAATCGTGCCGCGTTTGCCGACAAGACTGTCAAGCCGGACGGCAGAGGTTTCATCCTGCGGCATGATGCGTCCCAGTGGGCGCACCAGCGTGGCGGTAACGGGCAAGCTGGCACCGCCGGCGATAAGCGCTGCAAGCCAGGGATAGAGCGGCGATCCCGTCAATTCGTCGGCAAACCCCTGCACCCCCATGCCGATCAAGGCGAATATGAACAGGAAGGTCATCAGCCACACGAAGAAGGGCACCTTGCCCAACCCCAACAACGTGGTCAGCGCGCCGCCAAGGCCCGCGCTGGTGGGATCAGCAATCTCGGCGTCGGCATCAATGTCCAGATCAAGTTCGACGTCGCCGCCGAAATCGAAATCTCCAACACCGATAATCTGCAAGAAACCGAGTAAAAGGATCACCCCGAGTGCAATGGCAAAGGGCAAATTGTAATCGGCAAACAGGCTCATCTTTAATTCGCCACCCGGCCATTTTGCCAAGGACGCCTTTCTTCTAATCGGGTTGTAGGAGAACCCCCTCCGTCTTCATTCATATGGCATAAATGTGCGGGAAAAGCCAGAAAAACCGGTAACATCCGGTACGATTTTGCGCATTTTGCGTTAACCACGGCGATGATTATAGAACGGATATGATGCGTTTATTGCTACTTCTGAGCCTGCTTGCCCTTGCTGCTCCGCTCAACGCGCGCGACAGTCTGGGCGTATTTGGCGAATGGGGTGCCTTCCGGGATCCCGATACACCGCGCTGCTATGCCATCGCAGAGGCGCAGGAAAGCCGTGCGCGGCGCGATTACCAGCCCTATTCCAGCGTGGGCAACTGGCCGGCACGCAACCTCCGTTCTCAGGTGCATTTCAAACTTAGCCGACATTTGTCAGATACGCCGCGCGTGCGGTTGGCAATTGGCGCTGCTCGCTTCAACCTTGTCGCGGGCGCCGGCGATGCCTGGGCAGTTGATGCCGCCACCGATACCGCCATAGTTGCCGCGATGCGCGCGGCAGGACGAATGAGCATCAGCGCAATCGACAATCGCGGCAACCGCTTCACTGATCGCTACAGCCTTGATGGAGCGGCCACCGCGATTGATGCTGCTGGTGTAGGCTGCACGCGATCAAGGCAGGCGCGGTAAATAGAGTAGACACGAAAAAGGGCCGGAGGATTGCTCCACCGGCCCCATTTTCTTGATGGCGATCTATTAGAAGCGGTAGCCGAAGCCAACCGCAACCTGATGACGGTCAAGATCGGCGTCGAAACGGCCGCTTTCGCCAGTGTCATCATCGAAGAAATCGTTATCTTCGAAATCGAATTCGCCTTCGGAATAGTTCGAATAGCGGTATTCAAGCTTCACAAAGCTGTTTTCTGACAGTGCATATTCTGCACCTGCGCCGACGCGGAAACCGTCAAGATCGAGATCGGTTTCGATCTCAGTCGAGCCGTCATCGGCCAAAAGGTCGAAACGAGCGTTGGTGTAACCGCCCTTGACGTAAATCAGTGTGCGCGGGTTAGCGAGCACACCGGCGCGGGCACCGAGATAGAGGTCACGGCCGGTTTTCAGCCGGGCACCGAAGCCGAGGTCTTCCAAATCACCGTCATCAATCTCAGACTTGGCTGTCGAATCAGTCAGTTCAGCTTCCACACCAAGGACAATATTATTGACCGCGAAGTCATAACCGATACCGACACCATACATGAAACCATCGATGGACTGATCGTCCTCGTCATTGAGATCATTGTCGACATCGCTGCCGGCCTTGCTGATGTCATAGCCTGCGATACCTTCGATACGCGGACCGGTAAAAGCCGAATTGTCCTGCGCAGACGCCGGAACCGCAATAGCGGTGGCCGAGGCCGAGGCGAGGATGAACGCGATAGACTTTTTCATAAATACTCCATTTTGAATGCACACGCGATGAGTGCGCTGCATCGATATAAGTCGCGAGAAACACTTGCGTTTCATGAATATAAAACAACAAGAATAATGTTGCGTATCTGCAACACATTATTTCGTCGACCCGATGGCCCTGTGCGATGAGGTGTGGAAACGAATTGGACCTTCAAGCATTACGCGCGGCGCCCGCATGGTTTTTATCGTATGGGCCCCGCCATTCATCGTGGTTCCGACAAATCTGGGCGGTTCATCCTGAAAATCATTCATGCGGGCCTTGCAGTCAGCGTGAACCGCCGGGGCGATGCCTGGCCTGGCACGTTGGACGGCGACTTTTCATTTCGCTCTGCCGCGCCTATATGCGAGGTTCCCATGACCGATACGACACTTATGACCATTCCCGGACAAGTTGATCCGGTTCCCGTCGCGCGTGATATCACACCGCGTGATGATGGACGCGTGGACCTCATCGGATTGCCAAAGGCACGCATTGCCGAATTGTTTGCGGACGCAGGTCTCGACACGAAGCAGGCCAAGTTACGGGCCAAGCAGGTGTTTCACTGGCTTTATCACCGCGGCGTGATCGAGTTTGAAGCGATGACTGACATCGCCAAGACCATGCGCCCGTGGCTTACGCAACGTTTCGTCATCGGCCGCCCCGAAATTGTTGAGGCACAACATTCCACTGACGGAACGCGCAAATGGTTGCTGCGTACTGCCGACGGTCACGATTTCGAGATGGTGTTTATTCCTGATGCCGATCGCGGGACGCTCTGTGTCTCCAGCCAAATTGGCTGCACGCTCAATTGCACCTTCTGCCATACCGGCACCATGCGACTGGTGCGCAATCTCACGCCGGGTGAAATCGTCGGACAGGTGATGCTTGCGCGCGACGCATTGGGCGAATGGCCCAAGGGCCGCATGGATATTTCCGAAGTGGAAGACGAGGCGGAATATACCGCTGATGGCCGCTTGCTCACCAATATCGTGATGATGGGCATGGGTGAACCCTTGTACAATTTCGACAATGTTCGTGATGCCTTAAAGCTGGTGATGGATGGCGGCGGACTGGCCCTTTCGAAGCGCCGCATCACCCTTTCCACCAGCGGCGTTGTGCCTGCCATGGCGCGCTGCGGCGAAGAAATTGGCGTCAATCTTGCCGTTTCACTTCACGCTGTGACAAAGAATGTCCGTGACGAAATCGTTCCAATCAATCGCAAGTTCGGGATAGATGAGCTCTTGCAGGCCTGCGCCGATTATCCGGGCGCGTCCAATGCTCGGCGCATTACCTTCGAATATGTGATGCTCAAGGATAAGAATGACAGTGACGCGGACGCCCACGAACTGGTTCGTCTACTGCGCCATTACAAACTTCCCGCCAAGGTCAATCTGATACCTTTCAATCCTTGGCCGGGCTCGAACTATGAATGTTCGACGCCTGAACGCATCAAGCGTTTTTCCGACATCGTTTTTGAAGGCGGCATCTCTGCTCCTGTCCGCACCCCGCGTGGCCGTGATATTGATGCTGCCTGCGGTCAGCTGAAAACGGCTGCCGAAAAGAAGACTCGTGCCCTACTGGATCGCGAAGTGGCAGAAGCAGCCAGCGCGAGCTGATTTTGGCTATGGAAATGAAGGAAGGGGGAAACTCCCATCCTTCATTTCCGATATCTTCGCATGTGTCAGGACGTGATTTCGACAGCATTTTCCCACGCCTTATCGTCGAAACCATTCGCTTTATCTCTTAACGGGAATTCCAACGTTCTGTTCATCTGAGGTTTGACTTAACTGAACGATAAGCATCTCGTCCGGCTAAGAGAGCGATGCCGAATCGATGAAAGGAAGTCATCATGAATAAGACACTACTTGCAATCGCCGCTGCCACCACGTTGGCCTTGCCCGCTGCGCCTGCAATGGCGGACGGTGGGCCCCCATCCTGGGCACCTGCCAATGGCTATTACGAAAATGACCGTGGTGATCGTTATGATCGCCATGATCGTTATGATCGCCGCCAAGACCGTCGGAGTCGCAACCATCGTCGAGCGCGCCATCGTGAATATGACGATCATGGCCGCTATTATGAACCGCGCCAGGTTCGCCGTGGCGATCGTGTGTGGCGTGGCCGAGACGGCCGTTACCACTGCGAACGTGGCAATGGCACGACGGGTCTGATCATCGGTGCCGCTGGTGGTGCATTGATCGGTCGTGAAGTCGATTCACGTGGTGATCGCACAGTCGGCACCGTTCTTGGCGCCGCGCTTGGTGGTCTGCTGGGACGCGAAGTTGACCGTGGCAATGCCCGCTGCCGATAACCTAGACATCTGACTGCCTGTAGACGCCGCCGTTCCTTGCAAGAGGAGCGGCGGCGTCTGGCTTTTAGGGAGGGATAAATCATTTCGGCTTTCAAAGGCCGCAGGATTTTTCCCATCGCTCGTAATTGTGCGCTATGGGCGCTGATGATGAACACGCACGATCACCCTTTCTTCGACATGCACACCCACGGCTTTGTGCGGGTGGCTACCAGTACGCCCAAATGCCGCACAGCCGATGTCAGCTACAACACCCAAGGCATCATTGAGCAGGCCGAAATGGCGCATCAGCAACATGTTGATCTGCTGCTATATCCTGAAATGTGCCTCTCCTCCTACGCGCTGGACGATCTTCACATACAGGCGGCATTGCTCGATGCAGTGGAAGACGGGATCGAGGTGATCCGCGCGAAGAGCGAGGCGCTGACACCCGTGCTAGTTATCGGCGCACCACTGCGCCGCAACGGTCGCATCTATAATTGCGCCATAGTCATCGCCCGTGGCGAGATTTTGGGCGCAGTTCCCAAGAGCTTTCTCCCCAATTATCGGGAATTTTACGAAAAACGCTGGTTCGCCCGTGGCAATAATTGCCAAAATCTATGGTTACCTGTGAATGGTGAGGAAGTGCCTTTCGGCACCGATCTCATCTTTTCCGATAGCAAGTTCCCCGGCTTCACATTCGGCATCGAGATCTGCGAAGATTTCTGGAGCCCCAATCCGCCCGGCACTCTCGCCGCACTGGCAGGTGCGACAATACTGCTCAATCTTTCCGCCAGCAATATAACCATCGGAAAGTCCGATGAACGGCATCTGCTTTCACGCGCCAGTTCCAGCAGGCTTGTGTGTGCCTATGCCTATTCTGCCAGCGGCTTTGGTGAGAGCACCACGGATCTTTCGTGGGATGGCCAAGGTATGATCTATGAACTTGGCGACCTGATGATCGAAAGCGTGCGGTTCGAGCTGGAGCCTGAATTGTGCGTCACCGATATAGACACGCGCCGCATCCTTAATGATCGCATGCGCATGGGTACGTTTAATGATGCTGCCGAGGACGCCGGACGTCCCGAAGACAGTTTTCGAACCATCAGCTTCGACCATGCCCGGAAACAGGGCGATATCGGCTTGCAGCGGCCGATCCGGCGCTTCCCTTTCGTGCCGAACCGGCTCGAAAAACTGGATCATGACGCTTACGAAGCGTTCAATATTCAGGTCGATGCGCTGATGAGGCGGATGCAGGCCACGGGCACCAAGGCGCTGGTCATAGGAATATCAGGCGGACTGGATTCCACCCACGCTCTGATCGTCGCGGCCAAGGCTTGCGACAAGCTGGGCCTCCCACGCACTACCATCCACGCCTATACAATGCCTGGCTTTGCGACCTCCGATGAAACCAGATCCAGTGCATGGAAGCTCATGGAAGCTTTTGGCGTCACCGCTGATGAAATCGACATCAAGCCAGCTGCACGGCAGATGCTTTCGGACATGGATCATCCTTTTGCCGATGGTGAACCGGTCCATGATGTCACCTTCGAAAATGTGCAGGCAGGCTTGCGCACGGATTACCTTTTCCGCTTGGCCAACCATCACAAGGGGTTTGTCATCGGCACAGGCGACTTGAGTGAAATGGCACTGGGCTGGTGCACATATGGCGTGGGCGACCAGATGAGCCATTACGCGGTGAATGCCGGTGTGCCAAAGACGCTGATCCAGTATCTGATCCGATGGACGATGCGGACAGAACAATTCGATCCGGCCGTCGATAAAGCGCTTGATGCAGTGCTTGGCACAGAGATTAGTCCCGAACTTGTCCCGGCAGGCAAGGATGGCTCAATCCAGAGCACCGAGAGCATCATTGGCCCTTATGAACTCAATGATTTCTTTCTCCACCACGTCTTGAGGTGGGGACAACAGCCAAGCCATGTCGCATTTTTGTGCTGGCATGCATGGAAGGATGCGCAGGGGGGCATGTGGCCGCATGATTTCCCCGAAGCCGCAAAGAATGCCTATGACCTGCCCACCATTCGCAAATGGCTGGAAAAATTCGTGTTGCGGTTCTTCGAATTCAGCCAATTCAAGCGCAGTGCGATGCCCAATGGACCAAAGGTAAGCGCGGGCGGCGCCCTGTCTCCGCGCGGTGACTGGCGCGCGCCGAGCGATGCGGTCGCCACGGTCTGGCTGGAAGAACTTCGCGCCAAGGTCCCCGATAGCGAATAGCGCTGCGGCAGGCTTGCGGAGACGCCGCATCCGCCTATCGTTGAGATCATGAGCTTTCATTTTCGCCCGACAAGCCGGATATCGCCGTGACCCTTCCAAGCGTTCTCGTCACAGGCGGTGCAAAACGGCTTGGCCGAGGGATATGTGAGCGGTTTGCAGAGGCAGGCTGGCATGTGATTGTGCATTACAATCGGTCTAGTGACTCTGCAGAAGCTCTCGCCGCGGCGCTGCCGAGCGCACAGGCTGTGCAATGCGATTTGTCCGATCCGCTTGCCGGCGAGGACATGGTACGAAATCTAGCCGATAAGCTTGGCGACTGGCGATGCCTCGTCAATTGCGCATCAATGTTCAAGGCTGACGAAGTAACCCGTCTTGATCCAATGACGAATGCACGATCCATGACGATCAATGCCGCATCGCCAGCCCTGATGGCCCAAACCTATCTCGCCAGTGCGAAGAGCAACGCCGGGCGCTGCGTGATACAGGTGACCGATCAGAAACTGGCTAATCTCAACCCCGACTTTTTCAGCTATACTATGAGCAAATCAGCCGCGGATATTGCGGCACGCATGCTGGCTATGGCCGTGAAGGGAAATGATCGCGTTCACACGCTGTCTCCCGGTGCGATCCTGCCCAGCCATGATCAATCCGCGCAGGAAGCTGATCGCTCACACACGTTGAACCTGCTGCAACGTCGCACCGGCGTTGCCGAAGTTGCTGATGCAGCGCTGTTTCTTGCCGAGGGGCCGCTGGCATCAGGGCAGAATATACACGTCGATTCAGGACAGCACCTGCTCGACCAGACGCGTGATGTGATCTTTATCGAAAGAAAGGGAAGCGAGGCGTGATCGCTTCACGTAAATCCGCGCCGCGCGGAAGAAGGCGCCACGCCTTGTCCACCCGCATCTGGCACTGGATCAACGCTGCCAGCGTCATCATCCTGTTCATGAGCGGGCTGAATATTTCCAACGCCCATCGCCGACTCTATTGGGGCGATTGGGGGTTTTCTCCGGACCAGGCATGGCTGGTCGTGCCGCGTTTTCCCGGCTGGGCCACAATCCCGAATTATTACAGCTTATCTGGCGCGCGTGACTGGCATATCATCTTCTCGCTCGTGCTGGGGTTCGGATTGCTGACATTTTTGATTGCCGCACTGATCAATGGCCATATGTTTCGCAATCTTTTTGCCAGGGCGCGTGAATGGCGGCTGTCCAGCATCACCGAGGACATCAGACAACATCTTCGGCTGAATTTTGAACATGGCGATGGCAAATACAATATCCTGCAAAAGATTGCCTATGCGTCTGTATTGTTCGTCATGCTGCCATCGATGATCTTCACCGGGATGGTGATGAGCCCGGGCATGGAAGCGGCGTGGCCCTGGATGACAGATCTTTTCGGCGGGCGGCAGAGCGCACGGTCGATACATTTTATCATGGCCTGGGGATTGTTCGGTTTTTTCATCGTCCATATTGCGCTGGTCGTGCTGGCAGGGCCGGTCCGTCAGATCCGTGATATGATAACCGGTGGGAAGACCCCATGAAACGGCGCAATTTTCTTGTGGCAGCAGGGGCGAGTCTTCTCGCCGGATGTTCGAAAATTGGCGAGACCCAATGGTTCGACACACTGGCCGACACCGCAGAAAGCTGGCACCGCGGCCTTCATCGTGCTTTAGGCGGCGGTCGGATAACGATGGCACCCGAATATAGCCGTGCCGATATTTCCCCCTTTTTTCGCGGCAATGGCAATCGAACCGTGGATACTCCGGCCTATCGCGCTGCCGAGGCCGAGAACTTTGCCAACTGGCGGCTTTCAGTAAGCGGATTGGTGGATAATCCGCTGGATCTGTCTCTCAGCGACATCCGTGCCCTGCCCCAGCGTACGCAGATTACGCGGCACGATTGCGTCGAAGGCTGGAGCGCAATTGGCGAATGGACCGGACCGCAGCTTTCGTCGATTCTCGATCTGGCAGGATTGCAGAGCGAGGCGAATTTCATTGTCTTTCGTTGCGCAGATTACTTCATGCGCGGCCAATCGGAAGACAGCACTCGCGTCGACTATTACGAAAGCTGCGATCTCGATGATGCGGCGCATCCGCAAACAATCATCGCGCATCAACTGAATGGTGAACCCCTGCCTGTCCTCAATGGGGCCCCTCTCAGGCTGCGTCTCGAACGGCAGTTAGGATATAAACACGCCAAATATCTGACCGGTGTTGAAGCCGTCGCCTCTTTGGATGATATCAATGGCGGGCACGGCGGTTATTGGGAGGATGTTGCTGGTTATCAATGGTATGCGGGCATCTGATCCGCCTGAAAGGTCATTCAGGCGGGTAAAGCGCGTTCATCGCAGCCCAGTTGACCGATATCAGCAGCTCCAGCGCCTCCAGGTCAACATCGGCCAGCTTGTTGATGTAAAGGCAGCTTTTCTCTTGCGAATACTTGCCGAGGCGTGACAGAATTTCCTCGTTCTTCTTGGACGTGACATCGTCGCAATATTCACCCATCAGATAGAGCGAAAGTCTGGTCTTGCGTGGGCTGAACCCGGCCCGCAAGAAATCACCTTCGCGTCCACTATCATATTTGTAGTGATAGCTGCCGTAGCCAATCATACTCGGCCCCCACATGACGGGCGGCTCACCTGTTACCCGGCAGAACATCGCATTGAGGACCCTTGCATCTTCACGCTTGCCGCTATGGTCACCAGCGTCGATGAACGCCTCAACGGTCTGTGTGGTGGGCTTGGTCTTGTTCTCACTCATGAGGGCAAGTTTACCCCTTGATTGACTTCACGGCAAACGGTCCGCAAACCGCGTGGCAGAATCATGAAAATTTAGGGGATTGAGCCTTATGTGGTTGCTCGACAAATTTCTGAAAGCCGGGATCAAGCGCGGCAAGTTCATCGTCACCGACCACGATGGCAAGGTTTATGAATACGGCCCCGGCGCGGACGATGCGGTGCATGGGATGGACAAGGGCCCGATGAAAATCCGGCTGACCAATGCCAAGGCAGCCAACCATATCGCGCGCTATCCGCAATATGGTGCGGGCGAGGCTTTCATGTGGGGCTGGATTGTCGTGGAAGAACCGCACGATATCCGCGACATGCTGCTTTATGTTACGGAAAATACCAAGGTACATGGCGATGTGCCGTTGAAGCCCAAGGGGCCGATCCGCAAGGCGATGCAAAAGGCCATTGCCAAGGCGGATAGCGTCAATCTTAAGGGCAAGGCCCGCAAGAATGCCGAACACACCTATAACCTCACCCGTCGCCTATATGAGCTGTTTCTCGATGAAGACAGGCAATATACTATGGGCTATCACCGCAATCTGACCGACAGCCTGGAAAAGGCGCAGCTCGACAAGAAGGCGCATATTGCCGCCAAGCTTAACATTACCCCCGAGAACGGCCCCAATATGCGGATCCTGGATATCGGCTGTGGCTGGGGCGGCCTCGCATTATATCTGCACCGCACCTATGGCTGCGAAGTGTTGGGCGTTGCGCTGGCACCGGACCAGATCGCCTATTGCAAGGAACGTGCAAAGGAAGCTGGCGTCTCGGACAAAGTGAAGTTCGCGCTGATGGATTATCGCGACGTAACCGGTAAATTCGATCGGATCACGTCAGTTGGCCTGCTCGAACATGTGGGCACTCCGCACTATCCTGAATTCTTCGCGCATACCAACCGCCTGCTCAAACCCGATGGGGTGATGTTCAGCCATTGTTGCGGACGCGCTGGCGGGCCGGGCTTCACCGATAAATGGACGCGCAAATATATCTTCCCCGGAGGATACATTCCTGCGCTTTCTGAACTGGTCACCCAAAGTGAAAAGTTTGGTTGGCAAGTGATGGACGTGGAAGCCATGCGCTTTCATTACAGCCATACGCTGGAGGAATGGTATAACCGCACTGTCATGCACAAGGACGAGATCGTCGAATTGTATGACGAGGTTTTCTATCGCATGTGGCTGTTTTACCTTGCTGGCGCAGAGCAGAGCTTTCGCAACGGCAATATGGTCAACTGGCAGCTAGTCTATGTTAAGAATCGTGCAGCCATCCCGATGACCCGCGATTTTATGTATGAGGAATCGGAACGCCTACGCGGGCTGGAAGAACCGCCCGAATGGCACCTCGATCCAGAGCTTAAGGAAGCAGCGGAGTAACGCGTTTCCGCGAAGATGATTGCACGGCGCGGCGGCCACCATGTCGCCGCGCTTGCTTCTTGAGTTAGCGCCAGCGAATAGCGGCACACGATGAACGCTGCTCATCCCCTTACCCGCGCCAGCATCTTTACGCAGGCCTGGCCGATCATGCTCGGGCAGGCTTCGGTGCCGCTCGTCGGAATTGTCGATACCGCCGTGATCGGGCGCACCGGCGATGCCACTGCCCTGGCAGGCGTTGCCCTTGGCGCAACGATAATCAATCTGGTTTTCTGGACCTTTGGCTTCCTGCGCATGGGGATGACCGGATTGACGGCGCAGGCCAATGGCTCTGGCGACCCGCGCGAAGTGGATGCACTGCTGCTGCGTGCGCTTGGCATCGGCTTTGCGTTGGGTGTCGCGGTGCTCGCGCTGAGCGCACCTATCGGACAGCTTGCGTTTGCCATCATGGCCGGATCTGACGCAGTTACGAGCGAGGCTGCGGGTTACATGCAGGGGCGTTTCTATGGTGCGCCCGCTGCACTGGCAGTCTATGCGATGAATGGCTGGTTGCTCGGCCTTGGCCGCACGCGAGAAGCGCTGGCACTCCAGATCGCCATGAATCTTGCCAATGTCGCGCTCGATATCTGGTTCGTCTGGGGCTTGGACATGGGCACCTTTGGCGTGGGGCTTGGCACGGCATGTGCAGAATGGCTGGCGCTGGCACTGGGGCTTGTAATCATGAGCCGGGTCGCTGGGGCAAACCTCATCGCTCTCACCCGTCGGACGCCGCGCGCACTCTTGTTCGATCGCACGCGCCTTTTGCGCTTGTTCGCTGTCAATCGCGACATCATGATCCGCACGATCGCGCTTCTGCTGCTGTTCGCATGGTTCGCCAATGCGGGCGCGCGTATCGGGGCAGCGGCGCTGGCGGCCAATCATGTGCTGCTGCAATTCGTCAATGTCGCCGCCTTTATCCTCGACGCATTTGCATTCACCGCAGAGGAGCGTGTGGGACGGGCATATGGCGCGCGTGACCGGCAACAGTTCATGCGCTCTATCCGGCTGACAAGTGAATTTGCCCTCGCCAGCGGCGTGGTATTCGCGCTCGCCTTCCTGCTCGCAGGTGACGCAGTAATCGACATCCTCACCACTGATGCGCAAGTGCGCGCCGAAGCCCGCCGGTTCCTGCCCTTTGCTGCACTGGTGCCGCTGGTGGGTATGCCAAGTTGGATGCTCGACGGTATCTTCATCGGCACTACCCGCGGCCGCGCTTTGCGCAATGCGGGCATTGCAGCAACGATCCTGTATGTTGCCCTCGATTACTCGCTGAGGCCGCTCGATAATTGGGGCGTGTGGATCGCGATCACCGCAAGCTACCTGTTGCGCGCTGGCGGGCTGGCATTGTATTTCCCAGGCTTGCTGCGTGAAATCAAGGTCCCAACTTTACCCGGATCGATAAAAAGGCCCGAAACCAGACCATGAACTTTTCAGCCCTGCGTTTCAGCCCCGTCCGACTGTGGACCGGAATTTTGCTCATGCTTGCCGTCATGGGCATTGCGATGCCCGCTTCGGCTCAAGTCGATGCACATTTCCATTCATTCAACGGTTCGGTTCTATGGGGCCGTTATCCGCACACATTCGTGGTTTTCGAAGGCAGGATGGAAGACGGAACGGTGGTGAATGAAAATTTCGGCTTCTCCGCCCGCAACACATCGGCTGCGATCACTTCAGGCCCTGCTGAACACATGATCCTGACCGAGACAGAGCGCACTATAGGTCGCACCAACCGCCACTTCTCCATCACGCTGACCGATGCCGAATACCGCCGCATGAAGGTAGAAGTGATCGCTTGGCGCGATTATCCAGGGCCGTATTATGACCTTGATGACAACAATTGTATCCACTTTGTCGCGCGTCTTGCTGAGCTTGCTGGATTGGATGTTGATGTGCCCGAACAATATCTGCGCCGCCCCAAGGCGTGGCTCAACTATATCGCCCGCCGAAACCCCCAATTGGGCGTGGAGGAGATTTCCTGATCGATCCGTTGATTGCGGTGACGCATTTCCGCTGCTAACCGCCGCGACGAAAAATTCGCCAACAGGAAACGTCCATGTCAGAATCCAAGCGCCCTGAAATCAAACGGGTCGTGCTCGCCTATTCGGGCGGCCTCGATACCAGCGTCATCGCCAAATGGCTGATGAAGGAGCGCGGGCTGGAAGTGGTTACGTTCACGGCAGATCTCGGCCAAGGCGAAGAAATTGAGCCTGCTCGTGCCAAGGCGCAGGCGATGGGCATTCCGGACAAGCACATCTTCATCGAAGATGTGCGCGAGGAATTCGTCCGTGATTTCGTTTTTCCTATGATGCGCGCCAACGCCCGATACGAGGGCGACTATCTGCTCGGCACGTCAATCGCGCGACCGCTAATTTCCAAGCGCCTCGTTGAAATTGCGCATGAAACTGGCGCCGATGCTATTGCCCATGGTGCCACCGGCAAGGGTAACGATCAGGTCCGCTTCGAACTGTCTGCCTATGCGCTCGATCCCGATATCACGGTCATCGCCCCATGGCGCGAATGGGACCTAACCAGCCGGACCGCTCTTATCGATTGGGCTGAAAAGCACCAGATACAGGTGCCCAAGGACAAGCGCGGCGACAGTCCTTTCTCCACCGACGCCAACCTTTTGCACACCTCTTCGGAAGGCAAGGTGCTAGAAGATCCGTGGGAGGAAACGCCGGATTACGTATATTCGCGCACTGATCACCCAGAAAATGCGCCTGACACCCCGGAATATATCACGCTGGATTTCGAACGGGGGGACGGTATGGCGCTTAATGGGGACGCCATGAGCCCGGCCAGCCTTCTCACCGCGCTCAACGAGCTGGGTAGGAAACACGGCATCGGTCGTCTCGATCTTGTTGAGAACCGTTTTGTAGGCATGAAAAGCCGCGGCATGTATGAAACGCCCGGCGGTGAAATCTATGCCGTTGCCCATCGAGGGATGGAACAGATCACGCTGGATCGCGGCGCGGCACATCTCAAAGATGAATTGATGCCGAAATATGCAGAGCTAATCTACAATGGATTCTGGTTCAGCCCTGAGCGCGAGATGCTGCAGGCCGCCATTGATCTCAGCCAGGAGAAGGTCAGCGGCACCGTCCGGCTGAAGCTCTACAAGGGGCTGGCCAGCATAGTCGGTCGCAAATCACAGCATTCGCTTTATTCCGAAGCTCACGTGACGTTTGAAGATGATGCGGGCGCCTATGATCAGGCCGATGCCGCTGGTTTCATCAAACTGAATGCCCTGCGCCTGCGTTTGCTTGCACAACGGGATCGCCGTCAGGGTTAGCCACTATTCCGATGCCGATTTGCGATTTTGAAATATTATGTCGCATTGAGGTCCAGCCGTTGACTTATCCACCCTTGTCCACCGCGATTTTTGACAGAAGTGGAAAACTCGAGGCTGGCAACCTTGTGCGACTCGCGCCGTTTGCGCATTCTCAAATCATCGAAAACGGAAAGTCACCGTCACGAAGGATCGCCTGCCGATCTTGATACAGAGGCGACATGGAAGTGTTCGACGCGATGATTGCATTGTCGCGGAAGAGGAACGGGCGGAACGAAGGCTCTTTCGGGAGTTGGACACCAATCGAACTGTTGAAACCGCACGAAGCGATCATTGGTAAAGGCCGGAAGAGAAATCCGGCACTGATGGAAATGGAGATATTTCGGTATCGAAAGGACCGCTTGAGGTGCCAGAGGACAAGATTGGTCTCGGACAGGTGGAAAGACAGGCTGAGATCGTTCGCGATATCGCCAATCGGAAAATCTGATCCGGCACCGGCGCGAGCGCCGGGCGACATATCCGGACGTTACCGGGCTGCAAGGTCGGGACGCGAAAGGAGACACGCCAGGCGCCAAGCATCCCCTCGGGGATCCACACGCCGGTGAGAGTGGGGTCGGCAGCAATGCCGGCCCCATTTCTCTTTCGCGGTACCGATTCGTCCACCAAACCCGGCCATTAACCGTAAAACGTTCCATTTGGCGCAAACGCTTCGCCGCATTCTGGCCACGTTTCACGGCAAACGGCCCCCGAAGGACGCTAAGCGACCTTCCATCTGATGGGTTTTTAGCACCTTCACGGCTAAAGAAGCCTGCATGACGGGAACCAAAACCTACCGGCACTGGCCGCATATCGTGGCCGCACTGGGCGCGCTAACTCTGATCGGTGCAACTGGGCACGGCCATGCTGAAGATCAGCAACAAGTCAGCTTCACGGCACCTTCTGTGGCTGGAAATACCGCAACTGCGCCATCTTTCGCCCCAAGTGAAGAGGCTGTTTTTGAAGAGGCTTTTGCCCGGTACGATATACCAGCTGATCCTGTGCGCCCCGCCAGTGCAGTCGACATTACCACGATTGAGCCAGCAGAACCGGCAACGCGCACACTTGGAAGCGGCATCGCCAGCTATTATGGTCGGCGGTTCCACGGGCGCCCTACAGCCAATGGAGAACGGTTCGATATGCACGAATTGACCGCTGCCCATCGCACATTACCCTTTGGCAGCCGCGTCAACGTGACCAACCCGCGTACTGGCCGTTCAGTGGTAGTTCGCATAAATGATCGTGGGCCGTTTGTGCGCGGCCGTGTTCTGGACCTCTCACGCGCGGCCGCCGAAGAAATCGGCATCATCCGTTCGGGTCACGGCAATGTGGAACTTGAACTGCTGGAAGGCTGAGCCTCCCTACCCTAAAGCTTCAATTCGCTGACATCGCGGAATGATCCGATCTTGCCGCGCACAAAGGTGTTGAAGGCGATTGAATAACGCATGGTATCTGATGCGTTGGGTTCAACATAATGCTGGATAGCGCTGGAAAAGAGTAGGACGTCACCCTGCTTTGGGACGATGGCATTGCGTGGGGCATTGTAGATATTCGTTCGGTCCGTGCGCACAGCAAGCTCCAGCTGGCGGTATCCATTAAACCTTTCAAAAATCATGTTGCCGGGTGGGTCCGGTAGGGGCGCATAATATAGCGAGCCCGAGATTACCGAATTGGAGTGAGTGTGCCCGTGCATGCCCACGCCCGGAGGGTTCGTCAGGCTCCAGCTTTGCGTAACTTCAAGGCGCTGTTCCAAGCCCATCACTTCGCTTGCATAGATCGCCAGCACCTCATCAATCGCATGCTTGATGCTGGCCAGCTCCGGCCTGTCAAACAGGTACAATTCCTCGGAGATCTGGTTCACCTGGTTTTTTTGCATCTTCAGATGTTTGATATAATCAAGCTGCTTGGGGCTGATTGCATCGGCGATATTGGTCACAAAATATGGTTCAGCGAAGAGCGGTTTCACGGTGAAATCGCGCGCCGTTTTCGACGCGGCTTTAGTAGCAGCAGCCATGGTCCGGTAGTCCCTTCCCGGTTGATGGAATGGGCAGATAAAGCAATCCGGAAGTCAGGTTGCAAGGTCGTCCTCGACCTTATCGGCGTTAAAGCACATTCGCCCTATGCCAGGCCGACAGAATAGCCTGAGGGAAAGCACCCGAACCCGCGCGCACAATTGGACCATATATGGCAAGATATCCTCCGGCAAATGACTGGACTTGCTTTAGACTCCGTCCAGCCTGCAATCTCTGCTGGTCGATCAGTGGCTAAGTTGCCCTCTTATCGCTCCGTCGGAATTACCAGGTGTTGTGACGATGATATAGAAATCGTCACGCGCGCCAGCCATTTCGGCGATCAAGTCGCCATCCACCGTCACACATGTTTCCTCATCAGGACTGTTGGGAAGGGTCAGGGAAACGACCTGTGGCCCGTTTTCGCCTTCCTCTCCGCGATGGATTGCCAGACCGATTGGATTTCTCACACCGTTCAATTCAAGATAGTAGCATATGCGACTGTTAGCGCTGTCAAATTCGCTGTCGAAATCGCCTGCAGCATTTTCTTGGCCACCGTTACCCGGAACATATTCGCTGAACATCGGTACGCCAATGAACACGCTTTGCTGCGCCATGACAGGCTGTGCCAATACCAAGCTGCAAAGCGCAGAGACTATAATGGTTTTCATTGCGACTTCCCCTTTTAAAAAAGGCTGCCGCAGGCCAAGTATCCGGCCCCGACAGACCGCTAGGTTTAGTTTTAGCGCAATTATTTAAAATCCGCCAGAAATCGTTTCTGGTTGTTACTGCCACCCTTCAAAAGCTCTATTCAGCAGCGTCTTTCTGTCGCATCAGCATGGGGTGTAGATACTGGCCGGTAAAGGAAAGCGGTTCTGCCGCAACATCTTCAGGTGTCCCCTCGGCAACGATCTTGCCGCCGCGGACGCCGCCGCCCGGGCCAAGATCCAGAACCCAATCCGCCGTTTTAATAACATCGAGATTATGCTCGATCACAACGACGGAATTGCCTTGATCAACCAGCCGATGCAGGACTTCGAGCAATTTGCGCACGTCTTCAAAATGCAGCCCCGTGGTAGGCTCATCAAGGATATAAAGCGTTTGCCCGGTGCTGCGCTTGCTCAGTTCCTTCGCCAGCTTCACGCGCTGCGCCTCACCGCCTGAAAGCGTAGTCGCCTGTTGGCCTACCTTGACGTAACCCAGCCCGACTTCATTCAGCATGTGCATCTTGTCGCGGATGGATGGCACCGCCTTGAAGAAGCCTTCTGCGTCTTCGATCGTCATGTCCAGGACGTCTGCAATGGACAGGCCCTTGAATTTCACTTCCAGGGTCTCGCGATTATATCGCTTACCGCCGCATTCCTCGCAGGTAACATAGACATCGGGCAGAAAGTGCATCTCAATCTTGATCAGGCCGTCACCCTTACAAGCCTCGCAGCGTCCGCCCTTTACGTTGAAACTGAAGCGACCCGGCTTGTAACCACGCGCCTTCGCTTCGGGCAATCCTGCAAACCAGTCCCTGATCTGAGTGAAAGCACCCGTATATGTGGCAGGGTTGCTGCGCGGCGTACGACCAATGGGCGACTGGTCGATTTCGATAACCTTGTCGCAATATTCGAGGCCAGTCACCTTGTCATGCGCGCCGGCAATTACGCGCGCACCGTTCAAGGTGCGTGCAGCGGATGCATAAAGCGTGTCGATGGTAAAACTTGATTTGCCCGACCCTGATACGCCGGTGATACAGGTGAAGGTGCCTAGCGGAATTGATGCGGTTACATTGTCGAGATTATTGGCACGCGCACCATGCACGGTCAGCTTGTGCCGATTGCCCTTGCGCCGAACAGGCGGAACAGCGATCTCGCGGCGTCCGGTCAGATAATCGGCGGTAAGGGAGTTCTTTGCCTTGAGTATCTGCTTGAGTGTTCCCTCCGCCACAACTTCGCCGCCATGCACACCAGCACCCGGGCCAAGGTCCACCACGTAATCGGCCGCACGGATAGCGTCCTCGTCATGCTCTACCACGATCACCGTATTGCCCAGATCGCGCAGCCGCTTGAGCGTTTCCAGAAGCCGGTCATTATCGCGCTGATGAAGGCCGATGCTGGGTTCATCCAGCACGTAAAGCACGCCCGAAAGGCCGCTTCCGATCTGGCTGGCGAGGCGGATGCGCTGGCTTTCCCCGCCGCTCAACGTGCCACTTGTCCGATCAAGATTGAGGTAATCCAGCCCAACATTATTGAGGAAGCCAAGCCGCTCGACAATTTCTTTCAGAATGGCCTTGGCAATCTGGTTCTGCGTGTTGCCAAGCTTATCTGGCAGAGCGGTAAACCAGGCCAATGCATCAGCCACGCTGAACCGCGTAGGCTGAGAGATATCCGTGTCGACGATCTTGACCGCCCGCGCCTTTTCATTCAGCCGCGCGCCATTGCATGTTTCGCACGGTTGCGCGGTCTGGAACTTGCTGAGTTCCTCCTGCATCCATGCGCTTTCGGTTTGCACCATGCGGCGATTAAGATTGCCGATCACGCCTTCGAAAGGCTTTTCAACCGTATATTCCTTGCGCCCGTCCTTGAAAGTCAACGGAACGCGCTTGCCCTTGGTGCCGTAGAGGATGATGTCCTGATTGGCCTCACTCAACTGGCTCCAGGGTGTCTCCAGATCGAAATCATATTTGCGCGCGAGACTCGCCAGGACCTGCAGGTAATAGGGCGATGGCGGATTACTCTTGGCCCAGGGGGCTATCGCGCCCTTTTTCAGTGTCAGTTCTTCATTGGGAACGACCAGCTGCGGATCAAACAGCTGCTTTTCGCCAATGCCATCACAAGTCGGGCAGGCACCCTGCGGCGCGTTGAAGGAAAACAGCCGGGGTTCAATTTCCTCAATTGTGAAGCCAGAAACAGGGCAGGCAAATTTCTCGGAGAAAACGATGCGGTTGGCGGGTAGCCCAGCCCCCTTCATCGCGCCGCCACCATCCGCCTCATTTTCGCGCCCAGGCACCACACCGTCGGCAAGGTCGGCATAGGCCAGTCCGTCAGCCAGCTTCAGCGCGGTTTCGAAACTATCGGCAAGGCGCGTCTCCAGCTCTGGCTTGACTGCAAGCCGATCGACCACGACCTCGATATCGTGCTTGAATTTCTTGTCGAGCGCAGGGACATCCTCGATGTCATACATTTCGCCGTCGACGCGGACGCGGGTGAAACCGGCTTTTTGCCACTCGGCCATCTCTTTGCGATATTCGCCCTTGCGACCGCGCACGACCGGAGCAAGCAAATAAAGCCGCGTGCCTTCAGGCAAGGCCATAACGCGGTCGACCATGTTTGAAACGGTCTGCGCCTCAATTGGCAAGCCGGTAGCTGGCGAATAGGGAATGCCCACCCTCGCCCACAAAAGCCGCATGTAGTCATAGATTTCAGTCACCGTGGCCACGGTGGAGCGCGGATTGCGACTGGTGGTCTTCTGCTCGATGCTGATCGCCGGGGAAAGCCCGTCAATATGTTCAACATCGGGCTTCTGCATCATTTCAAGAAACTGGCGCGCGTAAGCACTCAGGCTCTCGACATAGCGGCGCTGCCCCTCAGCATAGATCGTGTCGAAGGCGAGCGAGCTTTTGCCGCTGCCCGAAAGGCCGGTGATGACGATCAACGCATCGCGCGGCAGATCAATATCGACGCCCTTGAGGTTATGCTCGCGGGCACCTTTTACGGAAATTTGTGTGAGAGCCATGGCGATCCAAGTGGGGTTTAGTGTGCGGCGAGTCCAGAGGAGCAGAGTGCGGCATCGCACACCGGAATGAGACAGGCTAAATGTTCATGAAATGTTCGCGCTAGTCAAAAGGCAGCGGAGACCTTCGAGTCGGCTGGATGGCGAAAGGCATGGTGCGTCCCAAAGCTAGAACAAATCAATCAATGCTCTAGAGCGAATATCGGTTTCTTTCGCAAGTATCTCTCACAAGCCGCGAATAACGCCGAGATTTTTGAAATTCGTTTACAATTAATTTTCTATTCACTGTCACCACAGGGCTTCCACGAAAAAAAAATGGGAGAGAATCGTGATGACAACTCGTAAGAATATTACCTATACTCTGTGCGCTTCCGTTGCGTTGGCTACTTTGCAAGGCGCTGCCTTCACAGCTCCGGTCCATGCTCAAGCGCTTCAACCAGTGGTCGATGTGTGTACCGGCGTACGGCTTCAGAATTCGGCGATCACAGATATTGTCGGCCAGGCCGTTGTGCCCGTTGCCAGCGGCGTAGAAAATCTGGTTGACGACTTGCTATCCGTATCGGTTGTCTTTGACGTGACCCCCTGATTTTCCTCCAAGTTGGATTAGAGTCCGGCCCTGACAGAAGGACGGACGAGATGAAGAGAACGAGGTTTTCAGAAGAGCAGATCATTGGCGTGCTGAAGGAAGCGGAGGCGGGAGCCAAGACCGCTGACCTTGCCCGTCGGCACGGTGTATCTGAAGCGACGATCTACAACTGGAAGTCGAAGTATGGCGGGATGGAAGTGTCCGATGCCCGGCGGCTGAAGGAGCTGGAGAGCGAGAACGCGAAGCTGAAGCGTTTGCTGGCCGATGCGATGCTGGACAAGGCGGCGTTGAAGGATCTTCTGGCAAAAAATGTATGACCCGCCCTGTCCATGCAAGGGTCGATTGGTGTTGACGGTGCCAGTCTGCACAAATGTATCCGGCCTCTCGCGAGTGGGCCGCTGTTGCGGCCAGGCCTTGATGAGATCCGCGCGCCTCGTTCCCAGATAAATGCTTCGGGCTTTCTGCCCGCTTTTTTGACGGGGCTTACGATGCGCTGGTCCACTGTCTCGTCATCACTCTTACGAACCTCGCAGTTGGTGGCGGCGCCGTTCAGCCGAACGCTGGAACGCGCCGCTCGTAGGTGGCGCCCGGCTTGGTCAGAATCACCCAGACAACGCGAGCGATCTTGGCAGCCAGGGCGACCGTGACCTTGTTCTTGTGCATCCTGCTCTCAAGCCCGTCGAGCCATGGGCCCAAGCGGTCCCTGCTTCTATCGAGATGTGTAACACAGGATCGAGCACCATGGACGATCATCCTTCGCAGGTATTTATTGCCGCGCTTGCTGATGCCAAGCAGCTTAGTCTTCCCGCCGGTCGAGTGTTCGCGCGGCACTAGACCGAGCCAGGCAGCGAGATCACGTGCCCTGCGGAACTGACGTCCCGACCCTGCCGCCGCCAGCAGAGCGGTCGAGGCCAGCGGTCCGATGCCCGGCACAGTCATCAGGCGCCGTGCGGTATCGCTGCGCGCGGCGATGGCTTCGATCTCGTGGTTCATGGCTGTGATGCGCTGTTCGAGTTCCATCATCTCGCCGTGAACCTCCGTCAGGATCCGGCGCATCGAAGGGGTGAGCTCGTTGGTCTCA
The DNA here is from genome assembly GCF_001077815.2 of Aurantiacibacter atlanticus. GTDB lineage: Bacteria > Pseudomonadota > Alphaproteobacteria > Sphingomonadales > Sphingomonadaceae > Alteraurantiacibacter > Alteraurantiacibacter atlanticus. Next base: position 1,503,390 of record NZ_CP011310.1, on the reverse strand, counting down.
TCCGCAAGCACGCGCGGTATCTCGGCCTTGAACTTGCCTGCGCCCTGATGGATCGCGATACCATACTCGAGACAGAAGGCGCGCATCTGGCTGATCAGCCTCGTTCGATGGGCGATCATCCGGTCTCGCACCCGGTGGAGTGCTTGCAGGTCGATCTGCTCCGGTGTCCTTATCTCTACGAAGCGCATCGTCGGCCTAGTGACGGCTTCCGCAATGGCTTCCGCGTCGATGATGTCGTTCTTGTTCGACTTTACGAAGGGCTTCACGAATTGTGCCGGCACGATCCTAACTGTGTGCCCCATCCCTAGCAGCTTGCGCGCCAGCCACTGCGAACCGGGGCATGCTTCCATCCCGACCAGAACCGGCGACGCGCGTTCGAAAAACTGCAGCAACGTCTCCCGCCTGAATGTCGCCTTCTGGATCGGTGCATGGGCCGCATCGAGGCCGACAACGTGAAAGACTGTTTTGCCAATGTCGATGCCGAAGACGGCTGCATCTCTTGGTTGGTTGCGTATGCTCATAATTACCTCCTTCTCAGTCCGCCGAATGTGCATGGAAGGACAGGGCGGGTCATCCCATTAGTTTTGACGCCCGCCGCGCAGCGGGAAGCTGTTGCTCATCTCCAGGCGTGCCATGGGATGAGCGAGCGGCGGGCGTGCCGTGTCATCGATGCTGATCGCAAGAGCGTGCGTTACCGTTCCACCCGGGACGATGACGTCGATCTGCGTGAGAAGCTGCGCGAGCTGGCCAACCAGCGTCGCCGGTTCGGCTATCGCCGTCTGCATATCCTGCTGCGCCGGGAGGGGATCATGATCAACCGCAAGAAGACCCAGAGGCTCTACCGTGAGGAAGGCTTGGCGGTCAGGCGACGACGTAGCCGCAGGCGTGCTGTTGGCACAAGGGCACCTGCTCCGGTTCTGGCGCTGCCGAACCAGCGCTGGAGCCTGGACTTTGTTCACGACCAGATGGCTTCGGGAAGACGGTTCCGGGTGCTCAACGTGGTCGATGACGTGACCCGGGAGTGCCTGGCAGCGGTGCCGGACACCTCGATCTCTGGTCGCCGTGTCGTTCGCGAGCTGACCGCACTGATCGAACAGCGCGGCAAGCCAGGCATGATCGTCAGCGACAATGGCACCGAGCTCACCAGCAACGCTGTGCTGGCATGGTGCGGCGAGGTCGGCGTGGAGTGGCATTACATCGCGCCCGGAAGGCCGATGCAGAATGGCTATGTCGAGAGCTTCAATGGCCGGATGCGGGACGAACTGCTCAACGAGACGCTGTTCTTGAGTATGGCCCATGCCCGTGTCGAGATCGCGGCCTGGGTCGAAGACTACAATCGGGAGCGACCACACTCGTCTCTCGGTTACGCAACACCGGCGGCGTTCGCCGCTGAACTGGATAAGCAATGGCCTGCTTCGCTACGCCCTACGGGCTCCGCTACGCAGCCCATTGCTTCAACCGCGCTGATGCGCAAAACAACCGCCCGGCTCTAATCCCAGCTGGGGGAAAGCTGGGGGTCACGTCATCTTGCCTCCTTTGCTCAACATCACCGATGTGGATCTGGAAGTCGATGACATCCTGGCAGGTATAGCGGCGGGTGATCCTATTTCACTGCAATTGATCGATACCGACGGCAATCTTGTCGGCCCATCCGATTGTAATCTGACTTCAGATGGCTACGCGCTCAACAATGCTGCCGGCCTTTCAATCGGTGGCAATCAGATAACGGGCTTGGGCGATGGTACTGCTGCTTCGGCGGGTGAAATCGATGCCATTGCGTTTGGCAATGGCGCGACAACTTCAGTAGGCGCAGGTGGAGCGATCGCCATAGGCTCAGGTGCTTCCGTCACTGCCGCAAACAGCGTTGCACTGGGTGCCGGATCGCTGGCCGATCGTGGACCGCAAGCTGGCTATACGGCAAACTTCCTTTCGGGAACGCAAGATTCCGTGGGCTCATTTTCGGTAGGATCGGCAGGCGCTTATCGCCAGATCACGAATGTAGCACCCGGTTCCGACGATAATGATGCGGCCACTGTAGGCCAGGTTCAGGCTGCCATCAATTCCGTGAATGCTTCGGTTGCCGATGCTGTGCAATATGACAGCGCTACGCAAGACGTAGTTACCTTGGCAGGCACAGGCGGAACCACCGTTACAAACCTTGCCGATGGGACGGTTGCGTCCGGTTCAACCGATGCAGTTACCGGCAACCAGCTCGCTGCGACAAATGTCGCGGTGGACGCAAACGGCGCTGCCATTGGCGGCCTTCAGACCGATGTCGCGACCAATACATCTGACATTTCTGACCTGCAGGATTTTGCTGTGCAATATGATGGCACGTCATATGACACCATCACCCTGGACGGTGCAGGTGGAACCACAATCACGAATGTGGCGAACGGTGCTTTGTCCGCCACGTCTACCGATGCCGTAAATGGCGCGCAGCTTTTCGCCACCAATGAAGCTGTGGCTGATCTGGACGGGCGTGTTGGCGTGAACGAAACCAACATCGCATCCAACACCACCGCCATCTCGAATCTGTCAACACAGATCGGCGGGCAACAGGCGAATATCGATGACCTTGATGACCGGGTGACGGTGAATGAGGGCGATATTGCGAATCTGGATGGTCGTGTAACGGTGAACGAAGGCGATATCGCCAGCATAGACGGCCGGGTCACTGTCAATGAAGGCGATATTGCTTCTCTCGACGGGCGACTGGCAATTACCGAGGGCGATATCACCACGCTGGATGGCCGCGTGACCACGGTTGAGGGCGACGTTGCCAATCTTGATACTCAGGTGACCAATAATGCCACCTTCATCACAGAGGTGCAGGCACAGGTCGACAATGTGCCAGTTGGTTACGTTTCAGATGCAGATGGCTTCACCCCCAGCACGGTCCCGACAAATACGGCGGCTTTCTTCGGCGCTACGCCGGACCCGGTCCGTGTCACCAATGTGGCGGCGGGAACGTTGTCAGCCAGCTCAACCGATGCCGTTAATGGTGCGCAATTGGCGGCGACAAATGACGCTGTGGCGATGAATAGAAGTGATATCGACCAGAATACTGCTGATATCACAGCCGTCAGCCTAAATTTGCAGGGAAGCACTGTGGTCGCAGTGCAATATTCAGATCCGGATTCTCCCACGCTCAGCAATGGCGGCACGGTGACGCAGGATGTAACACTGGTCGGCATCAACTCCGGACAGGCGGTGCAATTGCACAATGTCGCTTCGGGCACCCTCGCCAATGACGCTGTCAATCTCGGCCAACTCCAAGCGGGACTGAGTGACGTGCTGGCGGATTCCATGACTTACACAGACCAACGCTTTTCGATCCTGAGTGACAGTTTAAGCGCCATGTCGTTCGATCTTGAAAACCTACGGGACGAAGCCTTCGCTGGTACCGCGGGCGCGATGGCTGTGGCCGGAATTCCGCAAACGATGGAAACGGGCCGCATGATGGTTGGCGGAGCAGTTGGTCACTATCGCGGAGAAACCGCTTTTGCGATTGGCATGTCGACCTCGTTCAGCGATGGACAGGGCGTCATCAAGGCTGGCGGAACGCTGGATACGCACGGCAAAGGCGGCTTCAGCGCTGGTGCAGGATTCAGCTTCTGATCAAAAGTAAGACATCAGTGCGGTCACGATTGCCCGCCTGACTAAATGACATTGGCCGCCGCACCCTTATCCGAGGTGTGGCGGCCTTTGATCATGTTGAGAAAAAGCCTCCGGACAGCAAAGCCACAAATTCCTGATTGTCGCTCCGTTGGCAAAGCAAGAGCGATCCAGATATGCAGCCAGCTTGCACGATCAAATGGTCGAAACCTTTGCCTAAACCAGCCATGTCCTGCGTATTATGAACCAGCGCCGTCTCTTTATTGCACTCCCACTGCCCGAACCCATTGGCGAGGCATTGCTCGACACGATGGAGGGGGTGAACGGGGCGCGGTGGCAGGACGCGGATAATCTTCACATTACCTTGCGCTTTATCGGAGAAGTGGACCGTCACTCGTTTGACGATGTAGTGACAGCACTGGAGAGCGTTTCCTTCAGGCCCTTCACCACCCGCCTGGAAGGTGTGGGACATTTCGAGACAAGGAGCCGTGCCAAGGCGATCTGGGCACGGGTAGAACACTCTGCCGAATTGGCGGATCTGAAATATAGCATCGAAATGGCTTGCCGCCGCGCAGGTTTGCCAGCCGAAACACGAAAATTTGTTCCGCATGTCACTGTCGCCAGGCTGAATAATTCAAGCGCGCCGGTTGGCCTGTGGCTTGCCAAGCATGGGGCATTGTCTCTTGGCCCCTGGCCCGTTCGCGGGTTTGATCTGTTTCAAAGCAGCCTTACCGAGAATGGCGCTATATATTCAAAAATAACTAGTTTTCAGTAATTTATAATAGCACGCATAGTGTCGCCTGCGCGTGGAACGTGCGCTGCATCGGACGAAGTGAGGACCAAATGCGCCGCTTGCCCGTTGTTAGAATGAAACAGAGATAGAAAGAAACAATCAAGTGCGATGCACGCTGAGACAATGACCACCAGCACATGATGAACATCGCCGGAAAGTAATGCCCAAGAATGTCCAGACTTCACACTCCCCCGAAAGCGACGAATTCTCGCCAACAAAACGTGAAGATTATTTCCCCTGCTACAACGCCTGCTCCCCAGCGTCGCAAACGGCGTCAGAGGCTTACCGAATTTATAAAGCGATTGCGCCGCTGTAAAACCTCATCAGCTTTGCGTATGAAGTATGGCAGGAAGCGCAAGACAGCCTTGGCAATGTCGGGATCGATCATGGCGTTGAGCACAGGGGCAATAGAAGTTGGCCACCAACCTCCTGAATTCGCATTGGAATTGACGCGCGATGCTACGCAGATGCGCATCCCTGCAAAACATATCGGCGTAAGCGATGCCATGAAAGAAACCCTTGCGCAGGAAGAGGGCGTTCGTCTCACAGTCTATCGAGATGTTGCTGGATATCCCACCGTTGGCGTCGGGCATCTGGTCTGTCCTGAAGACAGGCTCAAGGTCGGGGATACGATATCGTTTGAACGTGCGCTCAGGCTCCTTGAAAACGATCTGAGACAGGCAGAACGCGCCGTAAGGAGATTGGTGGGTGATCTAATGCTTTATCAGCATGAATTCGATGCGCTGGCCGATCTCGTTTACAATGTAGGCGAAGGCAATGTCAGCGAAAACGAGAGCCCGATGCTTAATCGGGCTATTGCCCGCGGCGAATATCGGGACATTGCGCGCGAATTACATTATTATCACGCCGCCGGAGCCAAGGCGAAAGGTCTTGTCTATCGATCCAAGCGGCGAGAGGCTATCTTCATGGACGCAAAATATGAAGATCCGCGCCCTGCAGGCATTGGCGTTACGCGCCTGTCAGACGCATAGCAGGACTGCGGGCCATGTTGTATGCAGGCCGGATAATAATTCCATGGCGAGATCTTGCTTCCTATGTTTTGCTCGCTGGCAGCTTGCTGTTGTCAGCCTGCCAGGTCGAACCCGGCGGCGATGCACCGCCTGATGGCAGCGATCCACTGACCTCCTTGGCTAATCTGGAAGCTGAGGCCACTCAGGACTGCCTCTCCCTCGTTTGGGGCCAGCAAGGCAATCCTGATCACAAATTCGACCGAAGCCATGATGAAGTCTCAGGAGGGACCATTTCTTGCGTGCTGGGCACTTCGCCAAGCATTTTCTCCGAAACATTAGAAACTATCAACAGCGCTGCGGCATCTGGTGACACCCAAGTCATTCGGTCTCAGATGCGTCTGCCTTTTCTGTATATCGATGCGAAAGGTAACAGGCGTGAACTGACCGAACTTTCCGATGCGGATTTGGAACAGATCCTTTCCCGACCCATGCTGACGTTGATGCAGGATCTGGCACTGGGCGATACGACAGTCGTGCCAGATCAGGGTGCGTTCTTTGCACTGGGCGCGATTTGGTTGTCAGTCGATACGCCCGGTGGCCCGCCAAGAATTGTCACGGTAAACCAGCAGGCCCTTGCCGAATATCGGAACTCTGCCCCTTGAACAGACGAGGAAATGCAACGGATCGCCCTGCCGAACGTTAGTTCACAGACTTGGCAGGCTGGCCTGCTATCTCTATGAGTATCGTTTCAATGGCAACTATGTAGTTTATCCCAATTTTGCCCCATATAAAACACACAGAAAGCAGAGGCTGTTCGCATGAAATCGCGCTTGCTCGCCACCACAATGATCGCCGCAATGGCGACCGCTTGTACCACCACCCAGGAGTCTGACATGGCCACTGCCGGCATTCCCCAGGTTGAGGATTACAACCCCGAGATTCCCGCAGCGACGAGCGTCTTTGCGGAACTTTCGCCGCTCTATATGCATGCGCCGCAATTCGACCAGGTATCGGATGCCGATTGGCAAGGTATCATCGAGGAAGCCATTGCTATCGAGAGTGCCGAGATTGAGGCCATTGCCAACAATCCAAACCCGCCCACTATGGCCAATACGCTGGTCGCGATGGAGCGCTCGGGTCAGGTGTTTGGCCGCGCCTACAGTGCTTTCAGCCAGATCGTTTCGGCCAACATCAACGATACGATTGCCGCAACTGATGAAGATCTGGCACCCAAGATCGCGGCAAAGACAGACGCGATCTATCTCAATCCGCAATTGTTTGCCCGGGTGAAAGCGATTTACGACAATCGTGCCGCCATGGCGATGACCCCCGAAGATGCCATGCTGCTGGAAACGACCTATCAGGACTTTGTCCATCGCGGTGCAGAACTTGGCGCGGCCGAGCAAACCGAACTGCGCCAGATCAACGAAAGACTGTCCTCGCTTTCCTCACAGATTTCGCAGTTGATCACTCAAGGCCAGAACGGCGCATCCATTGTCGTTACGGACCGTGATGAGCTTGTCGGGCTGTCCGAAGGCCAGATCGCGGCGGCGGCAGCCGCTGCTACTGCGGCAGGACAGGACGGACATTACATTCTGAGCGTCAGCAACACCACCAGCGTGCCGATGCTGTCCCAGCTTGAAAACCGCGAAGTGCGCGAACGTTTGTTCCGTTCCAGCATAAACCGCAACCAGACCGGTGAAACCACCACCCTCCCCATGATCCGCGAGACAATTGCACTACGCAATCGCCGCGCACAATTGTTCGGTGAGCCGAGCCATGCAAATTGGCAAATGTATGATCGCATGGTTTCCGATCCCGCACAGGCGATCAAGTTCATGTCCGACATGGTGCCCGCTTTGCGCGCTACGCAGGAACGCGAAGCGGCCGTTTTGCAGGCCCGCCTGGAAGCTGACGGGCACGATTTCACCCTCGCCCCTTGGGATTGGGAGTATTATGCGGCCCTGGTTCGTCAGGAACGCTATGCTCTCGATAATGAGGAGATTAAGCAGTATTTCGTCGTCGAAAATGTGCTTGAGGACGGTGTGTTCTACATGGCCGGGCAGCTTTACGGCCTGACCTTTGAGAAGCGCAGCGATATTCCCACATATCACCCCGATGTGAGCGTCTATACCGTGCTGCATGACGGCGAGCCTATCGCGCTATTCTACTTTGATCCCATGCAGCGCGAGAGCAAGCGCGGCGGCGCATGGATGAGCAACTTTATCGAACAGAGCCATCTGCTTGGCCTGCGTCCTGTCGTGACCAATACGCAGAACATTGCTCCGCCGGCTCCCGGTCAGCCAGCATTGGCGACTTGGGACGATGTGACGACAATGTTCCATGAATTCGGCCACGCCTTGCACGGCATATTCGCCAATCAGCAATATCCTTCGCTTTCGGGCACTAATTCGGCACGCGACTGGGTAGAATTCCCCAGCCAGTTTCACGAGAATTTCGCCGCCGTGCCCGAAGTTCTGCAACGCTATGCGCGTCATAACGAAACCGGCGAAGTGATCCCGAACGAACTGGTCGAGGCGATCAATCGCGCCGGCAAATTCAATCAGGGCCACAGCTTTGGCGAGGTTATCGCTGCATCGCTGCTCGACATGGAATGGCATTCGCTGGACCCGAATGTTGCCGCCCCGACAGATGTGATGGCATTTGAAGCCGCCGCGCTTGACCGGATCGGCCTTCGTTCAGACCTCGTTCCGCCGCGGTATCACACGCCCTATTTCCGGCACATCGTTGAACATGGCTATGATGCAGGCTATTACGCCTACACTTGGACGGAAATGCTGCACCATGATGCCTATAGCTATGTCGAGGCAAATGGCGGCATGAACCGCGAGATGGGCGATCGTATTGTGTCGACCTTCCTCGGACAGGGTCATTCAAAGACCTATGAGCAGATGTTTCGTGATTTCACCGGGCGCGATCCACGGGTCGAGCCATTGCTTGAAGCACGCGGGCTGATTCCGGGCGACACTGAACCGACCGGGGCGCAGAGCGCCCAATAAGGGGTTGAGATCAGGTAGAGAGTGCGCGTGCGCCGGGTTCACCCAGCCAGCGCGCTTTCACACCCCAGACTTCGGCAATAATGCCAGTGGACAGCGCCTCTTCGGGGGCGCTGTCTGCTTGCAGGCGGCCGTTATTCAGCACAAGCACCCTGTCTGCATGGTTCATCGCAAGCGCGAGATCGTGCAGCACGAGAACTACGCCACATCCGGCATCGGCCTGCCTGCGCAACACCCGCAATATCGCCAGCTGGTGCGCCAGATCGAGCGCGGCGAGAGGTTCGTCGGCAAGGATCCATTGCGGCTCCCCCGCCAGCACCCGCGACAGCAAGGCCCGTGCTTTCTCTCCACCTGAAAGGGTGGACATGCGACGTGATTCAAGATCATCGAGCTGGCATTCGGCAATGGCACGCGCGACTTGCGCTTTGCCCTCGTCACGATGCGGAAGGCGGCCAAGTGCAACCAGTTGACGCACCGCCACATCCCATGCCACCTCGCCCGATTGCGGAAGATATCCGATCCTTTGCGCCCGCTTGCGCGCGGAAAGCGATGACAGCGGTTTGCCATCCAGCAATAGCTGGCCGTCTTGCGTATCAATCAGCGCTGCGAGTGAGGAGAGTAGCGTGGACTTGCCCGCGCCATTGGGACCACAAATCGCAGTAATCGCGCCGGTTTCCAGCGTCGCGCTCACATTATCCAGCCTGCCTGTGATTGTCAGGGCTTCTGCACAAAGTGTCATGCAAGGCCCCTTCGCATACGCAACAGCAGCCACAGGAAAAATGGCGCGCCAATGAGGCTGAGTGCAATGCCCAGCCGCAATTCCGTAACAAGCGGCAGCACACGCACGATCATATCAGCCACCAGGACCAGCAGTGCGCCCGCAAGTGCAGACGGCACGATCAGGCTCGACGGGCGACGGTCCGTAAGCGGGCGCACAAGATGCGGAACGATAAGTCCGACAAAGCCGATGATGCCCGCCACCGCGACCCCGCTCCCCACGGTAAGGCCGGTGCCAACTACCATCAGCCAGCGCACGCGGCGCGGATCGACGCCCAATGAACGGGCTGCAACTTCCCCCAGCGTTAGGGCATCGAGCGCGCGCCCCGCGGCCCAAAGCAACGCCACGCCAGCCAGCGTTAGAGGGGCTGCGATGGAGACGTCCTGCCAGCTGCGATCGGTCAGCGCGCCCATCAGCCAGGTGACAATGCTGCTCATCGCAAAGGCGTTGGGGGCAAGGCTGATGGCAAGACTGGTGAGAGCCCCTGCAAGGCTGGCAATCATCATGCCTGCCAATGTGAACAGCGCAATGCCGTGGGCGGGGCTGGCCGTGCGCCCGGCAATCAGCGCCAAAAGCGCCATTGCACCACTCCCCCCGACCAGCGCAAAGGCGGGAAGCAGCAAGGCGCTCGATATGCCGAGATAGAGCGCGATCACGGCCCCCAAGGCGGCACCGGGCGCGATTCCGAACAAGCCCGGATCGGCGAGCGGATTGCGCAAATAGCCCTGCATCGCCGCGCCCGCCGCACCCAGACCCGCGCCCACGATAATTGCCAGCAGCGCACGCGGCAGACGCAATTGCGCAAGGATGACAATCGCGTTGGGCGTAACCTCCGGATCAACCCAAACGCGCCCGGCCAACAGCGATAATGGCAACGCCATAACCAACAGCGCGGTAAAGAGGTACGATGCGCGAGTCATTGTGCCGACCTTCGAATTTCGGTCAATCGGTCGAGCGCACGCGGGATTGTCGGCCCGCCGCAATAGAGCAAGGTCGGGTCAAACAGGTGATGCTGCATGCCGGGGATGGCGCCAAGTGCGGGATGTTGCTGCATCCGGCCTCCGCCCGCCGTGATCACGACTTGGGGCGGCTCGGCCAGCACATGTTCCAGCGGCAGATGCGCGCCCTGCCCCAACCCACGCGCAGCAGACAGGCTGGAAAATCCTGCCTGTATCAGCAGGGCATGGGCGAGCGATCCTTGGCCCGCAACGATATCGCCTTCTTGCAACAATAGCGCTGAAATCGGCTGGCCGGTCCATTCGTGGCTATCCCATGCCACTGTCACCTCCTGCACAAGGGCATCGGCGCGTGCCGTATTGCCGGTTGCTTCGCCAAGAAGTGCGATTTGCCCGACGCTGTGGTCAAGGCTGCTGGGGATACCGACGGTCACGATTTCGATACCGGCCTGTTCCAATGCGTGGCGGGTGGCTGGAGCAAGGAAAACATCCGCAACCACCATGTCTGGTGCAAGGGCGAGCACTTCTTCTGCACTTCCGCCAGTGGTGCGATAGCTTGCGGCAACGTCCAGTGGCATGGAACTGGACCGCTTGTTCTGGCTGTAATGCGATATCGCCAGCAATTGCCCCGGAGCTGCGATTTCGGAGAGGATGGCATCGGTGCAAGGGTTGAGGCTGACCACCGTGGCCGCGTCCACCGCTGATCCTGCCGGGGCTTGTTGGCACCCCGGCAGGATCAGCAGCAAAGCGGCCAGCATTCTCACAATGCCAGCCTGGCCCCCACAAAGGCAGCAGAGCCGCGCGTCGCATATCCGGCAGCTGTCTGGTAATCTTCGTCCCAGACATTTTCGACCCGGCCGAAAATCTGCACAGCCTCGGTCACGTCGAATGCTGCACGCAGGCTCATCACTTCATATCCTTCGAGCCGCGAGGAATTGCCCGCATCATCGAAACTTCCCGAAACTACGCGCAGGTCAGCACCCAGCGACAGTGCCGGAACAGGCGACCACTCACCGGTGAAAGTAGCGGCATGGCGCGGGCGGCGGGCAAGTACATTGCCGGCATTGGGCCCGGCACCACGGTTTTCCGTTTCGATCAAGGAATATACCGCGCCCAGCACAACGGTCTCGGCAATTCGCGCCCGCAGTTCTGCTTCCACGCCTTGCGCGCGCGTGCGGTCTTGATTGTCATATGTGCCATAGGGCCTGTCTGTGCAGATATCGGTGCTTGCGCCAAAACAGCTGACAAAAGCGATCTGATCTTCAGTATCTCGGCGATAAAGCGTAACCGCCCCGTATAAAGGGCGATCCGTCAATGCACGGTCGCCATAGGCAATACCAAAATCGTAACTGGTCGAATGTTCGGGTGATAGCTCCCTATTGCCGTAGTCGGACAGGAGCTGGAACAGGCTGGGCGCCTTGAACCCTTCGCCAATGCTTGCCCGCAGTCGCCAGCTATCAACCAATTCATAGCTGATATCGGCCCCGAAGCTGATTTCGCTGCCGAAATCTTCGTGATCGTCAATGCGTACGCCGATATGGCCCGATATGCCACGCCACTCCACACCAGCCTGCGCATAGGCGCCAAGGATGCTGGTTGAATCGCCCGTGTCGTATAATGTCTCGTAACTGGTCCATTCGTTCTGCGCGCCGAAGTTCAGCAAGAGCGGACCGATAGGCCGCCATTCGCCGCGCAGGGATATGCGATCAGACTCGCCATCGCTGCTGAATGTCGTGGAGCCGCTACCGTCGAGATTATCGCGAGCAGTGTCTGCAAAACTGTAGCTCGCTGTCAGGAAGAGTGGTCCTGTATCGAGCACGGCCCCGGCAGAGCCGAATGTCTGCCGCGTATCCTGTTCCTCGTCAGTATCGGCAAGGGTATATGCGGGGAAAGTCAATCCATCCAGTTCCAGCGTGCCTTCAGTCTGCCGAATGCGGGCAAAAACCTCGAATGCATCGGAAAAGTAATACCGGCCATGGCCTTCGATTGCCCATTGTTCGAACCCGTCGGCCTCAGTGCCGCTGGCGGCAGATGAGAAGCCGTCGGTGCGGGCGAAATTGGCCGATGCGCCAATGAAGCCGGTATCGGCATCGCCGATTCCGGCCGAGGCATTGGCAGTTACGCTGTCATCCGCACCATATTCCGCGCTGGCGACCAGTCCTGTGTCCGCTCTGGTGGAGGCAACAATTACGCCGCCCATCGCGTCTGAACCCCAGATAGTGGAGTTGGAGCCGCGGATCACCTCCAGCTTGGCAAGATTGCCCGATAACAGATTGCCGAAATCGAACCCGCCCGAAGGAGCCGCCGGGTCCGACACGCGGACACCGTCAAGCACGATCAGGACCTGTTCCGCTTCGGACCCGCGCAGCCTCACACCGGTAAAGCCGCCCAAGCCGCCATTGCGGCTGAAAGTCAGACCGGGCACCCGTTCGAGCACACGGGTCAGATCAGGCCCTTGCACAGCACGAATTTCCTCCTCGCCAATAATGGTAACCTGCTGGCCGGTATCCTCCAGCTCGATCCGCGTTCCGGTCGCTGTCACGGTGATATTTGTCTCGGCGGAACTTACACTATCACTGGCTAGCGTTCCGGACCCATCCTGCGCCGCTGCAGGAATGGCGAGTGCGGCGAAAGAAACGCTGAAAAATAGATATTTGTACACAAGACCTCCGATATAGAACGAACATGTCGCTCAAAACGGAGGGAGCGCCCGAAATGGCGCTCTCCCGCTGGCTACCGGTGCACCCCGCCCGATGGCCGAACGACAGTCACTGGCAGGTCTCCTGGCTCCCGGATCAACGCTTTCCTGCCGCCTTCCCGCGCCTGATTCAAGCACAGTGGCATTTGGCCGGATTGCTTCCCGGTCACAGTTGCGGGGGCAGCGGGGGCGTTGAACCCCTTTCCCTCTTAGGCCCGCCCCACGTCTTTCATGACATAGCGCGAACAACCCGTGACGTCGCCGGCCCTTTAGGCACAGAATTACGCCCCGACAAGTCGCCTTTCTCTATCGTCTTCGTCCCGTTCCGATACGGGTTGAACTTCAGGCGTGTTGCAAAGGGCTGGCCAACATAAGGCAAACACGTGGATCAGATCCCTCCTTTCGCCGTAACAGCTCAGGCGCAGCCAAGGCGCGATTTTCGCAGCCGGCGCCAGCCGCTGCGTGCGCGGTTGATGGGCGTTGCCAAGCGAATGGCAATTGTCGGCGTGGCCCTTGCCGTGCCTGCACTGGCCGCACCGGACACCATCGCTGCCTTGCAGAGGGATGCCATCACAGCGCAAGCAGTGAAGCAGATGCCGTTCGAAACGCCGGGTCTCAGCTTTCCCGGCTCAGCCTTCTACTATCTCGAGGATGCGCCGCACATGGTTGATGCGGAAGGGTGGGATAAACCAATCGCCGTGATTGGAGCGCCCGCCTTTACGCCTTCATCCAAGCTCGCAGACCTGCCGCTTGCCGCTGCCCCGCTGCGCATTGCCGGGTCGGATCGTGATCATGTCCGCGCGCAGCAGTGTATGGCCCAGGCAATCTATTACGAAGCTGCCAGCGAGAGCGATGCGGGCCAGCGTGCAGTGGCACAGGTAGTGCTCAATCGCGTGGCACATACCGCCTATCCGCGCAGCGTGTGCGGCGTTGTCTATCAGGGAAGCGAGCGCACGACCGGGTGTCAGTTTTCCTTCACCTGCGATGGATCGCTGGCAAGGCAGCCTTCGCGATCTGGCTGGGACCGTGCCAGCCGCATTGCAAGAGAAGCACTTGCAGGCGTGGCTTACGCACCCGTGGGGACAGCCACACACTACCACACGCTGGCGATAAATCCCTATTGGGCCAGCAGCCTCGACACCGTCAGCGTGATCGGGGCGCACAAGTTTTACAGGTGGCGTGGCGCAGCGGGACGGCCTTCTGCCTTTACCGCCTCCTATGCCGGTGCCGAACCATCAGCAGCACGGGCACGCGCATTGACGCCCAATGCTCCTGATCCTGCTTCGGCTCCGGTCATCGCCGCCGCATCAACTGAAACTGGCCCGATTAGTCACTCTGCCGCGCAGCCCAAACCGTCTGTTGCAGCGGTGGCCGAAGGCACCGCCCCTCTCGCCTCCGCACCGCGCAGCGGTAATATACGGTCCGAATATGCCAATAGTGGCCGCTGGATTGAACGCCCCTGAGGTGTGCGGCAAGGCTGTGGTAAGCCTTTGGATATCACGAATAAGATTTCGGAAACCATCCTGTGGAACCTTCACTTAGTCCAACTGGGCTAATTGTCGCTGCGGTCGCCAATCCGGCATCAGCAACAAGCAGGAAAAATCCGCACCATGTCGATCCGTTTCGCAGCCCCAGCCACAAAATGTTCCGCACGCATGACCCCTGATCGGGTTCGCGGGTTTCATACACGCGCGGCAAATGATAATGGCGATCTTGTCAGCCCGCCACATTTCAATGCCGCCCTGCGCCAATTCGCGAAGCATGGACTGTCTGCCGCACAGAGCGCGCATGACCAGGCAATCACCGCCTTTGCAGCAGGCGACCACGAAACATTCTTGTGGTGGCGCGATGTTTGCCGCGCTCTTGACCGGCGCATCGGCCGCAAGCTGTATGATAGGGATAGGTTTGATGCTTGCTAGATCATGCGCATGCAAGAGGGTTGTTGAACGGAACTTTCAGCGCATGCCGGGTTTGTTTAGGATGCGCGAAGCTGCATCAATTTGGGTGCCTCGCCACATGAGACAGACGCCATCCGCAAACAGCTGATATTGCTATTGCGAACTCTTAGCAAAAACTAATTCTGATTCCGTGTTGCAATGGCTTTGCGGCGGGCTTAGGGCGGGCACCGAATCTGGCGCGCGGCCCCTACGGGGCGCATGGCTGAGTGCCGACTGATCTAATATGAATGCGCCCGCGGCATTGAAGGACCAGGCTTTTCCATGGCACGCAAGAAAATCGCCCTTATTGGCGCCGGCATGATCGGCGGAACTCTCGCCCACCTCGCAGCCAAGCAGGAACTGGGCGATATCGTCCTGTTCGACATTGCCGAAGGCATGCCGCAAGGCAAGGCACTGGATTTGAACCAGTGCGGACCAGTCGAAGGCTTCGACGCGCGTGTAACCGGCACTAATGACTATGCCGATATCGCCGGTGCCGATGTCATCATCGTGACTGCTGGCGTCCCCCGTAAGCCCGGCATGAGCCGTGACGATCTGCTCGGCATCAATCTTTCGGTGATGAAGTCGGTCGGCGAAGGCATCAAGAACAACGCGCCCGATGCATTCGTGATCTGCATCACCAACCCACTGGATGCGATGGTCTGGGCGCTGCGCGAATTTTCCGGCCTGCCGCACAATAAGGTGGTTGGCATGGCAGGCGTATTGGACAGCGCGCGTTTCGCGACTTTCCTCGCTTGGGAATTTGACGTCAGCGTGAAGGACGTAAACGCCTTTGTGCTTGGCGGCCATGGCGACACGATGGTTCCGGTTCTGTCCTACTCCACAGTCAATGGCATTCCGGTGGGCGATCTGGCGAAGATCAAGGGCGTTGCAGCATCGCGCATGGATGAAATCGTTGATCGCACCCGCAAGGGCGGCGGCGAGATCGTCGGCCTGCTCAAAACCGGGTCTGCCTATTATGCGCCTGCCACCAGCGCCATTGCAATGGCCGAGGCCTATCTTGGCGACCAGAAGCGTATTCTTCCCTGTGCTGCCTATGTCACGGGTAAATATGGCGTTGATGGACTGTATGTCGGTGTGCCCGCCATGATAGGCGCCGATGGTATCGAAGATGTTATCGAAATCGAACTGTCGGATGAGGAAGCGAAAAACCTCAAGGTCAGCGTCGATGCGGTCGAAGAATTGCTGGAAGCATGCAAAGGACTGGATAACACGCTGGCGTGATGTCGGGGGGCTTTTTCCTCAGGGCCAGCGGTGCCGCTCCGTCGATGATCGGATCGCTCATGGTTCGGTTCGTCGGGCAAAAGGCTGGCGTCTTCACGCTTGCCGGGCTTCTGGAAGCTTCACTTTATCTCTTGGCCCATACCGCAATGGCCCCACACGGCTTTATTATGATAGTGCCTTTGCCATTCTGGCTTGGCTGCGCGCTGGGTTTGATAGTTTGCCTCATGGCTGACATCGCACAGCGCCGGAATTTCAATTAAGAATAAGGATAACGTCGAATGTCCATCCTCATAAACAAAGACACCAAGGTCATCACCCAGGGTATGACTGGTGACACAGGCACCTTCCATACCCAGCAGGCGCTCGATTACGGGACGCAGATGGTGGCGGGTGTAACGCCAGGCAAAGGCGGCACCACGCATATCGGCCTGCCCAATTTCAATTCCGTGCGGGAAGCGAAAGACGCGACCGGCGCAACCGCCAGCGTGATCTATGTGCCGCCGCCCTTCGCAGCTGACGCGATGCTGGAAGCCATCGAAGCCGAGATTGAACTGATCGTGGCAATTACCGAAGGTATTCCGGTGATGGACATGGTCAAGGTAAAGCGCGCGCTTTCCGGCTCCAAATCACGACTGATCGGGCCGAACTGCCCCGGCGTGCTCACCCCTGAAGAATGCAAGATCGGCATTATGCCCGGCTCCATCTTCAAGAAGGGCAGCGTCGGCGTTGTCTCACGTTCGGGCACGCTGACCTATGAAGCCGTCCACCAGACAACTGCCGTGGGCCTTGGCCAGACAACTGCTGTCGGCATTGGTGGCGATCCCGTCAATGGCACCAATTTCATCGACGTGCTCGACCTGTTTCTTGATGACGATGCGACCAAGTCAATCATCATGATTGGCGAAATTGGCGGCAGCGCAGAAGAAGAAGCTGCAGAATTCATCAAGCAAGAAGCTGCCAAGGGCCGCCGCAAGCCGATGGTCGGCTTCATCGCTGGTCGTACCGCGCCTCCGGGCCGCCGCATGGGCCATGCTGGCGCCATTGTTTCGGGCGGTAAAGGCGATGCCGACAGCAAGATTGCAGCGATGGAAGATGCGGGCATCCGCGTATCACCCTCGCCAAGCGAATTGGGCACCACGCTCGATGCGCTGCTGAAGGAACTGGCATAACCGCCGATCGCTTAGCCTCAGAGGAGAGGCCCCATGGGTAAAGAGTCACAAAATTTCCTTCCCGAAATGCCGTCCCAGGATGGGGCGCAGCAGGGGCCGAGCTGGGGCAATCCACGTTGGCCGCTGACGGATGGCGTGGGCGATCTGTCGCAGGCGATGGACCCGACCGACATGATTGCGGCGGTGAAAGAATCGGCTGCAAGATCAGGTAGGCCCACCGATTCCGCCAGCATCGAGGCCGCTGCGCGCGATTCCGTGCAGGCCATGCTGCTGATCCGGCTATATCGCGTGCGTGGCCACCTCGGGGCAAATCTCGATCCGCTTGGCCTTTCCCATCGCGAGGAACCCGAGGAATTGTCCCTCGCCTGGCATGGCTTTGCCGGGCAGAATGACAAGGAAGTCTTCGTCGGCGGCGCATTCGGCTTCGAATGGGTCACCGTCGGTGTTCTGTATGAGGCGCTACGCAGCACCTATTGCGGTCATGTCGGCCTGGAATACATGCATATCGCCGATACCGAAGAACGGCGATTTCTACAGGACAAGTTCGAAAGCCCCGAAGACACCATCAGCTTCACCCCGGAAGGCAAGCAGGCAATTCTGCAGGCCGTGATCCGTGGCGAGGAATACGAGAAATATCTCGCCAAGAAGTATGTGGGCACCAAGCGCTTCGGTCTCGATGGCGGCGAAGCCATGATTCCTGCTCTGGAAGCAGTCATCAAATATGGCGGCGCGATGGGCGTGCGAGAGATCATCTACGGTATGGCGCACAGAGGACGGCTGAACGTCCTTGCCAACGTCATGGCCAAACCATATCACGTAATCTTCCATGAATTTTCTGGTGGCTCTGCCAATCCTGATGATGTTGGTGGCTCAGGCGATGTAAAATATCACCTCGGCACCAGTACTGATCGCGAGTTTGACGGGATCAAGGTGCATATGTCGCTCGTTCCCAATCCCTCGCACCTTGAAGCGGTAAATCCCGTGGTGCTGGGAAAGACCCGCGCGCAGCAGGCCATGCATGACGATCTCGGCACGCATGACAAGGTGCTGCCCGTTCTCATCCATGGCGACGCCGCCTTTGCCGGACAGGGCGTGGTCTGGGAGTGTTTTGGCCTGTCGGGCGTGCGCGGTTACAATACCGGTGGTTGCCTGCACTTCATCATCAACAATCAGATTGGCTTTACGACCAGTCCGAAATTCGCGCGATCCTCACCCTATCCGTCGGATGTGGCCAAGGGTGTTCAGGCACCTATCCTGCATGTGAATGGCGACGATCCCGAAGCCGTGACTTTCGCATGCAAGCTGGCTGTCGAATATCGCCATCGGTTCAAGCGCGATGTCGTCATCGACATGTGGTGCTATCGCCGGTTCGGCCATAATGAGGGCGATGAACCCAAATTTACGCAGCCACTGATGTATGATGCGATCAAGAAGCATCGGCGCGTCTCGGAAATCTATTCCGAGCGGCTGAAGGAGCAGGATGTTCTGGATGATGGCGGGGCCCTTGCCATGCGCAAGGAATTCATCGACCAGCTGGATGCAGAGTTCGAAGCGGGCAAAAGCTACAAGCCCAATGAAGTGGACTGGTTCGCTGGCCGCTGGAGCGGGCTTCACAAGCCAGCAGATCCCGAAACCGCGCGGCGCAATGTCGACACGGGCATCGGAAAAAAGCTGTTCGACAGCCTCGGGCGGACGCTGACTACTATCCCTGAAGATCACAGCACCCATTCCACGCTCAAGCGTATTCTTGGCGCCAAAGCGGAAATGTTTTCCAGCGGCTCCGGCTTTGACTGGGCCACTGCCGAAGCGCTCGCTTTCGGTAGTCTGGTCAGCGAAGGGTTCGGGGTGCGTCTTTCAGGACAGGATTCCGGACGCGGCACATTCAGCCAGCGTCATGCGATCTGGGTCGACCAGAAGACAGAAGATAAATATATCCCCCTCGCTACCCTGCCTCACGGCAAGTTCGAGGTTTATGATTCCACCCTCAGCGAATTTGGCGTGCTTGGTTTCGAATACGGCTTTTCGCTGGCCGATCCCAAGACGCTGGTAATGTGGGAAGCGCAATTCGGCGATTTCGCCAATGGCGCGCAGATCATAATCGATCAGTTCATTGCCGCAGGCGAAGTGAAATGGTTGCGGGCCAACGGGCTTGTACTATTGCTGCCGCATGGCTTCGAGGGCCAAGGGCCGGAGCATTCCTCCGCCCGCCTCGAACGATTCCTGCAATTATGTGCGAATGATAATATCCAGGTCTGCAACATCACCACACCGGCCAATTACTTCCACGTATTGCGCCGGCAGATGATGCGGTCCTTCCGCAAGCCGCTTGTCATCATGACTCCCAAGAGCCTTCTGCGCCACCCGCTCGCCAAGAGCGAGGCCGACGAGTTCATGGGCGATCACCATTTCATGCGGATCAAGTCCGATCTCACACCGATCGCGGACGAGAAGGTTAAGCGCCTCGTTTTATGCTCGGGCAAGGTTGCCTATGATTTGATGCAAAAGCGTGACGAGGAAGAGGTTGACGATATTTCCATTGTCAGGCTGGAACAGCTCTATCCCTTCCCCGGAGAGCCATTGGCAGTGCGCCTGAAACGCATGACCAATCTCGAAGAGGTTGTGTGGTGTCAGGAAGAGCCGAGAAACAATGGCGCCTGGCATTTTCTCGAACATCGCATTGAAAACGCTTTGACCACTGCTGGTCATGACGGAATGCGTGCGAGCTATGCTGGACGTGAAGATGCCGCATCCCCTGCAACGGGCTTTGCTGCCCGCCATCAGGCGCAGCAGGAAGCCCTTGTTTCGGTCGCATTGAATCTTTCAAATCGCGGCGCATCCGCCGCCAAGCGCACTACGCGCAAGTCCAAGTAATAAAGCTGAGGAAATTGTCAGATGGCAACCGAAGTCACAGTCCCAACACTCGGTGAATCGGTCACGGAAGCGACCATCGGCGAATGGCTCAAGCAACCCGGCGATGCCGTGGCCGCTGATGAGCCTATCGCAAGCCTGGAAACGGATAAGGTCGCTGTCGAAGTGCCTTCGCCCGTCGCTGGCGTCATTGCCGAGCATAAGGTTGCCGTGGGCGATACCGTCGAAGTCGGCTCGCTTCTGGCTATCGTGGAAGAAGGCGGGGCCCCTGCTGCCAAGGGCGAAGACGCAGGTCGTGCCGCGAAACAGCGTGAAGAAGGAAAGGAAGATCAGGAAGAGGCCGCTGCGCCTGCTGCATCCTCCGACAGTTCCGTCACCATGTCGCCCGCCGTTCGGCGCGCCGTAATCGAACACGGTGTTGACCCTACGACAATCAAGGGTACCGGCAAAGATGGCCGCCTGACCAAGGAAGACGTGGTAGCCGCAGCAAAGGCCAAGGACGCTGCCCCTGCCTCAACGCAAACCGCAACCTCAGCACCTGCTCCTGCACCAGCCGCAAAGGGTGAGCGCCGCGAAGAACGCGTCAAGATGACCCGTCTTCGGCAGACTATCGCAAAGCGACTGAAAGGCGCGCAGGAAGAAGCCGCGCTTCTCACCACCTTCAATGATTGCGACATGACCGCCGTTATAGAGGCGCGCGAAGCCTATAAGGATCTGTTTGCCAAGAAGCATGGCATCAAGCTTGGTTTCATGTCTTTCTTCGCCAAGGCCGCGTGCCTGGCGCTGAAGGATGTGCCATCAGTCAATGCTAAGCTCGACGGGGATGAAATCGTATATCACGACTATGTCGATGTCTCGGTCGCCGTCAGTGCGCCCAACGGCCTGGTCGTACCAGTTGTCCGTAGTGTGGACCAGATGAGCTTCGCCGAAGTCGAATTGGCAATTGCCGGGTATGGCAACAAGGCGAAAGAAGGCACGCTGACCATGCAGGACATGCAGGGCGGCACATTCACCATCTCCAATGGCGGTGTCTTCGGTTCGCTGATGAGCACGCCGATCATCAACCCGCCGCAAAGCGCCGTGCTCGGCCTCCACCGGATCGAAGATCGGCCCGTCGCAGTAAATGGCGAGGTCGTCATCCGCCCGATGATGTATCTGGCGCTAAGCTATGATCACCGCATCATTGACGGACGCGAGGCTGTAACCGCGCTCAAGATCATGAAGGAAGCGATTGAGGATCCGATGCGGATGCTCATTGATTTATAGGGCAGACAATTCCCCGCACGGGTCACACCGTCAATCCACTGCCTCTCCTTTTCAGCAGCGCGGGAAAAAATGAAAAGAGATCTTTCGACAAGCTCAGGGTGAGCGGAGTTTGGAAATGGCAGACGAATATCAATACGACGTCCTTATTATCGGATCCGGCCCTGGCGGCTATGTTGCAGCGATACGCGCCGCGCAGCTGGGCCTGAAGACCGCATGTGCCGAGAGCCGCGATACGCTGGGCGGCACCTGCCTTAACGTCGGTTGCATTCCGTCCAAGGCAATGTTGCATGCCTCGGAATATTTCGATGCGGCGGCCAATGGCACGATGGCGAGCATGGGGATCGACGTGACACCCAAGCTCAACCTTCCAAAAATGCACGAACAGCGTCTGGACGCGGTTGAGGGGTTAACGAAGGGCGTCGCCTTCCTGTTCAAGAAAAACAAGGTCGACTGGAAAAAGGGCCACGCCACATTCCAGGACGAACACACGGTCAAGATCGGTGACGAAACTGTGACCGCAAAGGAAGTGGTGATCGCCACCGGTTCAAGCGTCACACCTCTGCCCGGCGTCGAGGTCGATAACAGCAAGCATGTGGTGGTCGATTCCACGGGCGCGCTGGAATTGCCCAAAGTGCCCAAGAAGATGGTTGTTATCGGCGGCGGCGTGATCGGGCTGGAATTGGGCAGCGTGTGGCGCAGGCTTGGCGCAGAGGTTGTCTGCGTTGAATTCCTCGATCAGATCCTGCCCGGTATGGATACTGACGTGCGCAAGGAAGCCAATAAGATATTCAAGAAGCAGGGCATTGAATTCAAGCTGTCCACAAAGGTCACTGGCGTCAGCGTCAAGGGCAAGAAGGCAACATTGACGCTGGAACCAGCTGCTGGTGGCAATAGCGAGACGCTGGAGGTCGATTGCGTCCTCGTCTCTATCGGACGAAAGCCCAATACAGAAGGTCTTGGCCTCGAAAACATCGGTTTGGACGTAAATGAGCGCGGTCAGATCGAAGTAGACGGCGAATTCCGTACCGCCGTGGACGGCGTGCGCGCGATTGGCGATGTAGTCCCCGGCCCCATGCTCGCCCACAAGGCCGAAGATGAAGGCATTGCCGTGGCAGAATGGATTGCCGGTCAGACGGGCATCGTGAACCATGACGTTATCCCGTCTGTCGTCTACACTCAGCCTGAAATTGCCGGTGTCGGCCTTTCAGAGGAACAGGCGATAGAGAAGATGGGCGGCGACAAATCGGCCATCAAGACAAGCAAATTCCCCATGATGGCAAACAGCCGCGCCAAGACCAATCATGAGCCGGACGGTTTCGTGAAGATCATCGCAGAGGCTGAGAGCGATCGTGTGCTGGGCGTGTGGGCTATTGCCAGTGTCGCCGGAACGATGATCGCCGAAGCCGCCCTTGCCATGGAATTCGGCGCGACGAGCGAGGATATCGCCTATACGTGTCACGCCCACCCGACTCATGCCGAAGCGATCAAGGAAGCCGCGATGGGTGTTCAGGGTAAGCCGATCCACATCTGAGGTGCCGTGGCGGGATCGCTTTCCGGCAGCTCTGACGCTGGTTATCCCGGTGGTGTTCGGGGCCGCCTGGATGGCTGCTGGCGGGGCGCCTGTGCATTTTCCCTTGGTCAATCTTGGGGCGCTGGTTTTGTCCCTGCTGTGGATCATGACAGGGCGCGGGCCGCATACCGCATTTAGCCGCCATTTATTGGCAGTCGTCCTTCTGTTGGTAATGGTGGCACCAGTGGTGATCGGACCGCAGGTGACTTCCATAAGCGGAGATCGGGTGGTGCGATGGTTTCCTCTCGGCAATATTACTCTGCATGCCGGTATGCTGACCACTCCGGCGCTTATTGTGCTGGCTGCGCGCAACAGTAAGCTAGCTGCGCCAATCATCCTTGCAGCCTTGCTGGCTACCTTGCTGCAGCCCGATGCTGCAACCGGATTTGCCCTTACTTTCGCCGCCGTTGGCCTGCATCATGTCACAAAAGACTGGAAAGTTGGCCTGGTCAGCATCCTTGGCTTTTTTGCGTCCATAACAATGGCACTTCATGGTGAGATTGCGCCTCAGCCCTTTGTCGAACGCGTCTTGGTCGAGGCTGCCAAGCAAGATCTGCTTCTGGCAGCCGCCCTTGCAATAAGCCTGATCAGCGCATTTTTGCTGATCCTTTTTGCTATCTCTGTAGTGCGGGAGGTCCGCTTTGCGCTGGCAGGGCTTCTATTCGGATTTCTCATCATGTCATTGATGTCGAATTACCCTACCCCGTTTATTGGTTATGGTGCGGCACCCATATTGGGCTTTGGCCTTGCTCTTGGACTTCACAGGATACCTGCTCGATGACCCAGCTTTCGCCGTTCCACCTTGCCTTTCCGGTCGATAATCTGGACGCTGCACGCGAATTTTGGGGCGATGTCATGGGATGCGCAGAAGGGCGATCGTCCGACGACTGGATCGATTTCGATTTCTACGGCCACCAGATCGTGGCCCATCAGGCACCATCTATCGTGGCAAAGGCAGGCCATGGCACCAACCCTGTGGATGGGCATGACGTCCCCGTACCGCATTTCGGTATCGTTCTGGGCATGGAAGAATGGCAGGAACTGGCCACGCGTTTGACCAAGGCCGGCATTCGCTTCGACATAGCGCCGCACATCCGCTTTGCCGGAGAAGCTGGAGAACAAGCGACGATGTTCTTCCACGATCCCAGCGGCAACGCTATTGAGATGAAGGCATTTGCGGACCGGTCGAAAGTTTTTGCGACGGACTAGTCCTGCTGGCTTCGCGGCAGTAGGGCGCCATGATGGCTCAACAGAAAATCCTGCGCCGTTTCGCCAAATGGCATATCTGGCTTGGTTGGCTGATCGGGGTTCCGATCCTGATGTGGACGGTGACCGGCCTGATCATGGTCTGGCAACCCATTGAATATGTGCGTGGAAATCATCTGCGCGCCGAAACACCTGCAATTCAAACAGCGCAGATCGCCTTGCCGACAGAAGATGTGGGAGAAGTTTCCGGCTTCACTCTACAGCATCAGTTAGATGGGCCTGTTTGGATCGTCACGCGGGAAGATGGCGGTCGCACCCGCTACTCGGCTCAGGACGGTTTGCGCATCGGATCGGTCGGAAAAGATGAGGCCCGTCTTATCGCACAGGCCACCTATACAGGCGCGGGCTCGCTCGATACCCTCACGCAGTTCGCAGATGACGAAGCGCCGATGGATCTGCGCATCTGGCGCCCATCATGGCAGGCCAGCTATTCAGACGGGACGCATGTCTATTTGGATCAGATCACTGGCGAGGTGTTGGCCGTGCGAAGCGGATGGTGGCGGATTTTCGATTTCGTCTGGGGTCTCCATATTATGGATTTGCAGGACCGTGAGAATACCAGCCATCCGATCCTCATCATCTTTGCGGCTTTGAGTGCGATAGGATCGCTCCTCGGCTGTGCACTCATGTTTCGTCGGCGCAAAGCGCGGGTGAAGGCATGAACGAACAAATACTTACACCACTGCTCGACATCCTCGACCTTCTGGGCGTTGCAGTGTTTGCGCTGACTGGCGCATTATTGGCGGCCAAGGAACGGCAGACCTTCGTCACCATGGTGTTTTTTGCATTGCTGACAGGCGTTGGCGGCGGAACAGTTCGTGATTTGCTGATCGGCGCGCCCGTGTTCTGGATGACAGATCCCTGGGTCGCAGTGGTATGCCTCGGCGTATCATTGCTGGCGTGGTTCACACCGATCCGCTGGTGGGAAGGCAAGCTGCTGGATTTCTCTGATGGCGCGGGGCTGACGACCTATGCAGTTCTTGGATCTGCCAAGGCGCTCACTTACGGCGTGCCGCCGGTGCCAGCCATCATGATGGGCGTGGTGACGGGCACAGTCGGCGGCATAGCCCGCGACGTGTTAGCGGGGCGACCATCCATCGTGATGCGGCCTGAACTCTATGTCACTGCGGCTGCATTATCGGCCGCATTATGTGTCATTGGAGAATATCTCGCGCTGCCGCGTGTTCCGGTCTGGATAGGTGCGGCTTCAGCAGGCTTCTTACTCAGGAGCGCAGCGATCTACTGGAACCTGTCGCTTCCACCCTATAAGCGGAATAGTTGAAGCCCAGTGACCTTCAGCTGCCGGATTGACTGAAATCGGGTGTTTGGCCGGTGCTGTATCTTCCGTCACTGCCACCAGTATAGCCATCTTCGCCATAGCTATCACCTTCATCTACCGCATAGCCCTCTTCACCGGGGATCGGTCCACCCGGATAGGCGGGAGCGCGGTTTTCAGCAGAGCGGTAGGTATAGGCGTTCTGCGATGGCGTGGTGGTGCTGTTACGAGCGCGGGAATAGGCACTGTCGTCCCATTGATCACCGAACGGGCCGGATGCGTTCCGATCATCTGCGTTTTGCGATGAAAAGCCGCGCACTCCGATGTCTACATCGCGAATGCGACCGTCATTGTCGATCCAGCAGTTCCAGCTCCCACCATTTTCCAGTGTTCCTGCAACCCGCCAGCCATCGCTGGTGCGGCGCGCAGAGTCTATGTCTTCTACGCTGTTCCGCCCACGCTCGATTTGGTCCATGCACATATCGGCAGCGTGTCTCAGGCCGCGGCTGTCTTGCGCGCGATCATTATAGTCATAGTCGCGGTCGCCGTAATCGCGGTCATTGCGATCGCGGTCGTCATCACGATCCCGATCGCGTCCCGAACTCGCAATAGCGGCAATAGCCCCGAGAATGAGGACACCTGCCACGACATCGCCTGCATCAACACCGCTGCGATGACGATGGTGATGGCGATAGCCATGACGTGGACGATACCGGCGCCAGCGCTGATTGGATTGATCAGCCGCAGCACCCGTCTGCACTTCAACATCTGAACCGCCTGTATAGGGCAGTTCGGCAGCAGCGACAGGCGTTGCGGCCATGGCAAAAGCGGCACTTAGAGCCGCGGCTGAGACGATTTTGCTTGGCTTGCGCATTGTTGTTCCCATCACTGATCCTGTGAGTGGCCCACATAGATAGGCGGTCCAGGCTGAAACCAACCTGAACCGCCTCCCCCGACGAATGGGGTCTAACTATGTGAGCCTAAAGGCCGCGGATACCGCTGAAATCAATATCGACCACGCGCCCGTTGCGATAATCGCACTTGAAACGTCCTTCATCCCAGCCATTGTTGCGGCCACCCCGGCGATAGTCGCCGCGATAATTGCGACTGCGGTGATTATCGCGCACTGCGATGCGGCCTTTCACTTCGAAGCCGCGACGTTCACGATCAACATCGCGAATTTCATAAACTTCGGCACGCGAACCGCTCCAGCGTTGAGCTTGGCGCTCTGCAGCGCGAACGCAACGTTCTACAGCTTGGCGACCATTATTGGCGCCATAACCACGGCGATTATCGCGATAGTTCCGATCCCCATAGTGGCGATCATCATAGCGGTCGTTATTGCTGGAGGAGAGGATTGCCGCGAGTCCACCCAGGATAACGGCACCGGCGATAACTTCACCGGCAGAAATGCCATTGTCATGGCGGTCGCGATAGCGATCCTGTGCGGCGGCGGGAGACGCTGCGGTCAGGGCCATCGCGCCAGCCGCGACGGTTGCAAACGTTCCCTTGGCCAGTGCTTTGGTCGTGGACTTCATCAGAGTTCTCCTTCGTATCATGCGATGACATCTGTGCCACCGATATGAAGGTTCTAGTCGAATCGTTCTGAGGTGAGGCTGAACTTGCCTGTCGCCGAATGTTCAGGAAAGTAGGCTGCTTCCTGAACGCCCTATTCGCCGACTTTCAAGCCTGTCCAATATCCAAGAAAACTCAGGATATCAGCTGCTTCTGCAATTGCCTTGTCAGTAGGTTTGCCCGATCCATGGCCCGCGCGGGTCTCGATCCGGATCAGTTGAGGGCGATCCCCCAATTCTTCTGCCTGCAAGGCTGCGGTGTATTTGAAGCTATGCCCCGGTACCACACGGTCATCCGTATCAGCAGTTGTCACCAGTAGCGCGGGATATTGCGCGCCAGACTGGATATTGTGGAGCGGAGAATAGGCCCGAAGAATGCGCCAGTCTTCCTCACGATCGGGATAGCCATAATCATCCACCCAATACCTTCCGGCCGTCCACTGGTCGAAACGCAGCATGTCCATCACACCGACAGCGGCATTGCCCGCCGCAAATAGATCGGGACGCTGGTTTACAACCGCACCAACCAGCAGTCCGCCATTGGAACCGCCCTGAATGGCCAAACCATCTTCAGGCGTGATGCCCTGCGCTATCAGATATTCGCCGGCGGAGATGAAATCATCAAATACGTTCTGCTTGTTTGCCCGCCTGCCGGCATCGTGCCACGCCTTGCCATATTCGCCGCCGCCGCGAAGGTTTGCGACCGCATAGGCGCCGCCCGCCTCGACCCAGGCCATTCGACTGGGCGAGAATCCAGGAGTAAGCGAAATGTCGAACCCGCCATAACCATATAGCAATGTTGGCACGGCATCGCCGCTGGCGGCAATATCGGCGCGGCGCACGATGAACATAGGGACGCGGGTGCCATCCTTGCTTTCATAAAACTGCTGCTCGACCACGAAGTCATCGGGATCGAAGCTAATGTCAGGCGCGGCGAATTCTGATGTTTCTCCTGTCGTCACATCATAGCGATAAATTGTCGCGGGCCGGTTGAAACTCGTGAAGCTGTAAAATGTTTCATTACTGTCGGGGCTACCATAGAAGCCACCAGCGCTACCAAGTCCGGTGAACTCTATCTCGCGCACCATTTCGCCACCCAGCGTATAGACATATGCGCTGGAGGATGCGTCTTCCAGATATTGAATCACCAGACGATCGCCAATCATGGAAGCACCTGCGATTGGCTGATCGCGCTCGGCGATCAGTTCACTCCACCCCGCTGATGGATTGTCCATGTCGATCGACAACACGCGGTAAAGCGGCGCGTCGGTGTTGGTTACGAAGAACAGGCGTGATCCGACACTGTCGATAAGGCTCCAGCTATTCTCAAAACCGGTCACGAGTGGCTGTGGCCGCCAGCCACGCGTTTCACGGACCGAAAGATCAACGACATGAACCTCGTGTCGGGCATCAGTTCCGGTGGAGGACGTCAGGATCACCCAGCGTCCATCATCACTTGTCTGTGCCACGTGATTGCGCTCGGGATGGTCGGGCGTTGCATAGATCTGGCTGTCAGCTGACTGATCGGTGCCAAGTTCGTGGAAATATACCGCCTGATCGAGGTTGAGCGCCTGAAAATCCTCGCCCTCTTCAGGTTCGGGGAAGCGCGAATAGAGAAAACCCTCTTCGCCCACCCATGCCAAACCGGTGAACTTGGCCCAGCGAATATCGCCGCCGAACTGTTCTCCGGTGGTCACATCCAACACCCGCAGTATACGCCAGTCGCTTCCGCCGTCCTGCACGCTGTAGAGCAGCTTGCTGCCATCGGGCGAAGGCACCCAGTCAGACAGCGCCGTCGCACCATCTTCCGCCCATTGATTGGGATCCAGCAGCAATCGCGGCACACCATTCAACCCGTCACGAACGTAAAGCGGCGATTGGTTCTGCAAACCGGAATTGCTCGTGTAAAAATAACGCCCGCCACGCTCCACCGGAACAGAGAAGCGCTCATAATCATACAATTCGCCAATGCGGGTGTTGAACCATGGGCGTGCTGGCAATTGTTCAAGATAGGCATCGGTAACACGATTCTGCTGCGTTACCCACTTGGCGACATCCTCGCTATTGCGCACATCTTCTTCAAGCCAGCGATAGGGATCGGCCACCTGCTCGCCAAAGAAGGTTTCAACCACGTCGTCGCGCTGCGTTTCGGGATATTGGGGAGCTGTCATATCCTGCGCGTTAGCGGGTATGGCGATGGTGGCAAGCAGCGTGGCGACTGCAATAGCTGTGCGGGTCATTTTATCTCGCTTTGCGATCCTTGATGATCACTAGTTGGCAATGAAACCAATATTTTGCAAGTTACGCAATTACCAGGTTATCCAACGATGCCATTTCTGCATTGTCCAGCAATCGCCTCTGCCCCGCGAGCCCATCGCCCTTCAGGCTGCGGGCAGAGGTATCGGAAACATATGTTCCGGATCGTTGAGAGCACTCTGCCGCATGTCCTCTCAAAAAAGAGGGCCGCCGGATCGCTCCGACAGCCCTTCATCTATCTCTTGAGACGATGCGCTTTACGCGTCTTCGTATTCGTCCTCGGTCACCACCGGGCCGCTGTCCATGCCCTTGGCCTCTTCATCACGGTCGACAAATTCGATCACGGCGATAGGCGCAGCATCGCTGGCGCGATAGCCGGCCTTGATCACGCGTGTGTAGCCACCTTCGCGATCAGAATAACGCTCGGCCAAAACTTCAAACAGCTTCTTTTCCTGCGCTTCATCCATTATGCGGCTGTGCGCAAGACGACGGTTGGACAGTCCGCCACGCTTGGCCAGCGTGATGAGCTTTTCGACGTAGGGGCGAATTTCCTTCGCCTTGGCCGTAGTAGTAGTGATCTGCTCGTGCTTGATCAGCGCCGCTGCCATGTTGCGAAACATGGCCGTGCGGTGCTGAGACTTGCGGCTAAGCTTACGACCGGAAATACCGTGGCGCATATTCTTGACTCCATTCGAAAAGGGCCCGTTCTAGGTTGCCCAGTGCAGGCCGGAAGAAGAGGTCCGGCCCAAGCCCCTTGGGCTATCAGCCGAGCAGTTCCTGCTCCAGCTTCTTGGCCATTTCCTCAATGTTTTCCGGCGGCCAGCCAGGAATATCCATGCCCAGACGCAGACCCATGCTGGACAACACTTCCTTGATCTCATTGAGCGACTTGCGTCCGAAATTCGGCGTCCGCAGCATCTCGGCTTCGGTCTTCTGCACGAGATCACCGATGTAGATGATGTTGTCGTTCTTGAGACAATTGGCGGAGCGGACACTGAGTTCCAGTTCGTCCACCTTTTTGAGAAGGTAACGGTTGAGCTGGTTGGTGTCGCTTTCCTGCGGTTCTGCTGCAACGCCAATCATCTGGCCCTGCGGCTGCGGAATACCATCTTCGAAGTGCACGAAAAGCGTCAACTGGTCTTGAAGAATGCGCGCTGCATAGGCGATCGCGTCTTCAGGCGTGACAGTGCCGTCAGTTTCGATGGTCAGGCTCAACTTGTCGAAGTCGAGTTCCTGGCCCACGCGAGCGTTCTCGACCTTGTAGCTAACCTGCTTGATCGGCGAATAGAGGCTATCAACTGGAATAAGACCGATGGGTGCATCGACCGGACGGTTCGACACGGCAGGCGAGTAGCCCTTGCCACTGTCTGCTGTCAGTTCCATGTTGAGGGTCGCCCCCTCGTCCAGATGGCACAGAACCAGATCCTTGTTCAGGACCTCGATGTCGCCTGAAACAGCGATGTCGCCAGCCTTCACTTCACCAGGGCCGGTGGCGGAAAGCTGCAGGCGCTTGGGGCCCTCGCCTTCCATCTTGATTGCGATCTGCTTCACATTCAGAACGATGTCGGTCACATCCTCGCGCACACCAGCCAGGCTGGAGAATTCGTGCAGCACGTTCTCGATCTTGATCGAGGTGATCGCAGCACCCTGCAGGCTGGAAAGAAGCACACGACGCAGGGCATTGCCCAGTGTCAGGCCATAGCCACGCTCCAAGGGTTCGGCGACGAAGGTGGCTTTGCGCTTCTTGTCGCTGCCTTCCTTGATATCGAGGGTATTGGGCTTCTTCAGTTCCTGCCAGTTCTTAGTATTGACGGACATGGACTTCCCCTAAAGGTAATTAGTGGTGCAAAAGCCGCGGTGCGCTGAGACGCCGCGGCCGATGCGAGTGACTGTTTGCAGGAAACCGGTTCGCATCGGCCACCTGCGGCAGGCTTCGATCAGACGCGGCGACGCTTGGATGGCCGCACACCATTGTGCGGTATCGGCGTAACGTCACGGATCGAAGTGATGGTGAAACCCACCGCCTGCAACGCCCGCAGCGCGCTCTCACGACCGGAACCCGGCCCCTTGATTTCAACTTCCAGCGTGCGAACGCCGTGTTCAGCCGCCTTCTTGCCGGCATCGTCTGCAGCGACCTGCGCGGCATAAGGCGTCGACTTACGGCTGCCTTTGAAACCCATCATGCCTGCACTGGACCAGCTTATCGCATTGCCCTGTGCATCGGTGATGGTGATCATGGTGTTGTTGAAGCTGGCATTGACGTGTGCAACACCGCTGGAAATGTTCTTCTTGTCACGGCGCCGGATACGGCCTGGTTCGCGTGCCATCTTGTTAAATTCCTTTTATACCAAAGAAGGGAAAAGCGCAGGAGTTCCCGGCTTACTTCTTCTTGCCGGCGATCGGCTTGGCCTTGCCCTTGCGGGTACGGGCGTTGGTGTGGGTGCGCTGACCTCGGACCGGAAGGCCCTTGCGGTGGCGCAAGCCGCGATAACATGCGAGGTCCATCAATCGCTTGATGTTCATCGAAGTCTCACGACGCAGATCGCCTTCCACGGCATATTCGGCATCGATGGTTTCACGGATCTGCAACACTTCGCCATCGGTCAGGTCCTGCACGCGGCGGGCGTGATCGATGCCGAGCTTGTCGATGATCTTGCGGGCCGTTGTCGGGCCGATTCCGTGAATATAGGTGAGCGCGACAATCACGCGCTTATTTGTGGGGATATTTACCCCGGCAATACGAGCCACTTAGTTCTCCATGCTCCACAGGGGACTGGCTTGCTCCGAAAGGAGGGCGCGCCCTATCTCATAGCGGTTAAGTCGGGCAATTACATCGAAACGGCGAGAGCAGGCGAGCCAAAAACCGGTCCCTGTCGATATTTCTTTGCAATTGAGCGATAGACACGCGCAGATAGGGTGATTCTTCCCCTGCGTCAACAGGTGAAAGCAGGCACACGGTATCCCGTTGCCTGCACCGATGTTCCCGGACTGTAGAATTGCTTATAGCGCGACCTCTCCTGCTAGTCAAAAAGGTCGATCACCATTCGTAGACTTCACCGCCCAATCGGGTGGCAAATCCGCCGAAAGACTGAGGTTGCACTCTATCCCCGAACCGTCGCTCTCCGCGTCACCACAGCCCGGGCGCAGACTACGTCGTTATCAGGGAGGATCAGCAGCCAATGTAGCGCGCGTTTCGCCTCCGCTCATGGCACGGCGGCGAACCTTGGCGCGCATAGATTGCACCACTGGGTCTATGAGAAAAACGTACACTGAGCACAACAGAAACAGGATTGGCAACGCAGCAACAAAAACAGTTAAGCCCCGAACATTTGCCCCCTGCGCGGTCTCGCCAAAAACCGCCAATGACGCGAGCAGCCCGGCCTGCCAATGCAACAAATAGACGGGATAGCTGAAGTCACCCAGGACCCGGTCAGCCTGCTTAAACTTGCCCTCCAGCCTGAGCGAAAATAGTCGCACGACAACCAGTGCGGTGAGGATAGAATTTATCTGGTTCCCAGTCAGTGCCGAAGATATGCGCTCCTTTTCCGAGTTACCTCGGCTTAGATGCCCGCACGATTTACAACATGTATCAGCTTCAAAGCGCAGAGCTTCCAGTTTCTGTAACCAGACCCAAACTAGCTGGCCAGCACTTTTTCCACCGCCGCGATTACCTCTTTAATCGATGCCATGCCATCAATGCGGTGAACGATGCCACGTTCTTCATAGATGGGCAGGATCGGTGCGGTCTTGGCTCGGTATTCTCCCATGCGGGTACGCACGGTTTCCTCATTATCGTCGGGACGGCGCTTGAATTCGGTAGAGCCACATTTGTCGCACACACCCTCTTTCGCGGGTTGCTTGTGCCGATCATGATATCCTTCGCCACATTTGGCGCAGGTAAAGCGGCCCGTGATACGATCTACCAGCGCATCCTCATCCACCTGCAACTCGATTACGTAATCAAGCTTGCGGTTATGTTGGCCGAGAATTTCATCAAGCGATTCTGCTTGCGCGGCGGTGCGCGGATAACCATCGAAAATGGCGCCAACATCGTCACCCATCGACGCGAGCTCTGCATCGATCAAGGCAGATACAATTTCGTCGGACACAAGTTCGCCGCGCTCCATCACGGCCTTGGCTGCAAGGCCAACAGGCGTTTGCGCCTTGACCGCATTCCGCAGCATGTCTCCGGTGGAAAGCTGCCGCATACCGTGATGTTCAACCAGCAAGTTGGCCTGTGTGCCCTTGCCCGCGCCCGGAGGGCCCAAAAGGATAATATTCATGGCTTGCAGCGAATCCCCATTCAACGAGCCGGCAGCGCTAGCCTAGCGCGTACGGCCCTTCAACTTCGCCTTTTTGATTAGATCGCCATACTGGTGAGCCAGCAGGTGCGATTGAATCTGGCTGATCGTATCCACAGTGACATTGACGACAATCAGCAGGCTTGTGCCGCCCAGAAATAGCGGGATGCCAGTCTGCGCAATACCCCATTCCGGTATGACGCATACAAGCGTAAGATATATCGCCCCGACCACAGTGATGCGCGAAAGCACATAGTCGAGATATTCGGCAGTGCGCTTCCCCGGCCGAATGCCGGGGATGAAACCGCCCTGCTTCTTCAGGTTTTCAGCCGTTTCCTCAGGATTGAAGACAACTGCTGTGTAGAAGAAGCAGAAGAAGATGATCCCAGCTGCATACAATAGCATATACAGCGGTTGCCCGTGCGCGAGATACTGGTTGAGCGTCTGCACAAAGCTGCCAGTCGAACTGGTCGTATCGATGGAATTACCAGCAAACTGCGTAATCGTGAGTGGCAGCAGCAAAAGCGAACTTGCGAAAATCGGAGGAATGACGCCAGCGGTGTTCAGCTTCAACGGCAAATGCGAGCGATCTGCCTGCATGCCGCCGCGCTGCGCTGCGCGTTTGGGATATTGTATAAGTAATCGCCGCTGCGCGCGCTCCATGAAACAGATCACCAGAATAAGTGCGATGATCATGATGACAAGACCGCCGATCACCACCCCGCTGATGGATCCGCTGCGTCCCCCTTCGAACAGATTAGCCGTGAAGGTAGGGAATTGGGCCACAATACCCGCCATGATGATCAGCGAAATACCATTGCCGATACCCCGACTAGTGACCTGCTCACCCAGCCACAGCAGAAACATGGTTCCGCCAACCAGATTGATGACGGTCACAATGCGGAACATGATACCCGGATCGACCACGGCTTGTAGACCGCTCTGCGCGCCATAGGCTTCCAGACCAGAGGCGAGGAACCAGCCCTGAATCGCGCACAGAAATACTGTGCCGTAGCGCGTATACTGGTTCAGCCGCTTGCGACCGGCCTCGCCTTCTTTCTTCAGAGCAATCAAGCTGGGATGCAGCGAAGAGGCAAGTTGGATGACAATGGAAGCTGTAATGTAGGGCATCACACCCAACGCAATCAGGCTCATCCGCTCCAGCGAACCGCCGGAAAACATGTTGAACATGTCGAGGATGCCGCCACGCGTCTGGTCGTAAAGCGATTCCAGAATCATCGGGTTCACGCCGGGAAGCGGCACAAAGCTGAGGAAACGGAAAACGATCAGTGCACCGATCGTAAACCAGATACGCTGCTTGAGCTCAGTAGCCTTGCTGAAATTGGCGAGGCTGAGCGTGCTTGCAATATTATCGGCGCGGGATGCCATCGGTTGCCTTAATCCTGGTACAAACGCCGGTCCCTCCCGGCTTTCCGGGAGCTAGATAGGGAGACGCGGGCCGTATGTCGAACCCTGCGCCTCACATTATCTTCCGCTCACTTGCTTTTGGCGGCCTTTGCAGCCGTATTCGCCTCACGGCGTGCGGTCTTCTTCTCATGCTCGGACGGGCCACGATCAATTACCTCGACCTTGCCGCCAGCCTTTTCAACCGCCGCAACTGCACCCTTGGACGCGCCTGCAACGCTAAAATTGAGCTTGGCAGTGATTTCACCCTTGCCCAGCAAACGAACACCATCCTTGCCGCCACGTGCCACACCGGCAGCTTTCAGTGCCGCATGGTCGATTGTGGATCTGGCATCGAGCTTCTTCGCATCGATCAGTTTTTGGATCATGCCGAGGTTCACTTCGGCGTAATCCTTGCCAAAAGGATTGTTGAAGCCGCGCTTTGGAAGTCGCATGTGAAGCGGCATCTGGCCGCCTTCAAAGCCCTTTACCGCTACGCCTGAACGGCTCTTCTGGCCCTTCTGGCCGCGCCCTGCGGTCTTGCCCTTGCCCGAACCAATGCCGCGGCCTACGCGCATACGGTTTTTGCGGGCGCCTTCATTATCACGGAGATCGTTAAGTTTCATTATCTTGCACTCGCTTTCGCTTTGTTCGCGC
This sequence comes from Aurantiacibacter atlanticus, assembly GCF_001077815.2. Classification (GTDB taxonomy): domain Bacteria; phylum Pseudomonadota; class Alphaproteobacteria; order Sphingomonadales; family Sphingomonadaceae; genus Alteraurantiacibacter; species Alteraurantiacibacter atlanticus. The sequence goes on along the minus strand of NZ_CP011310.1, from coordinate 1,467,770 downwards.
TAATAGGATGGCTCTCTGCCAACAGCGGCAAAGAGCCATGATTGTCAATTAGTCGACCACGGTAACCAGATGCGGAACCTTGGCAATCGCGCCGCGCACCTCGGGGGTGTCCTGGCGTTCGACAACCTTGTGCATCTTGTTCAACCCAAGACCAATAAGGATCTTGCGCTGGCTTTCGGGACGACGGATCGGTGAACCGATCTGCTTGATCTTGATGGTCTTCTTAGCTGCCATCGTTCTTACTCCGTCAGGGCCGCAGCGTCAGCTTCGGCCTCTACTTCGCTAGAGCCACCGCGACCAAGCAGGTCTGCGACCTTCTTGCCGCGACGCTGCGCAACCGACTTCGGTGAAGATTGGTTGGTCAGGCCATCAAAGGTAGCGCGAATCATGTTGTAGGGATTGGACGTACCGACCGACTTGGTCACAACGTCTGCAACGCCGAGCGCTTCGAACACTGCACGCATCGGGCCACCGGCGATGATACCTGTACCGGCCGGAGCCGAGCGAACCACAACCCTGCCCGCACCGAAATGGCCAGTGCCATCATGATGCAGTGTGCGGCCTTCCTTCAGCGGAACGCGAATCATGGATTTCTTTGCAGCAGCAGTAGCCTTGTTGATGGCTTCAGGCACTTCGCGCGCCTTGCCATGTCCAAAGCCCACGCGGCCCTTCCCGTCACCGACCACAACCAGCGCAGCAAAACCAAAGCGCTTACCGCCCTTCACTACCTTCGCAACGCGATTGATGTGAACGAGCTTTTCAATGAGCTCTTCACCATCGTCGTCTCCGCCACGACCGCCCCGGCGATCATCGCGACCACGACCGCGGCCACCGCCCCGGTTGTCACCGCGACCGCCACCGCTACCACGGCCACCACGATTTCCGCCACCACGATTATTTTCGCGGGTACGCGGCTCGCCTTCGGCGCCCTGCGCTGCAGACTGGTTCTCACCGGCTTCGCTAGGAGCCGTGCTCGGCGTCGGGGTGGACCCGGCATTGTCAACCTTGGCTTCAGCCTCGGCCTTTTCGGTCTTGTTTTCGTCAGCCATTATCAGAACTCCAGCCCGCTATCGCGTGCCGCATCGGCCAGCGCCTTGACGCGGCCATGAAACAGGAAACCACCACGATCGAATACGACAGTGGTCACGCCAGCCTTCTTGGCGGCTTCGGCAATGTCCTTGCCCACCTTGATGGCAGCATCGACATTCGCACCCGAAGTTTTCGCTCCGAGCGTGGACGCAGCAACAACCGTGCGGCCATCCTTATCATCAATGATTTGCGCATAGATGTGCTTGCCGGTGCGGTGCACAGACAGCCGTGGCTTATCGCCCGACCGCTTGCGGAGTGCTGTACGCACCCGGCGGCGGCGGCGTTCAAAGAGAGAGAGCTTTGCCATCTTACTTCTTCTTCCCTTCCTTGCGGAAGATGTACTCGCCGCGATACTTCACGCCCTTGCCCTTATAGGGCTCCGGCTTGCGCCATTCGCGGATCTCGGCAGCAAACTGCCCGACCTTCTGCTTGTCATTACCCGAAATCTCAATCGTCGTCTGGTCGGGCGTCTTGACATCAATACCCTCTGGAACGTCGAGATCGACATCGTGGCTGAAGCCAAGCTGAAGCTTAAGCTTCTTGCCTTGCGCTGATGCACGATAACCAACGCCGTTGATTTCCAGCACCTTGGTGAAACCTTCGGTAACACCGTTAACAAGATTTTGCACCAGCGTACGCTGCATGCCCCAGAATTGACGGGCCTGCTTGGTCTTGTTGACAGGATTGACCTGAATTTCGTCACCCTCGATGTTGTAATCGATCAGGTCAAACTTGTTCATGGAGAGCTCGCCCTTGGGGCCCTTCACGCTCAACACACCATTCTCTGACTTAACCGTCACCCCGGTGGGAATCACGACGGGCCTTTTACCAATGCGGCTCATCAGAATACCTCCGCAAGCACTTCACCGCCGACGTTTTCGGTGCGAGCTTCGTTATCCGAAAGCACGCCCTTGGGGGTCGAGACGATGGTGATGCCAAGACCGTTGCGGATCGTCGGGAGTTCTTGCGAACCCGAATAGACGCGGCGGCCAGGCTTGGAGACGCGGGCGAGATGCTTGATCGCAGGTTCGCCTTCGAAATATTTCAATTCGATCCGCAGTGCTGCATGCTTGCCGGAAGCGTCGTCGCTATAGCCACGGATGTAGCCTTCACGCTGGAGAACTTCGAGAACGTTTGCACGCAGCTTGGACGCTGGCGAAAGGACGGAGTCCTTCTTTGCCTGCTGTCCGTTGCGAATGCGGGTGAGCATATCACCCAAGGGATCGGTCATAGCCATTTATCAGATCCTCACCAGCTCGACTTGGTCACGCCCGGGATCAAGCCCTTGTTGGCCAGATCGCGGAGTTCGATGCGGCAAAGCCCGAACTTGCGGTAATAGCCGCGCGGGCGGCCGGTGGTGTTGCAACGATTGCGCACCCGGGTTGGGTTTGCATTACGCGGCAGTTCTGCCATCTTCAGGCGTGCAATCATGCGTTCGGAATCGTCCAGCGATTCATCATCCGCAATAGCCTTTAGCTTGGCATATTTGCCTGCATATTTCTTGACGAGAGCCTTACGCTTCTCGTTCTTGTTTATGGAACTCAGTTTCGCCATTGGACTTAAGCTCTCCTGCGCCGCTTACGCGGCAGCCTTTTCTTCTTCGGCCGATTCGTCAGCCGGGAACGGGAAACCGAACAGGCGCAGCAATTCGCGGGCCTCTTCGTCGGTTTTTGCGGTAGTGGTCACGATGATGTCCATGCCACGCACCTGCTCGATGCGATCGTAGCTGATCTCTGGGAAAATGATCTGCTCCTTGATGCCCATCGCATAATTGCCTTGGCCATCGAAGGACTTGGCATTGAGACCACGAAAATCTCGGATACGCGGCATCGCAATGGTCACCAGACGATCCATGAATTCAAACATGCGGTCACGGCGCAAGGTTACCTTGCAACCGATAGGCATGCCCTCACGCAGCTTGAACTGCGCGATCGACTTCTTGGCCTTGGTGATGACGGGCTTCTGCCCGGCAATCGCTTCCATTTCTTGCGCGGCCGTCTGGACTTTCTTCTTGTCCTGGCTTGCCTCGCCTACACCCATATTGAGCGTGATCTTGGATAGCGACGGGACCTGCAAGTGATTGGCATAACCGAACTTCTCGGTCATCGCCTTCACGATCTCATCCGAATACTTCTTCTTGAGGCGGGGGGTATAATCAGCCATCAATGGTCTCCCCGGATTTGACAGCAACACGCACCTTCTTGCCGCCTTTCTCTTCAAAACGAACGCGAGTGGGCTTGCCATCCTTGGGATCGGCAAGTGCGATCTTGCACAGCGCGATCGGAGCCGGAACGCGGTCAATACCGCCCTGCGGGTTTGCCTGGCTAGGCTTGCGGTGACGGGTCATCACATTAACGCCATCAACCAGGACCTTGCCATCCTTAGGCATGACCTGCTGGACAGTGCCAGTCTGGCCCTTGTCCTTGCCCGAAAGCACGACGACGTTGTCGCCCTTCTTGATCTTCGCAGCAGCCATCACAGCACCTCCGGAGCGAGCGAGATGATCTTCATGAAGCCCTTGCCGCGCAGTTCGCGGACAACCGGGCCAAAGATACGTGTGCCGATTGGCTCTTCGTTCTTGTTGACGAGCACTGCGGCATTACCGTCAAAACGGATCACACTGCCATCAGGGCGGCGAACATCCTTGCGGGTACGCACGATCACCGCACGGTGAACGTCACCCTTCTTGACCTTGGCACGCGGCTGGGCTTCCTTGACGGAAACCACGATCACGTCCCCAACACTCGCGGTACGACGCTTCGACCCGCCCAGCACCTTAATGCACTGGACGCGCTTGGCGCCGCTATTGTCCGCGACGTCGAGATTGGATTGCATCTGGATCATCGATCCGGTTCCTTCTCATTGGCTTGCCGGAACAAGTCCGGCAGTTCCTACGTCTGTTTACTCACCACCCGGGGTGGCTTCGGCGACTTCGAGATCAGCTTCGACAGCCGCTCCCTTGCTCGCCACGAGCCGATCGAGCACTTTCCAAGTCTTGGTCTTGGAGATCGGTTTGGTCTCTTCGATCCGAACGGTGTCGCCCACGGTATATTCATTGGATTCATCGTGCGCATGATAGTTTTTCGAACGACGGATAATCTTCCCGTAAAGCGCGTGCTTTACCTTGCGTTCGACCTTCACGGTCACGGTCTTGTCGGTCTTGTCGGAGGTGACAGTTCCGATGAGAATACGTTTCGGCATTGTCTGCTCCTTACGCCTCGGCGCCCGCGGCAGCAGCCGCGCGCTCGTTCTGCAGCGTCTTGATCTGCGCAATTTCGCGGCGCACCTGCTTGACACGGGCAGCACCCTCAAGCTGATTGGTCGCTGCCTGGAAACGCAGGTTGAACTGCTCTTTCTTAAGCATGACGAGCTGCTCTGCGAGCTGGTCGTCACTCTTCGTACGAAGGTCTTCGATCTTCGCCATTACTTGTCTCCGCCCAGATGCGAGGTATCGCCAAAGCGCGCGATAACCTTGGTCTTAATCGGCAGCTTCATCGCAGCTCGGCTGAAGGCTTCAGCAGCCAACGGACCGGGAACCCCGTCCAGTTCGAACAATACACGGCCCGGCTTTACGCGAGCAGCCCAGAATTCAATGGAACCCTTGCCTTTACCCTGACGCACTTCGGCAGGTTTTTTTGACACGGGCACGTCGGGAAATACGCGAATCCACAAACGTCCCTGACGCTTGATGTGGCGCGTAATCGCACGACGGGCAGCTTCGATCTGGCGCGCAGTTATACGCTCCGGCTCGAGAGCCTTCAGACCATAGGAGCCGAAATTCAAGACGGTGCCGCCCTTGGCCTTGCCATGGATCTTGCCTTTGAAGGCCTTGCGGTATTTGGTTTTCTTCGGTTGCAGCATGTTATCTACTCACCTCAACGCGCGGGCCGGACGCCGGACGTCTGCGATTCAAGCATCAGGCGGTCCTGCGAGGTCGGGTCGTGACCCAGAATCTCGCCTTTGAAGACCCAAACCTTGATGCCGATGATACCATAGGCGGTCAGCGCCTCGGCTTCGGCATAATCGATATTGGCGCGCAGCGTGTGAAGCGGCACACGGCCTTCACGATATTGCTCGACCCGTGCGATCTCGGCACCGCCAAGACGCCCGCCACACATAATCTTGATGCCTTCAGCACCAAGACGCATAGCCGACTGCATGGCGCGCTTCATCGCCCGCCGAAACGCCACACGGCGGATAAGCTGGTCAGCGATACCCTGCGCAACGAGCTTCGCATCGATCTCCGGCTTGCGGATTTCCACAATGTTCAGCTTCACTTCGCTGTCCGTCATGGACGACAGCTTAGTGCGAAGCTTTTCGATGTCAGCGCCCTTCTTGCCGATGATGACACCGGGGCGCGCCGCATAGATGGAAATACGGCAAAGCTTGGCCGGACGCTCAATCACCACCTTCGAGATCGCCGCTTGCGGCAGGCTCGACACGATGTGCTTGCGGATCAGGATGTCTTCCTTGAGCAGCTTGGCATATTCGCCGCCTTCGGCGTACCAACGACTGTCCCAAGTGCGGTTGATCTGCAGGCGCAGACCGATCGGATTGCTTTTATGACCCATCTTACGCCTCTTCCTGCTCGCGAACGACAATCCGCAGCCGGCTGAACGGCTTGAGGATGCGCGTGGACTTGCCACGGCCGCGCGTCGCGAACCGCTTCATGGTGACAGACTTGCCGACACTCGCTTCGGCGACGACCAATGCGTCAACGTCGAGGTCGTGGTTGTTTTCCGCATTGGCAATGGCGCTGGCCAGAACCTTGCTGGCATCGCGTGCCATGGCCCGCTTGGAGAAGGAGAGGATGTTCAAAGCCTCTTCTGCCTTTTTGCCGCGGATCAGTGCAGCCACGAGGTTGAGCTTCTGCGCCGAACCACGGATCGTGGTGCCGACAGCCATGGCCTCGTTTTCGCCGACACGGCGGAGAGACTTACCCTTGCCCATTATCGCTTACCCTTCTTGTCGGCAGCATGACCCGGGAAGCTCCGCGTGGGCGCGAACTCGCCAAGCTTATGCCCGACCATTTCCTCGTTAACCGAGACGGGAATGAATTTCTGACCATTGTAGACGCTGAACGTCAGACCGACGAAATCCGGAAGGATCGTCGAACGACGTGACCAGGTCTTGATCGGCTTCGTGTTGTTGGCTTCCTGCGCGTCCTGCGCCTTCTTCAGAAGGTGCAGATCGACAAACGGACCTTTCCAGACGGAACGTGCCATCGTGTCTTACCTCTTCTTCTTCGAGTGACGCGAACGGATGATCATTTTGTCCGTCTGCTTGTTCTTACGGGTACGGGCGCCCTTGGTTGGCTTGCCCCACGGAGTAACCGGATGACGGCCACCGCTGGTGCGGCCTTCACCACCACCATGCGGGTGATCGACAGGGTTCTTCGCAACACCGCGGGTAAGCGGCTTGCGGCCCATGTGACGACGACGACCGGCCTTGCCCAGGTTCTGGTTCTGGTTATCCGGGTTTGATACCGCACCAACCGTACCCATGCAATCGGCGCGCAGGTAACGCTGTTCGCCGCTGTTCAAACGCACGATCACCATACCGCGGTCACGACCGACCAGCTGCACATAGGTGCCTGCCGAACGAGCGATCTGGCCACCCTTGCCCGGCTTCATCTCTACGTTGTGGATGATGGTGCCGACGGGGATTTGACCCAGCAACATAGCGTTGCCCGGCTTGGTGTCGACCTTCTCGCCGGCAACAATCTTGTCGCCAGGGGCAAGACGGTTGGGAGCGATGATGTAGGACAGCTGGCCGTCCTCATATTTCACCAGCGCGATGAAAGCGGTGCGGTTGGGATCATATTCGATCCGCTCCACGGTTGCTTCCATATCCCACTTGCGACGCTTGAAGTCGATGAAGCGGTACTTCTGCTTGTTACCGCCGCCGATACCGCGCGAAGTGACATGGCCTTTGTTGTTACGGCCACCGCTTTTGGTCTTGCCCCTGGTCAGCGACTTGACCGGACCACCTTTATGGAGGCCGGTCTTGTCGACCAGGACGAGGCCGCGGCGTGCCGGGCTAGTCGGTTTGTAGTTCTTGAGTGCCATCGTTCTTTTCCTGTCCCTGGCCTCAGATCTGGCTCGTGAAGTCGATCGAGTCCTGGCCCTCAGCCAGCCTCACGATCGCCTTCTTGAAGTCTGAACGCTTGTAGGGCTTGCCCTTCCAACGCTTGGACTTGCCCTTGACCACGATCGTATTCACGCCAACGACCTTGGTGTCGTACAGCGCTTCGACCGCTTCCTTGATCTGCGGCTTGGTCGCATCGTTGGCGACCTTGAACACGATGGCGTTATTCTCACCAGCCATCGTCGATTTCTCGGTGATGTGCGGCGCGAGGATAACGTCATAGTGACGCGCGTCGATTCCTTGCTTCTTAGCCATTGAACCGCGCCTCCAGCTTTTCGACAGCGTCCTTGGTCAGGACCAGCGTGTCGTGGTTGAGGATGTCATAAACATTGGCGCCAACAGCCGGCATCACATTGACACCGGGCAGATTGCCCGCCGCCTTTGCAAAGCCATCAGCCACTGCTTCACCGTCGATCACCAGAACCTTGCCGTTCCAGCCATTCTTGTCGAACTGGCCCTTGAGCGCCTTGGTCTTGGCATCTTTCAGATCGAGACTGTCGACGACGATAAGGCCGTCTTTCGCCTTGCTGCTCAAAGCCATCTTCAGGCCGAGAGCTCGGATCTTCTTGTTGAGCGACTGCTCGAAGTCGCGCTTGCGCGCACCGTGAGCCTTACCACCACCGATGAAGATGGGAGCGCCGCGGTCGCCGTGGCGTGCGCCGCCGGAACCCTTTTGCTTGCCCCATTTCTTGCCGGTGCGGTTGACGTCCGAACGCTCACGCGTCGGACGCGCAGTAGCGCGGCGGTTTTCGAGCTGCCATGTGACAACGCGGTGCAGGATGTCGGCACGCGGCTCGATACCGAATACGGCATCATTGAGCTCTACGTCGCCAGCAGCCTTGCCGTCGATTTTCTGGACCTTCACCTTCATGGCGATCAGCCTTCCTCGTTCTTGGCGTTATCATCGCCACCGGCAGTGCCATTGTCGGCTCCGTTATCGGCAGCGGTATCAGCGCCAGCTTCCTGCTCCACTGCCAGCTTTTCCTGCTGCTCGGGAGATACTTCGGGGTTCACCGCGTGCTCTGCCGCACTCTCGACGAGACCGGGCGTTGCATCTTCGGTAGCGGTCTCGCCCGCGTTGCGACGCATCGCACCGGGGAATGGAACCGCTTCGGGAAGCGCGAACTTGACGGCATCCTTGACGAGAAGCCAGCCATTCTTGTGACCGGGAACAGAGCCCTTCACGAAGATCAGGCCACGCTCTGAATCGGTGCGCACGACTTCCAGGTTCTGCTGAGTGCGCTGACGATCGCCCATGTGGCCGGCCATCTTCTTGTTCTTGAAAACCTTACCCGGATCCTGGCGGTTACCCGTCGAACCGTGCGAACGGTGAGAGATGGAAACGCCGTGCGTCGCGCGCAGACCGCCGAAACCCCAACGCTTCATAGCGCCGGCAAAGCCCTTACCAACGGTGTGACCCGTGATATCGACCTTCTGGCCAGCAATGAAATGGTCCGCCGTGATCGTCGCGCCGACAGGAAGGAGGCCCTCCTCGTTCTCGACACGGAATTCGGCGACCTTCTGCTTGAGGCCGACTTCAGCCTTGGCGAAAGCTTCGCGCTGCGGCTTGTTGACATTCTTGTGCTTGGCATCGCCGGCACCAAGCTGGACGGACCAATATCCATCACGCTCTTCGGTACGATTAGCGGTTACCTGACAACCCTCCAACGACAGGACGGTGACCGGCACATGGCGGCCATCCTCCTGGAAGAGGCGGGTCATCCCGACTTTTTTCGCGATCACGCCAGTGCGCATGACCATGCTCCTTAAACAGAGGCACAAGAGGACCATCCCCAGGTGCTTGCCAGCCCGAATTGTCGACACGTCGCCCCGTCCGGGCTGAGTTACCTTCACGACCTGAATGGCCGATCTGGCGAGACGGGGGACGCAGCCCGACCTGTAATTCCCGAAAGGGAGAGGCCGGCGGTATCCCTATGTCTTGCCGGTCTTGTAAACCGGCGGGGCCATATGGAGCCCCGAAACTGGCGGCAGGTTTAAGGTCCGTGCCGATGGACCGTCAGATCGAAATCAAGCCAGCTTGATTTCGACATTCACGCCCGCAGCAAGATCGAGCTTCATCAGCGCATCGACCGTCTGGGCGTTGGGCTGCACGATGTCGAGCAACCGCTTGTAAGTGCGCACCTCGAACTGCTCGCGCGACTTTTTGTCGATATGCGGGCCGCGGTTCACGGTGAACTTCTCAATGCGCGTCGGGAGAGGAATGGGACCACGAATAAGCGCGCCAGTGCGGCGTGCGGTGTCCGCGATCTCGCCAGTTGCCTGGTCGAGCACGCGGTGATCGAAGGCCTTGAGGCGAATACGGATATTCTGTGCGTCCATGTTTCCAACTACCGATGCGAAAGAGCCAAGCGAGCCGTTTCCAACCCGCAAAAAAGAAAAGGCCCGCTCCGTTGATGTCCGGTTTCCCGGAACGGGCGGCCTTCCCGAAATTCATTACGCCAGAGACGAATCCCCGGCCGTTGGCGGGCCTATACGGGTTGCTGACTTGGCTGACAACCCTGAAATCGGACATTTTGCCGATAACTGTGTCGGCAACCTTGTGACGGACCTTCGACCCGCCACGCCCGAATAAACATGCCTTCATAAAAAGAGCCCGACACTCACATGAGTGCCGGGCCACTTTTAAGCTCTGGCAGCGCCTGAGGCGCCACGCAGAATTACTTGGTGATCTTCGAAACCACGCCCGAACCGACGGTGCGACCGCCTTCACGGATGGCAAAGCGCAGGCCTTCGTCCATGGCAATCGGAGCAATCAGCTTCACGCCAATCGAAACATTGTCGCCAGGCATAACCATCTCGGTGCCTTCGGGAAGTACAACTTCGCCGGTCACGTCGGTGGTGCGGAAGTAGAACTGCGGACGGTAGTTGGCGAAGAACGGCGTGTGACGGCCACCTTCGTCCTTCGACAGCACGTAGACCTCGGCATCGAAATCGGTGTGCGGAGTAACCGTACCCGGCTTTGCGAGAACCTGGCCACGCTCCACGTCATCACGTGCAACGCCACGGATCAGGGCACCGACATTGTCGCCAGCTTCGCCGCGATCAAGCAGCTTGCGGAACATTTCGACGCCGGTCACGGTCGTCTTGCTGGTGTCCTTGATGCCGACGATTTCAACTTCGTCGCCAACATTCACAACGCCTGTTTCGATACGGCCGGTAACAACAGTACCACGACCCGAGATCGAGAACACGTCTTCGATCGGCATCAGGAATGCCTGATCGACCGGACGATCGGGCTGCGGGATGTGCTCGTCGACAGCAGCCATCAGCTCGAGGATGGACTTTTCGCCGATTTCTTCATCGCGGCCTTCAAGGGCAGCCAGAGCCGAACCCTTGATGATCGGAATGTTGTCACCGTCGAAATCATAGCTCGACAGCAGTTCGCGGACTTCCAGTTCGACGAGCTCGAGGATTTCCTCGTCATCGACCTGGTCGACCTTGTTCATGTACACGACCAGCGCCGGAACACCGACCTGACGAGCGAGCAGGATGTGCTCGCGGGTCTGCGGCATGGGGCCATCGGCAGCGTTCACAACCAGGATAGCGCCGTCCATCTGCGCCGCACCGGTGATCATGTTCTTCACATAGTCGGCATGACCCGGGCAATCGACGTGCGCATAGTGGCGGTTGTCGGTTTCGTATTCGACGTGAGCGGTTGAAATCGTGATGCCGCGCTCGCGCTCTTCAGGAGCCTTGTCGATGTTTGCGAAATCGACAGCACTGCCGAGCACCTTGGTGATAGCCGCAGTCAACGTAGTCTTGCCGTGGTCAACGTGACCAATGGTGCCGATGTTGCAGTGCGGCTTGTTCCGCTCAAATTTTTCCTTCGCCATTTTCTCAATAACCTCTGTTTGTCAGAATTAAATTTCATCGGGAGAGGAAGCGGCACCCGTTGAATAAGGCGCCGCCCCTAAACACTTGCTTTGGCTTAGGCAAGCTTCTCCTTGACCTCTTGCGCGACATTTGCAGGCACCTCGTCATAATGACTGAACTGCATCGTATATTGCGCACGGCCCTGCGTGAACGAGCGCAGCTCATTCACATAGCCGAACATGTTGGCAAGCGGCACATGAGCATCAACGGCCATGGCATTGCCACGGGTGTCCTGGCCCTGAACCTGCCCACGACGGCTCATCAGATCGCCGATCACATCGCCGAGATAATCCTCAGGAGTGACAACCTCGACCTTCATGACCGGCTCCAGCAGCTTGATGCCAGCCCGTTCCGCCGCTTCACGCATGGCACCACGGCCACAGATTTCAAAAGCCACAGTGCTGGAATCGACGTCATGCGAGGCGCCGTCCACCAGTCGGATGGTGAAATCGATGATCGGGAAGCCGACGAGATAGCCGCTCTCGGCCTGCTCGCGCATGCCTTTTTCCACCGCTGGGATAAACTCGCGGGGGATATTGCCGCCCTTGACTTCGTCTTCGAAGATCACACCCTGGCCACGTTCACCCGGACCGACGATTACCTTGGCGCGACCGAACTGGCCGGAACCACCCGACTGCTTCTTATGAGTGTAATCGACTTCGACTTCACGGCCGAGCGATTCGCGATATGCAACCTGCGGCGCGCCGACATTGGCCTCGACCTTGAACTCACGCTTCATGCGATCGACAAGAATGTCGAGGTGCAATTCGCCCATGCCCTTGATGATCGTCTGACCCGATTCGTGATCGGTGGTGACCCGGAATGAAGGGTCCTCGGCAGCCAGACGATTGAGCGCAACGCCCATCTTTTCCTGATCAGCCTTGGTCTTGGGTTCCACCGAAAGTTCGATCACGGGATCGGGGAACTCCATCCGCTCCAGAATGATCGGGTGAGCCGGATCACACAGCGTGTCACCGGTGGTCGTATCCTTCATTCCTGCAATAGCGACGATATCGCCGGCAAATGCTTCTTCGATGTCCTCGCGATTATTGGAGTGCATCAGAAGCATGCGGCCAATCTTTTCCTTCTTGTCCTTCACCGAGTTCAGGACCTGGCCCTTGCTGAGCTTGCCCGAATAAATGCGCGTGAAGGTAAGCGAGCCGACGAACGGATCGTTCATGATTTTGAAGGCGAGAGCCGAGAAAGGCTCGTCATCTGAGCTGGGACGCTTTGCCGTTTCGTCGGAATCGGGGATGATACCTTCGATGGCGGCCACATCCAGCGGCGATGGCATGTAATCAACCACCGCGTCGAGAAGGGGCTGGACGCCCTTGTTCTTGAACGCGGAACCACACAGCACGGGCACAAATGATTGCGCCATGGTGCCCATGCGGATCAGCCGCTTGATCGTGGCCACTTCAGGTTCCTGACCTTCGAGATAGGCTTCCATCACGTCATCGTCTTGTTCAACGACGGTTTCGATCAGCTTTTCGCGATACTCAGCGGCCCGGTCGGCGAGATCAGCAGGGATATCGACATAGTTGAACGTCGCACCCAACCCGTCGTTTTCCCAAACGATGCCGCGATTGTTGACGAGATCGACAACACCCTTGAGATCGCTTTCCATGCCGATCGGCAGATAAAGCACCAGCGGCTTCGCGCCGAGACGGTCGATGATCGACTGAACGCAGTAATAGAAATCAGCGCCCGTACGATCCAGCTTGTTGATGAAGCACATGCGGGGGACTTTATACTTGTCCGCCTGGCGCCACACGGTTTCGGACTGCGGCTCTACACCTGCAACCCCGTCAAACACGGCGACCGCGCCATCGAGTACGCGCAGGCTGCGTTCGACTTCGATGGTGAAGTCGACGTGGCCGGGAGTGTCGATGATGTTGATGCGGTGCTTGGGACCTTCGCCATCTTCGGCCGACCAGAATGTGGTCGTCGCTGCCGAGGTGATGGTGATGCCGCGTTCCTGCTCCTGCTCCATCCAGTCCATCGTCGCCGCGCCATCATGCACTTCGCCGATCTTGTAGGATTTGCCGGTGTAATAAAGGATACGCTCGGTCGTGGTTGTCTTGCCGGCATCGATGTGGGCCATGATGCCGATATTGCGATAACGCTCCAGCGGGTACTCGCGGGCCATGTTAATTCCTTACGGGCTTGCCTTGAGGGGTGTGAGAGGCACGAAAACTCGCGCCCCATATAGTGTGCAATCTGGCCGCTTGAAGACCCGGACCACCTTGGCCCGGGCCGCTTCAAGCGATACTACCAGCGATAGTGGCTGAACGCGCGGTTCGCATCGGCCATACGGTGAGCATCTTCACGCTTCTTCACCGCGTTGCCGCGATTGTTCGCCGCATCCATCAGCTCGCCCGAAAGGCGTGCGCTCATGGTGGTTTCGGCACGGCCACGCGCAGCCGAGATCAACCAGCGGATCGCCAGCGCCTGGGCACGTTCGGGGCGAACTTCCACAGGCACCTGATAAGTCGCACCACCAACACGGCGGCTGCGCACTTCGACCTGCGGCTTCACATTGTTCAACGCTTCGTGGAAAAGCTGGACCGGATCGGTCTTGGCCTTGGCTTCCACGGTTTCGAACGCGGAATAGACGATGCCTTCAGCAACAGCCTTTTTCCCGTCGAGCATGAGGTTGTTCATGAATTTCGACAAAACCTGATCACCAAACTTGGGATCGGGCAGGATTTCCCGCTTATCGGGACGACGACGACGTGACATTTTTCAAAACTCCTTCGGAGTGTGGGCGGCGCCCGCCTTGCAGCGGAACTGTTGCCGAGGAGCCGGTAAAGACCCGCACCCAACAAAACTCATCCTCGCCACCGGCACATGCGCCAGCGGCAAGCCTAAAACCTTACTTCGGACGCTTGGCACCGTATTTTGAACGGCTCTGGCGGCGATCCTTCACACCCTGCGTATCGAGCACGCCGCGCAGCACATGATAGCGCACGCCGGGAAGGTCGCGGACCTTGCCGCCGCGGATCAGCACCACGGAGTGTTCCTGCAGATTGTGGCCCTCGCCCGGAATATAGGCGATGACTTCGCGCTGGTTGGTCAGGCGAACCTTCGCAACCTTGCGCAGCGCCGAGTTCGGCTTTTTCGGAGTCGTCGTATAGACGCGCGTGCAAACACCGCGCTTTTGCGGGTTGGCTTCCATCGCAGGCACTTTGCTCTTGGCCTTGACGGGCTTGCGCGGGTTACGCACCAGCTGGTTGATAGTCGGCATTCGTTTCTCTTCACCTAATTGTCTGGGGCGACGACATTGTCACCCCAGCGCACCCATTCGGGCGCAAAACCGGTTCCCACTTTTGCTGAAAGGAGCGCGGGTGCCCAAAGGCGGACCACATTCCGATAGCGAGGCGAAAACCAGGCCTCTTGGCGCCGTAGCTGCGTGGATTGTTTAAAAAGACCGTGCGAAACTTCGTCCGATCAATCCGGCCTGCCGGAGGACATTACCCCCAACCCGCCGGACGCGGATGCTGCACGAGCCTGAAAACACTCCACCCGAACCAGTGGCACCGGGTTACTTTGGCGGCTGCCCCGGCGGTATCGCTACCACCTCAATAGAAAAGAGCCCCTCGCCTGTAAGTGAGGAGCCCCGGGACATGACCGGCAATGTTCAGCTCTATCTGACCATGACTGGCGCGAGGCTAGCCTTGGATGGGGGCGCACTTAGTTGGATTTGGTGTGGTGGTCAAGGGTGGTGACGGCCCCTCTAAAACGCGTAATCATCATCATCATCATCATCTTTGGCGAGCCAGCCGTCGTTTTCATTTTTATCAGAATCATAGCCGTATCGAGTGTGACTTATGGCGTCCGCATCATGTTTTCTTACCGCCTCAATGTGAGCGTCAAAGTCGATGAACCGCAGCCCCTTGTCTGCAAGGTGTGAAAATTCCTCAGCGAAAGCACCTTTGAACTTAGCGTTCGAGTAGCCACAACTTCTTGCCACCAAGCCTTCGAGCCATCGATCACCATCCGTTGCGATCTTGTCTCCAAATTTTAAGGGTAGAGACTGTATCCTACCATCTTGTTTCGCTACTATCAACATAGCGTTTGAATAAACACCTGAATAATCGCAAACGAACTTAACTAGGCTTCGTGGACAAAGGGTATCCAGAGTTTGACTGAAGCAAGCGCAACGAAGCCGAGGTAGGATTCCTTGGTCTTGTCGTATCGGGTTGCGATCCTTCGCCAGTTCTTGAGCTTGTTGAACAGCCGCTCGATCTGATTGCGCCACCTGTATTTCGCACGATCGTGCGGGGCGGGATTGCGCCGGTTGGTTTTGGCCGGGATGACAGCTTCGACGCCTGCCGCCTCGATCTCATCGCGGATCGCATCGGCATCGTAGCCCCGGTCTGCCAGGAAAGCCTCGATCCGGTCGGTTATCAAGCGGAACAGCGGAGCAAAGCCCTGCACATCGTGCGCCTGTCCGGGTGTCAGCACGAAGCCGAGCGGTAGCCCTCTGGCGTCGCATCTTGCGTGGAGCTTGGTGGAAAAGCCGCCTCGCGATCGGCCAAGCGCCTCTCTTTGCTGAGTCCCCTTTTTATGCCGACTGCACAATGATGTGCCCGGACAACCGTGCTGTCGATCATGTCGGCGGAAGTGTCCCGGCCCGCCAGCTCGGCCAGTGTCTCGAGCATGGCATCAAACACTCCGGTCGCAACCCATCGTCGATAGCGTCTGAACACGCTGTTCCACTTGCCATACTCGTCGGGAAGATGCCGCCACTGAGCCCCGGTCCGCGCGATCCACATCATGCCCTCGAAGTAGGGCCGGTTATGCTGCGCCGGGCGACAGCCACGACCGCGTTCCGGCGGCAGCAGCGGCTCGATTAATTCCCACTCTTCATCCGTAACGCCAATCCGTTCGCCCAAGACTGCCTCCAAAAGATAGTCTTGAATCAGCGGATGAGTTACGCGTCAAGGATTGCTCTTCGTTCCTGCCGCTCGACAGCGACGTCTACATCTCCGTGTTCGATATTGTCGTCTGGATATCTTGCGGTTTCGGAATGTCGGAACCCGGGGTCTTATAAACGGTCAACTCGCCGTTTTCCCAAAGGCCGACCTCGACAGCCTTGGCTGACGGATCGACGAGCAGATAGAATGCGTCGCTACCCCCCTCATTATCCTTGTTGCCCGACGTGAAGAAAACTTCGCCATCGCGTTGCAAGGGGGCGGCTGTGTCGCTGTTCTGCATCAGCACGTTCAGCTTGTCTCCCAGAAGGTTCCTGAGTTGCGGCGCTATCGGGCTTTCGTCGTAAAATTTGCTATCCACGGGATGTTGACCGACATATTCGCTGAGTGATGACCAATCGCCATTGCTCTCGCCCGCAGCCGGTGCCGACCGATTCTGAGCTTGTTCCGCGCCATTTGAAGATGCCGTTTGATCGGTTGACTGCCCGCATGCTGCCAGCGCCGCCGAAAAAGCTATCAGCAAATATGCTCCACGCACTCGATTGTCTCCACAGAAATTAATTGTTCAATTCCCTCACTTACCAACAGATGGCTGGTATGCAACCTTTGTCCACGAAACCTAGATCTTCGTGGAATACTGAGCGCAACGAGACGAGCAGCCAAAGGCTCCAAAGCATTTCATGGTCGTGACCAAAGGCGCCAGCCTTACGAATTAGCTCATTTGCAACCTCGCACCAACCTTCGGTGTCGAGTTTTCGACCTGTTGCAAATCGCTTCACGACGAGCAAGAACACGTAGTCGATGCAGTGAGCATGATGAAAGCAAATGCGCTGGAGGTATGGCTCTAGTGAGCCCCACTCTGTATCCCGATCATAAACACTTGCCTCGTCTACACCTCTTAAGAAGATTTTTACCGGACTATCGGTGCCTAAGTTTCCGGCTAATTCCGTTGATTCATTTAGAACTTGAACCAGTCGATCGCGGTTGTTTGTGTATTTACTTAATTGAGCAACTTTTCTTCTTAAATCCTGAGCCCAAATTTCATTGAGCGGCACCAAACCACTAACAATTTTTGTCTTTGAATCGTTAAGTTGAAAGTGATATTCTGACAGTACGCTTCGCAGTGCGGACAAAACCACTTGAGCGTCAGATTCTGTCCGGACACCTAAGAAAAAATCATCAACATGGCGAGCACCGCCGACGATTTTATTTCCGGCCGATTCGACAAGCTTGCGATCAATTTCGCTACCGATGAATTCGGCTATAATACGAAAAGCATCAGATCCTACTTCGACACCCCTCGTTTCGGCAGACTGACAACGCTGAACAAAATAGTCTAAATTATTGAAGGGGTTTTCTTTTGAATCTGGTGCTTGGTCTGCCTTCGAAGCTTCTTTACCGTGGGCCACCCAAGTGACGTGACCCCCAGCTTTCCCCCAGCTGGGATTAGAGCCGGGCGGTTGTTTTGCGCATCAGCGCGGTTGAAGCAATGGGCTGCGTAGCGGAGCCCGTAGGGCGTAGCGAAGCAGGCCATTGCTTATCCAGTTCAGCGGCGAACGCCGCCGGTGTTGCGTAACCGAGAGACGAGTGTGGTCGCTCCCGATTGTAGTCTTCGACCCAGGCCGCGATCTCGACACGGGCATGGGCCATACTCAAGAACAGCGTCTCGTTGAGCAGTTCGTCCCGCATCCGGCCATTGAAGCTCTCGACATAGCCATTCTGCATCGGCCTTCCGGGCGCGATGTAATGCCACTCCACGCCGACCTCGCCGCACCATGCCAGCACAGCGTTGCTGGTGAGCTCGGTGCCATTGTCGCTGACGATCATGCCTGGCTTGCCGCGCTGTTCGATCAGTGCGGTCAGCTCGCGAACGACACGGCGACCAGAGATCGAGGTGTCCGGCACCGCTGCCAGGCACTCCCGGGTCACGTCATCGACCACGTTGAGCACCCGGAACCGTCTTCCCGAAGCCATCTGGTCGTGAACAAAGTCCAGGCTCCAGCGCTGGTTCGGCAGCGCCAGAACCGGAGCAGGTGCCCTTGTGCCAACAGCACGCCTGCGGCTACGTCGTCGCCTGACCGCCAAGCCTTCCTCACGGTAGAGCCTCTGGGTCTTCTTGCGGTTGATCATGATCCCCTCCCGGCGCAGCAGGATATGCAGACGGCGATAGCCGAACCGGCGACGCTGGTTGGCCAGCTCGCGCAGCTTCTCACGCAGATCGACGTCATCGTCCCGGGTGGAACGGTAACGCACGCTCTTGCGATCAGCATCGATGACACGGCACGCCCGCCGCTCGCTCATCCCATGGCACGCCTGGAGATGAGCAACAGCTTCCCGCTGCGCGGCGGGCGTCAAAACTTTTTTGCCAGAAGATCCTTCAACGCCGCCTTGTCCAGCATCGCATCGGCCAGCAAACGCTTCAGCTTCGCGTTCTCGCTCTCCAGCTCCTTCAGCCGCCGGGCATCGGACACTTCCATCCCGCCATACTTCGACTTCCAGTTGTAGATCGTCGCTTCAGATACACCGTGCCGACGGGCAAGGTCAGCGGTCTTGGCTCCCGCCTCCGCTTCCTTCAGCACGCCAATGATCTGCTCTTCTGAAAACCTCGTTCTCTTCATCTCGTCCGTCCTTCTGTCAGGGCCGGACTCTAATCCAACTTGGAGGAAAATCAGGGGGTCACGTCACAAGGAATTGAATGAGTGTATATACTTGGAAAAAACTGAGAAATATCAGCTTTGACGATGATTGGACTGAAACTCAGTTTCTCGGATGCTTCAGTTGTAAGATTTGAAAGCGACGGAATTATAATCGGTCGATCAGCAGATTCCCCAGCAGGCTTCGGCTTGCTTACTATTAGCGGTGATGCTGAAATTCGTTCGTCGATAAAATCCCAGTTTTCACCGACAAACTCACAAACGTGAAAAAATTGAGCAGGATTGGGCGCGGCAAACGTCCTCCTAGAACCATCATGCTTGGTGCCGCTAAACTTAATGAGAGACGATGAGCGTTTAAAAAACTTCCTCTCGCGTAATTTTGGGACGAACCCACGGAAAGCGCGCTTCAGGTCAGTCGCATCAAAACACGGTGGCAATGTCTCGGGGAAAAGCCCCTGTCCAAGTAAACGGTACTTTTCCATTTAAATGCGAATACCCTAATCTCTGGACAAAGAACACTGTGTCCAATTTGCGTGCTTCATTCGGTAATTTCATCGACTTCGAACGAAATTCGCAGCTAAGCAACCTTGTAGTGAAACCTCCATCGCTTATGTATGTGGATCTAAAGCCCTTCCGATTTAGATAATCTTTTTTCCACCCCCTCCTCCTAATCTCCGCCCGTCAGCATGAGACGCGCCCAAGTATTTGCTTGGCCTCAAACACAACCGCTCGCATCCGCTCTTGGCTTCACCCAAGCGGCTTGCAAGCGGCACAATCTTAAAGTCGTTCCAGATACCGCCCTATTGCGATCACCCCGGCATCCGTCAGTTCGACAAAGACGAGCCGTTTATCCGTTTCGGCGGGCGTTCTTTTTAAAAGCCCTTCGTTTTCCATCAAGCCCACATATCGCAAGGCTGTTGTCGGCGGACAACCAGATGCAATGCAAAGACTTGTAGTGGAAACCTTTGCTCCGCCTGCATATTGCATAAAGAGTTCCAGAAGCATGTCCCACGCCGGTTCACCCAGCAGGGATGACGGCAGGCTTTTGTTCCGCAAGCGTCGCCGTTCGTAAGTCTGCCGAGCCTTCTCTGCCAAGTTCAAGGCATTCTTTTCAATCTTGCTCAGTTCATTAGGCCATCGAAAGATCGACTTGATCTCCGGTCCTTGCCAGTCCTGATCGATACAATCTGCCAATCGCAAGAGACTCTCGGCCAGATTGCGGATTTGGTCCGGACTGAGATCCGAGGCGGCGTTGTTCAAATAGGATTGCTTGATAGCAACTTGGGAATTCATGAAAATCCTCTGCCCCCAGCCATTCTGGGGGACCAGCTATTGTAATTCCCGATGCGCGAGACGCGCCGACGGTGCGCCCAAAGGCCACCTGCGAGAATGGAAAGTTGCAGCAGGATCGGCATCTGCGTCATCGCCCAATATGCCTCGTTCCAGCCGTCCCTGTGAAACAAGGCTGCCAGATTGCCGACAATCGCAAGCAATTGCGCCGCCGCTAGACCAAGGGGATAGTTGCGGTTCGCCCGGAGTGCGATGATCAACAAGGCTGCGAACTGAACGAGGTCGATGCTCAGGCGGCTGATATCGAAATGTTCGAATGACCTATGGCCAATCGTTGCCTGAATGATCAGGTCCAAAACGATACCACCTACGATAATCACCGAAGCCCAACGCTCAGGGTGGCCGCCTTGAATCGCAGAAAAGAGTGCGATCGTAACGGCCACCGTTGCCACGACTATAACGTAATCCGGCAAACCGAATTATCCGGCGAGCTTCATCGAAGCCGGTGCACTTTCACCTGTTGCCATAGGCTTGCCTTCGGGGGGGCATTCTTCAAAACCGAGCACGTCCTGCTGCACGCTGAGGAGGTTTGAATGCACGCGGGCAAGATCACCGCCTGCAGAAACGAGGGTCTGGTGCGACTTGCTGAGACGCATCAATGCTTCCTGCCCGGTGAAGGGTGCAGCGCCTGTATCCTTACGTGCCTGAACCATGGCGGAAAGCAGGCTGCTCTGGCGAAGCAGTGCGTCATCCAGAGCCTTTTCGGCTTCGCGCAGTTCACGCACAATCCGCATTTGCGCAACGTTGTAAGACATAGTCATAATCGTTCTCCTGTGGGCCTTTCGGCCGATGAAATCACCAGGAGTCCTGTTCGGGCGCTTAACTCAGCAAATCGGACAATTGCGCGAAGATGGCAAAACCGACAAGCACGACAATCAAGAAAATCAGTGTGATCCCTACGATCGCCGCAACGCGCCAGAAATAACCAAGGTTGCCCTCGAAAGACTCCGGGACAACGCGGTAGTCCACGACCGGGAGATTCCTGCCAGAGCGATTGGTCGCATCTGGATGTTTATCCCGGTCTTCGACATTCGCGTCGTTCCCTGACCCTTCATCTCGGGTTTCGTCAGATTTTCCGACCTGCGAAGATTGGTATACTGATCCTTCGGATATGGATTGATCGGATAAATCGGAGGTCGCGTTCTGATATTCGGCGGCAAGCTCATTGCGCGATCGGGCATTCATTTTGCGGCGCGCAGCAGCGATACGCTGGTCGACAGTATAGGGAGAAATCCCGAGAATGCGGGCGATTTCCTTCGAAGTCTTGTGCTGCACGAGAAGGTTCAGCACCTCGCGCTGCTTATCCGTCAACCCATCCAGCCGTCGACGCAAGCCGTCCAGTTCCATGGTCCTGTTTATCAAAGTGCATGCCCCAGTGCGATCACATCGAGCGATCGCAATCCCTGATTTTGTAACATTCACCCTTGAGCGAATGCCATTGAAAGTCAGTGATCCTATCGAGTTCCGAGCGATCTTACGATAAGTAGACATGCGTGAATGGTGTTGAATGCGTTAATATCAACCGATTTCGGTAGAGATATATCGTTGGGCTGGCGCCAAAATCTTTCATCCGCTGAACGGGAGAAACATCGGAAATCGAGTGATTTCGCGTCTTCTGGAAGGTCGTGTGTCAGCTCCGAGAGGCAAATATCGAATATTATCCATACCGGACCGCAAGCCACTTACTACGTCACCGCGCCTGTTCAGCTTCGCCAGCGCAAGTTTATCGTACATTTGGGCCGCCGCCGGAATCGTCAAGCAGGCGGCGCGGCACATGGGGGTCGCTCTAAGCGCGCTACAAGCTACGTAAGACCCGGGCGCAATGGTTTTCGCGCCGCTCGGAAGGCAGCGGGGGGTTGCGAGATGGACCTAGAGAAGCGGGGATAGACGCGCAGGTCTGACCGCAAAGCTGACGACATAGGGGGCGAAAGGTTTCCCTCCCGCCCCGTACATGGCCGTTAAGCGAAGTTTGCAGCAATCAGTTGGAAGGAACCGACATGGCCGGGGTTGGAGGTATTTCCATCCCCTGTTCCCATCCCTGGGCGCGGGCTTCCATGCCCTGTGAGATCTTCACCACATATTGCCCCATGGAGCCGCTATAGCCCTTCACCCTGATGCGCAGCATATCGAGCATGTCCGGGTATGAGGCCAGCAGGCCAAGGTTTACCGGCAGCATCGCGTCGCGATCACCGGCCCCGTCATCATCGCTATCTGCCACTGCGAAGCCCAGCGGCGTCTCGAAGCCTAGTTCAATATAGGAATCGAGATCGCCGCCGAAATCGGGATCATCGCCCTCAACCGCGCTCATGCGGATGGTGACTTCGCCATTGCCCGCCATGATCGCGGCCTTCGCCTGCTCGCTAAGTTGATAATCGATGGAGGACGGCAGCAGCGAGTTTTCCAGCCATTCAGATGCAAGCTCGCCCGACGCCTCGTCATCGAGGCCGATCACCTGGAGCGGCAATTGTGCGCTGTGGGTGCGCTGCTCGCGGATGCGCAACGTGTAATCACCCTCGGTCTCGCCATAGGCTGACGCAAGGATCGTATAGGTCCCGCCACTTTCGAAAGTATGGACAAGCAGCGAATTGAGCATTTCACCGCCATCATCATTGTAGGCGATACTTCCGCCCTCGGCGTCCTTAAGTTCGAGATAGGGATCAAGGTCTCCCTCGGCCAGCAGGGCCACTTCCAGAGTGTCGCCGGGTTGTGCGGTAAAGATGAACTCATGCGGCTCGCCTATGATCGTGCCGATTTCGCGCGCGCCATACCCCACTACGCGGGTGACGGGCGCGGTATAGGCGCTGGTGGTCAGACGCAGGTCGAATGTACCGCCATAAGCTTCTCCGGCTTCGACCCAGGTCGAATCATAGCTGTCGACCGAGATCATGATACGGCGGCCGTTTTCGCCACGGATTCGCACACGCGAATTCAGATCGCCGCCGCCATCGTCATCCTCTGCGATTACCTCACCCGTCGCGGCATCGGTGACGGTGACAATGGGATCGAGATCGGAAGTGGTCATTACATCAATCTGCATGATCGAGCTGGCAGGCACGGTCACTTCAAACGTGGCCGCAGCGCCATCGACGTTGCCCTGGAACGCACGCACGTCGCCGGACTGCGAATCGAGATTGACCGCCTGTGCCGTTGCCCCTGCCGGAACTATCAGGGCTGCCGCCCCTGCCAGAAGTGCAGTCTTTTGAAATCCGAATCGCATGAAATTCCCCTAATGAAACAAAGTAGCCTGACCCTATCGACGGCAGACGCGCCTTTCTAGCCGATCCAGGTTAATCCTCCCTAACTCCGCCATTCTTCCTTCAGCGGACCCACAACCATCAAGTCACGACAGAAGAAACGGTCCCCATGCAGAACCGGCGTCTGCGTCATTGAGCAGAGAGAAAATCAACCAGGGCCTTGACCTTCTTTTGCCGCCATTGCGGACGTGGTGCGAGCAGCCAATAGGCCCGGCGGCATTGCTGCGGATCGCCCAAGGCCTCCAGCCGCCCGTCTGCCAGCGCTTCGGCCACCAGCGGAAGCGGCAGCCATGCGCGCCCCAGGCCCGCCAGAGCAGAGCTGAGCGCCTGTCCAGAATTGCCCACATGAAGGCCAATGTCAGTGCCATCATCTGGTTCATGCGTAGGCCAGCTTATCCAGCTTTCCGGCGCACCCTTCGCCGAGACGGCAATGCGTTGCCCGTCTTCAAGTTGCAGCCCTTCCATTTCACCCGGCCCTTCGACCAGACGCACTACGAGATCGAGATTGGTCTCAGTGAAATCGGCGGCTTCGTCTGCGGCGAGCTGGAATCTGATGTCCGGATATTCGGCACGGAAACGCGCCAGCCTTGGCGCAAGCCACTGGGCGTAAAATTCGCGCGGTGCGGCAATGGCGTAATTGGAGCTTGCCTGTCCCGCCTGCATAGCCTGCACGCTTTCTTCAAAATGCAGAAAACCCGCGCGCAGCGAATCAAGGCCTGCGCCAGCCTCGTCTGTCAGTTCCAGTCCCCTTGACGTGCGGCGGAACAGGACCACGCCGAGCACATCTTCAAGTGCGCGGATTTGCTGGCCCACCGCAGCTGGCGTCACCGCCAGCTCATCCGCAGCCCGAGTAAAGCTCAGATGGCGGGCGGCAGCATCGAAGACGCGCAAGGCGTTGAGAGGCAGGTGAGTTCGTTTCATCGGGATATCCTGAAGCCAGCCAATATGGATCAACAGGCCGTGCGGCAAGTCGCTTGATTACAACCTACCCAAAGGCGCGCCGCCATGCTGGCACACGCAGGCTTTCAGTAATAAGCAATAAAGGCCGGGTTTACGTCTAAACGGAGAAATCTGCCGGAGCAGCCAGCGGGAAATGGGGTATCGCCACTTCGAAGAGTGTCCCATCGGCATGGGCGAAACCGTAATGCCCCTCCATCGCGCCGAGATTGGTCGTCAATTCGCAGCCCGACACGTAATCATGCGTCTGCCCCGGCTCTAGCAACGGGCTTTCCCCGACTACACCTTCACCATCGACGATATTCACCATCCCATTGGAATCCGTGATGCGCCAGTGCCGCGTTTTCAACTGCACACGTTCATCGCGGCCATTTTCGATACGGATATGATAGACCCAGAACCACCGGCCAGCACCCACACGTGATTGTTCGGGCATGAAATTGACTGATACGCGAATGGTCACGCCTTCGGTAATCGCAACATGCTGAAACAGCGAATGGATGGCATTGGTGGACATGGGTGCAAGATTAGCGCGAATTGCCGAGGCTACAAGGGCCGTTTGTCCGGTATCCGCCATCATCCGGCGTCAATGTGCTCCCGTTAGACAAGTATCAAGAAGAGTCAGGCATCCGATTTCCCGAAAACCTCTCTCCATCAAATGCCTGTCTTGTCGAGTGCCTGTTCGAGGTCTTCGATCAGGTCCAGCGGATCTTCCAGCCCGACATTGATGCGCAACATGCCATCACCGATGCCGGCACTGGCACGGCCTTCAGGGCCCATATTATGATGGGTTGTGGTAGCAGGATGACAGACCAGCGTCTTGGAATCGCCGATATTGTTGGAGATGTCGATCAGTTCCAGCGCATTGCACAGGGCCATCCCCTTTTCACGCGCTGCATCGCCCTCGCCCGGTGCTTCAAACGCAAAAATCGGTCCCGCCGCGTTCATCTGCTTTTTCGCCAATGCATGTTGCGGATGGCTGGCAAGGCCCGGATGACGCACAGAGAGCCCCCGGTTTTCAAGGAAGGTTGCAATCTGCAGCGCGTTGGCGCTTTGCGTGGTTGCGCGCAGGGGCAAAGTTTCCAGGCCCTTCATCACTACCCATGCATTGAACGGCGCGCAGATCGGACCGGTATTGCGCTGGAACGGGCTGAGCTTTTCCTCAATCCATTCCTTGCTGCCACATACGGCGCCAGCCATCACGCGGCCTTGACCATCCATAAGCTTGGTAGCCGAATAGGCGACAATATCAGCGCCAAAATCCAGCGGCCGCTGAAGCGCTGGCGTGGCGAAAGCATTGTCCACCACAGTCTTGATATTCTTCGACCGGGCAAGACCACAGACGAATTCGAGATCCACAAGATCCATCGTCGGATTGGCCGGGGTTTCGAAAAAGAATACCTTGGTATTTGGCTGCACGGCAGCTTCCCAGGCGGCATTATCTGTCCCGTCAATCGCGGTGTGGGTAATGCCGAAACGATTGAGCACATTATCGAGGATCCAGCGGCACGATCCAAACGCTGCGCGTCCCGCGACCACGTGATCGCCTGCTGACAGCATGCATAGAAGCGAACTGGTCATCGCCGCCATGCCGCTTGCCTGCGCCAGACACGCTTCTGCCCCCTCCATCGCGGCGATGCGGCTTTGCAGCATATCAACAGTAGGATTGCGGAACCGCGAATATTGCATTCCGACTGCATCACCCGCGAAGCGCGCAGCGACTTCCTCTGCCGAATCGTAGCTATAGCCACTGGTGAGAAACAGCGCCTCGCTCGTTTCGCCATGTTCACTTCGCCATGTACCTGCACGCACTGCCTGTGTGGCAGGACGCCATTTGGACGTGATAGCAGGGTTTGATCCGGTCGTCTTTTTCATCGCAATCTCGTTTCCGGGCGCGGTTTAGGTGTCAGATGGGCTTTTGCCAATTGCCCTTGCGCACTTGCCCCGATATCGCTTGGCCCAAGCATGAGTCCTCCGCCCGATCAACCCCGCGATCCAATTGTCTGGAATATCATCATCGCGCTGGCCTTTGTTGGGCTGGCGCTGGTGCGGATAACCATTCCGACCGCCCCCTATTTTGATGAGGTGCATTACCTGCCCGCGGCGCGCGCTGTGCTGGATTTGCAATTTGCCATCAATATCGAACACCCGCCGCTCGGCAAGCAAGTTATCGCGCTGGGTATATTCCTGTTTGGCGACACGCCATTTGGCTGGCGCATACCCAGCCTTGCCTTTGGCACCTTGGCGCTGTTCGCCGTCATGCGCGCAGCGTGGTTTTCCAGCCGCACCCGCCTGGCGAGCATGCTGACGGGCCTTTTCGTAGCCACCAATTACTTTCTGTTTGTCCATGCGCGCGTCGCCATGCTGGATGTATTCATGGTCGGCTTGCTAATGCTGGCCCTATGGATGTTTGCTGGTGCCGTGCGCGAAAACGAGACGGGGCGCTGGCGGTTGGCGATTGCGGGTGTGGCGCTGGGGGGCGCGATGGCGGCGAAGTGGAATGCGATACCCGTCGCGATACTGCCGGGGCTGGCGTTCCTCATTGCCCGATTGGCGAGCGGACGGAGCAGGTTTCTGCTTTCGCGGCGCGGCTGGCCGGTCGCGGGAATACCATTGTGGGAAGCGGGTATCTGGCTGGGTCTGGTGCCACTCATCCTCTATGCGCTGACATATTGGCCGTTCCTGTTCTGGACAGTGCCTGCTGGTAATCACACCGGCCTGATCGATCTGCATTCCACCATGCTTGCGCTGCAAACACAGGTGCCCGAACCGCATCCTTATCAAAGTGTATGGTGGCAATGGATCGGGAACCAGCGGGCCATTTGGTATCTCTATGAATTTGCCGATGGCGCACAGCGCGGCATCATGTTGATCGGCAATCCGGTTACGATGTGGTTCGGTCTGATCGCGCTGCTCTGGTGCGCCTGGGCAGGTTGGCGCGAAAGGCGGATGGACTGTCTTGCTGTCGTGCTGCTTTATGGCGCCAGCCTGGCAATGTGGGTCGTGGCACCCAAGGCGGTGCAATTCTATTTCCACTATTTTCTTCCTGCCATGTTCCTTTCAGGGGCGATGGCGCTTGGCGTGGAGCGGTTGTGGCAAAAAGGAGAGCGGCTGGTGCCCTGGGCGCTTATCCTCGGGGCACTGGGCTTCTTTGTCTATTGGTATCCCATTCTCACTGCCGCCCCGCTAGATGATCCGCAAGATTTCCTCCACTGGGCGTGGACGCGCGGCTGGCAATAGCCTGCCACCGGGCGGTGACCTGACAGGCGATGGACCGCCACTTGGCGCACGCTGCCTGCAAGATTATTTACATGGTTCTGGGCCGCACAGTGATCTCAACACCATCTTTTGTCGCAGTGAACGAACCGTCTTCGCCGGGCGCAGATTCTTCCCAGCACATTGGTTCATCCTGATCGACATCGAGCGAATTTGTGAAGCATGTCTTTCCATCTACAACGCTCCAAGTGCCTTCTTCTAACACGTTGTCGTCTGCATCGACCGTCGAATGTGTGCCGTCGGGATTAAGCGTTGCGGTGGTGATGATCCCATCGGGACCAGTTACCTCATGGGTTCCGGGCAATGTGCCATTGGCGGTGGTCACTGCCGCGACATCTTCTTCAACCATCGCTTCTTCTTTAACCATCTGCGCTTCGGCAGCGTCATCGCTACAGGCGGCAAGCGCCAGTGGCGCTGCAAGCAACAGATATTTACGCATATCTCATCCCCTTCAGTTAGCGACCTCTTCAAAGCTATGTAGCACTGCGGTCGATTTGTGGGAAATCAGCCAATGCGCGTTCAGCGAGGATCGGTGCTTCGCGTACGCAAATGCGTGACTGATTCTTTCAGGACGCGCACCGCGGATCTCAGGATGATCGCCGCCATCAGACCACCGATCAATATGTCCGGCCAAGGGGAGGCAAAAGCAGCGACTGCGCCTGCTGCGGCAAGAACACCGACATTGTTGATCACGTCATTGCGAGAACATTCAAACGTGCTCGCCATGTTGATATCCTGCCCGCGAAAGCGCCACAGAAGCGCAAGACAGGCCAGATTTGCGGCCAATGCCATGGCACCGAATATCAGCATTAATGTCGATGAAGGCGGAACACCGCTGGTCAGCTTTATCGCCACATTCACCAGAATGGCAATGCCTAGCAAAAGGATCAAAACACCCTTGAACAGGGCTGCACGCGCTTTCCAGCGGTCCCCACGAGAAAGCGCGAAAAGGCTTACCGCATAAACCAGCGCATCGCCCAACATATCAGTCGCATCCGCCATAAGAGCGGCGGAGCCGGCGATCATACCCGCTGCAAACTCCACGCCGAACATGACCGCATTGATGACCAGCACCACAATCAGGACACGGCGCTGATCGGCCTGTGTCGCAAGTTGTTCAAGCTCGGAACCCTTGGATGAACAGCAATCGTCTGACATCGCCCTTAGATGATTGCTGCGGACAAATTCTGCAAGCCATACCGAAAGGCTGCGCCCAATGAAGCTGCTGCGGGCGATCAGCTAATGTCTAGCGGAAACGCCCCCAGACGAACCTGCTCGACAAGGCGTAATTCCAGACAGAGGCAATCACCACGCCGATCAGCGCCGCGCCCCACCAGATGAAGCCCTGATCCTCAAGAACGGTGGCCACCGCAACATTGGCAAATGCGCCGATCGAACATGCGCCGCAGAACTTGAGCCACCCCCAGAACAATCCGTCAGCCCCGTCCAGCTTCTTGTCACGATAGGTGAGAAGATTGTTGAGCCAGAAATTGAATGTCATCGCAACCATTGTGGCAATGGCCTGCGCCCAGCCGAACGCCACGCTTTGCGGCCAGTAGATTGCAGCCAGCACCGCCATGTGGACGATGACCCCTAGCCCGCCAACAAGGCCAAACAGCACAAAGCGCGTGGGTACGTAACGGCCGAAGTAGCGTTCCGCCAATCCTGCTATGAAATCGAGCACAACACCGTGATCCAACTTGCT
This sequence comes from Aurantiacibacter atlanticus, assembly GCF_001077815.2. Lineage (GTDB taxonomy): Bacteria > Pseudomonadota > Alphaproteobacteria > Sphingomonadales > Sphingomonadaceae > Alteraurantiacibacter > Alteraurantiacibacter atlanticus. The sequence continues at coordinate 1,438,507 of NZ_CP011310.1, read as the reverse complement.
GTCTCCGCTGAGGCGTTCTGCAAATTTCAACGGGAATTCCTTTACGATGAGACGCGGTTCGGCAGTCGCAAGAATGTCGAGCATGATCTTGAACCCTATGCCCGAAAGGTTTTCAGCCTGTTTACGCAGCTGATCGGTGCGCAGCAGGAAATATCCGCTCATCGCATCGGTCAATTCGGTGCCGGTCAATCGGCGAGCAAGCGCATTAGCGAGGCGCGATCCTTTTTCGCGGCCCTTGGATGAAAGGCCATCGGCATTGCCGCCAATGGCAAAGCGGCTGGCATAGGCAAGATCCGCCTCCCCCGATTTCACCGCTTCCAGCATTTCAACAAGCAGTGCCGGATCATGCTGGTGATCGGCATCCATCACCGCAACGAACGGTGCGGCGGTGGCGCACATGCCCTCTATCGCGGCGCTGGCAAGGCCGCGGCGGCCAATGCGCTGGATTACCCGGATACGGCTGTCGCCACGCCCGATACGTCGCGCTTCTTCGGCAGTGCCATCGTTTGAATTATCGTCGACGAATACAGCTTCCCAGCCAGTGGGGCCAAGCGCAGCCTCCAGGCGATTGACCATCGGCCTAATGTTGCCGCACTCGTTCAGCGTGGGCAGCACAATGGCCAGTTCCAGCGGGGCAGTGCGCTGCACCCCGGCAGGCGTGGCTGCCGTTTCCACCTGCTGGTGAAATTCATTCTGGCTCATGTCCATGCCCCCGCGTTACGGGCGATTGTTAACCATAAGGTTACCGCGCGCATTAACTACATGCGTTGCAGCACGGCATCGCCAATTTCAGCCGTGCCCGCGCTGCCACCCAGATCGCCGCCAAAAATACCGTCTTCCAGCGTTTTGGCCACGGCCTTTTCCACTCGCGCGGCATCATCCTCTCTGCCCAGCGAATGCCGCAGCAGCATGGCCAGCGACAGGATCATTGCAAGCGGATTGGCCTTGCCCTGCCCGGCAATATCAGGCGCGCTGCCGTGGATCGGCTCAAACAGGCCAAGGGTGCCGAATTCACCCTGCGTTTCCCCCATCGCTGCGCTGGCGAGCAGGCCGATGGAACCGACGCACATGCTTGCCTGATCGGATAGAATATCACCAAACAGATTGCCGGTAAGGATCACATCGAACTGACCGGGATCACGTACCAACTGCATGGCGGCATTATCGACATACATGTGGCTCAATTCCACATCGGGATATTCAACGGCGGTATCGATCACAACGTCGCGCCACAGCTGGCTGGTTTCAAGGACATTGGCCTTGTCGACGCTGCACATGCGGCCCTTGCCACCAGACTTCGCCCGACCCTGCGCAGCGCGGAAACCGACATGCGCGATGCGGCGCACCTCGTCTTCAGCATAAGACATGATGTCGAAACCCTGCCGCCTGCCATCATCCAATACGCGCGTGCCCTTGTCGCCGAAATATACGTCGCCATTCAATTCGCGCACTATCAACAAGTCGATGGCGCGGGCAACTTCGGGACGCAGGGCGGAAAGATCTTCAAGACCAGGAAACATGGTTGCCGGGCGCAGATTGGCGAACAGGCCCAATGCACTGCGCAGACCAAGGATCGCTTGTTCGGGGCGTAAATCACGTTCGAGCGAATCACATTCAGGATCGCCCACCGCGCCGAACAAAATAGCATCGGCCGCCTTCGCCATCTCCAGCGTATCCTGCGGCAAGGGATGGCCTTGGCGTTTATAGCCTACTCCGCCAACGTCTCCTTCGAACAGGACCAGCCCCGGCAGCGCCAATACATCGAGCACGCGGCGAGCCTGCTCCATGATTTCGGGACCGATGCCATCACCGGGAAAAAGTGCAATTTTCATGTCAGATCATCCGTCCGAGTAAATCTCTAAGGCGTTGACGCGCGGCCATAACGTCTCCGCGGCTATCGGCAAGCAAGTAGTGGTCGAGCGGCTCCACTAGATCGTCCATGACCTCTATAATCTGCGCAAGATCGCCCAAAGGCCGCTGCCCTGCCCCGCCATAGCCAAGTTCGCGCAGCAACAGCACTTCAAATCCCACCAGCGCCCCAGCCCAACCGCGCGCACTGGGGGCATGGCAGATGGCATCCAAGGTACCGCCCAGCGCATCGTAAAGCGAAGGATATGGCTGGCGTTCGGGCAGCGCCGTCGCGGAGAGCGCGCAGACCCAGGCAATCGCAGCGGCCGCCAAGGGCTCTCCCAGCCACGGGCCACGGCTTTGGACAAGTTCCACCTTGGCAAAAGGCAATTGGCTGTCCGATTTGGCGGAAAGCTGGACCTCCACCGCATTTCCGGGAATGACTACAGGTCGCAAATTCCGGCCGCGTCCGCCCGCGACATAGCCAGCAAGGAGGCCATATTCGCCGGTCAGAAAGCGCCCGATAACCGCGGTTTCACCATGTGGGCGAGCGGCAAGGAAAATGGCAGGGGCGCGGACGTGCATAAAGGTGCTGTCCTAATGCCGCCATGTCACAGAGCAAGAGCAGCCTGACCCTGACAACAGGGCTACTAGTCGATCAGAGCTTATCGGCCAGCTTCGCTTCAAGCGCGGCGAGCTTCGCTTCAAGTATTTCTACCTTTTCGCGCGCTATGCCTGCCATATCCTTCACCGCGTCAAATTCCTCGCGGCTGACAAAATCCAGGCCGCCCAGCGCCTCTGCCATGCGGGCGCGCGTCTGTTCACGTGCTTCACGCCCCATGCCCGCCAGAGTCCCGGCAGCGGAATTGGCGATTTTGACGAAGTCGGCGATGATCGGGTTTTCACTTTGCATGGTGTCTATGTGGTCCCTGTGTGCGCTGATCTCAAGATCAGAACTCATAGCTTTGTGCAGCGCCGTCTTCCACTGCCTCTGCCTGATCCGTTCCGGGATTAAGCTGGAGGAATTGCCAGTTAAGCGCAGTGGCAAAGATGATCCACGCCAGATAGGGCAGCATCAGCAATCCTGCTAATTTACGCACCCTGAAGAACAGCATGATCGTAATGATCGCCAGCACATCCAGTACTAGAATAACGGTAAATGCCAGCTGTATATCCTGCTTTCCGAAAAACACCGGCGACCATGCCAAATTAACTGCAAGATGGACAATGAAGGCCACGATGGCCCATCGCCGCGCAGTGGACCCCCATGCTGCGCACACAATCGCAAAGGCAAAACCCATCATTGCATAAAGGATGGACCAAACAATGCCGAAAGTGGCTGGCGGCGGGTAAATGCCCGGCTTGGCGAGCGATTGAAACCACTGGCTTTGTGCCGTTCCACCCAATTGCCCGGACAAAAATCCGAGCAGCATGACAGATGGCACGATGAACAGCGCCCAGCGAATCATACTGGCGCGCAATTGTCCTGGGGAAGCTAGACGGTTCATTCGTTCTCCGGAAGCATCGAATCGGTGCGCATCGGTTTTGGCGGCGTGGTAGCCATTGGGCAAGCATTCCGGCCGAGACTGTCCGTTTGCGGGTCAGTCAATATCGGCATCGATCTTGCCGCGAGAGGCGTTTACGAGGAATTCGACATTGCCCTCTGTACCGGTGATCGGGCTTTCCACCAGCCCGTCGACCCGCCATCCCCTCGCCTCTAGCCAGCCGGTCACTTCGTCGCACACGCGCTGATGTAGTGCCGGATTGCGCACGATGCCGCCCTTGCCGACCTCCGCCTTCGCAACTTCAAATTGCGGCTTGATCAACGCAATAACGCGGGCCTGTGGCGCGGCAAGCGCCAGTGGGACCTCCAGCACCTTGGCAAGGCCGATAAAGCTGGCATCGCACACCACCCAATTGCACGGCCTGTTGATCATATCGGGGGTCAGCGTACGGGCATTGGTCTGTTCAAGCACGGTGATGCGCGGGTCCTGACGCAGGCTCCACGCAAGCTGGTTGGTGCCCACATCCACGGCAAAAACATGCGTCGCGCCGTGGTGCAGCATCACCTGGGTGAAACCGCCAGTCGAACTGCCGATATCCATTGCCACTGCGCCAGAAGCATCCAGCGCGAAATGCTCGATAGCATGGGCCAGTTTCACACCGCCGCGCCCAACCCAGGGGTGATCACGTCCGCGCACTTCGACCACCCAGTTTTCGGGCACTTGGTGTCCAGGCTTGTCAATACGGGTGAGCTTTCCCGATGGACCGGCAAAGACCAGCCCCGCCATCACCAGCGCCTGCGCTCGCGTGCGGCTTTCCGCCTCGCCGCGCGATGCGAGCAGTTGATCGATACGGGTGCGGGAAGGCTTGCGCTCGGCCATGGGCACCGCGATAGAAGGCCGGAACCGGCAGTGCCAGTGGCTTGTTGCCGGAACAGACGTTTTTCGTTGCAATCTGATGAGGTCTGACATTCCATGAAAATGCCCAGCCTGACATGTGCCCTTCTTTGCATTGTGCTGTTAACAGGCTGCGATGCCAGCGAAGAGACCGAACCGGTCGCAAAGCAACCCGCTGCCGTCCAGACCCCAACCCCCGTGGCAACTGCCGCCGCCGATGGCACCTCGCTGGCACCGGGCACGTGGGATATAACTGAGGATGCCTATGGCGCGCAGGCGAAATTCGGCGTGTCTCCTAGCCAAAACTCGATCATCATCAGCTGTAAGAGCTCAGTCGATGCACTGACGATTTCCATCCGATCCGATTCCGTCGCATCTGAGGCATGGCGTCTCGATGCAGGCGGAGAAGCAGCACGGATCGATCTGCAAACCGACGGCAATCCCGATTTCCCCTATATGGTCGCGCAGATCGATCAGGGCCTCGGCATCATCCACGCACTGGGTGAGCAAGGCCAAGTATTCACACTCACATCACCGCAGGGCGAACGGCTCCAGTTCCCTTCGCACCCAGGTATTCGCAGGGTTATTTCCGCATGCAATTAAATCGTTTCCGCCTGTTCACAACCAGCAGCGCCATCATTGGCGCAATGTCCTTGGCTGCGTGCGTTCCGCCTTCGCCGCAGCCGACACCTGCCCCTACACCAGCACCTCCGCCTGTTTCTACCGCGCAGCCCGTTCCGCCGCAGGTCATCACGCCAAGTTTCGACGATTGGTTGGACGCTCCACAAACGACGGGTGACTGGCGTTATTCGGCGCCCAGCGGCGTGCCCATGGCACAGTTCGGGCCGATGGGCAGCACGGCACTGTTTTCCATGCGCTGTGATCAGGCAAGCCGCTCTGTTGCGATATCGCGTAGCAGCAGCGCGCAATCCGCACTCACGATGCGTATACGTACCGAAACGGCGGACAAGGATCTGACCGCTGGCCCACAAGCGGGATCGGTCGTGACTGCGCAATTGTCTGCAGAGGATGCTTTTCTTGACGCGATGGCGCTTTCCAAGGGCCGTTTTGCGATAGAGCTGCCCGGTGAAAGCACCCTTTATCTACCGGCGTGGCCGGAAGTTTCACGCGTGATAGAGGAATGCCGGCGCTGACGCAGGGTTCTGTCGTACTCCCGGTAACTTAGGGTCATGCGACAAGAGGCAGGTATTGTGACTGTGAAAAAGAAAAATACAAGGCTTGTTTTAATTGGCTTAGCGATTCACAAAGGGCTCCAAGACCAGCAGTAAAGGCAGGTCTTGGAACCCCGGTGAAGCGGCGGTTCCTGGCTCTCATAGCGCGAAAGGAGGTGATCCGATGTCTCATGGTTCAGCAGGGAGGTCGGTGATGACCCGTGCGGAGCATATTCGGTAATTTCCAACGCGCCGAGTAAGGCTACGTGGGCGGTCTAACTGACCGCTGACCATGATAAGGGCGGTCACTGCTGAGGCAGGGCCGCCCTTCTCATATCTGGCGTCGGCGGCTGGTTTCGTCTGCGGTTTCTAACGTAAGCTCAGGCCGCCTGGAGGGAGATCCACCCAATCCGAGCGAGGATCTGGAAGTTGGGCGATTTGGAGATTGTTCGCTTCATATGGTTGAATTACGATTCCAGACCTGTTCGAGCTTGACCGGGGTTGGTTTGACGATATGGTTGCCATGCTAACCAAAGAAGCTCATGTGGCTGGTCTGTTGAATATAAACGCATCGTTCAAACCGCACCGGGAGCGCGAAGACCGATGACGGAAGTCTGCATCTTTACGAGCAATGGCGCTGAGGCGGCCCAAGCTGCGTATCAGGATCAGCCTGCCACCAAATCGGCACTTCGGGCTTACGAGAAACTATTTGGCCGAGGAGCCGCAATTCATCCCTCTAAGACTGGTTTGCCTAGCTGATGTTTTTTCTCAAAGACTTGCCTAGCCAGCGAATGGTCAGAGGTTATGCGGACCGCTTCGGTAATGTTGATCCCGCCAAAGTGTTCGAAGCGTTAGAACACATGCGCGCCGCCAGCATTCTCATACGCGAAATCGACACCTATTTTATGACGCATGACCTGTCGCAGCTTCGGTTTCTGACCCTTATCCTCATTGATCGAGAGCCTGAGCGCACGTCTCTTGCGGCCAGCGAAATAGCCGACAGGCTCGATGTCTCTCGACCGGTGGTTACGCGAACGCTGCAAAGCCTGGAACTTGCCGGACTGGTCAATGTCGTCAGCAGTGAGAACGACGCCCGATCAAAGGAAATATCCCTCACACAATTGGGACACGGTAAACTCAATGAAGTTCTGCCGGGCTATTTTGCAATCCTTCACGCCTCAAGGTCAGAGAGAGGGGCTTGGCAATGCGCGTCGTGATGCTGCGGACCCTCCTCGTCTGGTTTATAGTCTGGCCATTGGCCACAGGTATGCTTGTATTGCTTGCCGCATTTGCACGCGATCTCGCACTAGGTTTTCAGACATTCATCCTTACAGCAATTCTCGTCCCGCTCATCAGTCTGGTGCTTGCTCCGAACATGCATAGACTGGCAATGTTCCTGATGAGGAAAAAGATATGACAAGCCGATTTGAACGCGGCCTGGAAAATCTAACGGACCACATGCCCTGAACCTGTGTCGTTAGCGGCCATTCAACCCCGCTCCTTAAACACACCCTCTTGCCTCCCACACCTCTGCCGCCTAATCGGCGCCCAAGGAGTGAGCACGCACATGGAATTTACCCGCCTTCCCCATTCTGCCCCGGTACCCGGTGCCACGCGCGATCAGGCGATTGCCGATCCGGGGTTCGGCACGGTCTTTACCGATCACATGATCTCGATCGATTACGATGCGGGCAAGGGCTGGCACTCGCCTACACTCGGCCCGAGAGAGCCGATTCTGCTCGATCCTGCCGCTAGCGTGCTGCATTATGCGCAGGAAATCTTCGAAGGCATGAAAGCGTATCGGCTGGAAGACGGCACGATGGCGCTGTTCCGCCCCGATGCGAATGCCAAGAGGTTTAATAAGTCTGCAGCGCGTCTCGCCATGCCGGAACTGCCGGAAGATGTGTTTATCGAGTCGGTACGCCAAGTAGTAAAAGCCGATGCCGACTGGTTTCCTTCGGTGGGAGGCGGCTCGCTTTATATCCGCCCCTTTATGTTCGCCAATGAACATTTCCTCGGCGTGCGTCCGGCGACAAAATACAAATTTCTTGTGATCCTTTCACCCGCAGGAAATTACTTCAAATCCGGCGCGCCGGCGGTATCCGTGTGGGTCAGCGATTTTACCCGCGCCGCGCCCGGGGGCACGGGTGAAGCGAAATGCGGTGGCAATTATGCAGCCAGCCTAGTCCCCACGGGCGAGGCATTTGCAAAGGGCCACGATCAGGTCGTGTTCCTTGATGCTGCAGAGCATAAGTGGATTGAAGAGCTCGGCGGTATGAACTTGTTCTTCGTATTCGATGATGATTCGGTCATCACTCCGCCATTACGCGGCACGATCCTGCCGGGTATCACGCGCGATTCGATCATTACCCTCGCCCGCGAACAGGGCCTCGACATGCGTGAGGAAATGTATTCGATCGACCAGTGGCGCGATGATGCCGCGAGCGGGAGACTGGTCGAAACCTTCGCCTGCGGAACGGCAGCGGTAGTGACGGCGGTTGGCAAGGTTGCTGGACGCGATGGGGAGTTCACCATCGGCAGCGGTGGACCGGGGCATTTGACCAGCACCCTGCGCGAAAAGCTTGTCGGCATTCAGCGCGGCAGCGTCGAAGACACGCACGGTTGGGTGACGCGGCTGGATTAGAGCGGCTGGGTCAAAGCGCCAAGGCAATCGGCGCATCGCCCGATTGCCATGGCTTTTCTCGCTGCATCACGGTCTTGAACAGATCGGATTCCAGGTGATCGGCCAGCCATTGCTTCACGCGTGGAAGATCGACCTTGCCCCACCATTCGCGGTCGGTCGCGGCGAATTGGCGGACGAATGGCATGATTGCCGCATCGGCCAACCCGCGCGTTTCGCCGCATAGCTGGGCGCCCTTCTCCAACCGCGCTTCGAGTTCGCGCAGGTATTTCACGCCCGCTTCGCGGTGAGCCACCGGGTCGCTGTCATGGCGATCGGGATATTTATAGCGATCGAGAGCGTGTTTGAACGGCCCGTCATTGGCGGCGATCAACTCCGCATCATCGCGTTCCAGCCAGCCCTCGGGATCGGTATGGCCCAGCGCCCAGCGCATGATGTCGATGCTCTGATCCAGCACGGTGCCATCGCCGTGAACCAGCACCGGAACGGTGGCCTTGGGAGAGGCATCGCGCATCGCCTGCGGCTTGTCCGACAGTTTCACCTCGCGCAATTCGCACCGCGTTCCACTGACGACCAGCGCCATGCGGGCGCGCATCGCGTAGGGGCAGCGGCGAAAACTGTAGAGCACGCGGTCAGACATCGTCGGTTTTTTTCTTCTTGGTCAGCACCGCGCCCACATGTTCACGGCCCTGCTGCCTTGCAAGCACTTGCTGCTTTTGCCGCTCACGATAGGATTCGCGCTGCTGCTCGGTCCGCTGATCGTGGCAGGCGGGACAACTGACCCCTGCTTCGTAAAGCGGGCTTGCAAGGTCTTCGGCGCTGACCGGCAGGCGGCAGGCGTGGCAGAGCCCATAGCTGCCCTGTGTCAGCCCATGGCCAACACTCACCCGCTGATCGAAAACGAAACATTCGCCGCGCCACAGGCTCATTTCTTCAGGCACGGTTTCCAGATATTTGAGAATGCCGCCCTTCAAGTGAAACACTTCGTCCACGCCTTCGCTGGCGAGGAAGGCGGTCGATTTTTCACAGCGAATGCCGCCGGTGCAATACATTGCGACCTTGGGCGCCGTGCCGTCATTCTTAGCCAGCAACCGCTCTCGCTCTGCCTGGAACCATTCGGGGAAATCGCTGAACGTCGGCGTTTTCGGATTCACGGCACCTTCGAACTGACCGACAGCGACCTCATAATCATTCCGCGTGTCGATCACGATAGTGCCAGGGTCGGATATCAGATCATTCCAGTCCTGCGGATCGACATAGGTGCCTGCATTGTTTACCGGATCGAGCGCTGACTGCCCCATCGTCACAATTTCCGGCTTCACCCGCACCTTCATGCGGTGGAACGGCATTTTCTCGGCGCTTGAAAATTTCACCTCGATATCGGAGCAATCGGGCAAAGTACGGATGTGATCGAGCACTGCGGCGATGCCCTCATGCGACCCCGCTATTGTGCCATTGATACCCTCATGGGCGAGCAGCAAGGTGCCGCGAATGGCATTGTCTTCGCAAAGCTTCTGGAGCGGCGCGCGCAAGCTTTCCGGGTCGGAGAAGGACGCGAAACGGTAGAGCGCTGCGACGCTGAATGGAGAATTGTGGGTTGGCGACAGGCTTTTCATGCATAGCCCTGTAACGAGAGGTGCAGGACGGGGCCAGCCTTCGTATAGTGATCATCCGCCTTCGCGGCCTTTCCACCATCACCTGAGAGAAACGGAAGTTCTACGGTCTATGCTAATGCGGCAGCAAGGTGTCGGCCAAAAAATTGCATCTCCTTCAAATCTCATCCGGATAAAGCGGGCGAATATCCACCGGAATGCTGGCCATCCCCGCAATCGCGGCCTCGGCGTGCTCGTCCAAATGCGCATGTTGCTCGAAGAACGCGACTGTACCGTCATAGTCGCCAGTTGCTTGCAACATCAGTTCGGTACGCAGCAGTTCTGTCAAGCCGCTCTCCAGCTTTGCCTCGTCGATCACGAAGTGGTCTGCATCGGCGTCCCAGGCGAAGGCGCCATAGTCGAGCAGGAAGCCATATTGTGCCGCTGCACCCTTGCCGTGGGCTTCTTCGATGCCGAAGCGCATGGAGCGGAACAGGCCGGCGAAATAGGTCGCTAGCAGTTCGCTCTTCTCGGCTGCGGGCAATTCACCACGTTCCATCATGTAGATGAGGTTGTAAATGCCCATGACATCGGCCTTGCTCTCTTCCAGCGCGGAATATTGCTCACGCAATTCTTCCTGCACCGTGGTCTCACGGCCCTCTACAGTAATGCTACCAGGGCCGAGCGAGTGCGACAATTCGTGGAACAGGGTGAACAATTGCATGTAGCGGCGGCTAACCAGCGCCGCCTGTTCTTCCGCCAGCACGATATCGGCTATCGGATCGAGAATCATGTCGAACTTCGCGCCCAGCACATTGGACAGGATCACTTTCTTCGCGCCTTTGGCTTCGCGCACCCGTTCGTCATTTGGCAGGTTGAAGGCGATTGTTTGCACGCCGGGTACATTATCGCCGCCGCCATGGATCTGATCCGCGACCGCAATCGGGCTTTCAAAACCGCGCGCGAAATTGTGATATTGCGAATCGATGGGGAGGTTACCCTCCATGTCACGCAAATAGCCGACATACCGATCAAGCGCGGCGCTTTCAGCAGGGTTTTTCAACGTTACGAAGCTTTCGAACGCTGTCTTTGTGCCATAGAGGCGGTCAGTATAGACTTCATACGGCCCAATGGCGATTTCGATGGGCGTGTCCTCCAGGTCCATCCACGCCATTTCGCTTTCGTAATAATCGTCTGAAAGGAAGCTGTCAGCGCGCAAGGTGAGGAAGCGCTTCAGACTGGCATTGGTGGTGATTCCCGCAGCTTCGCGCAGCAGTTCTGCAGCCGGCTCGAGGAATTCTGCATAAGCCTCGCTATAGGGAATAGCGGTGAAGGTTTCGCCGTCGCGTCGCACAATTGTATAAGGACTCATCAAGGCGTTGCGCTGGTCGGGATAGGCTTCGAGATAGGCGTCAAATTCTTCGCGGGTCAGATCAGCCGGATAGAAGCCCGCACCCTCGGGCCATTCGGTGTCGCCGTAGAAGGGGTGGTTATCCGCCACGCTGTCCCATGGGCCGAAATGACGATCAAACATGTCAAGTGTGTCAGCATCGCCGCTGGCCTCGATCTCCGCACGCATTTCGGGTAGATCCGCGCCGCGCTGGCGCAGGTAAATCTCGTCCATATACCCGCTGGCTTCGATCAGCAGATTGACCACCTGGCGTTCTTCATTGGAGAGGTAGGACGTCTCCGGCGCCATATCGACATCGGCAATCGTCGCGCGGCTGGCCGACATGTCATACCCCTGTGCGGAGGCCTCCTGTGCCGCAGGCGTGCAAGCGGAGATCAGGGCAATTGGCGCAGTGGCAAGCATCAGAATGGCAAGGGCGCGACGCATGGGACAATCCTCGAATAAAAAAGGTTACGACTGTGACCGGATAGACGAGCGTCGGGGCGAAGTCACGCCTGCCCGTCCTCCCCGGCTACTGCCTGCGATCGCCGGCCTCTGCGCCACTCGCCGCCATCCCCGCCGGAATGGCGAAAACGTGCTTGGCAAAGCGAGGTTCTATTCGCCAAAAGAATTGCTTGCCTTGTTACACGCGGGATGTGCCGCCACCTTTCGCGCAACACTTTATTCAGGAGCACCGCAATGGCCGACCCAACCTACACCCCGCCCAAAGTCTGGAAGAATACTGAAAGCGGTGGCCAGTTCGCCAGTATCAACCGCCCAGTTGCAGGTGCACGGCACGATACTGAACTACTCGCGGGTGAGCATCCTTTTCAGCTGTATTCACTGGGTACGCCCAATGGGGTGAAGGTCACCATCATGTTCGAAGAATTGCTGGAAGCAGGTTTTTCGGAGGCCGAATATGATGCATGGAAAATCGACATCAGCGAAGGCGACCAATTCGGATCGGGTTTCACCGCGCTCAATCCCAATGGCAAGATTCCTGCCCTGCTCGATCGTTCGGGTGAAACACCGTTCCGCATTTTTGAAAGCGGCGCGATCTTGCAGCACCTTGCGGAGAAATTCGATTACCTCCTGCCGTCGGGCGGCGCAGCACGTGCAGAGGTGTTGAGCTGGCTCAACTGGCAGATGGGTACAGCGCCATTTATTGGCGGCGGCTTTGGCCATTTTTACGAATATGCACCGGAAAAATACGAATATCCAATCAACCGATATACGATGGAAACCAAGCGGATATTCTCGGTTGCGAACAATCGGCTCGAAGGTTCTCGCTACCTCGCGGGCGATGATCTCAGCATTGCCGATATCGCGGCCTATCCGTGGTTCGGCGCACTGTGGTATGGTGGTTATAGCGATGCCTCCACTTTTCTCTCGCTCCATGAAGAATATGAGCATGTGGGCCGCTGGATAAAAGGAATCGATGTACGTCCGGGCGCGATACGCGGGCGGTTGGTGAATACAGGGGCCATGGCCGAACGCCACTCTGCCGCCGATTTCGATGCAGTGGAAGATCGCAGCCTGTTCGAACCTGTGCGCAAGCCCGCCTGACTTTTCCAAACACTGCCGCGCTGCGCTTGCGCCTCGCGTCGAGGCCGCTATATGAGCGCCGTGCTGCTGGGGTGTAGCCAAGTGGTAAGGCACCGGTTTTTGGTATCGGCATTCGCAGGTTCGATCCCTGCCACCCCAGCCAGCGCTCTTGCGCCAGTCCAGGCATTTACCGTCAGGCGGCGCCCGGCGGCTTCTCGCCCACTCCACGCTCCCGCGTCATCAGGACAAAACCCGCAACGCTAACGCAGCTTGTCGCAAGGACGATCACGGCCGCGCCGATCACGCCCATGCGTTCTACCATCCAGGGCAGTGACGCAAGGCCGATAGCAGTGGGAATGCCGCGCAGCAGAAAATTGGTGATCGCCCGCCCTCGCGCGACCAGCAATGCTTCCAGGCTTGCGCCTGCCAATTCCAGCGCAGCTGCCGCGCTAAGCAGCACCATCGGCCAATAGGCTGCAAGAAAGGCTGTGCCGGCAATGGCGATGATGACCCATTCGGCTGCGAGCAGTGCCAGAACCACCACGATAATGCCGGTGATAATTGCGATACCTGTAATACGGCTGACGATGGCTCTCGCCTGATCCGGATCGCGCACCAGTTCCGGATAGACTGCGCGGAGCACAGCCTGCGCCAGTTTGAGCAGACCTTCACCCAATTGCGCGGCCACGCGATAGATGCCCGCCAATGCCGGACCGCCCAGCCCGCCAACCAGCAACACCAGCAATTGCCGACTGGCGACCGATAGCGTGCCGGTGAGGCTTGTACCGATCACGAATTTCCACGCCCCCTCCTGCTCACGCGGGAGGCGGGTCAGGCTGATGCGGCGCCAGGCAATAGGCTCTGTACGCGCCGCCATGCGCCAGTACATTGCCGCAGTCGCAAGCTCTGCAAGGCTCCACACAATCAGGAAAGACTGGATACTGGGCGTGACTATGGCGATGAAAATTGCACCAAGCACGCGCACGGTACTGGTGGTGGCATCGGCGGCGGCAGCGCGGGCAAAGCGATCATGCAGCCTTAACAGCCCCGTGGGGGTCGACCGGATCGACAGCAGTGAAACCACAGTGAAGATAAAGGTGGCAAGCCGCTGCGGACGCGGGATCGGCAGCCAGTCACCGGCAAAATACAGCAGCAGTGCCGCTGCTATCGTGCCGACAGTAATCGTTAGCGCATCCAGCGCTAGCGCAAAACCGGTCGCGGTCTTGCGGTCATCCTCCGCCTGTCCCCAGCGGATCACCGTCTGCCATGTCTGGAAACTGGCAAAGCCCACAATCAGTTGGGCAAAGGTGAAGGCAATCACGAACTGACCAAAGCGGTCCAGCCCCAATACGCGGGTCGCCAAAGCCAGATAGACAAGGCTGAGGACCGCATTGATGCCCCGTGCGCCCATCAGCCATCCGGTATTGGTAAGAGCGCGGCGGATCATTGCATCGCCCTGCCCCAGCCGCCACGCAAATGCAAAACCCTAGACCTCTGATTCGCTTGAAGCAGCATCCAGATCAGGCTGCGGGTTGTTAGGTGTGAGGATGAGTTCTTCCTGTTCGATACGCACCGATGCGAGACGCGATAGCAAATTCATGCCGATCACATTGGTATCACCCAGCCCCGGTGCGATGACGGCATCAAGCCCGCGTGCAGCGACATTGCCGAAACGCAATTCTTCAATGTTGGTCATATAGGCCGCCACAGCGCCATTGGCTGTCTGCAAGCGGATCGGCAGGCTGCCATTGCGCTCCTCAAGCCCGGCGGCATCGGCAGTGGCCTGTGAAACAGCGGTCAATGTCGCGCCGGTATCTACCAGAAATGCAGCGCGGTGGCCGTTGATCTCGGCCTCCAGCCAATAATGCCCGTCAATATGCATCGGGATGCGCGTTTCTTCGCCCACCACCAATTGTTCGGGCAGGCCAATTTCGGGAACCGCCAGTGAAAAGCGCGGGTCGAGGCGCGAAAGTTGCAACACCACCAGCACCAGGACGGCCACAAGCGCCAGTGTGCTACCAAGACGCAGGAGACGCCCCAGACGCGGCATATGGCGCAAGAGAACGGAACCGACCACACCTGCGATCATCGCTACAAGCGCGGTGAACAGAAGGCCGGAGCGCGGGATCTCGCGGATCGAATGCGCCAGCTGTTCCCAAATCGGTGCGAAGTCCATGGGTGGCTATATAGTCAGCTTTTCAGGCATTGCGATGCACCTGTGCGCCACATCGCTTCTTAGGCGTGGATCACGGGGCGCTGCGCGGAATGCTGGCATTGGCGAGGATGAGTGAGAAGCGGCGCCTTGCATCGGTCCAGTGTTCAACCGGCGTCCAGTGACCCGCCAGCAGCAGGGTGTTGGAACTGCGCTTGCTGAATTTATGGCTGTTCTCAGTGTGGATCGTTTCCCCCGCCTGCATCGCAAATTCCCTGCCCGAGACGGTGAAACTGACATCTTCCTGCGCCACGAGGTGCATTTCTATGCGCGCAAAGATATCGACCCAACGCGCTTCATGGCGGAATTTTTCAACGGGGATAGTGCCCGACAGTTCACGATTGATCCGTTCAAGCAGATTGAGGTTGAAGGCCGCCGTCACGCCCTGCGCATCATCATATGCAGCTTCAAGAACGTCTGTATCCTTGATGAGGTCCATCCCGATGAGCAGCATGGCCCCATCCCCCAGCGTCTTGCGCATCTCCCGCAGCAGATCGACCGCGGTCCGCGGGACCATATTGCCGATCGTGGAACCGGGGAAGAAGCCGAGCTTGGGGGTACTTGCTACCTCTGCTGGCAATTCAACCTTCTTGGTAAAATCTGCTTCGACGGGATAGACTGACAGGTGGGGAAATTTCGCCGAGAGATCGGCGGCCGCAGCGCGAAGAAAATCACCCGAAATATCGAGCGGAACATACGCGTCAGGCTTGATGGCGGAAAGCAGCAGCGGCGTCTTTACCGAAGAGCCAGAACCAAATTCCACCACGGCCCGCCCCGGCCCGATAAGCTCTGCAAATTCTGCCCCGCGTGATTCCAGGATTTCGGTTTCGGATCGGGTGGGATAATATTCGCTGACACCGGTTATATCCTCGAACAGGGCGGAGCCGCGTTCATCATAAAACCAGCGGGCAGGAATCGCCTTTTGCCCCTGCGCCAGCCCGGTCAGCACATCGGCGCGAAACGCACGGTCGACACCATCGTCATCCAGATCGACGAGACGAATTTCCTTGGCATTGGTCATCATAAATCCTTGGCGAGGCGCAGTCCGGTAAACTGCCAGCGCTGTTGCGGATAGAAGAAATTGCGATAGCTGGCCCGCGAATGGCCGCGCACAGTGGCACAGCTTGCGCCTTTCAGCACCCACTGCCCGGCCATGAACTTGCCGTTATATTCGCCCACCGCGCCAGCCGCCGGTACAAATCGCGGATAAGGCAAATAGGTCGAGCGGGTGAATTGCCAGACATCGCCGTAAAGCTCCTCCGTGCCCATGGGGAGCGGGGGCTGCGCGGGGTTCCCATCAGGATCGAGCTGATTTCCCGCAGCGGCACAAAAGCCCGGGCTATCCTGTCCGCGCGCTATGGCTTCCCATTCAAACTCGGTCGGCAGGCGGGCACCTGCCCAGCTTGCGAAGGCATCCGCCTCATAATAGGAAATATGCGCAACAGGGGCATCGGGATCGCGCTCCTGCCAGCCGCAATGCGTAAAATGTTTGCCATCGCGCCAGTAGAGCGGCGCGGTAATGTTGCGCCTGTTAATCCATGCCCATCCGTCAGAAAGCCACAGGCGATGGTCTTTGTAACCGCCATCGGCAATAAACTGCGCCCATTCACCATTGGTCACCAGCCGCCGCGCCAAGGCAAATGGTTCCAGCAAAACGCGGTGGACAGGTCCTTCATTATCGAAGGCAAAGCCATCTGACTGATGGCCGACACGCGCTATACCGCCGGGATGTGCAAGCCAGCCATTGCCCTGCACGGAAGACCGGGCAGGCTGCGCATCCCACATTGAAGGGCCGATAGGATTTTTGCAGAAAGCATGCTTAATATCGGTGAGAAGTAATTCGATATGCTGCTGTTCATGCGCAATGCCCAGTGCGATGAGATCGGCGTTGGCCGGATCATCAAGCAATCGATCCATCGCTTCATTCACATGCGCACGCCAATTCATCACTTCTGCCAACGTGGGCCGCGTCATCAAGCCACGATTGTCCCGGGCAATCCGTTCGCCTTCCGATTCGTAATAGGAATTGAAGAGAAACGGGAATTGCTCGTCAAACAAAGTATAATCCGGCACAAAGTCGCGCAGCAGAAAGGTTTCCCAAAACCATGTCGTATGCGCCGCATGCCATTTGGCGGGCGAGGCATCTTCCATGGATTGTACGGTGGCATCCGCCTCGCTCAAATGGCCAAGCAGACTTTCGGTCAGCTGCCGCGTGTTGCGGAAACGCACGGCAAGCGGGGCATCTTCTGCTGAGCTTTGGCTGGGTCTGGCCTGGGGCAACGCCCTCTCCTGTCGGCAATCACTATCCGTTTTCTTGCCATAATGGCGAAGTCGCTTGCCTATTGAAACCCCGTGCCTTTGTCTGTGTTCCGCATTTAGCGTCAGGCGGCGCGTCGCACCGTGTTGCGGCCCCCTTTCTTGGCTTCGTAAAGTGCGCGATCAGCACGTTCGAGCAATTCGCTCTGACTATCGCCCCAGCGGTAATGGGCCAGCCCCACGCTTATCGTGACCTTGGGCAGGGATGAACCCTGGACGCCGACCTCCACTGCCTGGCGGAGCCGTTCGGCAAGCTTGCGTGCATGAGCGACATCGAGCTGGGGCAGCAACCAGACAAATTCCTCGCCGCCTATCCGCCCTACCAGATCTCCCTGACGGGCCTGCTTGCGGGCAAGCTCTGCTATCTGGCGAATGACAGCATCACCGGTCTGATGGCCATAGGTATCGTTGACATTCTTGAAGTGGTCGATGTCAAACATGATTGCGGACAGCGGCGAATTGCAGCTTTGCGCAACATCCAGCATGGCATCGAGCCGGGCAAAGGTGGAACGCCGGTTGAGCAGACCCGTAAGCGAATCTGTATTGGCCAGCTTGTGCGCTTCCGCCGCAGAACGCACTGCCTGCCCACGCTCGAAATCCAGTGCCTGTTCCCGCTCTATCTGCTCTGTCACGTCCATCGCAACAACGAAGATGGCGATGCGGCGTCCATCATCGTCAAATTCATTCAGCACGGAGAGGCGCAGGACCCTTTCGGCGCCATTGTCCAGAGGTATGATATAATCGAAACTATAAGGATCGCGCGTTTTCTTGTGCAATCGATACTGGCTGAACAACCCCTCCCCATCTTCGGGAAGATAGCTGCGTACATCACCCGGATCGGATGGCAGATCGACGGGCATATTGCACAGCCTGTACATACGTTTTGACCAATGTTGCTCTCGCGTCACCAAATCCAGCCGCCAGCGGCCAAGACCGGTCAGCTGTTCGGCAAGATTCAACAGCATCAGATTATCGTGCAGATCGGCATTGGCGTGCACCAGCTCAGCCTGCATTTCATCCCGCTTCAGCAGCACAGCAGAGACGGGCAGCGCCGTTGCCAGCAGGGTTAACATCCAGCTTTGCAAGACTTGCGTCGCCTGCGGGATATCGGCCTTCAAGAAGGGCGCCGGACTGTCTCCGCCAATGCTGAAGACCATTGCCACAGCCGTATAGGTGAGCATGGTCATGGCGATGGCGGAATGGCCGTAGCGCACCGCCATGGCGACCATCGCAGCGATGAGCAGCGGCATCAGCGTAACCCGTTCGGCCTGAAGCGCAATTATCGCCAACGCGGCACAGGCCGCCAAGGCAAGCACAAGCTCGCGATCCAGAATGAAGCGCTTGCCCGACAGAGTGCGCTTAACCACCGCGCGCAATTTAAGCGAGAGCGGAGTGACAATCAGGATCGAAAGCATCCCGCTCATAAACCATCTGGCGAAGTTGACTGAACCGATTTGCGATTCGAACGGTGCGGCTATTATGGCACCGACAAGGCAGCTGGCAGCAGCGGCACCAAACAGACCGATGACGTGCCTCAACCGGCGCGGAACAGCCGTTCGCGAACCCAGCACCCGGACGTTGATCACGGCGCATACGGCAGCTTCCATGATGTTTGACGTCGCATAGGCAATAGTGCGCGCAATATCGCCACTATAGACGCCGATGGTTAGCACATGCGCGATAAACAGGACAGCGATCAACTTTGGCCAGTGGCGCTGGCTGATCGAATGGAACGCCGCGACAGCTATGCCGATCGGAAACCAGATCAGAACCACGGCACCCATGTCATTGCGTAATGCCAATGTGCCCGTGGCGATAATGGACCACAGCACGCCGGCTAGCAGCGGATCACGCCAATCTTTTAAAAGTCGCAAAGCTTTCTTTCCCGAGAACCTCAATCACCGGGAAGGTAAAGACATAGAGTAACGCGCTTACTTAGGCTGACCTAGGGGTTAGCCCTTGGTTAACCACGAGGGTCAGGCAGCAGCCCTGCGGCTTTCGCCCAATTCGAGGTTGAGCATTTCGGCCAGGAGAAACGCTAGTTCCAGCGATTGCGCTGCGTTCAGGCGCGGATCGCAATGCGTGTGATAACGCGATGAAAGCCCTTCATCGGTGATCGCCACTGCGCCGCCTGTGCATTCAGTCACATCCTGTCCGGTCATTTCCAGATGGATGCCGCCCGCATGCGTACCTTCTGCCCGGTGGACCGCAAAGAACCCGCGCACTTCGGCCAATATCCTGTCGAACGGGCGAGTCTTGAAGCCGCTATCGCTCTTGATGACGTTACCGTGCATTGGATCGCAGCTCCAAACCACCGGATGCCCTTCACGCGTTACCGCACGCACCAGTGGCGGCAGGTCCGCCTCCACTTTTTCGTGGCCGAAGCGGCCAATTAGCGTGATCCGCCCTGGCACGCGCGCAGGATTGAGCACGTCGAGCATCTGCAGCAGGGCATCAGGTTCAAGGCTGGGCCCGCATTTCACGCCGATGGGGTTGTTCACACCGCGCAGGAATTCGACATGGGCGCTGTTGATGAAACGTGTACGATCGCCGATCCACAGGAAATGGGCGGAGGTATCATACCATTCGTCCGTAAGCGAATCCTGCCGCGTCATCGCCTCTTCATAGGGCAGCAACAAAGCTTCGTGGCTGGTATAGAAACTGGCGGTGTTAAGCTGCGGCTGGTCCTCTATATCGACCCCGCATGCCTCCATGAAATCCAGCGCTTCGCCAATGCGATCGGCGATGGACTTATATTGTTCTGCCCAGGGGCTGCGTCCCATGAAATCGAGCGTCCAGCGATGCACTTCGCGCAAATTGGCATAACCGCCGCCGGCAAAGGCGCGCAGCAAATTGAGCGTGGCCGCCGCCTGTGAATAGGCGCGCAACATACGCTGCGGATCATTGGTCCGAGATGCCGGCGAAAACTCAATGCCGTTAATATTGTCGCCGAAATAGCTCGGCAAAACCATGCCATTCTTGGTTTCTGTCGCGGAACTACGCGGCTTGGCGAATTGGCCCGCCATGCGACCCACCTTCACCACAGGCAATTTGCTGGCAAAGGTCAGGACAGCGGCCATTTGCAGAATGACGCGGAACGTATCGCGGATATTATTAGGGCTGAATTCGGCAAAACTTTCTGCGCAATCACCGCCTTGCAGCAAGAAAGCTTCACCCTTGGCAACGGTGCCCAGTTCTTCCTTCAGCTTGCGCGCTTCTCCGGCAAAGACCAGCGGCGGAAATCCCTGCAGCGTGTCCGTCGCCTCGGCCAGAGCGCCGGCGTCCAGATATTCAGGCAGGTGCTTTGCTGTAAAGCGTTCCTGCTTCCAGTTTGCGGGTATCCAGTCTTGTGCCACGTCAATTCCATCATCAACAGCGATCCGTCCCCGGCGGGTCGCGAAACTCCATGATTTCGGGGGAACCACCGCCCTACAGCCGCATAGTCCCATCCGCAAACGTTACTTGCGAAACCTACCCTTCAGCGCGACGTCGAAATCTGCCTATTTATCGCCCGCTAGTTGCAGAAGAGCTGGCTGTTGCAGCGCCCGCTGCAGGCACGATCTGCAATTGCCAGCCCGGCCGTGAGAGGTACCGTTGCGCCAGCGATTGCATTTCTTGCGCCGTCGCCTCGTCGTAATCGGAATAGATCGTCGGCAGATAGGCAATGCGGTTGGCATCAAAGGCGGCACCCTGAAGCTGGTTCAGCCAGAAGGTATGCCCGGTTTGTGCCCGCAGCAGATATTGCCGCGCCGGTTCCACCACGCGTTCCAATTCGTCCGCGGTGGGGCCATTGGCTGCCAGATCCCGCGCGATGGTTTGCGCTTCATCGAAGAAAGCAGGCAAAAGATCGGGTTCGATCTGCACCAGCGCAAACATCACACCGCCGGTTTCCACATCAAGCGGCCAGTTGGATGTAACGAAGGGCGAATAGGCAGCACCTGCACGTTCACGCAGGCCATCCAGCAGACGATTGGAGAATATCTGCGAAAGCAGATCCAGTTTGCGGCTCTGCACAATGCCTTCGGACCCGCCACCCAGCGGCCATGCGATCACGGCAGCGGCCTGATTGTCATCACCGGCATGGGTAAGGACCTTGGGCTGCGCGCCCGCTTCGGGAAAGCTGACGCTTCGTGCAATCACTTCGGCGGGCAATGGCGTACGCTGATCCAGCGCGCCAAAGGTGCGCCCAAGCGCAGCGATGGTGGCATCGCGATCGATATCGCCAAACACCGCCACTTCGATCGGACCTTGCGCCAGCAAGCGTTCCCACACTACGCGAAATTCTGCGGGCGTCGCGGCCTGCATCTGCTCAGGCGTGGGTGTGGCAAAGCGGGGATCGCCGCCACGCAACAGAAAATCGAGATCGCGGTTCAGCACTCCGCTGGGATCACGGCCATAGCTATCATAAGCGATAAGGGCGGACGCGCGGGCGCGCTCCACCGGATTGGAATCCCAGCTCGGCATGGCGAGCTTGGCAGCGAACAGATAGAGCTGTTGTTCGAGATCTTCCTGTCGGGTCAGCCCCTGAAAAATGAAGGTTCCGTCCTCAATCTCGAAATTGAATGACAGCTTGCGGTCAGCTGCTATCCGGTCAAGATCGTTCTGGCCAAGCGGCCCGATGCCGGAATTGACCAGGGCCATCGACCCAAGTGCCGCATAGACGCCTTCATCATCCTCGAAACCGCGCCAACCTGCGCCAAACCGCACTCGCACTGTGATCCGGCCCGGTTCATTGTCACGCCCCATCAGCAAGGCGCGCACACCATTGGCAAAGGACACGCGTTCCACACCCAGAACGCCAACAGGCTCGCGTGCTATTGGCTCCGCTGCTTCGCCAATGACAGGCAGATCGGCAAAGTCGATGGCTGTTGCATTGTCACGCGCCACGCTGCTGGCGGCCACCGGTGTCTGTAATGCGGCGAAGAGTTCAGCCTCGCTCGCTTCGCCCGGAGTGGGGGTGAGCATGACTGAACGGATCACGTCGCCCTCAAACAATTCCCGCGTTGCTGCGAGTACATCGTCAGGCGTGAAGCGCGGCGCGACAGAGCGGAACACTTCGAGGAAGGTTTCCGGGCTGGCCACCGCCTCGCGAATGTCTACTGCTTGCACGATCTGGTCTGCCAGCTGCGATCCAGCCTGGATGCGCGATTGTTCAACCGAATCGACAAAGGCCACGTCGAAACGCGCCACTGCCTGATCAATTTCCGATTGTGCGGGCGGTTCTGCCAGCGCATCGGCGATCACGCTGCGCACATCGTCAAGCGCGGCCTGCCAATCCTGCGTAAGCGGTGCGAAGGTGACGAAGGTGCCATCGGCAGAACGGCTGATCTTGTCACGTCCAACTCCGGCAAACAGGAAGCTGCCACCATCGCGTGCACGGTTTTCCAACCGTCGATTGACCACTTCTGTCGCGACCTGCTTGAGCAGATTGTCACGGTTATATTCGAGATTGTCGACAATCTCGACCCACGGACGCAGAATGGCGAAGGTCACAGCGCGCGGCTGGCCCGGCTCCACGATTACATCTACTTCGCCCACTGGGTTGGAAGGGCTGGCCCCTGCAGGTGCCACAGGATCGCCAAAATCGGGCGCTTCCACAAATGGGCCGGTGCCGCTCCAGCTGGCGAAATGCTTTTCCACCACTGCCGCCAATGCACGCGGATCGGCATCACCAACCAGCACCACGACGGCGTTTTCAGGCCGATACCAGCGTTGGTGAAACGCCTGCACAGCCTCTGCCGTTGCGCCCTGCAAGGTTTCCACCGTTCCGATCGGGCTACGTTCTGCAAGCCGTTGTCCCGCAAAGAATGTAGCGGTTGTAGCTTCGGCCACGCGCCGCTGTGCGCCTGCCTGTTCCCGCCGCTCTGACAGAACGATCGGCACATCTGCCGCCAGATTGGCGGGCGAAAGCGTCGGCGAAGTTACCATGCCGGCAAAGCGGCGCACGCTGTCATCCAGCGTCGTGCGATTGGCATTGGGCAAGTTGAGGTTGTAGGTCGTGGCCGTAGGGCTGGTTGTGGCGTTGGTGTCGAACCCAAAGCTCGCGCCCAGACGCTGGAAATGGGCGATAGCTTCGCCCGGACCGAAAGTGGCGCTTTCACGGAACACCAGATGTTCAAGCAGATGGGCAAAACCGCGCTCGTCATCCCGCTCGTGCAAGGAACCAGCATCGATTCGCACTCGCAGGCTGATCTGGCAAGGTGGCACATCATTCTGCCGAACTGCATATCTTACGCCATTGGGCATTTCCCCAAACAGCCATTGCTCATCGACCGGAATATCGGTGCCGCGATAAATCCACGGATCATCGGGCCGTGCATATTCGGGCTGGTCCGCCTCTGTCGCGCGGATAACGCAATCCTGCGCCAAGGCAGGCAGAGGAGCAGCAATCGGAAGAAAGACAATGACGGGGAGGAAAGCGCGAGCGGCGCGGGTAAAGAATGCCATGATGCTCCAATAGCTGGGCAAGGAATGAAGGTCCGGTGAATAAGCCTGAAGATTTCCTTGCGCCAGCCTGCTCTTGCCCGCCTTGCCGCAGGGCGCTTCTATCCCTACATCACTTGCATGTTCATAGAGACCGAAACCACGCCCAACCCTGCCACGCTCAAATTCCTGCCCGGACGGCAGGTCATGCCACAGGGAACACGCGATTTCGCCACGCCTGAAGATGCGGAGGCCAGCCCGCTGGCGCAGACCCTGTTCGATACAGGCGAAGTCACCGGCGTGTTCTTCGGCGCAGATTTTGTTTCTGTCACGGCGGCACCGGGCGTTGCCTGGTCCGATCTGAAACCGCAGGTGGTCGCCGTGCTGCTCGATCATTTCGTCTCGGAAGCCCCATTGTTTACTGGCGGCGATGCCAGCAGCTTCTCCGTCCCCCCAGAGGCCGTTCATGAAGAGCTCGGCGATGATGAGGGCACTGAGGATATCGTCGCGCAGATCAACGAATTGCTGGAATCGCGGGTGCGTCCGGCAGTGGCCGGCGATGGCGGAGACATACGCTATCGTGGTTTTCGCGATGGAGTGGTGTTCCTGCAGATGCAGGGTGCCTGTTCGGGTTGCCCCAGCTCCACCGCGACATTGAAGCACGGCATCGAAGGCCTGCTCAAACATTACGTACCCGAAGTGAAGGAAGTGCGCGCCGCCTGATCGCGTTTTTCGCCAGAAACATACACCCCTGCCCTCGATGACTGTCCTCCCTTCCCGATTTCGCAAGTAAAAGGACCGCTTATGTCCCAGCATCTTTCCGACGCCGCCCTTGATCAGGTTTTTCGCGAGGCGCGCAGTTTTAACGGGTGGCTGGACAAGGACGTAACCGAAGACCAGATTCACGCGATCTACGACCTGCTCAAGATGGGCCCAACCTCGGCCAACCAGCAACCGGGCCGCTTCGTCTGGTGCAAATCCAAGGAATCGAAGGAACGGTTGGCCGCCTGTGCCTCTGAAGGCAACAAGGCCAAGATCCTCTCCGCGCCTGTCTGTGTCATCATCGGCTATGATATCGACTTCCACGAACAATTGCCGTGGCTATTCCCGCATGCCGATGCAAAGAGCTGGTTCGAAGGCAGTGAGGACGCACGCAAGGAAAGCGCCTTTCGCAATTCCGTGCTGCAAGGCGCCTATCTGATGCTGGCCGCCCGTTCGCTCGGTCTGGATTGCGGGCCGATGTCAGGCTTTGATCAGGAAGCGGCCACGAAGGAATTCTTCGCTGACCAACCGAGGTTTCGTGCCGATTGGCTATGTTCGATCGGTTATGGCGATGCGAACACGATCTTCGATCGCAGCCCACGCCCCGAATTCGAGACTTTCAATCAACTGCTCTGACCTGGAATACTGGGTCCTGTGCGAATACTGGCAATAGATTGCGCAACCGAAGCATGTTCGGTAGCCCTTTTTGATGGCGTCGAGCCAGTCGACGGGCGTTGCGAGATCATCAATCGAGGCCATGCAGAACGGCTGATCCCGATGATTTCCGACCTGCCGGAGAAGGGCCGAGCCGACCGCATCCTCGTTTCGCTTGGTCCTGGCAGCTTCACAGGCGTACGGATCGGGCTGGCAGCAGCGCGCGCATTGGGGCTGGCCTGGAGCGCAGAGGTGCTTGGCTACCCGACGCTGACACTCGTCGCAGCGCGAAGCGTGCAGTCCACTCCGCACCCCGTCACTGTCTGTATGGCGGGCGGACATGGCGAATGGTTCGTCCAAAATTTCAGCGCGGGCGACGTGGCTGAAGATGATGTCCGTTCGCTCGCGCCCGAAGATGCGATAAAGGCGTGCCGACACAATGTTATCGCGGGCAATCGCGCTGGCGAGCTGGCTCACTTGCTCGGAGATGACCGGATGGCGCTCGATCTGCTGCCCGATGCCCAAAGCGCAAATTTGCTGCATGAAACGCGTCTCTTGACCGATCTGACGCCGATTTACGGTCGCGGGCCTGATGCGAAACTTCCGGGAAACGGGTAAATGGACGATACTGTCGATGCAATCATGCAGGTCATGCGCGTGGCCTTTGATAACGCTTATGGCGAAGCATGGACGCGGCGTCAGGTGGCTGATGCGCTGGTAACCCCCAATACGCATTATCTTCTATACCGAAAAAAAGTGGGCGGAACGCCCGATGCTGGTGAAACAATCGGATTTGTCTTGTCCCGCAAGGCTGTAGACGAAGAAGAACTGCTGCTAATTGCCGTCGATCCTGAACACAGGGGAAAAGGTATCGGGAACAAATTGCTTACCGAATACTTGTCAGAGGCAAAATTAAGAGGGGCGAAGCGAATTTTTCTCGAAATGCGCTCCGGGAATCCGGCTGAGCATCTTTATCGCGAATTCGGCTTCACCCAGATCGGTGTTCGGCGCGGATATTATCGCGGGGCGATAAACGGGCCACTTGATGCAGTTACTTTTGTATTTAATATTAAATAAACCAGCGCTTTTAAACTTATTGGCGTATCTTAAGAATTACGAAGAAATTATCCGATATATTACGCGCTCAACCCTTGAGAATACATAGTGGTTACGCCAAGTAGCGCGCGACTCGCTTCCACTAAGAGAGAACGGGCAATTTTCGGGTTTTGCAATCACAGAGGTACAAATGGATACTCAAGAATCCGACACGAACGAGATGCTGATCACGCTTACTGCGGACATCGTCACGGCTCAGGTCGCTAATAACAACGTAGAAGCCGGCACGCTATCCGACCTTATCAAGGACGTATATGGCGCGCTTTCAACACTCGGCAGCCAGGCTGCTGTTGAAGAACGCCCCGAACCGGCAGTTTCGGTGCGCGCATCGGTAAAGAACGACCATGTCGTTTGCCTGGAAGATGGCAAGAAAATGAAGATGCTCAAGCGTCATCTGATGACCGATCACGGCATGACGCCAGAGGAATATCGCGAGCGCTGGAATTTGCCTGCCGATTACCCGATGGTCGCTCCGGCCTATGCCGAAAAGCGCCGCGAACTGGCCAAGAAGATTGGCCTTGGCCGCAAGCCCGGCCAAAAGCGCGGGCGCAAGAAAGCCAACAGCTAGGGCTGTAAATCTCTAAAGGCCTGATGATAATCAGGCCCTGAGCTTGAGTGAAGCGCCCCATGGCTTTATGCCCTTGGGGCGCTTCTCTTTTACAGCGCGGCAATATCAAGCCAAATGGGCCCGTAACTACAGATGATCGACCTAGAAACACTTTGCGCCGAACGCGGCCTGCGGATAACCGACCAGCGACGCGTCATCGTGAGAGTCTTGAGCGATAGTGACGATCACCCCGACGTGGAAAAGCTGCACGAACGCGCTTCTGCGATCGATCCCAAGATCTCCATCGCTACAGTCTATCGAACCGTGCGCCTGTTTGAAGAAGCGGGCATTCTTGACCGACATGACTTTGGTGACGGGCGCGCACGCTATGAAGCCGCGCCAGAGGCGCATCACGATCATCTGATAGATGTGGAGACCGGCAAGGTCGTTGAATTCGTCGATCCCGAGCTTGAAGCTTTGCAACGCCAGATTGCCGAAAAGCTCGGTTATCGGCTGGTGGACCACCGGATGGAGCTTTACGCTGTTCGGCTCGACCGGGAAGAAAGAAGCTGATCTGCCCCGCATGGTGCCGGCAGTAGCCCATCCCCCGCGGCGCATCGCCATACTCGGCTACCCAATAATCGCCTTGCGGCTTGGATTGATGATCATGCTCCTGATCATTTGCGTACCATTGCATTATTTGTGGAAATTGCTCGGTCTTGACCGGATGTGGCCGCGTATTTTCCTCGCCGGTGTGGGAGCAATAGCAGGGCTGCATATCCGCCGCCGCGGCAAGCGAGTGAAAGGTGCACTTCTGCTCTCAAACCACATCAGTTGGCTGGATATCCCGGCATTGGCACATGCGGCCAACAGCGCCTTTGTCGCGCATGATGGGCTGGCGCAATTTGGCCTGCTCAAATGGCTTTGCACCATGAATGAAACGGTCTTCATCGCGCGCGATCGCCGCGCGAGCGTGACGCGGCAGGCGGAAGATATCCGCGCTGCGCTGGACCATGGCGGCACGCTGACGCTCTTTCCCGAAGGCACAACCAGCGATGGCACCGGATTGCTTGCCTTCAAATCATCCCTGCTCGGCGCATTGGAGCCACTACCCGCGGGCGCGGTCATACAGCCCGTGCTGCTGGCCTATGAAGACGTGCCCGAAATTTCTTGGGTGGGGGATGAGCCGGGGCTCGATAATTTCAAGCGCATTCTTGCGCGTTTTCGCCCGATTCGGCTCAATATCCATTTCCTTCCGCCGCTATCGGGTGAGGAAGTGGCAAACCGCAAGGCGATGACCGCTGCCGCGCGAGAAGCATTGCGGCGCACGCAATCGTCGAAGCAGGCGGTGCTTTAACTCGCCGGCATTTTGCCTTAAGGGC
Organism: Aurantiacibacter atlanticus; assembly: GCF_001077815.2. Lineage (GTDB taxonomy): Bacteria > Pseudomonadota > Alphaproteobacteria > Sphingomonadales > Sphingomonadaceae > Alteraurantiacibacter > Alteraurantiacibacter atlanticus. The sequence goes on along the minus strand of NZ_CP011310.1, from coordinate 1,410,508 downwards.
GCGAACCTCATGAAAACAAGTGACACCCCCCGCACCTATAAGGTCAAAAGCTTCGGCTGCCAGATGAACGTCTATGACGGTGAACGCATGGGCGAATTGCTGGAAGCCAAGGGCATCAAACCCGCCGCCGAAGGCGAGGATGCCGATCTGGTCGTGTTGAACACCTGCCATATTCGCGAAAAAGCGACCGAGAAGGTCTATTCCGACATCGGCCGCATCGTGAAGGCAGGCAATAAGGCTGGTCGCGATCCGATGATTGCGGTGGCAGGCTGCGTCGCGCAGGCCGAGGGTGAGGAAATCATGAAGCGCGCGCCAGCAGTGGGCATTGTGGTCGGCCCGCAAGCCTACCACAGACTGGGTGACATGGTGACAAAAGCCGTCGCAGGCGAACGCGGCACCGATACCGATATGCCGGAAGATGCGAAATTTGCCGCTTTGCCGCGCCGCAGAAAGGTTGCCCCGTCAGCCTTTCTGACCGTGCAGGAAGGGTGCGACAAATTCTGCACCTATTGCGTCGTGCCCTATACGCGCGGTGCCGAAATCTCGCGCCCCTATACCGATCTGGTCGAAGAAGCGAAGCGTCTTGTCGATGCTGGCGCCCGCGAAATCACGTTGCTGGGGCAGAACGTCAATGCATGGCGCGGCGAGGATACCGCAGGCCATTCCGTCGGCCTTGAAGGATTGGTGAAGGAACTGGCCAATCTGCCGGATTTGGAGCGCATCCGATACACAACCAGCCATCCCAATGACATGACTGATGAATTGATCGCAGCGCATGGCGAAATCGACAAGCTGATGCCATATCTCCATTTGCCGGTGCAAAGCGGATCGGACAGGGTGCTCAAGGCGATGAACCGCAGCCACACGGCACAAAGCTATCTAAGGCTGCTGGACAGGTTCCGCGAAGTGCGGCCCGATATTGCGCTGTCGGGCGATTTCATCGTCGGCTTTCCCGGTGAAACCGAAGCAGAGTTCGCAGAAACACTGCACATCGTCGATGCCGTCCGCTATGCGGCGGCCTTCAGCTTCAAATATTCGCCCCGCCCCGGAACCCCTGCTGCGAATATGGACGACCAGATCGCGCCCGAAGTGATGGACGAGCGCTTGCAGCGCCTTCAGACCGCGCTTGGCCGCCACCAGCACGCTTTCAATCAGGCCAGCCTGGGCAAGACTTGCGACGTGCTGATCGAACGAAAGGGCCGCAAGCCCGGCCAATGGCTGGGTAAATCACCCTGGCTGCAATCGGTATTCTTCGACAGCGAATTGAAAATTGGCGACATGGTGCGTGCCGAACTGGTCCAGGCTGGGCCAAGCTCGCTTCAGGGGCGCGTCTTGGACAGTGTCCCAGCCTAAATTTGCTGCACCGCAAGATGTGACCTGCCGATGACTTTCCACCGCAAAGCGAGGGTGGGTATCTTGTCAGCGGGCGTGCGCGACCTACATTCATGTGACCACTCCGAAAGGAATCGATGTCACGCAAATCATCCCGTGCCGATGATCGCAGCAGCGACCACGCAGCCACTATCGCCCATCCGGACGCACCTGATGATCGTGAAAGGCGTGCCCGCATTGAAATAGGGTTTGACGAACAGGCCGTACTCGGCGCGCTTTTCGGTCAATTCGATGCCAATCTTGTTCAGATCGAAAACCGTCTCGGCGTCTATATTGCCGCGCGCGGTGACAAGGTCGTGATCGAAGGCGCAACAGAAGAAGTCGCCCGCGCCCGCGATGTCCTTCTCAAGATGCATGAAAAGTTGCTGACGGGTGAGGAGATGGATGCTGGCGCGATTGAAGCGCTGATTGCCATGTCTAGTGAACCCACGCTGGAAGGAATCATAACAGGCGATGCCAAGGCACCGCCAATCATGATCCGCACGCGGAAGAAAACAATTACCCCGCGCAGCGCCATGCAGGGCGATTACATGCGCCTGCTGGCCAGTCAGGACGTTATCTTTGCGCTGGGTCCGGCAGGCACTGGCAAGACCTATCTGGCGGTCGCGCAGGCTGTCAGCCAACTCATAACCGGCAGTGTGCAACGCCTGATCCTCTCGCGCCCCGCAGTCGAGGCGGGTGAGCGGCTGGGCTTTCTGCCCGGCGATATGAAAGAAAAGGTCGATCCCTATCTGCGCCCTCTTTACGATGCGCTGTATGATTGCATGCCGCCTGAACAGGTGGACCGCCGCATAGCCTCTGGCGAGATAGAAATCGCACCGATTGCCTTCATGCGCGGGCGCACGCTGGCCGATGCCTTTGTCATCCTCGATGAAGCGCAAAATACCACACGCGAACAGATGAAGATGTTTCTCACACGGTTTGGCCAGAACAGCCGCATGGTTGTGTGCGGTGATCCCAAGCAGGTCGATATTCCGGGCGGCCCCGGCCAGTCGGGTCTGCATGACGCTGTCACACGGCTTGAAGGGGTGGAAGGCGTTGGTGTCACGCGCTTTACCGCTGCGGACGTTGTCCGGCATCCTATCGTGGGTCGGATTGTCGAGGCCTATGAAGGCGAAGGTGCCCTGCCATGATCGTTAAGCTGGCCGCCACCGGACGATAGATGCATTTGGATGTCGACACCGAAGGCTGGCCTGCTGGCGAGTGGGAAGATCTGGCGGGCCGCGCAGCAACAGCCGCCGCCAATATTGCGCCCGAACTGGCACACCCAAGCCTTATTGCTAGCCTGCTATTCACCAGCGATGCAGAAGTCCGGACCTTGAACCGCGAATGGCGTGAACGTGACAAGCCAACTAATGTGTTGAGCTTCCCCATGCTGGAGCGCGTCGATCTAGTACATCTCGATCCCGATGAAAATGCGCAGGGTAATCCGCCGGTCATGCTCGGCGATATAGCCATTGCGCATGAAACCTGCGCCCGCGAGGCAGGTGAAAAAGATATCTCGCTGGAGCACCATACAGCGCATCTGATTGTCCATGGCCTGCTGCATCTGGCCGGATATGATCACGCCATTTCGGACGCCGAAGCAGAAGCAATGGAAGAAATGGAAGTGAAGGTGCTTGCGCTGATGGGTATTGCCGACCCATATACCGCGCTTCAATCGGATTAAGGGAATATGACAGGGCAATGCCCGATAGCGATAAACCGGACGGCTCCCAAAATGGAGACGCGGACAGTAGTAATAATCCCGGCACCTCCGGGACAGGCGGGTTGTGGAGCAAGATCCGCGGCCTGTTCGAAGACGAAGGCGAAACCTCGCTGCGCGCGCAGCTGGAAGAAGCCATTGACGAACACGAGGATGAGGCATCGCGCAATGGCGGCGATGAAATTGACGAAGGCGATTTGACCTCCGTCGAACGCACGATGCTGCGCAAAATGCTCCATTTCAGCGAACACGATGCCGATGACGTGGCAATCCCGCGCAGTGAGATCATCGCGGTGGACGTCAATACGCCCTGGGCCAAGATGGTCGAAACCTTTGCAGAACACGGCATTTCGCGCATGCCGGTCTATCGCGACCAGCTGGATGATGTGATCGGCATGATGCACATCAAGGACGTCTTCGCATTTCTGGCCAGCGGTGCACCACCGCCCGAAGACTGGTCCCAGCTCATGCGTCAGCCGCTGTACGTCCCGCAGGCCCGCGGTGCGCTAGACGTGCTGGCCGATATGCGCAGCCGACAAACCCATCTCGCCATCGTGGTCGATGAATTTTCCGGCACAGACGGCATCATCACGATTGAAGATCTGGTCGAGGAGATCGTCGGCGAGATCGAGGACGAGCATGATGATGTGCCAATTGAACAGCTGGTAGAAATCGCCGATGGCATCTGGGATGCCGATGCGCGTGCCGAACTGGAAGATGTCGCTGAGAAAGTTGGCGACCCGCAGCTGGCAAAGATTGAACAGGCGGTCGATACGCTGGGCGGTCTGGCCTTCGTGCTGGCCGAGGAGGTGCCGCAACCCGGCACCGAGCTGATCCATCCAAGTGGCTGGAAAATCGAAGTTACGGCAGGCGATGAAACGCATGTTACCCGCTTGCGCCTGCATCGTCCCTCACAGCAGGAATTTCAGGATGACGGTTAGACGGCCACACCGGCATTGTACGTTTCTGTTGCAGCGCAGCAAATTTTTACAACAGCGGCCCAGTTCTTTCTCGACAGAGCCACCCTTCGCGGCAAGATAAGATCTGATGCGTCGTCTCCCACCCCTGCGCGCCCTCGAGGCGTTTGTTCGCGTAGTCAGGCTAGGTTCGGCCCGTTCTGCTGCGAACGAGCTGGGGCTGAGCCCTTCTGCACTGTCGCGCCGGATCACCAATCTTGAAGAGTTTACCGGCCGCAAACTGTTTTCCCGCTCCGGCCAGACAATGCGTCTGACCGATGAGGGCCGTGTTTTCTATGATTCAGTGGCCCCGCATCTTGAGTCGCTGGCAGCGGCAGTGGAATCGCAAAGCGAAAGCCTGCAAACCTTGCGTCTGCGGCTCGGGGTGATGCCGCTTTTCGGTACGCAGCGCCTGTTCCCGAGACTGGGTGAATTGCGCGCCAGCCACTCGCGCCTGCATCTCGATATCGATACCAGCCCCAATCTTTTTGACCGGGTGGGCGATACGCTGGACGCTGCCATCGCACTCACCACAGGCCCGGCAGAAGGCTTTTACGGCGTGCAGTTGGACCAGAACACGATCCATGCCATCGCCAATGTCGATCTGGTGAAGCAGTTGGGCACCACGCCCGATGCAACCGCTCTCGAACAGCAGACCTTTCTGGTGCACACTGACATGCCGCGCGGGTTTGAGGCGTGGAAGGATGCCATCGGCTGCAAGGGCCTCCAACCCGCCGCAATCGACCATTATGATTCGGGCCAGCTGATTCTGGAGGCCGCCGCACAGCACCTGGGCATTGCGATCATGCATTCCGATCATCTGGCGCGGAACAAGGACCCACGCCTTGCCCAGCTCTATGATATCGAGATCGCCAGCCCCTATTCCTACTGGTTCATCTGCCGCCCTGCCGATCTGGAAGCGCGGCCGGTGAAGATATTCCACGATTGGCTGATCAAGGCCGGCCTCTAGGGCCGGTTTGCATTCCTTCGATGAAAAAGGGGCGCCGGTGCGGGCGCCCCTTTTCCGATACGATACAGGATCTGGTTCAGGAAACCGTCGCCTTGGTGATTGTGCCGGGATTGGCAGGTGGTTCGCCCTTGGGCAGCGCATCGACATGGTCCATGCCGCTTTCCACTTCGCCCCATGCAGTATACTGGCGATCCAGGAAGCTGGCATCATCGAGGCAGATGAAGAACTGGCTGTTGGCACTGTTCGGATCCTGTGTCCGGGCCATTGAGCATACGCCGCGCGAATGCTTGAGATCGTTGAATTCCTGCGGGAGATTGGGCTTGTCTGAACCGCTCATCCCGGTGCCGGTCGGATCGCCGCCCTGTGCCATGAAGCCGGGGATCACGCGGTGGAAGACCACGCCATCATAGAAGCCTTCTTTGGCAAGTTCGGTAATGCGCGCTACGTGGCCCGGTGCAAGGTCAGGACGCAGCTTGATGACGACATCGCCGCCCCTTCCGTCTCCGCAATCGAGCGTGAAGGTGAGTTTTTCGTCGGCCATGAAGTCTTTCTCCTTGAAGGGTACCCCTTGCGGAAATTTGCATAGGGTTCGAATGGGGGCCGATATAGGCGCGCTGCTGTGAAAGTCACCCTTGGCGGCAGGGCCCGCTTGCTTTTGCAGCGCAGCACAATAGACCACGGACATGGCCGAGACTGATCTTGAGGACATGGAAAGCCGCACGCTTGAACCCAATGATCGGGTTCAGGGCGAAGGCGAGCAGTTCGATGAGGAAAACCGTCTCAAGCCGGAATTCGTGCGGCAGATTCGTGACGCGCTGTATGACGACATAGATGATAGCGTCTACGATCTCGTAGAGCCGCTGCATCCCGCCGATATCGCCGATCTGCTCGAGCTGCTCGACCGCGATGAACGACGTGACCTTGCCTCTGCCATAACCGATCTGATGAGCGGCGAAGTCATTGCCGAGCTCAATGATTATGTTCGCGAGGATATGATCGAAGCGCTGCCGCCCGAAGCGGTGGCCGATATCGTCGGCCAGCTGGAAACCGATGATGCGGTGCAGCTGATCGAGGATCTCGACATCCCCGACCAGCTCGCCATCCTCGCCGAGATTGAGCCGGGCGGCCGTGCGGCCATCGAGAACGCGCTCGCCTATCCGGAAGAAAGCGCCGGCCGCCTGATGCAGCGCGAATTGGTCGCGGTGCCGGACAGCATGAGTGTGGGGGATCTGATAGATTATTTGCGCAACAATGATGATCTCATCACTGATTTCTGGGAAATCTTCGTAATCGATCACCGTTTCCATCCGGTTGGCACCTGCCAGCTCAGCTGGATTTTGCGGACCCCGCGCGACATTGCGCTGACCGATGTGATGAAGCGTGACCAGACGCTGATCCCGGTCGATATGGATCAGGAAGAAGTCGCGCTCCGGTTCCAGAAATATGCCCTGATTTCCGCTGCGGTCGTTGATGAAAGCGGCAGGCTGGTTGGCCAGCTGACAGTCGATGACATCGTCCACATCATCTCCGAAGAAGCGGGTGAAGATGCCCTGCTGATGAGCGGTGCAGGCGATGGCGATATTAATGAGCCGTTGCGTGATGCCTATTCCTCTCGCGTGCGCTGGCTGGTCGCCAATCTCGGGACGGCCGTGGTTGCATCGGCGATTATCGCCTTTTTCGGTGCGGCAATTGAACAGCTCGTCGCGCTGGCGGTACTGATGCCTATCGTGGCGAGCATCGGCGGCAATGCGGGCACGCAAACGATGGCGGTCACGGTACGCGCCATCGCGATGAATCAGCTGACCCGTTCGAACACCAAACGTATTCTCATGCGCGAACTCAAAGTGGCGCTGATGAATGGCGCGACCATTGCCGTGCTGATCGGGATAGCCACATCGCTTATCTTCAATCCGCAATTGGGCGGTGTTATTGCTGCGGCCATGATCATCAACATCATTGTGTCAGGCATGGCGGGCGTGATGGTGCCGGTTGCTTTCGAACGGCTCGATCAGGACCCGGCGGTCGCTTCCAGCGTATTCGTGACGATGATAACCGATTCGATGGGTTTCTTCGCATTCCTCGGCCTGGCGGTGGCTGTCGGGTTGGCCGGCTGATCCGCAGATCGGGTGACAAAGGTGACACTGTGTTACCCTCCAGTTTTCGCCCCATTCTGTTGAAACTGCGCGCTTTTCCCTCGTTCCGGACAGGGTGACACCTTGACGGCAGGAATTATTGTGAGCGGTTCTGGCAATCATGCATGCCGCCTTGCTCCAAGCGCCGGCTTGTAGGACAGGCAAGACGGTGAAGTGCAAACGCCCGCGCTACCGCTTCGCTACTTGAGCGCGGCAGCAATCACCCTATCTTCTCCCTCATGTCGCTCAATCTGACCAAGATCGCTTTTGGCGCGAAGGATTTCGCCGATATCGAGCAATGGTATGCCGGGCGCAGCAGCTTCAAGGTCAATACGCGCTACCGTCCGACTCGCTGGGAAGAGACGATTGGCGGCTCGCTGTTCTGGATTCACGAGCACAATATCGTCGCCCGTTCGCAAATTCTTGAATACGAACAGCAGGATAATGGCCGTTGGTGGATTGTGATAGAACCACGCCTTGTTCGCGTCCTGCCGCAACCAAAGCGCGCACATCAGGGCTGGCGCTATCTCAAGGGCAAGCCTCCACGCGATCTGGATGAAGGCGAGGAAATCGGCGATCTGATCCCCGGCAAACTCGCTGGCAAGCTATCCCGTCTGGGATTGATTTAGCGCCCGTTGAGGAACAGATTGCGAAGGGTGGCGGCTGCAAAGCCCTGTTTTCAAATCCGCTTTTTCAGGAACATGATCTTACTTCGATCCGTTGGCAGGGAAAGGAGAAAGAATAATGCCAGAACGCAAAAACCTTCATCCTGACAATGATTTGATCGACGCATTGCAGGACGGTGCAACCCCGTCGCAACAGAGCCGCGCAGGCGGAGAAGTTGCGAAGTCGGTGGGAACGAGGGGCGAACTTAATCGCGCGACCGATCCCGACAATCGTGAACCCGTTACCGGGAGTGACAACCCCGCCCAGGACGCAAAGAAAGGGTCCAAGACCCGCGAAGCTATTCAGAAGGAACGCAAGGATAGTTAATCCGCGCGCGAACTGACTGACAGATCTAACCTTCCGGTTGGGCCGCGTTTTTTTCCAGCGATTTGTTGCAGCGCGTTGGCAAAAGCCTGCCTCTCGCTCACCCATCGTCCGGCGGCGGAATCAACAATGTTCCAGCCACCATGCTAACAGCGTATAGGCAATGGCCTGATGCGGCGGCGGGACGAAGCTTTCCGCTTCACGCCCGCGCTCCAGCGATTCTGCCACCTGTGCGCGGGTGAACCATCGCGCATCGTCCAATTCGGTTTTATCGATGGTGAGGACGCGACTGGTTGCAAAGCCGTGACAGCCGATCATCAATTGCGACGGGAATGGCCATGGCTGGCTGGCCACATAGCTCACATCGCGCACTTCCACGCCCGCTTCTTCCAGCGTTTCGCGCGAGACAGCTTCTTCAAGGCTTTCACCCGGCTCGATAAATCCGGCAAGCGCGGAATAGCTGCGCGGCGGAAAGCGGGTATTGCGACCGAGAAGAAGATCGCCATCATGTTCCACCAGCATAATTGCCACCGGATCGGTGCGGGGGAAATGCGGAGCGCCGCAACCCCCTGAAACCTTGTCACAATCGCGTTCCCATCCGCCCTTGGCAATTCTGGTTGATTTGCCGCAATTGGGGCAGAAGCGATGGCGTGCGTGCCAATCCACCAGGCTGCGCGCCCCTGCATATATCGCCAGATCCCGTTCTTCCAGGGACATGATCAGCGCGCGCGCCTCTGCCTGATCTAGTGCATGGCGTGCATCGCCATGCGCACCGACTCGGGCAAAAATCGGTGCGCCGTCCTTAAGTCCGATAAACACCAGTTCCGCATCATCGGGAACCGTGTCGAGGTTGGTAAAGGTCAGCGCATTGCCGTCAACGACAGGCAGTACACCATCAAGCGCTAGCAGGCGCGCATCAGCGCGAGCACGCATTTCGGCAAGCTTTGCGGGATTGGCCCGTGTGTGATCGTCACGATCCAGCCCGTGTCCAGTAAGGGCAACGCGCGGCGTAGGCCGCCCTCCCCGCGCCATCAGGACGCCAGCATCCGCATGGCATCCTCTGCCACAACCTGCGGAAAACGCCCCTGTATATCATAATTTTCAGCGGGCATATATTGCGTCATCAGCGTCTGGCGCAGGCCATAGGTCGTGTTGACGAGGCCAACGGTGCCTGCTGCGCCAAACCAGCCGAACAGCCCTGCCGCATCGCCCCTGCCCACCAGTCCGGCAGCGCCAAAGCCAAAGCTGCGCTCTCCATTGCTGAAGCCGCCATTGGGGGCGAGTGTTTCGGGGAACAGGTCAGACGTGCCCAGCTGCACTGCCGCCTCGCTCATCACACGGTGTCCGCCAATCTCGCCGCGACCGGCAATCATTTGCAGGAAGCGATCATAATCGCGCGCGGTGGAAACCAGCCCTGCCCCGCCAAACGGAAAAGCGGGTTCATCTAGGAATACGGAGCTGTTGGGCAGGTCGATCGGCACTGGCATTCCGCCAAGCAGGAAATAATTTGCCGTCAGCCTTCCAGCATCTTCGCGCGCCACGCGAAAACCGGTGGACGTCATGCCGCAGGGGGTAAGAATTCTATCCTGCATATATTGGTCGAATGGCTGGCCGCTGACCACTTCGATCACCCGTCCGAGAAGATCGGTCGCCACCGAATAGCTCCACCTTGTGCCCGGCTGATAGACCAGCGGCATTTCGGCAAGGCCATCGGCAAAATCGGCGAGGCTATCGGTTGTTTCTCCACCGAAGAAGGATTTCACCAATTCCATATTGCTAACCGCGCCCGGCAGCAGGCCGCGGCGGGTATAGGCATCGCTCAGCGGTCCGTTCTGGGAAACGGACGCATAGCCCAGTCCTGCGGTGTGGGTAAGCAAATGGCGGATGGTGATAGGCCTTGCGGCAGGCTCCAGATTGTCTGCCGTGATCGGTCCATCGTAAACCTTTTGCACGCGCATATTGCGGAACGCAGGCAGGATTTCATGCAATGGCTGATCAAGACCGATAAGCCCGTCATCGATGCATATCATGGTTGCCATGCCGGTGACAGGCTTGGTCATGGAATATATGCGATACAGCGTATCCGGCCCCACCGATCCCGAATTGCCGAACATGCGGGCGCCAGCAGAAATAAATGCAGGTTCCGCCTCTGCAAAACCCAGTGCTGCAACCATGCCCGATACCTTGCGCTGATCGACATAGGATCGGATAAAGCGCGCCACGCCGGGCCATTGCGCTGCCGGATCGCCCTTCGCAAAGGCAAGTGACGAAAACGGCAGGCTGCCAAGCGCGGCACCGCCACCCAGCACGCTTGCACCGCGAAGTGCATCACGGCGGGAAACGGTGGAGTTCAGGATAGTGCTGGTCATGAAACAGGCTTTCTATGCAAAATCGGGCGCAATCTAGCAGCGGGAAGGCTCGCTGCAAGGTTGCAGAATGCCACTGTGTTATCTATCTATAACGCATGCTGAACATTGTCTCGATCCTCATCGGCCTGCTTTCGTTGGTCATCGTCATTCCAGCCCAGATACCGCTGCTTGGCTGGGCCAACTGGATTGCTCTGCCCTTCGTGGTTGTCGGCATTATCATTGGTCAATTGTCGAGCACCAATGGCGGGCGCAATTTCTGCCTTGTGGTGTTTGCGATTGCCGTAATTCGCCTGATGCTGGGAGGCGGATTGATTTAGCGCCGCACTCACTCCCTGTTGGCGAGCACCAATTGTGCAGCCTTGGCAAACAGCGTAGGAAGGCCGGCCTCTTCCAGCCTTTCCAACGGCCACCACTCGCCCGTGTCTTCAGGCATTGCAGGATCGCCAGCATGGATCGCAACGCCCAGCTCCAGCTCAAAATGGGTGAACACGTGTCGCACCACGCCAGCGCCCTGCCAGCCGCCCGATAGCGGCGCTTCTCCGTCCCCATCTCCGCGCGCCGTCCAGCCATCATCGGGCAATGCGCGCATGCCTCCAAGCAGACCCTTGCCGGGGCGCTTCACCAGCCACACCGCTTTGTCCCGTTCAATCCAGAAAGCGGTGCCTGCACGGCGCGGCTTCGGCTTTTTCTTCGTCTTGACTGGCAGAAGCTGCGGATTACCCCTGGCATAGCCTGCACAGCTTTCACGCAGCGGGCACAGCAGGCATTTGGCGTCGCGTGCCGTGCACAGCGTTGCCCCCAGATCCATCATCGCCTGCGCAAAATCGCCGGGCCGCGCTTCGGGCGTGATAGCGTCTGCATGTTCGCGAATGGTCTTGCGCGCGCCCGGCAACGGTTCCTCCACCGCGAAAAGCCGTGCCGCCACCCGCTCTACATTGGCATCCACCACCACGGCGCGCTGGCCGAAGGCAATCGCAGCCACCGCCGCTGCGGTATAATCGCCAAGGCCCGGCAGTCTTCGCAATGCTACCTCATCATCGGGAAAGCCGCCCATTTCCGTGACTTTGGCTGCGCATTTCACCAGATTGCGGGCGCGGCTGTAATAGCCCAGTCCGGCCCAGGCGGCCATCACCTCTTCCTCCGGCGCGGCGGCCAGTGCCTCCACCGTGGGCCATCGTTCTATGAATTTGGCGAAATAGGGCTTCACCGCAGCTACGGTGGTCTGTTGCAGCATCACTTCTGAAAGCCATACGCGATATGGGTCTGGCAGCGCACCACCCGGCACTGCGCGCCACGGCAGAGCGCGCGCATGGCCGTCATACCAGTCAAGAAGCAGTGTGGAGATGGTGGCGGACACGCCGCGCCTATGGCATGGGAGCATTATTCATGGAACGTCAGGATGAACCAAAATCGGGGAAGAGCCCCGCCAGGCGCCCGCGCAAGACGGCCAAGCCTTATGAGCGGCCACGCGGCGGGCCTGCGCGGCCCGTGGCGGACCTTGTTCCGCAGATCGGGCGCGCGGCGTTCCGCCGGTTTGGTTTTGTGCAAAGCACCGTGGTTACCCGCTGGCCTGAAATTGTCGGCCCCATCCATGCCAAGGTCTGCTCTCCCGAAAGCATCCGTTTCCCACCGGGCGAGAAAAGCGACGGCATTCTGCAACTGGTTGTGCTGCCTGCCCATGCCACACTGATCCAGCATGTGATCCCCGAAATATTGGAGCGTGTGAACCGCTTTTTCGGTTATAAGGCGGTCGCCAGGGTGAAGATGCGGCAAGGTGCGGTTAAGCCGCCACCTGCTGGAGATAAACGTAGCGCGCCACCTTCGCTCAAGCCAATTCCCATGGACCTTGGCGAAGGCTTGCGTGATATTGGCGATCCTGAACTGCGCGCTGTATTGGAATCTCTCGCCCGTTCTGTGGCGAATAAGGAGGATGACGAGAAATGAAGGGCCTGGTTTTCGCAAGCCTGTTGATGGCAGCACCAATGGCGGCATTCAGCACCGCCCCGGCTGCTGCACAGAACTGGAATCTTGAAGTTGAAGAGACCGCTACCGGCTACCGTGTCGGCGATCCTGAAGCGCCGCTGCAATTGATCGAATTTGTCAGTTACACCTGCTCGCATTGCGCTGATTTCGAAAGGGATGCAGAAGCGGAACTGCGCTATTTCTACGTCCATGAAGGCCATGCTGCATTGGAAGTGCGCCCCTTTATTCGCAATCCTATCGACGTGGCTGCAACGCTGGCGGCACAATGCGGCGACGATGCCAAGTTTTTCGGCAATCACAGCGCCATCTTGCATGCGCAGGACAATTGGCTGCCGATCGCGCAGGAAATATCTGCCGCCCAGCAGGCCCGCTGGAATTCAGGCGCCGTATCCTCACGCATGCGGGCGATTGCCAGCGATCTGGACTTTTACGAACTGATGGAACGGCGCGGCTATTCCATGTCGCAGCTTGATGTCTGCCTTTCGGATGAGACACGCGCCCGCGCCATCACCGACGCCTCAGCCGCCAATATCGCTGAATTCAATGTGCCCGGCACACCCAGTTTTGCGCTTAATGGCACCTTGCTTGATGGAGTTCACAGCTGGCCCGCTCTTCAGCAGGCGTTGTCGGCAGCACGCTCCGCGCCCGTTTCGAGCGCGGAATAAGGGGAAAAGCCTGTGCAAAAGCGCCGATTCACGAACCCCGGCGCTTTCCCCATACCGCGCCATGCGTCTAGCTTGGCTTTGTTTTTAGGGGTTCGTCACCTGACAGGACAGTATTTGACATGACCACACCGCGCCGCCTCCTCCTTGCTTCTCTTACCGCGCCTCTCGCACTCGCGCTTTCCGCTTGCAGCGATAGCAGCGAAGGCGGTGAAATCGCGGAGGGTGAGGCAATCGCGCCCATCGCTGCACCAGATGGACAGGAATGGACCGACATCGTTACTGTCAGCGAATATGATGGTTATGTGCTCGGCAACCCCGACGCACCGATCAAGGTCATCGAATATGGCTCGCTCACCTGCGGTGCCTGTGCAGTTTTCGCCCAGAACGGGGCAGAGCCGCTGAAAGAAGATTATGTCAGCACGGGCGTGGTTTCCTTCGAACTGCGCAATCAGGTGCACAATGTCTTCGACATGACACTGGCCCGCCTGACCCGTTGCAGCGCCCCTGAAAGCTTCCATGCACTGTCCGATCAGGTCTGGGCCAATTTCGACACGATCATGGCGGGCGCGCAAGAAGGCGGACAGGCATTGCAGGCTGCGGGTGAACCGCCTGAAGGCCAATTGTATATTGCCATTGCCGAAGCTGCCGGTTTCTTCGAATTTTTCGCCGCACGCGGGATCAGCCGCGATCAGGGTGCTGCCTGTCTTGCTGACACCGCATCGATTCAGGCCATCGGTGAACGTTCTGACGAACAGAGTGAGGAATTGGGCGTGACCGGAACGCCAACCTTCTTCATCAACGGATCGAAGTTGGACGGCATTTCCTGGGACGTCCTCGAACCCGCCTTGCAACGCGCCGGCGCGCGGACCGAGTAGGGGCGGGGGCAAAGCATGGAGTTCCGCAAGCTCAGGCTAAGCGGCTTCAAAAGCTTCGTCGAGCCATCTGAATTACGCATAGAACCCGGGCTAACAGGTGTTGTCGGCCCCAATGGCTGCGGCAAATCCAACTTGCTTGAAGCGATCCGCTGGGTGATGGCTGAAAGCTCGCCCAAGAGCATGCGATCAGGTGGCATGGAAGACGTGATTTTCGCGGGCACTTCCACCCGCCCGCCACGCGATTTCGCAGAGGTCGTGCTGCACGCCAAGGATGATGACGGCGAAGATCTTGACGTGACCCGCCGGATAGAGCGCGGCGCGGGCAGCGCCTATCGCCTGAACGGCCGAGATGTCCGGGCCAAGGACATTTCGCTCATCTTCGCTGATGCCGCCACGGGCGCGCATTCGCCAGCCCTCGTCAGCCAGGGCAAGATCGCACAGGTCATTGCCGCCAAGTCGACAGAGCGACGGATGATGCTGGAAGAAGCGGCGGGAATTGCGGGTCTTCATGTGCGCCGCCGCGATGCCGAATCAAAATTACGCAGCACCGAAAAGAACCTTGAACGGCTCGAAGACCTCATGGCCGGCCTTGATTCGCAGATTTCCTCGCTCCGGCGACAGGCCAAGCAGGCCGAACGATATAAAAAACTGTCGGACGACATCCGCATTGCCGAGGCGCGTCTGCTGTTTGCCCGCTGGCGCGATGCCGCGCAGGCCGCCGAAGCCGCCAGAGCAGAGGCGCAAGGTGCTGATACAAAGGTGGCGGGTGCGCAGGAGGCAGCAAAAGCCGCGCAAAAGGCTCAAGCCGCGCTGGCGATCAGCCTGGCTGAATTGCGCGATGAGCTTGCCGACAGACGTGATGATGCCAGCGCCCATGGCCACCGCATGGCGACGCTCGCCAGCCAGCTGGAAGCCGCCGAACAGCGATTGCGCGACCTTGATCGGCAGAAGGACCGGCTGGAAGAAGACCGCTTCGAAGCTGACCGGATGACGCAAGACGCGGCCAAGGCGCTGAAAGACCTTGAAGCGGCACTGTCGCAGGGCGAGGCCGCACTGGAGAATGACGAAGCGCACCGTCCTGATCTGGTGCGCCGGGTAGAAGATACTGAACGCGCAGGACGCACTGCCGAACTTGCGCTTGCCAATGCAACTGCCACCCATGCCGGGGTGGAAGCCGACTGGCGCGTGGCGCAATCCGAAATTGCTCAGGCAGAGGCGAGGCTTGATCGGCTGGCAGGGGAAGCGCGCCGGATTACAGAGGCGCAAGCTGCGCTGGGCAGCGCAGGCGACGCAGCAGAGGAAGTGGCGAAGGCGCAGAGGGCCGTAGCCGCGTCGCAAGCCCGCCTCGCCGCCCTGCGTGAAGAACTTGAGGCCGAGCGTGCCCGCAAGGATACGCTTGCCTCCGCGCGGGATGAAGCGGCCGCCGCATTCTCCGCTGCCAAGGCCGAACTCTTCGGGGTAGAGCGCGAATATCAGGCCCTCTCTCGCGACAAGGAAGCGCGGCAGCGTCAGAAGTCAAGTCGCCATGGCCTGCCCGCCGCACTGGATCGCGTCGCGGTTGAAAGCGGCTATGAACGCGCGCTTGCCGCCGTATTGGGGCGCGACGCAAAATCGCCGCTGGGTGCCCCAGAAGGCGCTGCAGAAGGACGCTTCTGGACCGGATCGACATCGCCTGCTCCGGTGGCAGACAGCCTTGCTGCGCATGTCCGCGATTGCCCGCAGGAACTCGCCGCGCGGCTGGCGCTGGTGCATGTTGTCCAGGATGATGACGGGCGTGAACTGGCTCCGGGTGAATGGCTGGTAACTCGCGATGGTTTCCTGCGCCGCTGGGATGGATTTGTTGCACGGGGCGAAGGCGCGGCTGAGGCTGCTCGACTGGAATCAGACAATCGCCTGAAGGATCTGGAAAAGCGCCTGCCTGAATTGCGCGACGCATCGGCCCGCGCCGAAAAAGCGCAAGACGCGGCGCAGAAGACACTAAGCGCACTCCAACGCGATCTCGTGGCGCAAGAACGGGCGCTTGGTGAAGCAGCAGAGCAGGAGCGGAGTGCGCTGCGCGCGCTCGATCAGGCAGAGGCGTTGCAGGAACGCCTGGCCGCCCGCCGGGAAGAATTTGAAACCGCGTTGGCAGATCATGTTTCGCAATGTGAGCAGGTGCAGGGTGAACTCGATTCGGCAAAGGCGCGGCTGAACGAATTGCCCGATCCCGAAACCGGACGTGCCACGCTGGAGGCGGCACGCGCAAAGAATGAGGCGGCGCGTGAAAGCTTGCAGGCCGCCAATGCTGCACTCGCTTCGCATGATCAAACGCTTGCGGTGATGCGCGAAAGGGTCGCCACCCAGCGCGCCGATATGAAGGGGTGGCAGGCGCGCGCCGGCGATGCGGCATCACGGCTGGCAGGCATGGCTGCGCGGTCTGAGGAAATTGCCGAGGAACGCGCCATTATTGGTGCCAAGCCCGAAGGCCTGATGCGCGAGATCGAAGGCGGCGAAGCTGTGCGTGATCGCCTGACCGAAGAGTTGGCCAAGGCCGAAAGCGCCGTTGCCGCGGCCGGTGACAAAGCGCGCGAGGCGGATCAAGCCCTCGCCGATCTGAACGAGGCTTTGGCCACCGCCCGCGAAGCACGCGCCACGCTGGCGACCCGCGCCGAAAACGAGGAGCAACGCCGCGAGGAAATGGCGCGCATTTCGGGTGAACGATTCCAGTGCCCGCCCGCCCTACTGCCATCGCGGTTCGCATTCGAAGAGGAAGGCGTGCGCAACGCCGGTCTTGAAAGCGATGAGATGGACAGGCTTGTGGCCAGTCGTGAACGGATCGGCCCGGTCAATCTTGTTGCCGGAGAGGAACTCGAACGGGTCGAGAATGAACACGGCAATAGCGCTGCAGAACAGGCCGACCTGGCAGAGGCGGTTCACCGATTGCGCGGCAGCATTGGCAATCTCAACCGTGAGGGGCGCGAGCGCCTGCGCGCGGCTTTTGAAGAAGTGGACGGCCATTTCCGCCGCCTGTTCATGCGGCTCTTCGAAGGCGGGCAGGCCCATCTCGCGCTGATCGATTCGGATGATCCGCTTGAGGCCGGGCTGGAGATTTACGCGCAGCCACCGGGCAAGCGTTTGCAAAGCCTCAGCCTGCTTTCGGGTGGCGAACAGGCATTAACCGCTACAGCACTTATCTTTGCCCTCTTCCTAACCAATCCGGCACCAATCTGCGTACTTGATGAAGTGGACGCACCGCTGGACGATGCCAATATCGAACGATTCTGCGACCTGCTTGATTCAATGGTGCTGGAAACCAACACCCGCTACCTTATCGTCACGCATAATGCCGTCACCATGAGCCGGATGCACCGCCTGTTCGGCGTGACAATGGTGGAGAAGGGTATCTCACGGCTGGTCAGCGTGGATCTTGGCGAAGCCGAGGCGCTGGCAGCGGAATAATTCCGCGCGGGCCCATGGTTCAGCTTTCCGCTCTAATCCAGCACCGCCCTTGGCCCCGACCCCTTCAGACCCAGCTTGTCATCCTTATTGTATAGCTGGCACTTGGTCAGGCTGAGGCAGCCGCAGCCGATACACTGGTCAAGCTGGTTGCGCGTGCGATTGAGCAGGGTGATGCGCTCATCAATCGCCACGCGCATTTGCCGGCTGATCTTGCGCCAGTCTTCCAGCGTAGGATTGCGGCCTTCGGGCAGGTCGGCAAGCTGCGCTTCGATCTCTGCCAGATTGAGCCCCAGTTTCTGGGCGATCAAGATGAAGCTGACCCGGCGAATATCACTGCGCAGAAAACGCCGTTGGTTGCCGCTGGTGCGCAGCGATTGGAGCAGGCCCTTTTCTTCGTAAAACCGTATCGCTGAAACGGCGACTCCGGTGCGTTTGGATAAATGCCCGATGGTGATGAAGCGATGTTCCGTCATACCTTACCGATCCCGGCGCTTTTGCACCGATAGTCCCTGAATTATCTACCGCCCTGTCCACCGGCCATCCACCGATTATCCCCAATCACTTGACCTCAACTTAGCTTGAGGTTGCACAAGAGGCAAGAAGCGATTCGGGTCAACGCCATGCGGTCGACCGACAATCGCTTGATTACAGTGGTTTGATGAAAGGATTTATGACCATGACGAACGCAGCGCATAATGACGCGGCAACAGCCCATCTTGAACACGTCAATCTGACTGTCAGCGACATTGATCGTTCAGCCCGTTTGCTGAAAGACCTTGCCGGCTGGCACGAGCGGTGGCGTGGAATCCATCCGCAGGGCGGCGAGACTTTGCACATCGGGACCGATGCGGAATATCTGTCACTCTATACTGACGGCACCGACAAGTCCGGCCAGGAAAAGGGCCGCCCGATGAATCATGTGGGATTGCAGGTAAACGATCTGGATGCGGCAGAGCGCGTGGTGGAGCAGCACGGCCTCTCCCCCTTCAGCCACGGCACCTATGAACCGGGACCACGCAGTTTCTATTTTTTCGACTGGGACGGCATCGAATTTGAAGTGGTCAGCTATGATTGACGTTGCGCTGCGCCAATGCGGCACTGGGCGCGATCAGAAGCTCTCTTCATAGATGCGCGAAATGTCACCGTTCCACTCACCGTGGAACTTTTCGAGCAAATCCTGCGCCGGCACCTTTCCGCTATCGACAATCTGCCGCAGCGGATTGAGGAAACCGGTTTCATTATCGCCCATGCTGTTGAGCCGTCCACGTGCGGCAAGGCCTGCATGGGCGATATCGAGCACATCCTGGGCGAGATCGCGCAGGATGCCGCCACCGGGAATGGCGGCATCGAGCGCCTGTGCAGGAACGGCATTGCGCAATGTCTCACGCTCTTCCATCGACCAGTCTTTCACCAAATCCCAGGCGGCATCGAGCGCGCCCTGATCATACAACAGGCCAACCCACAGGGCTGGAAGCGCGCAAATGCGGTTCCACGGGCCACCATCGGCGCCGCGCATTTCGAGAAAGCTTTTCAGCCGCACTTCGGGAAATGCGGTGGAGAGGTGATCCCACCAATCGCTTTGCAAAGGCAATTCGCCGGGCAGTGCAGGAAGTTCACCGTTCAGAAAGTCGCGAAAGCTTTGTCCGGCAGCATCGATATACACGCCATCGCGAAAGACGAAATACATCGGCACGTCGAGCATGTAATCGACATAGCTTTCATATCCGAAACCATCATCGAACACGAAGGGCAGCATGCCTGTGCGATGCGGATCGGTATCGGACCAGATATGGCTGCGATAGGAGAGGAGGCCATTGGGCTTGCCTTCGGTAAATGGCGAATTTGCAAAAAGCGCCGTTGCGAGCGGCTGAAGCGCGAGGCCGGTGCGGAATTTTTTCGCCATATCCGCCTCTGAGCTATAATCCAGATTAACCTGAATGGTACATGTGCGCAACATCATGTCCAGGCCGAGATTGCCCACGGTTGGCATGTGTCGTTTCATGATGGAATAACGCTGTTTGGGCATGATGGGCAGGTCTTCCCGGGTCTTGTCGGGCCACATGCCCAGGCCAAGGAAGCCGACATCCAAATCCTCACCCACGGATTTTACCTGTGTCAGATGTCGGCCGGTTTCGGCACAAGTCTGGTGCAGAGTTTCAACCGCTGCGCCCGAAAGTTCGAGCTGCCCCGCAGGTTCAAGGCTGATGGTCCCATCGCTGCCAGACATGGCGATAACATTGACCGTCCCGTCCGGCCCGGCCTCTTCCACAGGCTTCCAGCCGAACTGGCGCATAGCCATCAATATGTCACGAATGCCGCCGTCTTCAGCATAGGAAGGGGCACGATGATCGTCAGTCTTATAGACCAGCTTCTCATGCTCTGTGCCGATGCGCCATTGGCCTATTGGCTTCTCGCCGCGTTGCATCGGGGCGACCAGTTGATCACGGCTTTCGATGCGCGGCTCTTCTAAAGCGGAGGTCTCGCGCGTGCTCATTGCTCTTTCCTCATGTCCTGCCCCTTAGCTTATCGGTTGCGTATCGCCACCCAAATTAATGCCTATTCAGCCGCGCCAGTCCCCTGCAGCACCCATCCACAGCGCGATGGCAGCGATGGCAGCGGTTTCGGCGCGCAATATTCGCGGACCGAGCGATATGGGTTTCGCATTGGGATGTTCGCGGATCAATGCGCGTTCAGTATCGTCGAAACCCCCTTCCGGCCCGATCAAGATCGCCGCTGGTGGCGCCTTAGCGGCAAAAGCGCGAGCGGCAGGTTCCCCGCCCAGTTCATCAGCGAAGAACAGCGTCCGATCATCGGGCATGCTGCGCAGATAAGCATCCAGCTTCACAGGTGCATCAACCGGCGGCAGCGCGGTGCGCGCACATTGTTCGGCAGCTTCGGTAACGATGGTGCGTGCGCGATCGGCATTGAGTTTGTCAGCCACGCAGCGCCGTGTGATAAGCGGGCTGATCCGCGCAACGCCAAGTTCGGTCGCCTTTTCGAGAACCATGTCGAAACGGTCTTTCTTGATGAGCGCCGGGCACAGCCACAGATCGGGCACCTCTTCACGGCCACGCAGATGCTCCGTCACGTCAAGGTGTATCGCGCGCTTTCCTGTTTGAGAAACGCAGGCCGCCCATTCGCCTGTCAGATTGTCGCACAGGATGACGACATCGCCCTGCCCCATGCGCATGACCCGCCCCAGATAATGCGCCTGCGGCCCTTCTATCACTACTTGGGCCTCCAGCCCGAGGTGCTGATCCACGAACAGTCGCGGTGCGCTGCGTGGTGGCCATTCGGGTGTGCGAGGGAGCGGCTGCTTTGGCATGGCTAGGCACTAGAGCGATGCGCGGCTAACAGGCAAGCCATGTCCGCCCCGATCACCCCCGATGATACGTTCACGCCCGATACGCAGCACCGCAGCCTTGCAGAGCGCCTGCCGCAGCCCTTGCGCGATTATGCGCTGCTGGCGCGGTTTGACAGGCCGATTGGCTGGTGGCTGCTGTTCTGGCCATGCGCCTGGGGCGTATGGCTGACAGGTGCGGGCACTCAGTGGGAATTGCTGGCGTGGTTCCTGCTCGGCGCTGTCGCCATGCGGTCAGCGGGATGCGTCTACAATGATATTGTCGACCGCGATCTGGACAAAAGCGTGGCGCGCACCGCCAATCGCCCCATCGCCAGTGGCAGGGTCAGCTTGCGCGCAGCCTGGGCTTGGCTGGTGGTCCTGTGTCTCATTGGGCTGGTGGTACTGTTGCAATTGCGGGTAGAGGCGCAATTGGTGGCGCTTGGCAGTCTGGTGCTGGTGGCCGCCTATCCCTTCATGAAACGCCTAACCTGGTGGCCGCAGGCCTGGCTTGGGCTAGTGTTTACATGGGGCGCGCTGGTGGGCTGGACCGCGCTGCGATCAGACAATCTGGCGGTGATGTTCGCGCTTTATATCGGTGCCTTCTTCTGGTGCATCGGATATGACACGATCTATGCCCTCCAGGACCGCGAGGATGATGCACTTGTCGGCATCAAATCCTCCGCGCTGCGGCTGGGGCGTCATGTAAAGGTTGGCGTGGCGCTGTTCTATGCATTGGCGGCGGGTTCGTGGTTGCTGGCATTCTGGTTGCTGCGGGCAGACTGGCTGGCCCTTGTCGCGCTTGGCCCGGCTGTGCTGCATCTTGCATGGCAGGTCATCACTCTGGAAGCATCAGACCCGAACAATCCTCTCGCCCGCTTCCGATCCAACCGCTTTGCCGGCGCATTGATGGCTGCAGCCTGTTTTATCGTGGGGAATGCAGGGGCCTGAAATCAGACCCTATTCTGCGGGCTGCTGCACCATGCCAGCATCCTTGCGAGGGTTCATCCAGCGCATAAGGCGGGCAAGGCGCGCGGTGATTATACCATTGTCCTGCATCCACGCGTAATAGGCGCGATATTTAGGATCTTCTGCCAGCAGATGCGCCTCTTCTGTGCGGGCACGCCAGTAATAAATGCCGCTGACGACGCCGAGAAAGGCGGTGTTGCGGATCATGTCCACCATGCTTCCGCTCGTCACGAGAAAGGGGAGGACAGAGCACCACCAGAAGAGGTTTTTCGATAGATAGGCCGGATGGCGTGTGTAACGATATGGCCCGTTGGTCAGCACGCCGCGATAGGTAAGGTTTGAAAAGCGGATGCCGAAAGCCACCGTCGCCCAAGCATAACATGCGGTAAGAAACACCAGCCAGCCAGCCCAAACCCACAACAGCGCGGGGTAATCTGCGAACCAGTATGACCAGCCCGCCGTATTGACTTCATATTGCAGGATATTCCCAAGCACACCCCATGCGAGTGGTGGGTAGCAGAAGAATGCAGCGATCCATCCGGCAAGATAGGGGTTACCGCTGCGGATGTGCGCATCGAGCGGGCGCATAGTCAGCAGATAGCCAACAGTGCCCACCTGCACATCAATCACGAACAGCAATTCGAACAGAAGCGTACCCAGACGCACAGGATCGCTGGCAATGTCAGACAGGCTGGAATCGACCACGGCGGCGAATCCGCCAGGTAGAATGGAAATCATGAAGGCGGAGAAGAACCCTTTGATGATCCAGCTGCGCCAGTGCTTCTTGACCTGTTCGGCGTCAAACGCCTCGCGCCCGATCAGCATCGCGCCAAAATGCCACGCATGATCGCGCGGGTTGACCATCACCCGATCAATCCACAGCACATATGGCACTGATACCAGCACCAACGGAATGATCGCGGCACCCATCACCTGCATTGCGAAAAGATAGGTCCCGTCCCAATACCAGCGGCCCAGACAATAAAGCCCGCCGATGATGAACCATGTGGCCCACAGGCCAGCCAGCTTGGTAATGGAAATATCCGCAGTTTCAGCCAGTGCACGGCGGCGTGACCATTCTATGCCAGTCGATGGATTGCGATGAACCCGATCAACCAGCACGGACCACGCCGCCATCGCCCCGCCTGTCAGCACCATTGCGAAAAGCGCCGAATGCGGACCGGAAAGCCTTCCGCGATTGTTTTCCCAACCCAGCGCCGCACTGATATCGGGCCAACTGCGCGCAATCAGGATGTAGGCGATCAGGGTGATCAGCCCGACCAACCCCACCCAGGGGGAAACGTCGCTTGCCGGAGGCTGCGACTGGCTTTGCTTGCGTGCCTTCATGCCCCTGCGCTTAGCGCAGAGGGGTTAAAACCGGGGTAACGCCGATTGCGGCCTTAGGAGCGCAATATCGGTACGCTAGTGACGAAATTTAGCGCCAGGCAGTGATACGGCCATTGTCGTCAAGGATGAAAAGCGTGTTGTTGGCCACGACCGGCGGCAATGATACGCCATCGTCCAGCCGCGTGAAATCGGCCACGGTGCCGTCCATCACGTCAACCGATTTCACCTCTCCACGAGAGCTGGCGATCCACAATCGGCCACTGGCCAGCACGGGCCCGGTCCAGAACACCGGCCCTTCACGCTTTTCGGGTTTGCGCCATTGTTCCAGCTGCGTCATCCAGCGGATACGGCCAGTGTTACGCTGAATGGCAAGGATGCGTGAATCGTCGGTCAGGGTGAAAACCCATTCGCCCACTACCGTGGGGGTGGAAATGCCCGCCAGCGTCAATTCCCATATCCGTTGTCCGGTAAGCAGTTCGTAGGCGGCCATGCGGCCACCCTGCCCCAGTGCATAAACGCGGCCCTGATCGATGATCGGATCGGCATCGACATCAGTCAGCGTGCCAACCTGTGTGGAGATGGAAGTGCGTGCCAGCGCATCGGACCACAATTCGCGGCCATTTTCGTAACGATAGGCCACTAATTCGCCAGAGGAGAAGCCGGCGAGCACCGTGCCCTGCCCTGCTGCGGGAGCCGCGACACCAAAGACGCCCTGCTGCCCGGTCGCGGCGGCTTTTTGCCACACGATCTCGCCATCAGTCGTGGACAGCGCAAAAATCTGATTGTCCTGCGTCATCACGAATACGGAATTGAAGGCAACGGTCGGTGCACCGCGCAGCGGCCCGCCGGGTTTCACGCGCCAGATCTCTGCGCCTGTTGCCGCATCAAGCGCCACCACGTCGCCAACGCCATTGGTGGCGTAAACGCGATCACTATCATAGCTGGCACCGCCACCGAATGTCGCATCTTCCAGATCGCCGGACACCTGAATGCGATGCCGCCAGCGTGACGTGCCATTTGTCGCGTCGAAGGCATGGACCACGGCAGCTGTATCGACGACATAGACCATGCCGTTCGCTACCACCGGCGATGCTGCAAGGCGCCGGGTTTTGGTGGTGCCTGCGATATTGGCAGACCATGCGCGCGTGGGCGTGTTGGACAGTGTCAGATGGCCTGCAACCTTAGCCGCATTGCCGCCCGCCTGTGGCCAGGTTTCATTGGTTGTCGCAGTGGGGACCACTACGGCGACGCTGGCCAGATCCGGATCGGCCACAATCTCTGTCGCGATGCGCGAGAGGATGGGCTGACGGTCTCCGACGGTCGGCGTTTCCTTTTCGTCATCGCCCCCGCCACCAATGCCAAGGGTTTCGCATCCGGTCAGGGCAAGGGCACCTGCCAGCGCGATGGCCGGCATAACGAAACGCGGCGATGTACGGCTGAAAATCATGGTCATTTGAGTTTAGTTCGCCTCTATTCCACCAGTTCGACTTGTGAATCATCGGGCATGTCCTGTCCGGTGATTTCGGCCAGCGCGGCGTCGACATCCTCTATGGCGTCGAAACCGAGCAGCCCGGCAAGCTGGCGCGTGCGGCCCCTGATAGTTTGGGGCACGTCATCATTCTTGGAAATGGCCACCAGCAGCGGACCGGCCTGGTCCTGCTTGCCTTGTGCCAGATAGGCATGCGCGACGAGTTCGCCTGCGCTGCCGTAATATGCATTGCCCGGCTGGGCCATCGGACCAAGCCGATCGATCACGGCCTGCGGGTCAACATCGTCATACTGGGTGGTGACAGAACGGATCGCCGCGATATCGCGCATGTTGGAAGGCAATTCTGCATCATTTGCCACCTCGTCGAACAAGGCGACAGCCTCGGCCGGGCGATCTTGCTGTATCGCTATTCCAGCGCGCAGCATTGCAGCCGCAGCGGCAGCACCTTTAGATCCATCCGCGAGCAGCGCGAGTTCGCCATCGGCAACATCGACATTGCCTGCGTCCAGTTCATCCATCGCCTGCACCAATGCCTCGGAATCGGCCTCCAGCGCGCCTTCAGAACGATCCTGCCAGAACAGGTAACCGCCAAATGCAGCCAGCGCCACAACCAGCAATATGCCCAGCGGCAAGCCGTAGGACTTGGCAAAATTCCCGACTTCGTCCTGCCGGACAGCCTCGTCCACCTCGCGCATGAGCATGTCCTGCTCTGGATCGCGGCGGGCAGCCTTGTCAGTTGCGGGCTGGTCTATCGGAGTAGGAGGTTTGGCCAATGTGCGCTTCTTGCTAATGGGTTTCGATCAAATAGGTTGCGCTGTTAGGCGGTAAGCCATCGCATTTCAATCGAAGAGGCAGTCCTGTCCCCGCTGCGGTGAACGCTGGATTAAGCCTAGTCTTCTGCATTCGCAGCATCTGCGTTGGCAAGCGCCCCATTGCGCGGGTATTTCTGCATCAGACCCCAATAGAGCGCGCGATACCGTTCAATCATGCGCGCCTCGTCAAATTCAGCGCGCGCCTTCACGCGGTTTGCCTTACCCATGCGTTTGCGGCTTTCAGGATCGTCAGCAAGATCGCAAAGCGATTTGGCCAGCGCCACCTCGTCACCCGGATCGACCAGCGCAGGGCCATTTTCGCTGGCCACCATCGCACCGATATCCCCCACGCGCGGCGCCACCACCGGCAGGCCCGCGGCCATCGCCTCTACGACGGATATGGGGAATTGTTCGGAATGGCTCGACAAGGCGAATATATCGAACAGGCCGACCAGTTTTTGCGGCTGGGCGACAAAGCCGGGCAGGTGGACGCGGTCTTCAAGGCCCAGCCGCTCCGCCTCCGCCAGCAGCGCTTCGCGTTCCGGCCCTTCGCCCGCGATCACCAATTGCCATTCAGGCGAAAGATCAGCCATGGCGCGCACCAGCATATCAAGCTGCTTGACCTTGCGCAGGCCAGCCAGCGCCCCGATCCAATATTCGCCCTTGTGCTTGAGCAGCAGTGGCAGGACATCGCGCTTTGGCGGCGCGGCAAACGCGCGGGTGTCAATACCGTTGGGAATACGGCGGACGCGGGTGCGCGGCTGATCCCAAATGGTCAGGGCAATGTCCTCCAGCGTGACCGAAGGCACCACCAGCGCCGCAGCCCGGCCCAGCGCAATGCGGCGATACCAGTTGCGGCGCTTTTTCAGGCGCTTGGCCTCGTCTTCGTTGAAACCGTCTTCATGATGGACAAGCGGTGGCAGCTTGAATGCATCGGCGAAGATCGTATGCGCCATCACCGCGTCGATCGCACCCCAATTATAGGTGCAAATGAGGTCATATCCGGCCATTGCCCTGGCCAGCTTGACCATCCGTCCGGGCGTCGGCCTGCCTGTGAGCGAGGGAAATTTAGGCCAGCTGATGCGCGGCTTTTTGCCGATGAGATGCGCTGCCCCGCGCTTTTCCAGATCGCCCGATACAATCGCATGATCAACCTCCCTGCCCCAGGCATTGATCAGCTGGACATTGCGCAATTCCTTGCCGCCTGCATCGAAGGTGGAATGCAGATGCAATATCCTAGGCGCCTTGCCGGCCTTGCTTGCCTTCGCGTTCATGCCACCTTCCCCAACAATCGTGCGATAGCTGCCTGAGCGACGGGTTCTTCCAGCGTAGGCGAATGGCCGACGTGCGGCACGGTCACCGCTTCGCAATCGGGGAGCTCGCGAGCCATGCGCGCAAGCGTTTCGGCAGAAAGAATGTCCGACAATTCTCCACGCAGGGCAAGAACAGGCCGCCCTGCGAGCTGGCGAAATACCGGCCACATATCGGCCGCGATCCCGCCTTCCATATCCTGCGCCAGCGCATCGGCAATATGCATGTCGTAATCCAGCGTAATGCGCCCGCTACCGCCGATGCACATCTGCCGTTTGGCCAGCCGCAGCCAGTCTTTCATGGCATAATCGGGATAGGTCCCAATACTGCCTTCGCGCAGTGAACGGGCCGCATGCATCCACGTAGGAAAACTGCGTCCCTGTCCGACATATTCGCGGATACGCTCCATCCCGTCGGTTTCGACATCGGGCCCAATATCGTTGAGCACCACGCCGGCGATATGGTCCGGCTCGCTTGCGGCCAGCATGACAGAAATGATGCCGCCCAATGATGTGCCCAGCAGCACGACCTTTTCCAGCCCCGCCGCGTCGAACAATCCGGCAATGTCTTTGACATATTGGACCGGCGTATAGCTTGCCGATTCCTTGGCATAATCACTTTCACCCCGGCCACGCAGATCGCAGGCTATTACGCGCCATTCGCCGGCGAATGCATCGGCCACAGGCGTAAAATCGCGGGCATTGCGGGTCAGGCCCGGAATGCACAGGATCGGCGGGCGATCATCGCGCCCGCCATAATCGCGGTAATGCAGTTCCAATCCGTCACTGCTTTGCCAGGTCTTTTTGCTGAAGGCTTCGTCGCCCACTCATATTCCCCGTTTAATGTCCACCTTGCGGATGGCCCTGCCGATGGCCACTAATGGTAGGATGCGCAAAGAACCGCAACCTGCCGATTATCGCCCCGACACGAAAATCACCGAAATTGCGCAATTTATTGCCGATCCGGTGCAAGCAGCAAATTTTCCGGCCCATGAATTACGCTTTCGCAATGCCCGCTGGGACAGGGCGGTAGGGCTGGCGAGCCTTAGCGATGCCGATTGGGTGCAGCATTTCGGCCTGTTTGAACCTTTGCCGGACAATCTGCCCCAGCCGCTTGCCCTCAGATATCATGGCCACCAGTTCCGCTCTTACAATCCTGACATCGGTGACGGACGCGGGTTTCTTTTTGCGCAAATGCGCGATGGCGAGAACCGCCTGCTCGATTGCGGCACCAAGGGCAGCGGCACAACGCCATACAGCCGCACGGCTGACGGACGATTGACGCTGAAAGGGGCCGTGCGAGAAATTCTCGCCACCGAGATGCTTGAAGCGCAGGGCGTGTATACATCGAAGACCTTCTCCGTCATCGAAACGGGGGAGCAGCTGGTACGCGGTGATGAACCCAGCCCCACCCGATCAGCTGTCATGGTGCGGCTGAGCCATGGGCACATCCGCATCGGCAGCTTCCAGCGGCTGATGGTGTTGGAGCAGCCCGCCGCCCTGGCTCAACTGGTCGGTTATTGCCTTGCCGCCTTCCCTGGTCCGCCGCCTCCTGCTGATGCGCCGGGGCGCGATCAGCCTGCGGTCATCCTGCTGCATCAGGTGGCGGAACGACTGGCCGATCTTGCTGCCAGCTACATGGTCGCAGGTTTCGTTCACGGCGTGCTCAATACCGACAATATGAACATATCGGGCGAGAGTTTTGACTACGGTCCGTGGCGCTGGTTGCCGCAGTGGGATCCGCACTTTACAGCTGCCTATTTCGATCAAACCGGTCTTTACGCTTTCGGGAAACAGCCAGAGGCGATCCGCTGGAATCTCTCCCAGCTGGCCGTCGCACTGCGCCCGCTGGCCGAATCCGAACCGCTGATTGCCGCGCTCGATCGATTCGGTCCCTTGTATGAAGCGGCGATGATGCGGCGTTTCTGCTGGCGGCTGGGCGTGCAGCAACGCGATCAGGAAAGCGATGCAGCGCTGCTTGGTGCCGCCGAAATGACCATGCGCGAAAATAAGGAAGGCCCGGATGCGTTCTTCTATCGCCATCGCGGTGGCCGCGGTGCCACGGGCGATCTGGCACAAGTCCTTGCCGATTATGAAGCCATAGATGCGCAGCCGCATGAATACTGGTCGGACGGAGCGCCCGAAACCATGCTGATCGACGAGGTCGAAACCTTGTGGGACGCCATAGCCGAGCGCGACGACTGGGCTCCGCTTTATCAAAAGGTGGAGCGGTTGCGCCGTATGGGCGGCGCTTTTGGCGAACTGCCCGCCCCCCAAGGCCATCGATAACGTGACATATAGGGATAGGTTCAAACGTAACTTTGCGCCTACGCACAACTCTCTCTAAGAAGCGGTTGAATTTGGCGCTCGGGAAGGTGCAAGCATTGTCGGTAACACAGGAACTCGTCTCTTTTGAACCTGCCACGGGTGCAGAAATGTGGCGTGCGCCGCATGGTGATGTGGATCAGCTGGTGGAGCAGTCAAAACGCGCCTGGCCCGCATGGGCCGCGCAGCCGCTGGCCGTGCGGATCGAACTGGTGCGCCGCTTCGTTAATGAAGTGCGCAAGGATCAGGAAGAACTGGCCGAACTGATTGCACGCGAGACGGGCAAGCCCCTGTGGGAAGCCCGCACCGAGGTCGAGGCTGTGATGGCCAAGGTCGATATCTCGGTCAATGCCTATGCCGAAAGGACCGGCCAGCGAAAGCTAAACAGCGCCTTACAGGGCACAGCGGCGCTGCGACACAAGCCGCATGGCGTCATGGCGGTGCTTGGCCCGTATAATTTCCCCGCACATCTCCCCAATGGCCACATGGTGCCCGCGCTTATCGCCGGTAATACGGTGATCCTGAAGCCATCGGAAAAGACCCCTGCGGTTGGCGCAAAGCTGGTCGAACTGTTCAATCGCGCAGGTATTGCCGAAGGCGTGGTGCAATTGCTGATCGGCGGTCCTGACGAAGGCAAGGCGCTTGTGGCCCATCGCGATGTGAATGGCGTATTGTTCACCGGGTCCGCGCAGGTCGGCATAGCTATCAACCGCAAACTCGCCACCGAGCCGGGCAAGATCCTGGCGCTGGAAATGGGCGGCAATAATCCGCTGGTCGTGTGGGACACGCCCAAGATCAGCGATGCCGCGGCGCTCATCATCCAGTCCGCTTTTACAACTGCTGGGCAGCGTTGCACCGCTGCGCGCCGGCTGATCGTGAAGGCGAGCATGTATGACAGCGTGATCGGCGAACTGAAGGCAATGGCGGATCGGATCATCGTGGGCGCGCCTTTTGATGAACCTGCACCATTCATGGGTCCGGTGATCGACAATGATACGGCCGACCAATTGACTGAAAGCTTTGTCTATCTGCTGTCCAACGGCGGCAGGGCGATCAAACACATGCGACGTATGCAGGACGATCTGCCTTTCGTTACCCCTGCCATCATTGACACCACAGCCATGATTGACCGCCCCGATGTCGAATTGTTCGGCCCCTTGCTTCAGGTCATCAAGGTCGATGATTTTGATGAGGCAATTGCAGAGGCGAATAATACGCGCTTTGGCCTTTCGGCTTCACTGGTTGGCGGCACCCCCAAGCAATATAATCGTTTCTGGGCGAATGTCCGCGCCGGGATCGTCAACTGGAACCGCCCCACCAATGGTGCATCCTCCGCTGCGCCATTTGGCGGGATCGGCTTTTCGGGCAATCACCGTCCGGCGGCCTTCTATGCTGCGGATTACTGTGCCTATCCCGTTACCAGCACCGAAATGGAACAGCCGCGCGCCAGCCTGGGCGTCGGTATCAAACAGGGCTGAGCAGGCAAGGCTTGTCGCCTGCCGGACGACAGTCTAGCGGGCGCTCATGGCAGACGCAGAAACAAGTCGCGGCAAGGCGCTACTTTCCGCGATGATGTCCCACCTGATATGGGGTACGCTGCCGCTTTACCTGCTGTTGGTGAAAGAAGTTCCGGTCCTCGAATTCGTCGCATGGCGCACGGTTTTTGCACTGCTGTTCTGCATCGCCCTGTTGGGGAGGCGGCAGCGTTTCTCCGAATTTCGTGCTTGCCTTGCCGACCCGCGCACCATGCGCACGCTGGCTCTCAGTTCCGTGATGATTGCCATCAACTGGATCGCCTATGTCTGGGCGATCCAGGCCAATCATGTCTACGCCGCCAGCCTTGGCTATTATATTCTGCCGCTGAATATGATGTTGTTGGGCCTGGTATTTCTAGGTGAAAGCCTGTCGCGGCTGCAATGGATTGCGGTGGGGCTGGCAGCCCTTGGTGTTGCTACACTGGCTGCAGGCGCGCTTACCACCTTGTGGGTCAGCCTGCTGCTGGCGTCGAGCTTCGCGGTATATGGCCTGCTGCGAAAGAAGGTAAATGCCGGCCCCGTCGTAGGCCTGACGATAGAGGCGCTGATTTTGCTCCCCATCGCCGCTGTCTATCTCGTATGGGCTGAAATATCCGGCGAAGGGCTGGCCTTCGGACGCGATGCACTGGAAACCTTCGCCATCATGCTGGGCGGGGTGCTTACAGCGATGCCGCTATTGCTGTTCGCCACTGCCGCACGCGCCCTGCCCTATACGCTGGTTGGCTTTCTGCAATTTGCTTCCCCCACCATCGTCTTCATACTTGGACTGACGGTATTTGGAGAGGATTTGAACCACGCTCAGCTTGCATGTTTCATCGCGATCTGGGCATCAGTCGCACTGTTTAGTTGGGATGTGTGGCGCAAATCACGCCGTGCGAAGGTTGTGCCGGCAGCGGGCTAATCCACCAAGGTCCAGCCCAGTGTCTCGCCCGCATGAAACGGCACGACGTATTCCCCATTCGCCATGATGGTGGCCGGGACCGTGCAATTGCGCTTTTCCAGCGTAATCGTGCTTTCATTCACCGGCAGCCCGTAAAAGGCCGGACCGTGGAGGCTGGCAAAACCTTCAAACCTGTCCAGCGCGCTCTCGGCTTCGAACACTGCGAGATAGCTTTCCAATGCAAAGGGCGCGTTGAATATGCCTGCACAGCCGCACGCACTTTCCTTGGTTTCGCGCGTGTGCGGGGCGCTATCTGTGCCCAGGAAAAATTTCGTCGATCCTCTGGTGGCTGCCGCTCGCAGCGCCAGCCGATGCTTTTCCCGCTTGGCCACAGGCAGGCAATAGGCATGCGGGCGCATCCCGCCCACCAGCATGGCATTGCGATTGATATGGAGATGCTGCGGCGTGACCGTGGCCGCGACATTGGCTGGCGCTGCTTCGACGAATTCCACAGCATCCTGCGTGGTGATGTGTTCAAACACCACCTTGAGGCCGGGCTGGTCCTTCAACAATGGCGCAAGCACCTGCTCGATAAACACCGCTTCACGGTCGAATATATCGATCTCGGCAGATGTCACCTCGCCATGCACGCACAAAACCATGCCGACTTCCGCCATGGTTTCGAGCACGGCGCGGATATTCGCCACATCGGTCACGCCGCCATCGGAATTTGTGGTAGCACCGGCAGGATAGAGCTTTGCCGCAGTGAACACACCCTCGGTAAAGCCGCGCCGCACCTCGGCAGGATCGGTTCTGTCGGTGAGATAGCAGGTCATCAGCGGCGTAAAGGCCGAACCTTCTGGCAGAGCGGCCATGATACGGTTTCGATAGGCGATGCACGCCTCTATCGATGTCACCGGCGGGGAAAGATTGGGCATGACGATAGCGCGGGCAAACTGGCGCGCGGTAAATTGTGCCACGCCTTGCAGCATCGCCCCGTCGCGCAGGTGGACATGCCAATCATCGGGGCGGCGGATCGTCAGCTTCGTCGTCATGGGATTGCCTATGGCGCGCCCCGCCCTATCTGTCACCCATGACTATTGGCCAATTGAACAGCCGCGCCGTGGTGCGCGTTTCCCCTCTGGATGAGAGCGAGGATGCCGCGGCCTTTCTGCAGGGCCTCCTCACTAATGATGTCACCGGCACATTGCCTGTCTATGCCGCGCTGCTGACTGCGCAAGGCAAGACAATGGTGGATATGCTGGTGTGGCGCGACGAGCATGACATTCTGCTGGAGTGTGAGGCCGCAGAGGCAGAAACGCTTGCCAAACGGCTCTCGCTTTACCGCCTGCGTCGCAAGCTGGACATTGCCGTGGATGCAGGTCTGGCTGCTTTCTGGAGTGATGAGGCGGCAGACGGTTTCGTGCCTGATCCGCGCCTGCCGGCACTCGGCTATCGGCGCCTCGGCGCGATCAGCACGGGGGCAGACGGTGTTGATGAAAGCTATCTCGACCAGCGCCTTTCATCGGGCGTTGCCGAAGGTTCGACCGAACTGGGCGACATCCTGTGGCTGGAGACCAATGCAGCCGAACTTGGCGGGGTCAGCTTCACCAAGGGCTGTTATATCGGGCAGGAGAATACCGCACGGATGAACTGGCGACAGAAGATCAATCGCCGGGTCGTGGTGGTCCCACTCGCCCAATCCCAGGAAAAGCGCTGCAAAGCTGCCTACCCGGCACTGGGCCTGGCAGTCGATCACTTGCGGGTGGACGACATCCCTGCCGAAGCGGTGCCAGATTGGATGACGCTGGCAGCGGGCGAAGCCTGAACCACCGCCGCTTCGACAGATGCGGCATTGGCCTGATAAGCGGCGACAAGCATCTGTTCTGCCCGATCACGCGCAACGCTGCGCTTCACCGTCAGCGATTCGGCGAGCGGTTCGCCCAGCAGCGCATCGCCCAGAGCCAGCAGAACCAGCGTGAAGGTTGTTTCATGCATGCGCAGATCGCCGCCAGTATGTGCTTCATCCGGGTTAAGGTCGTGCACCAGCGCGTGAATCGACTCGATTATTGGATTGAGGGCATCTTCATTGCCCGATGCCAGCATCCAGCTTGCCAATTGCCCACCACCTTCACGCCCGAAGGCATCGAATGCGAGATCGACGACTTCGCGCGGCGAACCGATACCGGCCCGCGTTGCGCGCACAGCTTCGCCGATCGAATCGCACACTGTTCGCGCCAGATGGCGCGCCAATTCTTTTTGCAGGCCCGAAGCGCTACCGAAATGGTGCAGTAAATTGGCATGCGTGCGCCCCACCATCGAAGCGACCGCTTTCAAAGTCACCGCCTGCGGACCTGCGTCTATCAACAGTGCCCGCGCGGCTTCGAGCGCAACCGCGCGACTTTCTTCTGGAGGCAAACGCCTCTTTATTGACATCAGTGTAAGCGCCCTTCACAATTCGACTTGTCAGTTTCCTGACAGATAATTGGATGATGGTATGACTGCAGAACCGCACTGGCAAGCAAGCAAGCCTGTCGATCACCCCCTTAAGGTGCGCGATCGCCGCTTCGGACGCGGTAAAAAGCGCCCCCGCGGCACCGATCCGGTCGCGGCAGCCTGGTTTGCCGCATTATCTGCCAGCTTTCCGCGCGGTGAAGCGATGTTTATTGATGCGGTGAAGGCGCACCGTGCAGACACACCGGCAAAACTGACAGGGGAAATCCGCGATTTCATCCGTCAGGAAGTCAATCACTCACGCGAGCATGTCGCCTTCAACCGCGCGGTTGAAGAAGCAGGATATGATCTCACATTTATTGATGCACGGGTAAAGCAACTTGTCGGCGATACGCAGAAAGCCCCTGCAATTGTGCAATTGGCCATTACCTGCGCGCTGGAACACTTCACCGCCATGTTCGCCCACCAGTTTCTCAAATCCCCTCATACGCTGGCAAGTGCGGGGATGGGAGATCGACAATTATGGTTGTGGCACGCGGTCGAGGAGATTGAGCATAAGGCCGTGGCCTATGACACGTTCATCCATGCCACACGTAATTGGTCGTCTTTCAAACGCTGGCGGATGCGATCGCTGGTCATGCTGTTGGTAACAATCCGCTTCCTGCGCAATCGTTCAGCCGATGCGGTCGAATTGCTGGCACAGGACGGGGTGACTGGTTGGCGAGCAAAGGCGCATCTGGCACATTATCTGATTGTTAAACCTGGCATATTGCGCAGTATTTTCCCATCGTGGCTCGGCTATTTCCGGCCGGGTTTCCATCCCTGGGACCATGACGACCGGCACCTCATCGCAAAATGGGACAGGGAGTTGGACGATGCGCCGGAAGCAGCAGCCTAGGCTGCGACCGGCCGATTATCGTCCTTGGCGCCAGCCAGATGTATGGCATAACGGCGCATCATCATCACTTCACCACCGCGGGCAATGCAATAAGTTGGTGCGATTTCGCCCGTGGGCTGGAATCCGCAGCGCCGCAAGACCTTGCTGCTGGCAGAATTGTCCAGATAATGGCCGGCCTCCAATTCGCTGATGCCCAGACCTTGCGCTATTGCGATAATGCCGTGCGCCGCCTCCACCGCAAAACCGCGCTTCTGCCATCTGCGTGCGATCCAGTATCCCAGTTCGTATCGACCATTGCTGTTTGGGCGCATGCCGATCTGTCCGACAACCGGAGCACCGTGCTTTTCGGGCAGAGTGACCGAAAGACGAATCTCGCCATCCTCGGGCAGGCTCATGCAATAAGCGCGCGCCTGTTCTTCACCATAGGGCCAAGGTGCATTCTCCAGCATGCTGACCACACGAAAATCGGCAATGCCTGCCATGATATCGTGCCAGTCTTCGGGGAAAACAGGCCGCAGAAACAGCCGTTCGGTACGCATGAACATCTCACATCTCCTCAAAAGCCGGCGGCCTGCCTCCAGTAGACAGCCGGTGCGTCAAAACGAGGAAAGAGAATCAAAAAAGGAGACGGGGCGGCCCCATCTCCTTCCAGTTCTTCGGATTATCGAAACTCCGAAAAGGGCCATCCCGGTGGATGAGCCCTTTGTCGGATCATCCGGCTTTATTCGGCGGCTTGGGCCATCGCGTCTACTGAGACGTATTTGCGGCCCAGCTTGCCACTGTGGAAACGGACCTTGCCCGCTTCGAGCGCAAACAGCGTATGGTCCTTACCCATACCGACATTGACGCCGGGATAGAACCTCGTGCCGCGCTGACGCACAATAATATTGCCCGGAATCACGTCCTGGCTACCAAACTTCTTCACACCGAGGCGACGACCGGCCGAATCACGACCGTTGCGCGACGAACCGCCAGCTTTTTTATGTGCCATTGTGCCTTACTCCGTATTCGTGACCCAGTTAAACCGGGATTATTCCTTATCGGCCTTTTTGGCCGATGCTTTCTTCGCAGCTGGGGCGGCATCCTTTGCAGGAGCAGCCTTGTGCGTGTCAGGCGCGGCCTTCTCTTCGGAAGTATCCTTCTTCGGAGCGGCGGCCTTCTTGGCTGCAGCTTTCTTGCCTTCACCTACACCGGTGATGCGCAACAATGTCATCTGCTGGCGATGACCAGCCTTGCGGCGATAATTATGGCGACGGCGCTTCTTGAAGACCGTTACCTTCTCGCTCTTGGCCTGGGCGATGATTTCTGCAGAGACAGTGACCTTAGCGCTGTCTGCTAGATCGGCGCCTTCGCCGGCCAGCAGGACATCGCCTAGCGTGATGGAGTCACCAGCGTCACCCGCCAGCTTCTCTACTGCGATCTTGTCTCCTTCGGCGACGCGATATTGCTTGCCGCCCGTGCGCACTACTGCGAACATGGTGCTAAATTCCGTTTATCTGGTGTTCCCGCTGCAGGACCGGCCAATAGGCCCGCCCGCCTCAACAACAAAAAGGGCGCCCAAAAAGGGGCACCGCGAAGAACGTCGCCGTTAGGCCACCTGCCCAAGGCTGTCAACCACCAGATGGACCAAAGCAGCGCCATTTCTTGGGGCAATTGTACGCTGGAAAGCCGTGCAGCCACGATGTAGGGCGATGGCGTGATGATGCAAATACGTTTAGCGATCCTGCCGTTTCTGGGCGGTCTTGTGGTTTTGACCGGCGGCTGTGCCAGCGCCTCGGGCGACTATCCCTCGCTCGCCTTCCGCGATGGAGAGCGCTGGGCGGGCACATTCGATGTTGCGGAGGCAGAACCCTATGTGCCTGAGCCGCCGGCAGCGGAGACAGTAGAACGCACAGTGCAACTCGCCCGCGAGGCGCGGTCTGCCCACGATGAATTTCTCGCTGCCGCTCCTGAAGCAGAACGCCAAACTTCTGCTGCGCAATCTGCCGGGGTGGGAAGCGAGGCATGGTCGGTGGCACAAGTTGCTCTCGCCAATCTCGAATCGCGCCGCAGCCGCGCAATGATTGCTCTGGCTGATCTAGATCGGATCTATGTCGACACTTCAACCGCCGGAGAGGCAATCGCCCCGATTGCGGATGTGCGCGGAGAAGTTGCGGCCCTGATAGACACAGAGAACGCACTGATCACCCGACTCGCGTCACGCCTCTCCCGCTAGCAGGCGATAAGGTCAGACCAGTGCCGCGATCGTCACAAATGCAAGGCCCCACGCAAGGATCAGCACGGGCAGGATAAGGACCTGGACGCTTGCATCACGTGAGCGCGTGTGGCCGGAGGCCGTGGCAATCCCGCGCTGGCTGAAGTGCGCCCATGTCGCGGGCTTGCTGCTGGTGAAGGGCTTCATACGCGTCCACATCGTGGGCAGCCCGAAGCCGGCGACAATGATCAATACGCAGATCGCGATCGGAATGACCATCACCGGATTGCCAAATCCCCAGCACAGGACAGCGATAAACCCCAGATAGAGCCCCACAGTGGCCATGTAGAGTTTCTTGGGCAGGCCGAATGTGCGATCCACCGGATCGTTGCGTACGACAGCAGGTGGCGCAGCGTGGATATCGGCAGCGCGGGCGATTTGTTCGCGAGTAAGTTGTTCGGCCATGATGTTTTCCTTCCAGTTGCAGGAAGGAAGTATGAATACGCGCAGGCCAGCACGCATTGATCCCGGTCAAGTCGGGCGAATCATTCGCTCCATCGCGCCAGATCGGCATGATCAGCGGTCCGCGGCTCAACCCAGTGCCAATTGCCTTCACGCTTTTCGCGCTTCCAGAACCAGCTGTCAGCCTTGAGGTGATCCATGCAATAATCGACCGCATCAATGGCGGCGCGGCGATGGCTGGCGCAAGCGGACACCAGCACGATCGACTCTCCGGGAAGCATGATGCCTGTGCGATGCACGATGATAAGGCCCATCAGCGCGAACCGGCCCGCCGCGTTTCTGGCAAGCCGCTCCATACCGCGCACGGTCATGCGGTCATAATGGAGCAGTTCGAGCGCCTCGACGCCGTCTTCGCCGCGCACTTCGCCAACAAAGCTGCAAACCGCCCCAAGCCCCGGATGCGCAGATGTGAAAGGCCCGACACATGCGCCAGGATTAAAAGGCTTATCAAGCAGCTTGACCGTGATAGCCATTCTAGCCGCCGCTGACAGGCGGGAGCAGCGCGATTTCAGATCCATCCACGGCTAATAGCGTTGTCTTATCCGCCAGCAATTCTCCATCAAGCGCCAGTTTGACCGTTTCACCTGCTATAAACTCACCGAGATCATCGCCAAGCGCGGCCAGCAGGCCTTGCCAGTTGAGCGGAGCGGCCAACTCTCGCTCCCCCTCGCCTGCAAGATCGGCCAGCTTGCCAAGAAAAACCAGCGTGACCACCATCAGCCACCTGTCACCGACATGTGACGGGCCAGCGTGGGCAATGCTCCATCGCCAATCTCAAAATGGTGGCGCTCGGGCTTTATTCGCATTGCCTCGTCCAGCGCGGCGGCGAGTTTGCCATCGGGAGAGTCGGATCGCAGGGCAGCGCGCAGATCGACCTGCTCTGACCCGCCGAGGCAAGCAAAAAGCTGGCCGGTCGCGGTAACGCGGATACGATTGCACGATGCGCAGAAATTATTGGTCAGCGGGGTTATGAAGCCTAGCCGACCGCCGCTCTGTTCCACACGCACATAACGCGCCGGCCCACCGGTGCGGTCGGCAATATCATGCAACGAAAATTGCTGTTCCAGCCGCTCTCTCACAGCGGGCAACGGAAGGTAATGATCAACCCTTTCGGTATCGGTTTCGCCCAGCGGCATAACTTCGATCAGCGTCATGTCATGGCCTTCACCATGTGCCCACCGGACAATTTCGGGCAATTCCGCCTCGTTCAGCCCTTTGAGCGCAACGGTGTTGATCTTTACCTGCAGGCCCGCTTCGCTTGCCGCAGCAATTCCGCGCAACACCTGGGCAAGGCGATCTCGCCTGGAAAGCTGCGCGAACAGCCGGGCATCCAGCGTGTCGAGACTGACGTTCACCCGCCGGACGCCTGCGGCATACAGTTCAGGCGCAAACTTCTCCAGCTGAGTACCATTCGTAGTGAGGGTCAATTCTTCCAGCCCAGCTCCCAGCCTGTGCCCCAATGCGCGCACCAGATCCATGACATCGCGCCTAACCAGCGGTTCACCCCCGGTAAGCCGGATGCGGGTGATGCCGCGATCGATAAAGGCGAGGCCCAGCTTGTGCATCTCTTCCAGACTCAAAACATATTTCTTGGGCAGAAATTGCATCGCTTCGGGCATGCAATAAGCGCAGCGCAAATCGCAGCGATCGGTCACCGATAGCCGCAAATAGGAGATGCGGCGGTCGAACGCGTCGATCAGGGGCTGCGAACAGCTCATTTATGTCCTTCGATGGCGACGGTTTGCCAGCCAGCATTATTACTGCCTGTTTCTCCGATATGCAGCGCAAGGTTACGCACAGATAGCAGCGACGCAAGGCAAACTGCGAAAGCTACGTCGAAAGTTCAAAAATCTGGCCTGTCACACCCGGCGCCTTTGCCAGATATTCCACTGTTGCGGCGATCGCATCCTCGGCTGTGCCGACAATAGCATTTATCCTTGCCGGAGCAGCTTCACGCGCCAGTTCTTCTACCATTGCCCGACGCCAGATGGCGTGCGGCCTGTCCGCCGGGTCGAAAAGAATAATGCAATCGCTCGCCAGATCGTTGCGAATCGATGGTAGGATATGCGCGGTAAATCGCGCGGCAGCATCAAGCGGGGCAAGAGGCAGGTCACGTGCCGCAATCATGCGCGGCAAGCTCACCGCCGCTCCCGCGTCAGCGTGATGCCGATCTGTTCATTCGCTTCGGAAAGGGCCAGCTTGACGATCTTTACCTGCACCTCTTCCACGCGCGCATCCTGCAGGAATAATGTTTCGCAAACATGGTCCGCAACTGCTTCGATCAGCTTGTAATGCGCATCGCCCAATCCTTCAGAACAGGCGAATTTCAGGTCCATGTAATTCTTGCTCTGCTCTAGTGGCGTATCAGGCCTGTAGAATTGCTGTTCCTTCAGCTTTACCCGAACGCTGAAACGCAGCGGCTGCGGACGTCCTGTTTCCTCCGAATAGATTCCGGTATGGATGTCATGCTCGAAATCGACGAGTTCCAGGTAAAGACTGTCTGCCATGATGGGCGAGCAGATGGCAGCGCAAGCCATCCTTGGCAAGCATCGCACGATTCGCTTGACGCGCATGGCTGCACGCAGGAAGATCAGGGAAACGATAGTGGGAATGCATAATGGCCGATAAAACTGACACGCCGCGCAATTCGCCCGCACCAGCAGTTGGTGCCGGTTCGCAGGCCTATAAGGCCAAATCGAATCTGACCCGCATGATCGGCATTTTCTCGCTCGGTGGCGTGCTCACGGGGATCGTGCTCGGATTAGGAGCATTGGTGCTGGCACGTTACGGCATCATCTCGAAAATCGGCGGATTTCGGATATTCATGATGATGCTTGTCCCGCTCGCCGTGCTGGCGGGCATCGCGCTCATCGGCATCGTGTTGGGGATAATGCGCAAGCGCGGCGCGGGCTGGCGTTCACCGCTGGCGCTGGCGCTGTCACTTGTCATGCTGGGCTCTATGTATTTCCAGGTGATCCAGCCTGCCCGCGCCTATCCGCCGTTGCATGACATCAGCACTGATGTGCAGGACCCACCGCAATTCAGCACGCTGACCTTGCGCGAAGACAATCTGGTGCCATTCGATAACATCGAGGAATGGCGCTCCACCCATCGTGAAGGCTATCCTGATATTCGGCCTGCAGTCATCAACAAGGCACCCAATCTGGTACTGGCCGATGTCCGCGCGCTGGCCGAAGAACGCGGATGGGAAATCGCTAATGTTGACACCGACGGAGGCCGACTCGAAGCGACGGCCACTGCGGGTTTTGTCCGCTTTTTTGACGATGTCGTGATCGAAGTAACGCCAGTTGCCGATGGCAGCACCCGCGTGGACATGCGCAGCGTCAGCCGCGTTGGAGTGAGCGACCTTGGCTATAACGCCGAACGGGTGGAAACTTTCCTGAACGATCTACGAGCAATGAACTGATCGAAGGCCAGCAGCCGATTCAGGGGTTACGCCAGCGCGCGAAAATAGCGGTGGGCAGCAGACGACCACCCTCGCCCTCTTCTCTGATCGCCAGTTCACCATGCTCTATGGTGCCGGGCAGATCGGCAAAGGTATCGGACAACAGTCCGCCAATCGCGAGCGAGCTCATCCGCACGGCATAGACGGTGAGGAACAGGAAGGCGCTGTTATCATCCAGCAGACGGCGGCAATCGCCGATCAGCGGTGGAAGCCCTTCTTCCAGCCGCCAGGTTTCATTCTTCGGTCCGCGCCCGAACTTGGGTGGATCAAGGATTATCCCGTCATAGCGGCTTTCGCGCCGCACCTCGCGCGCCGTGAACTTAGCCGCATCGTCTATCAGCCAGCGAACAGGGTTTTCCGACAAGCCCGAAAGTGCGGCGTTCTCGCGCGCCTGAGCCACAGATTTCTTGCTTGCGTCGACATGGGTGACGGGGCCGCATTTGCTCAACGCAAGCGATCCAACGCCGGTATAGCCAAACAAATTGAGTGTCTGCGCCTCCTCACGCGCACCCAATTGCCCGCGCATCCAATCCCACACAGGCGCCATGTCGGGAAAGAATCCGAGATGACGGAATGGGGTGCATTGCGCGGTAAAGCGTACTTCCTGCCACGAAAGCTCCCAGCCTTCGGGCGGCATTGAACCGCTAAAATGCCAGCGGCCGCCGCCATCCTCATCACTGCCGGGAATGAACTCGCCATCAGCCTTCCACTCGTGTTCAGGCAGGCGTGGGCTCCACATCGCCTGGGGTTCGGGGCGAATAAAACGATAATCGCCATAACGCTCCAGCTTGCGGCCATGACCGCTGTCGACCAGCCCGTAATCGGGCCAGGCGGCGCCTTCCATCACGATGGGCGGCGATGCAAGCTGTGCCATCAGGCGCTCTGCGTGGCGTTCCCTGCCACAAAATCGCGAACCGCATCATAGGTGCCGGGCAGGCGATCATAGCGTTCCTCTCGATCGAACAGATCACCCATGCGAGCCGGCAATTCGGGATGCTGGCCGGTAGCTTTCTCCACCGCATCACCAAACTTGGCCGGATGTGCAGTGGCCAGCGTGACCACGGGCACAGCAGGATCGATTTGCGCATGGCGGGCAGCGTGCAGTCCGATGGCGGTGTGCGGATCAATGATCTCGCCGCAATGCTGCGCCGCCCATGCCATTGCCAGCTCCATTTCGGCCGCATTGGCGCGTGCGCTGGTGAACAGGCCCGCCGCACCCTGCCGCTGTGCATTCGTAAGCTGCATGGCACTGTTCGTTTCAAACCCGCGCATCTGCTCTGCCAAGGCTGGCCCGTCGCGGCCGCCTGCATCGAACAGCAGACGTTCAAAATTCGAGGACACCTGAATATCCATGCTGGGCGCTGCGGTAGGTGTAACTGCGCCAGCGGAATAATCGCCGCTCGACAAGGCGCGGTGCAGGATATCGTTGATATTGGTTGCGACCACCAACCGCTCTATCGGCAAGCCCATCTGCGCCGCGACATAGCCAGCAAATACGTCACCGAAATTGCCCGTCGGCACGCTGAAGGCGATCTTGCGCTGAGGAACTCCCAATTGCAGAGCGGCGGCAAAATAATAGACTACCTGCGCCATCAGGCGAGCCCAGTTGATCGAATTGACCGCAGTGATTCGATATTTGCCGGTCATTTCGGGGTCGACAAACATGTGCTTAACCATTGCCTGCGCATCATCAAAGCTGCCGTCGATGGCAATGTTATGGACATTGGGCGCAAGCACGGTGGTCATCTGGCGGCGCTGTACATCGCTCACCCGACCTTCGGGATGGAGCATGAAGATATCTATCCGCTCACGTCCGGCCACCGCATCAATCGCCGCACTCCCAGTGTCGCCGCTGGTCGCGCCAACAATGGTAAGGTGATCGTCACTACGGCTGAGGAAATGTTCAAACAACCGCCCGAGCAATTGCAGCGCCACATCCTTGAAGGCGAGCGTGGGACCATGAAACAGCTCAAGCAGCCAGTGCTGCTGGTCAAACTGGACAAGCGGCGTCACCGCATCATGGGCAAAGCTTCCGTATGCGCGGGTGCACAGATCGCGCAATTCCTCTTCGCTCAGCGATCCGGCGACAAAGGGTGCCATGACCCGCACCGCTAATTCGGCATAGGGAAGACCTGCCATGTCGGCGATCTCGCCTTCCGTGAAGCGCGGCCAGCTTTGCGGCACATAGAGCCCGCCATCGCTGGCAAGGCCCGCCAGCGTCACGCCTTGGAAATCGAGCGCCGCTGCGCTGCCACGGGTAGAGACATATTTCATCGAAGCGCGGGTTAGCGGGGCAACAAGCGACGGGCAAGCAAGCTGTCATTCGCCAGTGGCTATTTTGGCTATTGCATCGATCTGTCCATCACGCCCCGCCAATCTGCGCGCAGGCTGCTGTGAACAGATCATCCGCGGTTCCGCCAGCGGCGGCGCAGGGCAAGCCAATAAATGCCCAGCGCCGTCAGCGCAAAGAAAAACCATTGTCCTGCATAGGCCAGATGATTGTTCGGAAGCTCGCGTGGATCGGGCGTGGCATTGGCTTGCAATTCGTCGGCAAGCGGCGAATCAGCAACAAGCCGCCATCCGTTTTCGCCCCCGCGGGCGATGATCCCGGTAACGGGCCCGCCATCCCAATCTGGCAATTGCAGATCGCGCGACCAGCCGGCCACCACCTCTGCCATAGGCTGATCGCTTTGGGCGCGTTGCGACTCGCCGATTTGGCAGCTGGCGATTTGCACATAGCCGCTTGCACCATTGGCATTGCGCCCGGCAATGGCGTTCCATCCGGTCACCTCCCTGCAATCCAGCGCGGCACGGCGGTAGAGGAAGGCGTCGGGTTCGGAGGCGATGGGTATAGGATCCAGCAAAGGCAGATCCGCAGCGCCCTGATACCGCGCGATCAGCGCTTCTTTCTCATCCTTCCGGCCAAGTTGCCAAAATCCCAGCACTACCATCGTGGCGGCAGCGGCGACAACAAAGACTGTCGGGATGATCGGGATCTTGCGCCCTGTCATGATCTATCGCCTGCATCATGGCGATGTTCTTTTGCGTCGCGCCGGTATTCCGCCACCAGCAGCCACGCCTTTGCAAGCCGCAAGCCAAAAATTACGCCGGCCACAATCAGCGGAAGCCACAAGATGACATGCACCCACCACGGCGGCTCGAAACTCAATTGCAGCCACAGCGCCAGTGCTACCACTATCGCGCCCACGATCATCGTAAGAAAGGCGGCAGGACCGTCTCCGACGTTAAAACGCGCGTAATCGAGTCCGCAGGCAGAACATCTCTCGGCAAAGCTGGTCCAGCCGGCAAACAGCGTACGCTCTCCGCAATGCGGGCACATAGCGAAAAGGGCAGCCTCACCGATGGTGGGCTGCCCCTTCGTTGTCTCGGACGAATTGTCGTTCACCATATATACTTAGTGAACCTCTGCGCCCCAGCCGCCCCAGACATAGATGGATATGAACAGGAACAACCACACGACATCGACGAAATGCCAATACCACGCCGCCGCTTCAAAGCCGAAGTGTTGACGCGGGGTGAAATGGCCCTTGTAGGTCCGCACAAGGCAGACGATCAGGAAAATCGTGCCGACCAGCACGTGAAAGCCGTGAAAACCTGTCGCCATGTAAAAGGCGCTGGAATAGCTTACACCGCCAAAGCCGAAGTCCGCATGGCTGTATTCATAGACCTGAATCGCTGAGAACAATACGCCCAGGGCGATGGTGAGCCACAGGCCCTTCTTGAGGCCATCGCGGTCGCCATGAATGAGCGAATGATGCGCCCAGGTGACCGTTGTGCCCG
Organism: Aurantiacibacter atlanticus; assembly: GCF_001077815.2. Taxonomy (GTDB): domain Bacteria; phylum Pseudomonadota; class Alphaproteobacteria; order Sphingomonadales; family Sphingomonadaceae; genus Alteraurantiacibacter; species Alteraurantiacibacter atlanticus. Next base: position 1,365,691 of record NZ_CP011310.1, on the reverse strand, counting down.
AACACAGGAGGATGATTGTGTTGAGCAGCGGGAGGGAGAAGGGATCGAGCACATCGATGCCTTCGGGCGGAAAGTGGAGAACGGCAGCAGCACCTTCCTGACCAATCAGGTTCTGCCAGATACCATCACCCAGATATTCCAGCGGGGCGGGGAACAGGGCGAAATCGAACCAGCTCCAGAACCAGCCGACAAAAAACATCACTTCCGAAGCGATAAACAAGATCATGCCATAGCGCATGTGAAGCTGCACAACAGGCGTATGATCGCCGCGCTCCGCCTCTTTCACGACCTTGGCAAACCAGCCATAGAAAGTGGCGATGAGACCCGCGATGCCCAGGCCCAGAACGATGCGCCAGGATGTGCTGAACATTTCCAAGTCATTATGCATGAACATCACCATGCCGGTGGTGAAGGTCAGCGCAGAAAGCGCGCCGACCACCGGCCAGATGTCAGGTGCGAGAATGTGATAATCGTGGTTTTTGGCGCCGGCCATAATTCAGTCCTGCTATTTGCGTTTGATAAGGCCCTTAATGTCCGCGCAGCCGCGGGTCCAGAGCCTTAGATGCCTTGTTCTGCCTGTTCTTCATTTTCGATTGCGCGATGGAAGGTATAGCTTAGCGTAATTTGCTCTACCCCTTCCATATTGGGATCATCCAGCGCCGCAGGATCGACGTAATACAAAACCGGCATCCGCACTTCCTGCCCGGGCTGCAATGTCTGCTCTGTGAAACAGAAGCACTGTATCTTGTTGAAATAGCGGCCTGCCTGCTTGGGCTCCACATTGAAAGTGGCAGTACCTGTCACCGGCTCAGACGAATTATTGCGAGCAATATAGGTCGCCATGTCCCGTTGACCGATGGTGATCGTGTCCGTCACCTGCACGGGACGGAAATCCCACGGCATGTTGCGCGCTGTATTGGCATCAAATCGAATCGAATAGGTTTGTCCGCCAGCACTGGCCGCCAGACGGGCTGCGATGTCCGCCTCGGCCTCCGAAGCGACCTGCGTGGTGCCGCCAAAGCCGGTGACACGGCAGAACAGATCGTAAAGCGGCACAGCAGCATAGCCCAGCCCAAGCATGGCCAGCGCCGCGCCAAATGCCACCAGCATGGTGCGGCGGTTGCGGCGTTCCAGATGATCGTCATGTACCAGCGATCCCATCAGTCACCCATCCTCACGATAGTGATTGCATAAAACAGCGCGACAAAGCCGAACAGCACCAGTGCGAACACCTTGTTGCGCGCGGTGCGGCGACGTTTGAATTCTTTTTCTTCTTCCGGCGTCATGGCAAAATCCAGCGATCGGCGACCAATGCGCTAAACAGCGCGAAAAGATAAAATATCGAATATGCGAATAAGCGCTTTTCAGGCTTCATCGTGTCCCCTTCACTCGCTCGACGCAAGCCCACGGGGACAGACAGGCCCAAAAATATGGCCGAAAGCGCGAGGGCGGCAAAGCCGTAAATCAGACCAGTGCCGCCGATGAACCACGGCGCAGCGCTCAATGGCCATAAGAGTATCGAATAGAGCAATATCTGTCGGCGGGTGGAAACTTCTCCCGCAACCACCGGCATCATCGGGATCCCGGCTTCGGCGTAATCAATCTTCACCCACAGCGCGAGCGCCCAGAAATGCGGCGGCGTCCACATGAAGATAATCGCGAACAGAAGAGCGGGCATGGCAGTGATCTCACCCGTCACCGCTATCCATCCGATCAATGGCGGAAACGCGCCCGAAGCGCCGCCGATCACGATATTCTGCGGCGTGCGCGGTTTGAGCCACATGGTGTAGATTACGGCATAGAAGAATATGCTGAATGCCAGAACAGCGGCAGCCAGCCAATGGACCGCAAGGCCCATGATCATCACGGAACCGCCAGAAAGAAGCAGACCGAAATCGCGCGCATCTTCCCGCCGCATAAGGCCCATTGGAAGGGGCCTGCTCGCCGTGCGCTTCATCTTGGTGTCGATATCGGCTTCCCACCACTGGTTCAGCGCACCTGCGCCCCCTGCGGCCAGCGCGATGCACAATATCGCAGTAAATCCGATGACCGGGTGGATGGAGCCGGGTGCCGCGAGCAAACCGCAAAGGCCCGTAAACACCACCAGCCGCATCACCTTGGGCTTGGTCAGAGCAAAGAAATCACGCCAGTCTGCCGGCATTGACGCAGCCACTGGGCTGACGGCAATCGCGGTCTGGTCGACCTCTTGGGAGGAAGGCGCGGTAATGGCGTTCATGGTCCTTCAATAGAAGAGGAAGGGGCGCTGCCGTCTCCGGCGCGCCCCTCCCCATCTGTCTTGTCGTGGCGAGAGGCGCCGAGGTCAGGCAGTCGCCGGTTTCTCGCTGATGTGATCGTCGGCATTGTGATGGTCTTCGATCACAGGCAACGTTTCGAACTGGTGGAATGGCGGCGGGCTGGAAAGGCTCCATTCCAGTGTGGTCGCGCCTTCGCCCCAGTAATTGCCTTCGGCCCGCTTGCCCGCGGTAAAGGCGTAAATGAGGTTCACAAAGAACACCCCAATCGACGCAAGCACGATGAGATAGCCAAGGCTCACCACTTCATTCCAATAGGAATAGGCTGCAGTGAAATCGGGATAACGGCGCGCCATGCCCTGCATGCCCAGGAAGTGCATCGGGAAGAACACGACATTCACACCGACGAAGAACAACCAGAAATGCACATGGGCGAGAAATTCACTGTGCCAACGGCCCGACATCTTCGGGAACCAGTAATACCAGCCGGCGAATAGTGAGAAAACCGCGCCCATCGACAGCACATAGTGGAAATGCGCCACCACATAATAGGTATCGTGCAGATTGTCGTCGATACCACCATTGGCCAGCACAACACCCGTTACGCCGCCAACGGTGAACAGGAAGATGAAGCCCATCGCCCAGACCATCGGGCTCTTGAACTCGATACTGCCGTCCCACATCGTTGCGATCCAGCTGAATATCTTGATACCCGTAGGCACCGCGATGACCATGGTAGCGGCGGTGAAATACATCTTCGTATTTACGTCGAGCCCCGTCGTATACATGTGGTGCGCCCACACGATGAACCCGACCACGCCAATCGCGACCATTGCATAGGCCATGCCCAGATAACCGAACACCGGCTTGCGGCTGAAAGTCGCCACAATCTGCGAGATCATGCCAAAGCCCGGCAGGATCATGATGTAGACTTCAGGGTGACCGAAGAACCAGAAAAGATGCTGGTACAGCACCGGATCGCCGCCGCCTGCCGGATCGAAGAAGGTCGTGCCGAAGTTACGATCCGTAATCAGCATGGTAATTGCGGCGGCCAGCACAGGCAGTGCCAGCAACAGCAGGAACGCGGTGACCAACACCGACCACACGAAAAGCGGCATCTTGTGCAAGGTCATGCCCGGAGCACGCATATTGAAGATGGTGGTGATGAAATTGGTCGCGCCAAGGATGGAACCAGCGCCAGCAAGGTGGAGCGAGAAGATCGCAAAATCGACTGCGGGACCGACGGAGCCGGTTGTCGAAAGCGGAGCATAGACCGTCCAGCCAACACCTGCACCCTGGCCCACGCCGCCCGGAACGAACATGGAGAACATCAGCGAGAAGAAGCCCGCCGCTGTCAGCCAAAACGAAACATTGTTCATCCGCGGAAAGGCCATGTCTGGAGCACCGATCATCAGCGGGACAAACCAGTTGCCAAAGCCGCCGATCATGGCGGGCATGACCATAAAGAATACCATGATCAAGCCGTGTGCCGTGATCAGCACGTTCCACATATGGCCCTGCTGGTCGAAAGAGGAACCGTCTCCGCCAAGCATATCGACGAACATACCCAGGTATTGCAGTCCGGGAGCCGCCAATTCGGCACGCATCGCGCCCGATATGGCGCCACCGACAACCCCGGCGAATATTGCAAAGATCAGATAAAGGGTGCCGATATCCTTGTGGTTTGTCGACATGAACCAGCGCGCGAAGAAGCCGGGCTTGTGATCGGCATCGTGATGCGCGTGGTTGTGCTCTTCAGAGTGAGCGTCAAAACCTTCAGCGGTGGTGGCCATTTTCGGTGAACCTTACTTTATGCTGTAAAACGTGAATACTTGATTAGACGGCAGCAGCGGAGGCGTTTTCCTCTGCAACTTCTGCTTCGCCTGCATCTTCTTCCTCGGCTACTTCCGTATCGGCTTCCGGAGCAGCCGCAGCCGCTTCATCGGCAAGAGCCTGTTCGCGGGTCATGCCGCCAGGCTGCGTTTGCACCCAGGCATTGTAATCATCGAGACTGCGCGCTTCAATCGTGATCGGCATATAACCGTGACGGGCACCGCACAACTCCATGCACTGGCCATAATAAATGCCTTCTTCCTCAATCGTGAGAACACGCTCGTTGATGCGGCCAGGAACTGCGTCCAGCTTGAACCAAAGCGACGGGACGCCGAATGAGTGGATCACATCTGCGCCGAATGTCTGCAGACGAATCGGAACACCGACCGGCACCACCATGCGGTTATCCACCGCCAACTGATGCGGTTCGCCAGCGTCGAGCGCGTCGCTTTCGTCCAGCATGTTCGAAATGACTTCAAAGCCGCCATTGTCGAGATATTCATAGCCCCAATACCACTGGTAGCCATTGGCCTTGATCGTGATCGCATCCTCTGGCGGTGATTTATACTGGCGCGCCAGCAGGGTAATGGAAGGCACTGCGATCACCACAAGGATGATGACGGGCACAACAGTCCAGATCACTTCAATCAACGTGTTATGGCTGGTCTTGGAAGGAACGGGGTTTTTCTTGCGGCGATATTTCGCGACGACCCACAGCAGCAGAGCCAGAACAAACAGGCTGATCACCACGGTGACCGGCAGCAAAATCGCATCATGCATCCACAGCGCGTAATCGCCATCGGACGTATACTGGTCCTGGAAGGTCAGCGATGCCATCGGATCGTCTTCAAATGCCGTCGGCTGGCCCTTGATCATGTCCGGGCCGAAATGTTCAAAGCCACCCGCGCCATCAAGCACGACATCGCCATCAGCCACGCTTTCAGCCTGCACTTCAGAGGCGTTGACGGTGGTTGCAGGCTCTGAAATCTCCTGCGCACTGGCCATGGCCGGCACAGCAGCAAGGCCGAACGCAGCAGCGACCAGCGTGAGGGTTTGCAGTTTCTTGCGGACAAGGTCGCCGAAATTCATTGCGTCGATACTTCCCATTTTTACGAACCGGGCATGAAGGCCCGCAACGGACCTGCAGCTTGAACCCCCGCAGTCATGCTGAGGGTAGATTGAGCGGGCCTATACGCATGCTTGCCCGTCGCCTCAAGCGGCTCTAGGGACTTTTTTCGACAGGGTCCATCAGGCCCGTGGTCCAGAACTACACTTTATGACGAAAGGCCAGGCTCGCACGATCATGACCCAAGACGAGGTTCTCGACGAGTTTCGCGCCAGCGGAGCGCTGCTGGAAGGCCACTTCAGGCTCAGTTCCGGGCGACACAGCGGCCATTATCTACAGTGCGCACGGGTGTTGATGAATCCGCATCGCGCCGCTCGATTGGCCGAAGCGCTGGCCGAGTGCATACCGGGCGACATACTCGACTCGCTCGATGCTGTGGTGAGTCCGGCCATGGGCGGCATCATCATCGGCCATGAAATGGGCCGCGCGCTCAATCTGGATGCAATGTTTCTCGAACGGCCCGAAGGCACCTTCCACCTGCGCCGGGGCTTTGCATTGGCGCCGGGCACCAAAGTCTTGATGGTGGAAGACGTCGTGACCACAGGCCTTTCCAGCCGGGAAGCGATTGAAGCCGTTGCACGCGAAGGCGGTGAAGTGCTGGCTGAAGTTGCACTAGTGGATCGGTCCAATGGGTCAGCGGACCTCGGCGTCCCCTTCTTCCCGCTCATCGACATTGACTTCCCAACTTATGCAGAGAACGAGGTTCCGGAAGACCTCGCCGGGATTGCCATTACCAAGCCTGGCAGTCGGGCATAGGCATGGCCCCTCCCCTTCGTCTTGGCGTGAATATCGATCACGTTGCTACCATTCGTAATGCACGTGGCGGCGACCATCCTGATCCGGTACGCGCAGCGCAGATCGTTGCGGCATGCGGCGGTGACGGCATCACCGCACATTTGCGCGAGGACCGGCGGCATATCCGCGATGACGATTTGCAGCGCATCCAGCACGCGACCAATTTGCCGCTCAATCTCGAGATGGCAGCAACCGAGGAAATGCTCGCCATCGCGCTTGCACATAATCCGCATGCAGCCTGTATCGTGCCCGAAAAGCGCGAAGAGCGCACTACGGAGGGCGGACTGGATGCAGCAGGCCAGCACAATCACCTTCAGCCGATCGTCACGCAGTTGAAAGAGGCCGGTATTCGCGTAAGCCTGTTTATCGAAGCGAAAGAGCAACAGCTGGACGCCGCGCTGCAATTGGGCGTGCCCGTGGTTGAATTCCACACGGGCGAATATGCCCATGCCCATCTGGATAACCAGCAGGAGCGCCTGGCCGCTGAACTGAAACGTATCGCAGACATGGCCGCGCTGGCCGCGAAAAACGGGATTGAGCCGCATGCGGGCCACGGCCTTACCTATGAAAACGTCCAGCCGATCGCCGCTATTCCGCAACTGGCTGAACTCAATATCGGCCATTATCTGATTGGCGAGGCGATCTTCGAGGGGCTGGAGCCAGCAGTGCTGAAAATGCGGGAACTCATGGATCTGGCGCGGTGATTATCGGGTTGGGATCAGACCTGTGCAATATCGAACGCATTGCCAGATCGCTTGACCGCTGGGGCGATCGCTTCAGACAGCGCAGCTTTACCGAGATTGAAAACGCCAAAGCCGCACGGCGACCGCATACGCAGGCAGGCACCTATGCCAAGCGATTCGCCGCGAAGGAGGCATTTTCCAAGGCGGTTGGCACCGGCTTCAAGCGCGGCGTTTTCATGAAGGACATCGGCGTTGTCAATGCGCCCAGCGGCGCACCGACGCTTTCGCTTACCGGCGGCGCCGCTGCACGAGTGGTGGAACTGACGCCGCCCGGACACATTGTAACAATTCATCTCACCCTCACAGACGATCATCCATGGGCGCAGGCCTTCGTGATCCTCGAGGCGCATCCGAAAGCCTGATCTGCCGCCATGAGCGATGACGAAACCAAACCTGCGAAGATCAACTGGTTTTCCGAAATGCGCGGATTACTGCTGATGCTGCTGGCGGTGCTGGCGTTTCACACTTTCATCGCCAAGCCGTTTTATATTCCCAGCGCCAGCATGGTCCCCGGCCTGCTGGTAGGTGACAGGCTGATCGTGAGCAAATATCCCTATGGCTGGAGCTGGGTTTCGGCCAGCTTCCATGTTTTTCCGCGCGATGATTGGCGCATTGCGCCCGCCACACCAGAATATGGCGACGTGGTAATTGCCGTGCCGCCAGTCAGCAATGAAGATTACATCAAGCGCGTTGTTGCATTGCCGGGCGATACCATTGCGATGAGGAACGGGCAGATCATCCTCAATGGAGAGACAGTGCCGCAGCAGATTGAGCCGGCGGTTCAGCTGGCGGCGGATGACGATAATCTCTGCGCCAGCGCTTATAGTGAAATGCGTCAGTGCCTCGATGTGTTCGGACAATATCGCGTCACGCTGGAAGACGGCACGCAGGTGTTCGAGCCTCCGACCTATCGCGAAACGCTGCCCAATGGTGCCAGCTACCTTATCATTGATCATTTCGACCAACGGCTCGACAACATGGCTCCGGTCGAAGTGCCGGACGGCCATGTTTTTCTGATGGGTGACAATCGCGACCATTCGGCGGATAGCCGCGCAGAGGCATTCAATCGCGGTCTTGGTGGCCCCGTCCCGCTCACCAGCATTGGCGGTCGCGCGGAAATTATCACATTTTCGCTCGACGGATCGGCCAGCTGGAACCCGCTGACCTGGTGGGGAGCTTTGCGCGGCGGGCGCGCATGGACCAGCCTGCGGCCTGAAATGCGCCATGTAACATCTGAAGGAATGGTCCAGTGAGCCAAGCCAGCGACACCAATGAGCAACCGTATCACATCGGCGCCAGTCCTGCGCGAATTTCAACGCCCGCCCTGCGCTTCGAAGCGGCCCGGGCGCTGATCTGGACGACAGTCATTGGCCTGATCATCCTCGCGGTCTATATCTCTCAAAGCCTGCTGGTCATATTCGGGGCGATGGTTTTTGCCACAATGGTAGATGGCGGAGCACGATTGCTGGGGCGCTGGATACCTATCGGGCGCAATTGGCGGATCAGCATTGTCCTATTGTCCGCAGTGGCATTCCTTGCCTGGCTGACCATGTTTGCCGGCTCCCAGATCACGCGCGAAGCAGCGGCATTTCCTGGCATCGTGCAGGAAGAGACGAGCAAGCTGTTCGCATGGCTTCGCGCACAGGGTCTGCAGGTCGACATGGAAATGATGCAAAGCATGGCCAATCAGGCTGCCAGCGGGTTTGGGACGGTCACCCGCGCATTGGGCGGCCTGGTTGGCGGACTGACTACGCTGGTGCTGATCATCATCATCGGCATTTATGTGGTGCTGGAGCCACGCCTTTACGAACGCGGCGTGGCGTGGATGCTCCCGCGCGGGCAGCGTGAAGAATTCTACCATGTAGCCAGCCGCATGGGCTTCACCATGCGCCGCCTGATGGCTGGTCGGCTGGTCGGCATGGCGGTGGAAGGCGTGTTCACCTATATAATGCTGATCGGCTATGGTTTCGTGACAGGTGATGTGATCCCGATGGCTGCGCTGCTGGCGGTTCTCACAGGACTTCTCGCCTTCGTGCCCAATATTGGCGCTGTTGTATCGGGCGTGCTCATGGTGCTGGTGGGTTTCTCCGGTGGTTCGCAGATGGGCATTTACACCATTGTGGTCTATTTCCTCGTCCAGAATATCGATGGTTACATCATCGTTCCGATGATCGCGCGCAAGACGGTGGATCTGGCGCCTGCACTGGTCCTTTCGATGCAGCTGATCATGGGCATATTGTTCGGCATTCTTGGCCTGTTTCTGGCTGATCCGCTTCTGGCCATGATCAAGGTTGGACTGGAAGAGCGCTCTCGCGCCAATGACGCAGAGGACGAGGCCGCCAATACTGCATCAGCGCCGCAATCCACCGAAGGGACGGAAGAAAGCCTTGCGTAAGTTTCTCTATATCATCGTCATCCTCATCGTCCTTGTCTTGGCCGTGCTTTTCGCGCTGCGTATGTTCGGCGAGGAGCTGTCTGAGGTTGCACTGGTGCCCAGCAGCGAATTTGTGAAGCAGGATCCGCTCGAAACCAATGCCTATCTGGATCCGGACATGTGGTTCAGCCGCCCAGGCAAGGGCGTGCAGAACGATCCGGCCCGCTGGCAGCCTGCCTTCGCCGATGAAGGGCCGGAAACACCCGCAGAGGAGGAGCTGGAACAGCAATCGGACATTACATCAACGCCTTCTCCAGCACCTTCGCCCACCTCCACACCAGTGGACATAGAGACACCGCGTTTCGCAGTTTTCTTCGTGCATCCCACAAGCTATTTTGATCCACGCAGGTGGAACGCCCCGCTTGATGACGAAGAATCGCAGAACCGTGCCCGGCTGCTTGTCCGCGGGCTTGCCAGCGCGTTCAATCGGGCGAGCGAGATTTGGGCACCGCGCTATCGCCAGGCCACCTTTGGCGCCTTCATCACGGACCTGCCAGAAGCCAGCCAGGCGATTGATGCCGCCTATGAAGACGTTGACGCAGCCTTCGATCTTTTCCTCGATTCTGTCCCTGCGGATATGCCCATTGTGCTTGCTGGGCATAGCCAGGGCGGCCTGATGATAATGCGGCTGTTGCAGGATCGTGTGGCGGGAACAGAGCTGCAATCGCGGGTCGTTATGGCCTATCCAATTGGCTGGCCGATCTCCATCGAACATGATTTGCCAAGTCTTGGCTTTCCAGCCTGTGCGACTCCGGATCAATCCAGCTGTATCGTAAGCTGGGCAAGTTTTGCCGAGCCACCTGGTCCGGGCCAATTCTTGCACCGGTATACCACTTTGCCGGGTTCCGACGGGGAACCACGCGGAGAAAGCCCGATTCTGTGCGTCAATCCCCTGACAGGCACCATAAGCGGCGAAGCACCGGCAGGCCGCAATTCCGGTTCACTGATTCCGAATGATGATTTGAGCTCGGGCGAGCTGGTCGCCGGAGCGGTGCCAGCGCGTTGCAGCGAAAGGGGTCTGTTGTTGATCGGCGATCCGCCAGATCTTGGCCAGTATGTGCTGCCCGGCAATAATTATCACGTTTACGATATTCCGCTGTTCTGGAAGAATTTGCAGCAGGATGTCGTGCGGCGGGTAGGCGCATGGCAGCAAGCGAACAGCTGAGCCCCCTCATCACCGAGGATGCGATCGCCTATCGTGAAGCGCTGCCCGATGGCGGTGTGCTATTGGGATTGGATCTTGGCACCAAGACTATTGGCACGGCGCTGTGCGATGCCCAATGGAGCTTTGCAACAGCAGCTAAAACGCTCCCCAAGGGAAAATTTGGGCGCGATAAGGAGGCGCTTGGGGCCATCTGCCAGGCGCGCAGCGTAGCAGGCCTTGTTCTCGGCCTGCCGCTCAATATGGATGGATCGGCTGGCCCGCGCGCGCAGGCGAGCCGATCCTTCGCCCGCAATCTGGCGGTGCTGGGCCTGCCGGTTCTGCTATGGGACGAACGCTGGTCCACAACCAGCGCCGAACGCGATCTGATCGCGCAGGATTTCAGCCGCGCCAAGCGGGCAGAGCGGATTGACAGCCATGCGGCTGCGGTCATCCTGCAAGGTGCCATAGACCGGCTAGCAGGCGGAGTGTTCTAGCGCGACTCGCACGGGGTTTTCAGTTTAATTCCAATTCGCGCCATCCGACAGCCACCGGTAGGATCGTCTCGCCGCCACTGACGCTGAGAACGTGTTTAGTCCGCCTGATGCGCGCGCAGGATGACCACCAGCCCATCTGGCAATTCGCCATCATGCGGCAGTGTGAGGCGCATGGCATCGGCACGGGCGCGGTCGAGAATGGTAGCGGGAATAGCCGCCTCGGCGATCACCGCATCGGCGCTCCCCAGAAGGCGCGCCTGTCGCAAGGTAAGGTCTTCGGGATCGGCACTGCGAAGGGTGAAATCGTGTAACTGCCTCGCTGCAACAGCGGCACCCTTGCTAAGCCATCGGTCAATCTCCGCAGCGCTCCCCTCGGCCAGCGGATCGAGCGCGCCACCTTCGCCCAGTGCTTCATCAAGCGCGCGACGGCGATCGGGCATCGTCGGAAAAGCTGCGCGGATGGTCGCACGCGCATTGAACAGATTTTGTGCAAGTTCTCCAAGATTGGCGGGCAGCAGTTTTTCCAGCCGCAACCGCAATTGCTTCGCTAGCCCCGCTGACGCCCCGCCAGTGCCCACCGCGACCAATACCGGATCGCGGTCAAGAATACTGGGTGTGGTGAAATCGCACAGGTCCGGCCGGTCGACGACATTAACAAGCAAGCCAGCGCAACGCAGCCTTATCGCATCGGCTTCGCACATGGCGCCATCGTCATGGGCGACAAAGGCAATCCGTGCGCCTTCGTCCACGCCTTGCTGCATTTCGGTGATAACCTTCGCCCCAGCCCGTTCGACAAGCCGGCGCTTAGGCTCCGCTAGCTCGCCCTCCCCCAGCACGATAACCGGCTGACCGGCGATCTGGTGGAAGAGCGGCAGAGATTTCATCGGCTCACATCAGGAAATCGGGAACGCGTTCTGCATCCATGATGGCATCAGCGGGAATGCGATCTGCCACCACGGCAAATTGATCCTTGTCCACCAGCACTTCAGGTACAAAACCGCGTGAATTATAGCTGGAAGCCATGGTCGCACCATAGGCCCCTGCGGTGCGGAATACGGCGAGATCGCCAGATTGCAGAGCATCGCATTCGCGGTCGCTGGCGAAGGTATCGCCCGTTTCACAGATTGGGCCGACGATGTTTGCCGTCATCCGTTCACCCGTGGGCCTCACTGCGTCGAAATCATGCCATGCCCCGTATAAAGCGGGCCGGGCAAGATCGTTCATCGCGGCATCGACGATAACGAAGGGCGGCCCGTTTCCGCCACGCTTCACCCGCACAATGCGGGTCAGGAGGATACCGGCATTGCCAGCAATAACCCGCCCCGGCTCAAACGTCAGATGAACATCCCAGCCCTGCGTGACTCGCGCGACCATTGCGCCATATTCTGCCGGAGAGGGCGGATTTTCGCCGTCCTTGTAAGGCACGCCAAGCCCGCCGCCCAGATCGACATGAGTGATCTGGTGCCCGTCTGCCCGCAGGTCTGCCACCAATTGCCCAACCTTGGCGAAAGCCGTTTCGAGCGGAGCGAGATCGAGCAATTGACTGCCGATATGCACCGACACGCCGCGCAGGTTCAGTCCTGGAAGGCCCGCCAGTTCCGCAAAGACTTCGCGCGCGCGGACCAATGGGATGCCGAATTTGTTTTCGGCGCGGCCAGTAGAAATTTTCTCATGCGTCTTGGCATCAACATCGGGATTGATACGCAAGGTAGCCTGCGCCAATTGCCCTTTCGCCTCGGCCAGTTCGGCCAGTTCACGCCCTTCTTCAGAGGATTCGATATTGAATTGACCGATATGTTTTTCGAGGCCCAGTTCCAGTTCCGCCCGGGTCTTGCCGACGCCCGAAAACACGATCTTTTCCGCAGGCATGCCTGCAGTAAGGGCGCGCACCAGTTCTCCGCCTGAAACCACATCTGCCCCGCACCCTTCGCGACTCAAGATTTTCAGGACTGCCAGGTTGGGATTGGCCTTAACTGCGAATGCGACCAATGATTCACGCCCACTCTGCGCGGCGACCGGCTCCAGCGCCTCGTGAAATACGCGGGCGTGACGTTCCAACGTGGCGCGCGAATAGACATAGACAGGCGTTCCAACCTCTTCCGCGATACGCGAAAGGGGAATGTCTTCGGCGTGAAGTTCGCCGTCCTTGATGCTAAAATGGTTCAAGGTCAGACTTCCGGGGGGAGATCAAAAGGATCGTCATCGCGCTCTTCGCTTTCCCTGCGCAATTCCACACTGCGTTCCGGCGCGGCCTGTGGTTCAAGCGCAAGAAGCTGTTCGGCATCAAGCGGCTGCGTCGCGCCATAGGGCGCAGGAGGCAGCATCTCACCGGCGAGAGGCTGCAAATCCTCTTTCTGTCCGCATGCGCCCAGTGTCAAGATAGCAGCAAGAGCAAGCGTTGAGCGGGCCTTCATTCCTTCATCCCCAGAGCTTTGCGCGCCTCTGCCACGCGCTTGTTGACTTCATCGGGCGCGGTGCCGCCGTGAGAATTGCGGGCAGCCACCGATGCCTCCACCGAAAGCGCCCTATACACACGCTCGTCGATCCGCGCATCAATCGCGGTGAGATCATCGAGTGACAACGCCTCAAGCGATTGGCCACGGCTCTCGGCCAGCTTTACCGCGGCACCAGTGATATGATGCGCTTCGCGGAACGGAATGTCCGCCTCTCGCACCAGCCAGTCGGCGAGATCGGTCGCGGTGGCATAGCCGAGTTCAGCAGCTTCGCGCATGCGCCCGGTGCGGAACTCTGCACCATCCACCATACCTGTCATTGCTGCGATGCACAGCTGGAGCAGGTGCGCGGCTTCGAAGACCGGCGGTTTATCGTCCTGCATGTCCTTGGAATACGCAAGCGGCAGGCCTTTCATCGTCATCATCAATGACATCTGACAACCCACAATCCTGCCTGTATGACCGCGCACCAGCTCTGCAGCATCGGGATTTTTCTTCTGCGGCATGATCGAACTGCCGGTAGAAAGCGTATCGGGCATGCGGATAAATCCGAAGGGCTGACTCGCCCAGATCACCATCTCTTCTGCCAGCCGAGACAAATGCAGTGCGCACTGGCTGGCAGCGCCCAGAAAATCGAGGGCGAAATCGCGATCCGACACCGAATCGAGGCTGTTGGCCGTCGGAACATCAAAGCCAAGCGCCTGTGCAGTCATTTCCCGGTCTATCGGGAAGCCTGTCCCCGCCAATGCGGCACTGCCCAGCGGGCATTGGTTCAGCCGCCGCCGCGCATCTTCCAACCGCGAGATATCGCGTGCGGCCATCTCGTAATAAGCCATCAGATGATGACCCATCGTCACCGGCTGTGCTGTTTGCAAATGGGTGAAGCCCGGCATGATTGATGCCGCATGCTCGCCAGCGCGGCTGACCAGCGCGCGTTGCAGGCCCTTGAGCCCGTCAATCATGGCATCGCAGGTATCGCGCACCCACAGTCGAAAATCGGTCGCCACCTGATCATTGCGGCTGCGCGCCGTGTGCAGGCGCCCCGCCACTGGCCCGACCAGTTCGGCCAGTCGCGCCTCTGTCGTCATGTGGATGTCTTCAAGGTCCCAGTCCTCTGGCACGCCATCCGTGTCATATTCACTGGCGATTGTTTCCAGCCCGCCAATAATTGTTCCGGCATCATCATCGCTGACGATGTCGCAGGCAGCCAGCATGGCGACATGCGCCTTGCTTGCCGCTATGTCCTGTCGCCACAGAGCCTTGTCGAACGGTATCGAAGCGTTGATTTCGCGCATGATCGCGCTAGGTCCTTCTGCAAACCTGCCGCCCCACATTGCATTCGAGGATTTATCCGTGGCCAAAATACGCCTTTCGTCTCTTGCTGCTGCTTGTATTGCAGCCAGCCTGTTGGCGGGATGCGATAACGGCGCCGAGGACGCGGCGCAAGAAAAGGCGGATAGTGAGGCGACAAGCGAAACTTCTGCATTGACCGGCATGCTCGACCGCAGTTTTGCAGGGGAGCCAATACCGCAGGTCACCCTGATCGATCCCGAGGGCAATTCACTCGATCTTGCCGCGCTAGAAGAGCCGGTGCTGCTTAATTTGTGGGCCACATGGTGCGCGCCCTGCGTGATCGAGATGCCGCTGCTTGATGATCTGGCGGCGGACCTCGGAAACGAGGTGCAGGTCCTGACAGTGAGCGAGGACTTGCGCGGTGCCGACGTTGTCGTACCGTTTTTTGATGCGCGCGACCTCCCCAATCTGCCGCGCTGGATGGATCAGCAAAACGATCTTGCCTTTTCATACGGCGGCGGCGCAGTGCTTCCTCTGACCATTCTCTATGATGCGGAAGGGAATGAGGTCTGGCGCGTGATCGGAGCATATGACTGGTCCAGTGCCTCCGCACGGGAGGAAGTGCTTGAGGCGATTTCTGCCAGTGCCGAATAATCGGGCAAAGCAAGAGCCAGACGATCCGGCCCTGAGCCCGCAAGTCCGGCGACGAGATGCGCCTTTAACTGCGGCCACAGCTTTACCGATGAAGCAGCAGCGCCGCCAATCCGGCAATGCCGCATCCTGCAATGGCGATATTCTGGCGGCGCCTTGTCATCCCAATCGTGCTTGATGCTGCCTAATGCTGCTGCGTCACAAGCGTCATTGTGCAGGGCATGAACACAACGAACTATTGACCCGGCGCGAAAGGCCGCTATTTCGACGCTCTTGCCGCATCGTGGGCGGTTAGCTCAGTTGGTAGAGCATCTCGTTTACACCGAGAGGGTCGGCGGTTCGAGACCGTCACCGCCCACCAGGCAGCCAATGTCGATTCGCGGAAGCAGTGCCCCTAGCTCCCTTCGACATCGCGATTGAGATTGGCTAGCCCGCGACCATTCAGCGCAGGGCGTTTGCGGTACTGGCCTTGGCGATGCTGCCGCGCTATCGGCACAAGATGGATCAGGCTCGCATACTCGTCCTCGCCACTGGCGGAACCATTGCCGGACAGGCAGGATCTGCCACGCGGCCAGATTATCGCCCCGGCCAGATCGATATCGCGGATTTTCTGGACGAATTCAGCAGGCTTGGCCTTGATGCACAGCTCGAAGGACGGCAGGTCGCCAACATTGATTCAGCGAATATCGGGCCGGAACTTTGGACGAGTCTGCACCAGCAGATTTCCGCGGCGATTGATGATCCGGCCTATGGCGGCGTGATCGTCACCCACGGGACAGACACGGCAGAGGAAACGGGCTTTCTTCTCGACCAGACCCTGCCGACATCCAAGCCAATCGTTCTGGTAGGCGCAATGCGGCCAGCCGATGCCGTTGGCAGCGATGGCTTGCGCAATTTCGCCAATGCGGTGCAGGTCGCCGCGCATGCAGATGCGTCAGGACGCGGCGTATTGGTAGTGATGGGCGAACATGTTCTGTCCGCGCGCGATGCCCGCAAGGCACACACCGCCGGAACCAACGCCTTCAAGGGTTTCCCGCGCGGACCGATTGGGTTGGCGACACCTGTATGGCTCGACTGGCTTGCCCCGCCATGGCGCGTGGCGGAGCCTGCCCGCTTCGCCTTTCCCAACAGCTTTCCGATTGTGCCGATCCTGCATGCCTTTGCTGGCATGGAAGCTGCGTGTGTGACTCAAGCTGTGGCAGGCGGTGCGCAAGGTATTGTTCTTGCTGGAATGGGTGCCGGAAATTCGCCTGATGCAGTGCGTGAAGCGCTGGCAGATGCCGTTCGACAAGGCATTCCTGTGGTCCGCGCCACACGGGCTGATGATGGCCTAGTTCACCGCGAACCGGAGGATGACAGCAACGGCTTCATCGCGGCACGTGCGTTGGGTCCGGCCAAGGCCCGCATCCTGCTGCAATTGCTCATCGCCAACGGCGTCACCTCAATGGACGAAGCCCAGGCCGCCTTCGACAAACGCTAGGGCGTTTCAAGAAAGCGCCATTGTGTCCTGCCCTATTTCGGCAAAGTAGCGCGCCATTGCGTCAGCCGCTTTGTCGCTCAATTCAATAAAGGCACGACGGCGATCGGCATCGTCTTCCACGCGGTCCAGCAGGCCCACATCAACCATTTGATTGATCCAGCGAAGCGCTGTCGTTGGCGGCACGCCCGATGCGATACACAAGGATGTTACCGAAACGCGCATATATTCAACCCGTGCAGCTGTCAGATCGAGCAGCATGTCCCAGGCGGGATCGGCGAACAGATCGCCATCAAGGAACTTCGCCCGCGTTCTGCGCTGGCGGATAATCTGACGCACCAGCCGTGCATCGGGCAGCGCCGGGCGTGGTTTGCGAATCAGTGCCTCGCCCGTGCCAGTATTATCTTCGGTGCGATAGCTGTCCGAAGGGCTTTCAAAGCGGAATGCCCCGGCTGCTGATTGCTGCCCTACGCTCCCATGCGTGTCCATTTTGTCCAGCCGCTCTGCAATATGACCCACCTGCTCTGTCAGCCGCAGGAGGGTAAGACGATCATCTTCCGAAAGTTCACGCAGACGCAAAGAAGGCACCTCTGCCAGCATGCGCCCCAACGCAATGATCCGCTCCACACGCGGCGGGTCCACGAGAATTTGGGGCTTGGATTGCGCGCAACAGCCGAAGACCGCATCGAGCGATTCCAGGCTGGTCGAAACCACCAGTCGCGCGCCCAATTTGACCGCCCGGCTATCCAGCCGTGACAGGGTTGCCATTGCCAATGCATCAGGCTGGGGGCAATCTACCACCACCAATTTGCCAAGGGGGCGCACATCCCCGGCAAAAAGCTGGTTGAGATTACCGCTTTCGCGCAACGTCAGGCCTGCGGCAGCCACGTCATCTTCCAGATCACCGCGCAAGTTGCTGCAATCTGCAAAAATCGAAACGGTAAGCGGCAGGCCCGCACCATGGGCAGCTACTTCATAAATGAAATCGACCTGCGTCATGTCCAAATATTTCCCCGAGTCGCACCAAGCCTTTAGGTCGTGAACACATGAGAACAAAGCGAGATCGTGTCAAGGAACCGCGTTAAGCATCAATCGGCAAATGGATCCCGGACGAGGATCGTATCATCACGCTCTGGACTGGTGGAGACACTGGCTACGGGGCATTCGATCAGCTCTTCGATCCGACGGATATATTTGATCGCCTGCGCAGGCAGTTCGGCCCAGCTGCGGGCGCCCACTGTGGTGCCTTCCCAACCTTCGAATTCCTCATAAATCGGCTCTACTGCGGCCTGCTCTGCCGTATGGGCAGGCAGGTAATCCAGCATCTGATCACCCAGTTTATAGCCGGTGCAGATGCGGATGGTGTCGAACCCGTCGAGCACGTCGATTTTGGTCAACGCGATGCCGGTAACGCCGGACAGCGCGCAGGTCTGGCGGACCAGCACCGCATCAAACCAGCCGCACCGACGCTTGCGCGAGGTAACGGTGCCGAATTCATGGCCGCGTTCGCCCAGCTTCTGGCCTACTTCGTCCTCCAGCTCTGTCGGGAAGGGCCCGCTGCCCACGCGCGTCGTATAGGCTTTGACGATTCCTAGCACGAAACCCGCCGCATTGGGGCCAAGCCCGCTGCCCGAAGCCACAGTGCCGCTGACGGTGTTGGAGCTGGTCACGAAGGGATAGGTCCCATGATCAACATCGAGCAACACGCCTTGCGCGCCTTCGAACAGGATTTTGGCGCCAGCCTTCTTCACTTCATTCAAACGCTTCCACACCGGCTGCGCAAATTGCTGCACGAAAGGCGCTATTTCGCGCAACTCATCAAGCAGTCCCGCGCGGTCGACGGGATTCTGGCCAAAACCTGCACGCAGCGCATCATGATGGGCGCACAGCCTGTCGAGCTGAGGTTCAATCGCATCGAGATGTGCAAGGTCGCAAACGCGAATTGCGCGGCGGCCGACCTTGTCTTCATATGCGGGGCCAATGCCGCGCCCGGTCGTGCCGATTTTGCCCTTCCCCGCTGCGGTTTCGCGCAGACCATCCAGATCACGATGAAGCGGCAGGATCAGCGGACAGTTATCCGCAATGCCAAAGTTTTCCGGTGAAATAGAGACACCCTGCGCCTCAAGCCGGGCAATTTCATCGCGTAGCGCCCACGGGTCCAGCACCACGCCATTGCCGATAAGGCTTAGCGTGCCTGTGACGATACCGCTGGGCAGCAGGCTGAGCTTGTAGGTCTGGTCACCCACAACCAGCGTATGGCCTGCATTGTGGCCGCCCTGAAAGCGTACCACCGCATCGGCACGGCTCGCCAGCCAATCGACAATCTTGCCCTTGCCCTCATCGCCCCATTGGGCACCAATTACCGTTACACTGGCCAAATTTCCTGCCTTCCAAGCTTGTGCTGCGCACCGCGCGCGGCCCTATTCAATGGCGCATATAAGAGCAAGCGATGTACGACACTTTGCGATTGGCTGGAGGGCCGATGCATGGATAAATCCAGCGTCAGACCGGGGGAAGAGATAGTGATGTTGCGCGGGACATGCCGTGACCAATCGCTGGCTCGGTGATCCCGAAGATCAGGCAACTCCACCAGTTGAACGTGTTCTTACGCGGATATTTTTCCCATCTGTGGACTGCTATGCGCGCTTGTCGGGAACCACCGGACACCCGGTGCCATTACATAGAGATAGGAGACACCAATGATTGAAACTGCATCGCAGCGCGAACACAATCCCACCCTGTCCATGAATGACGGACGGCAGATCCCCCAATTGGGATATGGCACATTCAACATGGATCCGGATACGGCTGCAAAGGCCGTGGATCAGGCTATCAAGACGGGGTATTGGCTGATCGACACCGCATCATTCTATTGCAACGAAGACGGCGTTGGGCGCGGCGTTGGCGAACAGAACGATGTTTTCCTTCAGACCAAAATCGGCAATCCCGACCAGGGCTATGACAGAACAAAGGAGGCCGCGCGCGAGGCTCTTGAACGGCTAGGCCGCGACCATGTCGATTTGTTGCTAATCCACTGGCCCTGCCCCGATCAGGGCAAGTTCGTGGACACCTGGAAGGCCCTGATTGAATTGCGCGACGCCGGGCTGACCAAATCCATCGGCGTTTCCAATTTCCGCGAGGAAGATCTGAAGCGTATTGTGGATGAAACGGGCGTTGTTCCCGTGCTCAACCAAATCGAATTGCACCCCGCTTTCCAACAGCGTGAATTGCGGCGTGTTCACAAGGACATGAACATCATTACGCAATCATGGTCGCCGCTTGGCCAAGGTGCAGGTATGGAAACAGATGCGGTTCGCAAAATTGCCGAGGAAACCGGCAGCGCGCCTGCGACCGTGGTTCTTGCGTGGCATCTGCATCATGGGCTGGCTCCGATACCCAAGGCAGCCAGCAAGAACCATATGGAAGACAATTTCAAAGCACTGGAACTGACGCTGACAGACGCGCAGATCGCGTCCATCGATGCGCTGGATGATCCGCAAGGCAGAATTGGACCAGACCCCGGCAATTTCTGCTGAACATACCGACTAAAGCGGCTGTATCTCACCATCCAACAATGCGTGAGTGCAGCCGAGCACCTTGCCGTCATCAGCATCTGTCAGTGCTGCCACTGTGCGCCAGCCATCTGCGCGCATTTCATTGGCGGCAGTGCGATCATGGCCGATGGGCAGGAACAGGCGCCTGCCCATCGTTTCTTTCGCTTTGACCATCTCTACCAGATCATCAGGGTAAAGCGAGAAGCCTGTCGCGGCTTCATCAGTGCCACCAATGCGATAGGTGCCGCCACGGCCCAGCGCTCCGCGCACGCCTTCGGCATAGAGGGTGAAACCAAACCAGCTTTGATATTCGAAACCATGGCGTTCCGACGGATCGAGCGTCAGCCGCGCGCGGCCCTGCACCCGTTCGGCGATCTGGCGCAGTGCGTGGATGCGACTGTCCAGCACACCGGCACCGTCAATCGCGGCAAGTTTCTCAGCAGCTTGCGGAAACGGCCCGGTCGCATAAAGCAATGGCAGGTAGGCACTGCCGCCTGCCTCTACCAGCCCGCCAGCATCCTTGGTATCGAGTTCACGCCGGACAGCCGCGCGCGTTTCAGCATCGAGCGGTAGCGGCCCGTCAGCCAGTGTGTCGACAAGATCAGGCAGCGTGAAATCGACTGAAATACGTCCTGCTCCCGCCGCCTCCAGCGCAGCAATAGCCACTTCCACCACTTCGGCTGCCGCAGCTACGCTATCGCTTCCGATAAGCTCGGCACCAATCTGCAAATTTTCCCGCCGCGGATCGAGCATGTCTCCTGTGATACGCGCGACCTGCCCTGCATAGGCAAGCCGCATGGGACGCGGCGCGTTGGCAAGCCCGGTCGCGGCAATGCGCCCTACCTGAACCGTAATGTCACTGCGCAGTGCGAGCGAGCGAAGGCTGCGCGGATCGACAAAGCGGAAGAGATTGCGCGTGCGCACCCCATCCATCCGCCTCGCCATCGATTGTTCAAATTCGATCAGCGGCGGATTGACCCGGTCATATCCATGGCTGCGCATCACATCGAGCATGGCGCGCTGAATACGCGCGGCTGCGGCCGCACTTTGCGGCAGGCGGTCTTCCAGCCCTTCGGGCAACAGGTCTTGGGTAGGATCGGTCATAGCTGGGGCTTCCTAGACAATTGGCCATCCCGGTGGAAGCCGGGATGGCGCAATGATCAAAAGCTCAATGCCTTTACCTTTTTGACGCCTTCAAGCTCGCAGATCGCGTCGAGCACTTCGGGCGTGGGTCGCTGGTCCAGCGTCAACAGCAACACAGCATCGCCGCCGCGGTGGCGATCGGGCAGGCGGCGACCAAGGTGGAAGTTGCCGATGTTGACGCCAGCTTCGCCCAGCGTCGAACCAAGCCGACCGATGAAGCCCGGCGCATCTTCGTTGACAACGTAGATCATGTGGCCGTCCAGATCGGTTTCGATCCGCGTGCCCGCAATTTCCACCAGCCGCATTTCCGACCCGCCAAACAGGCTTCCGGCAACTTCGCGCTTGCGCGTTCCGGTGGTCGCGGTGACGCGCAGCAGCGTGTGATAATTGCCTTCCCTGCCGTGGCGCACTTCGCGGACATCCAGACCGCGCTCCTTGGCGAGGATGGGCGCATTGACCATGTTGATGCTGTCAGACCAGCTGCGCATCATGCCCGCAAGCACGGCAGCGGTGATCGGCTTCATGTTCAATTCGGCAGCAGCCCCCTCAACCTCGATGGTGAGCGAATTGACATCCGGCCCTTCAAGCTGCCCGACCAGCGAACCCAGCTTCTCGCCCAGCGCGATATACGGGCGCAGACGGGGTGCCTCCTCGGCTGAGAGCGATGGCACGTTCAGCGCATTGGTCACGCCGCCATCGACGAGGTAATCCGCCATCTGCTCTGCCACCTGCAGCGCGACATTGACTTGCGCCTCTGTCGTGGAAGCACCCAGATGCGGTGTGCAGATGAAACCCGGCGTGCCGAATAGCGGGTGATCGGCGGCTGGCGGCTCCTTCGCGAATACATCCAGCGCGGCGCCGGCGATGTGGTCGGAATCGAGCAGATCCTTCAGCGCCAGTTCGTCAATCAACCCGCCACGCGCACAATTGACGATGCGCACGCCCGGCTTGCACTGCTCCAGCCGTTCGCGGTTCAAAATATTGCGTGTCTCGTCAGTCAGCGGCGTGTGCAAAGTGATAAAATCGGCGCGCTGCACCAGCATGCCCAGATCGACCTTTTCGACGCCCAGCTCAACAGCCCTGTCAGGCGTGAGAAACGGATCGTAGGCGATGACTTTCATGCGCAGGCCCTGGGCGCGGCTGGCCACGATTGCGCCAATATTACCCGCCCCGATGAGGCCCAAAGTCTTGCCGGTAACTTCGACACCCATGAAATCCTTCTTGGGCCATTCTCCCGCCTGGGTGCGGGTGTTGGCTTCAGGGATCTGGCGGGCAAGTGCCAGCAACATCGCAATGGCGTGTTCAGCAGTCGTGATCGAATTGCCGAATGGCGTATTCATCACCACTACGCCGCGCGCGGAAGCTTTGGGAATATCGACATTGTCGACCCCGATACCGGCGCGACCGATCACCTTGAGATTGGTTGCCGCGGCAAGAATTTCATCTGTCACCGTGGTGGAAGAACGAATGGCAAGGCCATCATATTCGCCGATACGCGCGATCAACTGTTCGGGTGTCTCGCCGGTGATGACATCCACATCGCAGCCGCGCTCTTCAAAAATACGGGCGGCATTCGGGTCCATCTTGTCGGAAATAAGGACTTTTGGCTTGGTCATGATTTGCTCCATCTCCCGCTTTGGGAGGAGAGGCCGGAGAGAATATCAGTCTCACCCAGCCTTGTCGTTTGTTTGGAATATCGAAGGGTCAGCCCCCTCCTGCCCCTCACCTTTCCCAAGGCAAGGGCGCTGGCATCACCGATTGCCGGCCTTGAGCTCTTCATAAGCCCATTCGATCCACGGCAGCAGACGAGAGATATCCTCTGACTCCAGCGAACCGCCGCACCAGATGCGCAGGCCCGGAGGGGCATCGCGATAGCCATTAAAGTCATAGCCGATATCCATCTCTTCCAGCTTGGAAGCGATTTTCTTGGGCACGACTGCCTGATCTTCGGCAGAAAGGCTTTCGATCCAGTCCCCCTGAAATACCATGCACACGCCGGTATTGGTCTGCTTGGCAGGATCGGGAACCATGTTGCGCAGCCACGGGGTAGCCTCTATCCAGTCCTTGACGATCTTGGCATTGGCATCGGCGCGGTCGAACATGGCCTGGCGTCCGCCGATGGATTTCACCCATTCCAGCGCGAAAATGTAATCTTCGGTCGCCAGCATGGAAGGCGTGTTGATTGTCGCGCCTTCGAAGATTGAAACATTCAGTTTGTCGCCCTTTTTCAGGCGGAACAGCTTGGGCAGCGGCCAGCTTGGATTATAGCTTTCGATCCGCTCAACCGCCTTGGGACTGAGGATGAGCATGCCATGCTGCGCTTCACCGCCAAGCACCTTCTGCCAGCTGAAAGTAGTGGCATCGAGCTTGGCCCAGTCCATTTCCATCGCGAAAACGGCGCTGGTGGCATCATTTATCGTAATACCGGTACGATCATGCGCGAGCCAATCCGTATTCGGAATTTTCGCGCCGCTTGTCGTGCCGTTCCAGGTGAAAACGACATCGTTTTCCTGCGGGATCTGCGAAAGGTCGGGTATCTCGCCATAATCGGCATCCAGCACCTGAAGATCGGGCAGCTTGAGCTGTTTGACTGCATCCTGGATCCAGACATTGCCAAAGCTTTCCCACGCAGCGATCGTGGCAGGGCGAGCGCCCAGCATGGTCCACATCGCGCATTCAAGCGCGCCAGTATCGGAACCGGGCATAATACCGACGAGATAATCGTCAGGCACGCCGAGCAGTTCACGTGTCAGGTCAATCGCATATTTCAGGCGACCCTTGGCATATTTGGAGCGATGCGAGCGGCCGAGGCTTTTGATGTCGAGCTTGTCTGGCGACCAGCCGGGCGGCTTGCAGGTAGGTCCGGACGAAAAAAAAGGACGCTCCGGACGGAGGGTAGGTTGTGCAGTCATGTATTCTCTCCTTGCAGAGAGCTCGCGCGGCGTTGGGACCGCGTGGCCCGCAGCGGCCACTAGAGATGAGTGCGAAGGAGTCAATCATTACTTGTGAAACCTTGCCCTGCTGGCGCACGCATTAGGATGATGTTAAGCATGTTAGCGTCATGAAAATCGTGATGAAACGTGCCCTTACCCTTGGACTTGGCACTCTCGCCTTGGCGGGCTGTTCGGTCCTTCCGAATGGCAGTCCCCAGCGCGATAGCCATGATTCGCGCAATACAGCCTCCTCATCGCGCATCAGCAATTCAGCGCCAATCGTTCGGCGTGGTGCCGAAGCGCAATGCCTGGCCCAGCTTGGCGCCGCTGGTGCACAGTTCGATGCCTTGCCGGATCGCTATGCCGATCACGGTTGCAGCACGCTCAACACGGTGCAGATGCATGCCTTGCAGGGTGATTACGGCCGGTTTGAAGTTGGCAATCTGGGGCCGGTCACCTGCCCTGTCAGCACAGCCTTTGCGGCATGGGCACGATATGGTGTTGATCGTGCGGCGCGGCAGGTTTTCGGTGTGCCGATCCAGTCCATCCAGACGATGGGAAGCTATTCATGCCGTAATGTCGCGGGCACTGGACGGCGTTCAGCCCATGCCAGTGCTGATGCCATTGATGTCGGTGGATTTGTTCTGTCTGACGGAACGCGGATCAGCGTGCATTCGGGCTGGAATGGTTCCAGCAAGGAGCGTGAATTCCTGCGCACCGTGCAACGCAGCGCCTGTCTTCGCTTCGGCACTGTTCTGGGGCCGGATTACAATGCGGCCCACCGTGATCACTTCCACGTTGAAGGTGTCAGCAGCGGCTCGTCCTATTGTCGATAGCGAAAAGGCGACCCATCGCTGGGCCGCCTTTCCGGGGGGAAACTCTGTAAGTCTGTGCTGGGGCCGGATCAGCCCGACGTAGCCGTCGGCGATGGCGCAGAACTGACGTCGGTATGCAGGCCGGGCACCACCTCGCGGGTTTTGGCCACTGGGTCCCGCAATGCTGCATCCATGCGCATGCGCACAGCATCGGCTGCATGGTTGGCACCAAGCTTTTCCATCATGTTGGCGCGATGAATTTCTACCGTACGCGGACTGATATCGAGTTCGCGCGCAATGGCCTTGTTCGAGCGCCCTTCGGATAACCAATCCAGCACTTCGCGCTCGCGCCGAGACAATTCATTTATGCGATTGCGGGCATCGATCAGCCGGCGGCGCGCTTCGGCATGTTGGCCCGAATCTGAATGGTAATGCGCGATCATCCGGCGCAGTTCTCCCTCGGTAAGGGGCAAGGTCAGGAAATCGAGCGCCCCCGCCTGAACTGCGTGAACGACCTCTTCCAGACTCGGCTCTTCACGCGCCGCTACCAGCGGTATCCAGATCCCGTGATCGGCAAGTTTTTCCAGAAGCGCTCCGATGCCGTCTTCAATGACGACATCCGATGCAATGATAACGCCATCCTGCGGCGGACGGTCAAGCAATTCGATCAGGTCCGAATAAACTTCCGCATGACAACCCATGGAAAGGGCGAGGCGCGATTGTAACGCGCGCGAGCGGCTGTCGCCGCCGACAATATGTATCGTAATACGTTTTTCCATGAAACTGGTACTGGCTGAGGATCGTGCATTTTACATTCCGTATTACTACGGAAGTCCACCTATTGCGCCGCCCCTTTCCCGAGGAATGGCAGGAAACCGCGAAAAAGTTATCACCGGATCGGACCATTTATCCGCGATGCAGCTACGGGATAATTCTGATCGGAACTTTCCGGTCCGATCGGACCGCGCGACTAGGTAGTTTCATCCGGTTGGTAAAAGCTATAATCCGGGAGCGAATGAAAGGCGCTTCGCAATGCCTCGCTCCAACTGTTCGAAATCGCATCGAAATAGGGGTCACTGTGTTCGATCCGCCGTTCATGCAGCGGGGCAAATGTATCGCGTTCGATCACCATGAGATCCAGCGGAAGGCCAACTGACAGATTGGCCTTCAAGGTTGAATCGAAGCTCACCATCAGCAATTTTGCTGCATCCTCAAAGCTCATCGTTCTTTCATAACCGCGCAGGATGATCGGCCGGCCATATTTCGTCTCGCCAATCTGGAAAAATGGAGTGTCGAAGCTGGCTTCAATGAAATTACCTTCCGGATAGATCATGAACAGGCGTGGCTCCATGCCCTTGATCTGGCCGGCAAGGATGATTGATGCCGTGAAGCGACCTTTACCGCGCGTGCCATTATCGGTTTGGGTGGCACTGATGACCTCGCGCAGCAGCTTGCCTGTTTCCACGGCCACCTGAAACATGGTCGGCAGTTCCAGCAATCCGTGCTGGCGTTCTTCGGGTGCCTTTGTGCGTTCCTGCAATTGGCTGATGACCGCCTGCGTCGTGGCAAGGTTGCCCGCCGTCATCACCGATATGATCCGCTCTCCCGGGACCGTCCAGGTGAACATCTTGCGAAAAACAGAAATGTTGTCGACACCCGAATTGGTTCGCGTATCGCTCATCAAAACGAGGCCCTTGTCCAGAACCATCCCAACGCAATAAGTCATGTATTTCCTCTAAAACTGCGAAAAGTTCAGATACGTGCAAGGCGTATCACTGCTGCCCCATGATCTGCTGTTCGACAGCAAGATTTACATCAAGGTCCGCAGTCTGGGCACCGAAAGATATGGCTGTTACCGGCGCTGCATCGCTGTAATCACGACCCGTTGCAACACGGACATACCGTGGATCGGGGCTGATGCCGTTGGAAATGTCGAAGCCGACCCAGCCCAGCCCCTGCACATAGGCCTCTGCCCATGCGTGGGTGGCCTCCTGCTCAATGCGATCATTCATCATAAGATAACCGCTTACATAACGAGACGGTATTTCCAGGCTGCGCGCAGCCGCGATAAAAATATGCGCATGGTCCTGACAAACGCCTGAGGCATTGATCGCCGCCTCCTCTGCCGTGGTTGAAACCCCGCTCGTGCCTACGCCATATTCGACATGGTCACGGATGACATTGCTGAGATTGTGGAGGGTATCGACCATGCTTTCGCTGCGTTCCACCTTACCAATCAACGACCTGATTTTGGGACCGGGTTTGGTCAGCGGAGTCTGCCCCAGAAAAGCCCATAGCGGCAAATGTCCGGCATGTTGTCCGATGACGCCGGCCTGGTCCTCTGTATCGACGCGGCCCTTGCACGTGACGACAACATCCTGCGCGCCTTCTTCTACGGAGATGAAGGTCGTGTGATTGAAGTTCTGATCATCATAGACCAGTTCCTCGTGCGCGCCCTCATATTCCATGTCCCATTCGAGTATCTTCTGCCCTTGCGTTTCCTTGGGCGTCAGCCGCAACCGCTGGACCCCGTAGGAGACAGGTTCAGTGAAGCGATAGCGCGTGGTGTGGCGGATTGAGAGGCGCATAGTCTGTAATCCTCTCCTTTAAGAGGTGAAACGGTAATCTTCAGCGATGGCGCCGGCGACTTTTTGATTGCTGGCGATAAAATCGAGCAGAAACTGGTGTAGGCCCTGATCGAATATATTCTCGACCGTCTTGTTGGTAAGCCCGAGATCGGCCGCGCGCATCATTTCATGCGATGTGCTTTCGCTACCGTGCAGACGGGCAAGCTCATCGAGGTTTTGCCGTACCGTAGCATAGCAATAGGTCAGGCTGCGCGGAAAGCGTTCATCAAGGATCAGGAAATCGGCGATGGAGCGGGCATCCATCCTTCCGGCATTGAGCCAGCGATAGGCCCTGTCACCAGACAGCGAGCGCAGAACACTATCCCATTGCCCGCTGTCGAGCGGAGTTCCGACATAGGAAAGCGATGGCAGCAGCAGGTAATATTTCACGTCGAGGATACGCGCCGTGCTGTCAGCACGCTCAAGAAAAGTGCCCAGACGAGAAAACCAATAGGCTTCGTTGCGCAGCATGGAGCCGTGGGTCGCCCCGCGCGCCAGGGAACTTTCACGACGGATCGCGCCGAGGATCGGGTTGAGATTGCTTTCGCGCACCGGCTTTGCAAGTAACTCGCGAAGTGCCATCCAGCCTTCATTGACGGCTTCCCACACTTCCAGCGTGATGGCCGAACGGCAAATCCGCGCATTCGTGCGAGCCCGCTCTGTCATCGCCAGAACGCTTTCGGGATTGCTCTTCGATCGCAATACGAAATCGCAGACATGGGCGACATCATATTCGCCGCTATCCTGCTCGAAATATTTGCGCAGCCCCAGCGTCGTCACGATAGACCGCCATTCCTGCACTGCATGATCATCGCCGCGCGTCAGCGCCATGCGCTGCCCAGCCGCCAGAAGACGTGCAGTATTTTCTGCCCGTTCGAGATAGCGGTACATCCAGAAGATGCCATTTGCGACGCGGCCTAACATATGCGTTGCTCCACCATCAGTCTTCCAGCACCCAGCTGTCCTTGGTGCCACCGCCCTGGCTGGAATTCACCACAAGCGATCCGCGCTTCAGGGCGACCCGCGTCAATCCGCCAGGCGTGATATCCACGCCTTCAGGCGATGACAGCACGAATGGCCGTAAATCGACATGCCGCGGCGCCAGCCCCTTGCGGGTAAAGATCGGACAGGTGGACAAGGACAGTGTTGGCTGAGCTATATAATTATCAGGATTGGATTTCAGCTTCGCGCGGAATTGCTGCAAGTCCTTCTTGGTTGCGGTGGGCCCTATCAGCATGCCGTAGCCGCCCGAACCGTGGACTTCCTTAACGACCAGTTCGTTCAAATTTTCGAGCACATATTTGAGGGAGTCCGGATCTGCGCAACGCCATGTCTCGACATTGGGCAACAACGCCTTTTCGCCAGTGTAGAATTCAACGATCTCCGGCATGAAGGAATAGATTGCCTTGTCATCGCAAACGCCAGTGCCGGGCGCATTGGCGATGGTGATGCCGCCCGCGCGGTAAACATCCATGATACCGGGCACACCCAGCATACTGTCGGGATTGAAGGTCAGCGGGTCCAGATATTCGTCATCGACCCGACGATAGAGGACATCCACCGGCTTGAAGCCCATCGTGGTGCGCATCTGGACCTTGCCGTTGACGACCCGAAGATCACTACCTTCGACAAGCTCGGCGCCCATCTGGTCCGCCAGAAAAGCGTGTTCGTAATAAGCCGAATTGAAAATACCCGGAGTCAGCACCGCAATCGTGGGCGGGCCGTCCACATTCGGTGGCGCGCAGGCCGCCAGGCTTTTCGCCAGACGGCGGGGATAATCGGAAACGGGGCACACCTTCACCTTGCTGAACAGTTCAGGGAACATCGCCATCATCGTTTCGCGGTTTTCCAGCATATAGGAAACACCGCTGGGGGTGCGGGCATTGTCTTCCAGCACCAGGAAATCATCAGGGCCGGTGCGCACAAGGTCGATGCCGGTGATGTGGGTGTAAACCCCGCCCGGCGGGGTGAAGCCGACCATCTGCGGCAACCATGCCTTGTTATGTCGGAACAACCGCTCTGGCAGTCGGCCCGCCCGGATGATCTCCTGCCGGTGATACAGATCATGCATGAAGGCGTTCAAAGCCCGCACGCGCTGTTCGATACCCTTGGAAAGCCTGCGCCATTCAGCGCCCGTGATGATGCGCGGCACCATGTCAAACGGGATCAGCCGCTCCTCGGCATCGTCCTCACCATAAACATTGAAGGTAATGCCAGTGCGGCGGAAGAAGCTTTCCGCCTCAAAGTTCTTGCGCCGCATCCAGCCTTCATCCTGGCCGGAAAGCCATTCCTGATAGCTGTCATACGCATTGCGCACCGAACCATCGGGCGCATGCATCTCATCGAAATTCGTCTTATCGGACGCGCTCATGAAACCCTTTGTTGATGTGACACGATAAGAAAATAACCCCTCGCGCTATTGCGCCGCGTCTGTTGTTACAAAGGTTAGTCAGCTTTCAAGTTCCCGCACAAGCGCCAATATGCAATCAGAAGCGGTCGGAAAGGTGAGGTGAGAGCAGCGCAGCGCAACAGCGCGGTCCCTTTCACCGGGCGCACCGCATGCGGCCCGGCGCGAAATTACACCGTCCCGCGGGCTCCAGAATGCTACCGTTTCAACCGGCGGCTTTACGCCCAGCTGGGCTTCGATCGGCGGCTTTTCCACCGGGTGGCCCGCCACAAGCTGATAGGGACGCCAGACATTGTTGGAATAGGGTGTGTGGCTAAACGGGGATCCCATGGTAATAACCTTGGCGATAAATTCAGGACTGACCTTGGCCACTTCGCGGGCGAACACGCCGCCAAGGCTCCACCCGACCAGCACCACTTTCTCACCATACCGTTCATGCACCTCGCGGATTCTTTGCGAGAGCACTTCCAGCGTTTCTGGGGTAGGGCCCAGATTATGGCCCATGCCCCAGCGTTTCACCGTGTGACCCGCCCGCTCAAGCTGCTGTGCCAGATAGCGCATCCGATCCGGTCCGGTGCCGAATCCGGGCAGCAGGATCACGATACGCGGATGAATCGCAGGTTCGATAGGTATGGGCGGTCGCAAGCGGCGGCGCACCGGCTCTGCCACAACGCCAAGTTCTGCAAACAGCAGTCGCAACGGCGGCGCATGGGCGTTGTCCGGCATTGTTCCGCGCAGCAGCCGAAGGCGCCTAGCCAGCGCAAACACGCCTGCTCGCACAGACTGACGTAAACGCGCCAGGACATGCTCTGATTGGGGGGATGCAGCATCCATGACTGATAATTATATGAAACGGCTTGGCTGGGCAATTCGTCAGGGCGTGAAGAGTTTAACTCAATTGAGAAACCTATTCACATTCGCCGACCCGCTCTAGCTCCACCCGAATGCCAAGAGCCATTTTGCCTCTTTCTGGGCTGCGCATGGTCATCGACAATAAAGTTTGCAGATGTTCTGCATCACCCGATCCGGTCATGCGGATTCTCATATGCTGACCGTCCGGGTCGCGGCATTGCGCCATGACGGTAAAGCCGTCGGCCCCGCCGGCAAGGGCACCCATGGTGCAGCCTCCGGTAGCAAATTCTTCCAACATATCGACCCGCTGCGTGTCTTCATCAAGACAGATGAATTCAACATCACCTTCGTCCATGGAGGGGTCCGACGGGCCGCCATTCTTGCGTGGGTCAAAATCCGCAATGAGAGCATTCTCCAGGCCGTACCTTACCTGATAAAGGCCCGGGCGTGGTTCTGCATCGAGAAATTCCAGCCATGGAAATAAATGATCATCCGCTACCGACGCATTTTTGGCCATGTCTGCGCCGTCCTGCCCCGCAAATGCTGCAGAGGCTGCGCCCAGCAAGAGCGCCAAAGAAGCAAGTTGCCAAGCAGCGCGCTTCATTGGGCAAGGCTTTTCGAGGTTAACTGCAATCGCCGATACGTTCCGACAGCACACGCATGGTCACGGTGCCAGCACCAGCATCTTCCGGCATGGTATAGCTCATGCGCAGATCCGCGCTCTGGCCACCAGCGGTGCCAGTCATCTCCAAGGGGCCGTTAAGACCAATATCCGATGAACATGTCATCGCCCCGTCCAGCGAATTTCCATCCGCCGTGAAACGTGAAAGCGTGCATGTAGCCTCCGTCATGTCAGAGAGCCACACTTCGCGCGTGGTTTCCTCCGTCACGCAATACAGGCTGGGTTCGGCTGCACCAATTTCAAATTCGCTGCGGGCGCGGGCCATGGTGGCTTGATCAAGATCGGGATCGACGAAATCAATCAATTCGACAGTGGTGGCATATTCGCCCGGCTGCGGCATGGCGCCGTTATCCTGAATGGTGCTGCCAGCCAGATCCTCGTCTGTCAGGGCTTCGTCGTCGTCATTATTGCACGCGGCAAGCGCTAGGGCTGCAATCAGCGGCAGGGCATGGATCGGGCGCATGGCATTTCCTCAGCAAATCTGCGGCACAAGAGGGCCGCCGGTCTTGGGATAATCCTAAACCCGCCAACCTGCCCTGCCAATCGCCAAAGCCCCTGATTCGCGGAGTTTGGCGGCTGCGTCCCATTGTGGTGCAGACCGTCGCAAACCCCTGACCCTATGCAGCGTCATCTTCTGCAGTGCATTCTCCGGTGCGCTCGGTAGTGTTGCGCATCACCATCCGCATGGACTGGCCTTCACCCGGATTGCTCATGTCCATCGTCACGGTCATGTTCTGCTTCGTTTCACTAATCGTGCCATCGAATGTGATCGTGCCGCTGCTACCCGCACCATCATCGCAATTCATCGTGGCATCCAGCGCCTCGCCATCGACCTTGAATTCGCTGAAAGTGCACTCTTCCGAATTGTCCTGCATGGCAGAAAGGAATTCCTGAAAGCCTTCGTCAGCTTTTTCCTGAGTCATGCAGAAGGTCTGTTCCTGCGCAGCGGAGCTTTCCACGAAGCCGCGCATCATCTGCACTTCTTCCTCGCTGGCTCCGGGAATATCGAACTCCACCAGTTCCGCGATCGTGCGATATTGGCCGGGTTGTGGCTTGGCGATAGTTTCGGCAGCAGCGGCGACTTCATCCGGATCGCTGGGGTCATCGTCGGTGCCCGAATCCCCGCAAGCAGCCAATACCAGCAGCGAGCTCGCCGCGAAAATCGAAGAAATGCGCATATAAATTTCCCTTTAGATCAATTTTCATCGTGGCTGACCAGCCGACGAGGGACAAGCCGGAAAGGCTGAAATTTCAGCATAGGCTGTGCGGCATCTGATTGACAACACCCAGCAAGACATTGCCCAAAGCGCCGCCCGTCTCCATATTCCGCGACTATGGCTGAACTGGTAATACGACGCGGGCTGGAAGAGCCCGATACAACGGGCGAATTTGTCCCGCATAAGCCCGCTCGGCCGCAAAAGTCCCTGCCGGGCAAGAAGTTCAAGCTGGTTTCGGAGTATGAACCGGCTGGCGATCAGCCCACCGCCATTTCCGAACTGGTGGCATCGGCAGAGGATGGCGACCAGACGCAGGTGCTGCTGGGTGTCACAGGATCGGGCAAGACCTTTACCATGGCCAAGGTGATAGAGCAATTGCAGCGCCCGGCACTGGTTCTGGCCCCCAACAAGATCCTTGCCGCGCAGCTTTACGGCGAATTCAAGAGCTTCTTTCCGGAAAACGCTGTCGAATATTTTGTCAGCTATTACGATTATTATCAGCCGGAAGCCTATGTGCCCCGGTCCGACACCTATATCGAGAAGGAAAGCAGCGTAAACGAAGCGATCGACCGGATGCGCCATTCAGCCACGCGCGCCTTGCTGGAACGCGACGATGTGGTGATCGTGGCATCCGTTTCATGCCTTTACGGTATCGGTTCAGTCGAAACCTATTCGGCGATGGTTTTTGACATCAAGGCCGGTGACACGGTCGATCAGCGCGAACTGATCCGCAAGTTGGTTGCGCTGCAATATAAGCGCAATGACACGGCCTTTGCGCGCGGCTGTTTTCGAGTGCGCGGTGATAATCTGGAGCTTTTCCCGAGCCATCTGGAAGACACCGCCTGGCGTATCAGCTTTTTTGGCGACGATATCGAGGACATTGCCGAATTTGATCCACTGACTGGCAAGAAGGGCACATCGCTGGAGAAGGTGCGGGTCTATGCCAACAGTCATTACGTAACCCCCGGGCCAACCATGAAACAGGCCAGTCAGGCTATCAAGTTTGAGCTGGAAGAGCGCCTGAAGGAATTGCATGAAGAAGGCCGCCTGCTCGAAGCGCAGCGGCTTGAACAGCGAACCAATTTCGATCTGGAAATGATCGCTGCGACGGGAAGCTGCAACGGCATCGAGAATTATTCCCGCTTTTTGACAGGCCGCCTGCCGGGAGAGCCGCCGCCTACCCTGTTTGAATATCTGCCCGAAAATTCACTGCTATTTGTCGATGAAAGCCATCAGACAGTGCCGCAGGTCGGCGCAATGGCCAAAGGCGATCACCGACGCAAGATCACGCTGGCGGAATTCGGTTTCCGTCTCCCCAGCTGTATCGACAACCGCCCCCTGCGCTTTAACGAGTGGGATGCGATGCGCCCGCAGACCTTTGCCGTGTCAGCCACGCCGGGCAGCTGGGAAATGGAGCAGACGGGCGGCGTCTTTGCCGAACAGGTCATCCGCCCTACCGGCCTCATTGATCCGCCGGTCGAGATCAAGCCGGTGGAAGACCAGGTGCAGGATTGCATTGCCGAGTGCAAGGCGACGGCTGCCAAGGGCTATCGCACCCTTGTCACAACGCTGACAAAACGCATGGCCGAAGACCTGACCGAATTCATGCATGAACAGGGCGTGCGCGTGCGATACATGCATTCCGATGTGGAGACGCTGGAACGTATTGAGCTGATCCGTGACCTGCGTCTTGGCGTGTATGATGTGCTCATCGGGATCAATCTGCTGCGCGAAGGACTGGACATACCCGAATGCGGACTGGTGGCCATTCTGGATGCGGACAAGGAAGGCTTCCTGCGATCTGAAACCTCGCTTATCCAGACGATCGGCCGCGCCGCGCGCAATGTGGATGGCAGGGTCATTCTTTATGCAGACCGGATCACGGGAAGCATGGAACGCGCGATGGCGGAGACAGAGAGACGCCGCGAAAAGCAACGCGCCTATAACGAGGAACACGGCATCACGCCGACCACGATCAAGCGCGCCATCGCCGATATCGTCGCCCACACCGCTTCGCAGGACGAGGTGACAGTGGGCACCGGTGATGATGAGCGCAACAATCTCGTCGGCCATAATCTTCGCAGCTATATCGAGGATCTCGAAAAACGCATGCGCGCCGCCGCCGCCGATCTAGAATTCGAGGAGGCAGGACGCCTGCGCGATGAAATCCGCAAGCTGGAACAAGACGAATTGGGAATCCCCGATCCGGATAAAAAGGCGCCACTCGTCGGACGGTCAAATGAAGGAAAACCGGGCACGCGCAAGATGCGCTACGGGCGCACGCAGCGCAAGAAGGGGCCTTGAAGCAGGCCAAGCCATTCGGACTGAAGACTGGCAAGGGCTCAATTAAACGCGCGAACTGCGGGGAAAACGCAAATATTCTCTTGCAGTCATGGCCGAACGGACGGCAAGGCGCAGCATGCGCTGGCCAGTCGCCCTCCTTTTCCTACCCCCTGTCCTGGCAATTCTTGCGGCTTGTGACGGCGCGGCTGAAAGTGCACCTTCCGCTGCTGCCGATGTGGTGCGCATCCCCCTTGATGAGACCGGAATACGCGAGGCAACGGCGATGGCTTCGCCCGACACGCAGAACGGCGTGTGGATGGTGGCCGAAAGCGGTCAGGCGATCAATTTCGGCAATGTCGGAGAGGATCCATTGCTCACGCTGGCCTGCAATCTGGGCGAGCTGCCGTCTGAATTCGTGATTATCCGCCATGCCGAAGCGTTACCGGGCCAATCAGCGCTGTTCCCGATTATCGGCAATGGCATGCGCAGCCGCTTTCTGGCGGATACGGCACTGGCAACTGGGGAAAACGGGGGCGAATGGCTGTGGGAGGCGCGGCTTCCGGCAAACGATCCGCAGCTTGATGTCTTTGCCGGAACCCGCGATTTGACTGCCACATTGCCCGGCCGGGGCATGCTGGAAATAAGAGGCAGCCGTATTCCCGGCGAATTTCTTGAATGGTGCCGCGCAGGCGGTGAAACTCCCAATGCCCAGCCCGCAGAACCAGCCGTGGAAGACGAGGATAGCTGAGCTTATTGGCGAGCCCGCTCCGCCAGCATTTCAGGCGTTAGGACCTGCGGCATCATTTGCCCCGGTGCGCCATTGGGGGGATACCAGACATATAATGGCACGCCCGCTGCGCCCCATTCCTCCAGGAATCGGGTGATCGCGGGATCAGCACGCGTCCAGTCGCCGCGCATGGCCACAACGCCGCCTTGGTCAAAGGCGGCACGCGTCGTTTCACGTTCAATGGCGATCTGTTCATTGACCTTGCAAGTCAGACACCAGTCGGCGGTAAACCACAGGAATACAGGCGCTCCGCTGGCGCGGGCTTCTGCCAGTGCGGCCTCGCTATATGGCACCGGATCAAGCAGGCTTTGCGCCGATGCAGCAGATTGCTCTTCCACGCGAAAAGGCAGGGAAGCGGCGAAATAGAGCGCAATGGCAACGCCAATCCAGCCAACCAGCACATTGCCACGGCGAAAGGCGATAAGCGCGACCACTGGCAGCATGCCCAGCGCCAGCGCGGCAAAGGCAAAATGCGTGCCGCCCAGCCGCCATGCAAGCCACGCCAGCGCCAATGCGGCCAGCCCCATCGGCATGGCCATCGCCTTGCGGAATGTGCCCATCCATGCTCCCGGCCTGGGCAATCGGGAACGCAAGGCAGGCACATAACCAAGCAGCAGAAATGGCAAGGCAAGGCCAAGCCCCAGCGCGGCGAAAAGCAGGAGCGCCTGCGTAACGGGCAGCAGCAATGCAGCGCCCAGCGCAGCAGCCATAAACGGACCCGTGCACGGGGTCGCGACCACGGCGGCCAGCAATCCGGTGGCAAAGGCGCTGCCTTGTCCACCAGTGCGGATCGGCATCATGGGCAGTTCAATCAGGCCGGCAAGATTGGCGGTGATGAGCATGGCGAGCACCAGTAATGCGCCCACCACCAGCGGTTGCTGCAATTGGAACGCCCAGCCCACTTGTTCCCCCGCGGCGCGTAATGCCAGCATCAGCGCGCCCAGCGCCAGAACCGCCAGCATCACGCCGACGGTATAGGCAAGCCCTTCACGCCGAGCTTGCGCTTCGCTTTCGCCCGCGCGCGCCAGGGTCAATGCCTTGAGACTGAGAATAGGAAACACGCATGGCATGAGGTTGAGCAGCAATCCCCCTAGCAATGCCCCCCCCAGCAGCAGAGCCAGCGGAGCTGTCGCGGCGGAATTGCCAATCCGATCCCCACCGGCAGGAACATTCCCCGGCACCGCTTCAAACCTGATGCCTTCGCCATCCGCACCAAAGGACAGCATCCCTTCAAGCAAATCAGGCTCTGCACGCAAGCCACCTCGCGGCAGCTCTGCAACAAGCACGTCGCCCTGTCGCATGAAGGTCTGCATCGCGCCGTAATCGACTACGCCTGATTGGGCGATAAAGACATGCGGATCGGTCAGACCCAGCGCCTGCGGCAGCGGAATGGCGATGCGCAGGCGATTGCCATCCATGGCAAAGCGCGCCTGTTGATCAATCAAGGGTGGAACGGCAGCACGGTGCGCGTCAAAATCTTCGCGCAATTGGGCAGTCTGCTGCGGGAAACGCAGGGTCGGCACATCGCCTTCGCGAACGCACAGCCTGTCCGAACAGGCGAGCCATTCGGCATTGACGGTGATGGGGGAAATGTTCGTTACCGCTGCATTGACTGGTACCGAAATCGGCACCAGCACGGCGTAGGGCCTTTTATAGACATGGTTCATCAGCCCGATCAGTTCCAGCGCTTCTGGCACGGGATATTGCGGCTCTCCTGCCTGCCAGCCTTCGGGTAATTGCCAGTCGAGCGTCATGCCCAAACCCGCATCACCGGGATTGCGCCAATATCCGTGCCAGCCTTCCTGCGGGCGAAAGCGCAATGCCACGGTAAGCGTCTCTCCCGGCTGCGGTTGACCCTCTGCCACGAGATCTGCAGCGATATAGTTCTGCGTCTGCGCAGCGGTCGGTGCTGCCAGCAGTGCAATGGCAAACATTGCCACTGCGATGCAATATCGCAGGAAGGTGAGACGAAAGGACAGGCTTGTCTGCATAGAGCGGGAGCCTTAGGACCGCATGTGATGACGGACAAGCGAGAACTCCTGATCCTGGGCGGCGGCCTCGTCGGCATGACGCTGGCCCTTGCCGCGGCAAAAAAGGGCATTTCCAGCCATGTGGTGGATCGTGCCGATCCATCCGAACTGACCGCGGAAGGGTTTGACGGGCGCGCTTCGGCCATATCCACGGCAAGCTGGAACCTGTTCAGGAATATCGGTCTGGCAGACGCGCTGGAACCGCATGGCTGCCGCATTGAAAACATCGCTGTCACCGACGGGATGAAGCCGGGCCGTATCGATTTCCAGCCGGAACCGCATGAAGGCACCTTGGGCCGCATGTTCCCCAATCGGACCTTGCGCCTTGCCCTGTTCGAAGCTGCAAAGGATCAGCCCCTCATTGCATGGCATGGCAGCACCAATGTGATGGAGCGCCATCGCGGTGAGCACGGCGTTTCCGTCACCCTGGCGGATGACACGGTTCTTGAAGCAAAGCTGATGGTCGGTGCGGAAGGCCGCGGATCACCCACGCGCGAAGAAGCGGGCTTCACCATGGCGCATTGGGATTACCGTCACCGCGCCATCATCATCGGGCTTTGCCACGAAAGACCGCATGAAGGTGTGGCGTGGGAGATTTTCTATCCCGACGGCCCCTTCGCCCTGTTGCCCTTGCTTGATGATGGTGAAGGTCGCCATCGTTCGGCGTTGGTGTGGACCGTGGCGGAAAAGGATGCTGCCGGCTTTCTTGCCCTGTCGGACCGCGCCTTCCTGTACGAGATTGAAAAGCGGATGGAGGGCATTTTTGGCGCATTGGCGCTGGCGGGACATCGGTCGTCCTATCCGCTTGGCTTCCAGCATACGGCAAAGCTTGTCAAACACCGGCTGGCACTGATCGGCGATGCCGCGCATGGCATGCATCCGATTGCCGGTCAGGGATTGAACCTTGGCTTGCGCGATGTCGGTGCGCTGGTTGAGGTTCTGACCGAAGGACAGCGGCTGGGTCTTGATCGCGGCGATGCGCAGATGCTGGCCCGGTATGAGAAATGGCGCGCGCTCGATTCGCTCATGGTCATGGGCGCCACGGACAGTCTGACGCGGCTGTTCGGCGTGCCCGGCAAGCTTTCCAGCGTCATACGGCGGGTGGGCATGGCGGGCATTCAGCGTGCGCCAATCCTCAAGCGCTGGTTCATGGATGAGGCGCGCGGGATGAGCGGGCAATTACCCGAATTACTGAAAGGCTGAAGTTAACTTCAGCATTCGTGGATAATGATGATTACTAGCGACTATTGCCCGCCGGGCTGCCCTGTTCAACCGCCTGCCCGTCACTGTCACGCAATTCACGCGGATCGAGAACGGCAGCGGATTCCAGCGTTTCCAACGCGCGGCGCGCGGCGGCGAAACGTTCCGCATCCGCAATCCAGTCTTCTGCAACAATGGCATTGGGCAAATTACGCACTTCGGAGACAGCCGCATCTATGCGCCCGCTTTGCAGGAACATGCGAGCACGTTCCATTCGCAGCTGGGCAACGGGCGATGCCGTATCCTCGCGGCGCACGATAAACAGTTCGGATAATTCACGGCCCAGACGGGTGAACACGCCTTCCCCGTCGGGTGCATCATCAAGTTGGGAGGCAAGGCCTTCAAGCTGCGCCAGCAATTGATCGAGCGTCACCGGATCCTGCGCAGCATCGATCACTGTTTGCACAGCATTTGGCCGATTTTCGCCAAACCGCAGACGCAATTGATCAGCCAGATAGCCAAGCGGTGCACCGCGCTCGATAGCTCGGCGGCTGGCATTGACGATCAGCAGCGCTTCGGCGCGCGCTGCATTCCCGGCAGCAGCCTGCAATTGCAGGTCAAGTCTTGTAAGTCGCTGTTCCATCGCAGCAACACGGCTGTCGAGGCCCCCTTGCTGTTCCACAACACGTTCAACCTGCTCAACTGCTTCGCGCGCATCATTGGCAGCAACGGCAGACGTTTCGCTGGGCGTGGGTTCTGGTTCGATGACGTCACCTTCCAGCAGGGCTGCGCCGTTCACATCTTCATCCACCTGCTCACTTTCGGAGCGAATATTGACGAGATCGGATAAGCCAGTCTCACTGCCAAGCAGCCACATCACGGCAACGCCAAGCAGGAAAGAGGCACCAACCGCAAATAGGACCGGCCGCAAAGATGGCTTGCGCTGTTTTGCGCTTGCTGCCTCGAAGTTGTAACCTTGGTCCATACCATCCTTCTACATACCGACGTTTCCGGGTCTTTCCCCGCCGGTAAATCAACTTTTTACATTAATGACACATGTCGCGAGCCAAGGCCAACACGCCGATATCATCGGGCTGTGGAGCGGCCCTGCACGCTGCCCAGCCATCACCCGCTGCCTTCACCACACGCGGACCGATGCAGGCAAGGGAAATGCGGCTTTTATCCAGCCCGCGACGATCACATTCGGAAGCGAAATGCCGTGCCGCAGCGGCAGAATGCAATAGAACGAGCGGATCGGCAGCGCGCAGGCTGACTTCATCGCTACCGGTGATCGGCAATGCGCGCAATTCATAGACAATGCGCGTCGTCGCGGTGATGCCCTTTGGCACGTTCAGCGAGACATTTTCCGCACCGGCAAGACGCAAGAAGTGTGTGCCGTCAACGGCCCCATCCAGCAGGCTTTGCAATCCGCCTGCACCCGTTTGTGCAACGGTGAACCCTGCTTCTTGTGCGTATTGTGCTGTTGCTTCGCCCACGGCATAGACCGGCAGGATATTGAAGGCTTCCAGCGTGGCTCCGCCGTGGCGCAGCGCATTCGCGCTTCCCAGCAGAAGTGCATTGAATTGCGCCGGATCGGGCGCGTCCCAGGCAATGGGCACAACGTCGAACAAGGGCATGCCGATAATCGCCATGTTCATGTCACGCGCCAACTGCAAGGTTGATTGAAGGCCGGGTTCGGGCCGGATCGCGAAAATCATGGTGCAGGATCAAACACTGCGCAGATCGCGGGCGATGCACGTTCCAGCAATTGTGCTGCAAGGCGCGCAGGCGCTGCATCGTCTTCCGCCGCAAATCGCGCTTCGCCGTCCACCCTATCGGCGCCGTCCTCGCTCAAAATCGCTGCGCGCAAATGAAGTTTGCTGTCGGCATAGCTGCATAGCGTAGCGATGGGAGAGTGGCAGGTGCCGTTCAGCGCCAGTAACAGCGCACGCTCTGCCGACACCTCGGCCCGGCTGGGCATGTGATCGAGGGGGGCAAGCAATGCGCGTGTGCGTTCATCATCTGTGCGGCATTCCAGCGCGATAGCCCCTTGTGATGGCGCAGGCAGCCAGTCTTCGGCATTGAGCGGATGCCCCACATCATCCTCCCCAAGACGAGCAAGCCCCGCTGCAGCAAGAAAAGTTGCATCAACCTCCCCGGCTTCCAGCTTGCCAAGCCGCGACGCTACATTGCCGCGGAACATCACGACGCTGCAATCGGGCCGGTGGTTGAGCAATTGCGCGGCGCGGCGCGGCGCGCTGGTCCCCACCACTGCGCCCTGCGGCAAGTCAGCGATAGAAGGCGCGCCTATCAACCTGTCACGCTTATCCGCGCGCGGCAGTATGGCGGCAAGCACCAGACTTTCCGGCCTCACTGTCTCCACGTCTTTGAGCGAATGAACCGATGCATCGATCCGCCCTTCAGCAAGCCACACGTCCAATTCCTTTGTCCACAATGCCTTGCCGCCGATTTCGGCCAGTGGGCGGTCCTGAATCTTGTCCCCGCTGGCCACCACGGGCACCAATTCCACAGCGCTTTGGGGCCAGCCATGCGCCTCGCAAAGGCGCTGGCGCGCCTCCTCAGCCTGCACCATCGCCAGCGGCGAACGGCGCGTTCCAAGACGAAGTTCGGGCTGTGTCATGGTTTCATCAAGCATAGGGTTTGCTTGCTCTAGCTTGCAGGTCGGCTAAGGGAAAGCGGCATGACACTGGTGCTCGGTATAGAAAGTTCCTGCGACGAAACCGCCGCCGCGCTGGTAACGGGCGAGCGGACAATTCTTGCGCAAGCCATCGCCAGTCAAGAGGCGGAGCATGCACCCTATGGCGGCGTTGTGCCTGAAATTGCCGCACGCGCGCATGCAGAGCGACTTGCTCCACTGATCGAAACTGTGCTGGCAGAAGCAAATGTCAGTCTGTCCGATTGCGACGCCATTGCCGCCACCGCCGGACCGGGGCTGATCGGCGGCGTGATCGTGGGCCTTGTTACTGCCAAGGCGTTGGCGATGGCATCAGACAAGCCGCTGCTCGCGATCAACCATCTTGAAGGACACGCCCTGTCGCCACGACTGGCTGATCCCGAACTCGCATTTCCCTATGCGCTATTGCTGGTAAGCGGAGGACATTGTCAGATCCTGCGCGTGGAAGGCGTTGGCGAATACCAGCGTATAGCCACCACCATTGACGATGCGTTGGGCGAAGCATTTGACAAGAGCGCAAAGATTCTTGGTCTTGGCTATCCCGGAGGCCCCGCGTTGGAAAAACTGGCGATGGAGGGCGATCCGCGCGCTGTGCCGCTGCCGCGCCCGCTGCTTGGCCGGGAAGAGCCGCATTTCAGCTTCGCCGGATTGAAAAGTGCCGTTCTTCGCGCCCATCAGGCCAAGACATATTCCGACGCCGATATTGCTGCCAGCTTCCAGCAGGCCGCGCTCGATTGCATTCTAGACCGAATGCGCCGTGCGCTTGATGCGATGGACCCGGTCACTGCGCTGGCAGTAGCGGGCGGCGTGGCGGCCAATCAAATGATACGTGGGGGACTTGGAGGGCTGGCGAGTGATTTTGCGCTGCGCTTCACTGCCCCGCCCTTGCCGCTATGCACCGATAATGCGGCAATGATCGCATGGGCAGGCGCGGAGCGTCTGGCAGCGGGTTTCCCCGCCGATCCGCTCGATCTGAAGGCGCGCCCGCGCTGGCCGCTCGACCCAGATGCGCAACCCGCACCCGGTGCAGGAGTAAAGGCATGACTCAGGCTTCTATTGGCGTGGTGGGCGCGGGTGCCTGGGGCACAGCGCTGGCACAGGCTTTGGCGAGTGACGGGCGCAGCGTAAAACTGTGGGCGCTCGAAGATGGCCTTGCCGACGCCGTTAATTCAACGCATCGCAATCACCTGTATCTGCCATCTGCAACGCTGGCCTCCTCTATTGAGGCGACGGGAGAGCTTGCCGACATGCGCAGCTGCGATATTCTGCTGCTTGTCACGCCTGCGCAGTATCTTGGCCGCGTGTTGAAGAATTTGGAGCATTTCCCGCGCGATCTGGTGCTTTGTTCAAAAGGTATCGAGGCGAGCAGTGGGCGCATGATGCATGATGTTGCGCATGATTGCGCGCCGCAAAGCGATATCGCTGTCCTTTCTGGCCCCACATTTGCGCATGAAGTTGCCGCCGGCCTGCCCTGCGCTGTAACGCTGGCTTGCGGTGGCGGCGAGACGCAGTGGGAGCGGCTGGCCCCCGCCATCGCCCGGCAGAATTTTCGTCCTTATTACTCTATCGACGTGGTCGGTGCAGAGGTGGGCGGCGCGGTCAAGAATGTGCTCGCCATCGCTTGCGGAGTGGTCGAAGGGCTGGAACTTGGCCAGAACGCACGCAACGCTCTTATCACCCGCGGGTTTGCCGAAATGTTGCGCTTTGGCGTGGCATTGGGCGGGCAGCCCGAAACGCTCAACGGCCTGTGCGGGCTTGGCGATTTGGTGCTCACCTGTTCTTCCACTTCCAGCCGCAATTTCTCGCTCGGCAAGGCGCTGGGCGAAGGCATGAGTGCAAAGGAA
The DNA here is from genome assembly GCF_001077815.2 of Aurantiacibacter atlanticus. Lineage (GTDB taxonomy): Bacteria > Pseudomonadota > Alphaproteobacteria > Sphingomonadales > Sphingomonadaceae > Alteraurantiacibacter > Alteraurantiacibacter atlanticus. The sequence goes on along the minus strand of NZ_CP011310.1, from coordinate 1,321,927 downwards.
GCGCTGGCCGACAAGCGCACCGTGGCAGAGGGCGCGCATACTGCGCCGGTGCTGCGTGATCTGGCGCGCAAGCAGGGTGTGCAGATGCCTATCACCGAAGCGGTCAATCATCTGCTCGAAGGGCGCAGTGCGCGCGACGTGGTCGCAGAATTGCTTTCGCGCCCGCTCAAGGCAGAAGGCCACGCGCATTGAGTGACCCTGCCAAGACTGCCGCGCCCAATGGCGAATCCGGCGAAGATATTGCAGCGCTGGCCAAAGGCGGGCGCACCAATGTGTTCGGCTTTCTGCTGCGCCTGCTCGCGCGGCTGCCATTTCTATTCATCGCCGGCCAGCTTTATGGAGCAGAAGCGGTCGGTATCTATGCCTATGCCCTGCTTGGCGTAGAACTGACCGCACTCGTCTGTTCGATCGGTGAAAAGCGCGGGCTGGCCCAGCGATTGTCTGAAGGCAAGACGACCTCCACCTCGCTCATCGCTGATTCCATGCTGGTGGCATTGATTTTTGCAGGCTTGGCCGCAGCGCTGTTCTTCATCTTCCCCGCGCCTCTGTTTCCCAATGGCATGAGCAGCGATCTCGATCGCTGGATCGTGTTTGCGATACCCGGCTATGCCCTGACCGAGATCGCGCTGGCTGCACAGGCCTATAAATATGACATTGCCACCACCGTGCGCGCGCGCGCCGTGGTAGAGCCATGGACAATCTCTATCCTTGCCGGTGCGTTCTGGTTTGTGCCCGCAATCGGCGATGCTGGCCTTGCGATGGCCTATCTCGCATCGATCTATGCCGGATTGGCGACCGCGCTGGTGCCCTTCTTCAAAAGCTATGGATTGCCACGTGGCTGGACGCCGCGTCCTGAACGGATAGCCCATATGGTGGTGCGTGCCATGCCGCTGGCAGTCACCGACGCTATCGAATGGGGCACGCGACGCGTGGATTTGCTGATCCTCGGCTGGTTCGCAGGTCCCGTCGCGGTCGGCATCTATTATATGGCGCAGCAGGTCGCCAGCCTGCCGCAAAAGCTCAAGACCAGTTTCGAACCTATACTGGGTCCGGTGATTACCGCCCGGCTCAAGGAAAAAGATTATGCCGCGATTGCCAAACAGGTCTGCCAGGTGGGTTTCTGGATCGTCGCCGCACAGGCTGGCATAGCGCTCGCGCTGGGTATTCCGGGCGAAGCGCTGATGGGGCTGTTTGGCGATGATGGTGAATTCGTGCCTGGCACGGCAGCACTTGCCTTTCTGCTCGCCGCCGAAGTCGTGGCGGCTACCGCGGTCGTCTCCGAAGCTGCCCTCGTGTATGTTGCGCGGGTGCGCAATCTGTGGGTGTCGGTCGGGACAATTGCTTTTCAGGCCGTATTGACCATTGCAGCCATGATGGCGATCGATACGATCGATTTCGCCGATACCCAGCGCGCCGATTACTACCGTGCTTCGGCTGCCGCGGGTTCCTTGATGCTGGCATTAGGCTTTGCCTCGCTGGTGAAGGCTTCCATGCTCAGCCGCATCCTTGGCCATTCAATCAACAATTGGCGATGGGCGCTGGTCTGGGCGTCAGCAGCGGCAGTGTTGGTGGGTCAATTAATCATCCTGTTGCCCGAATGGGCCGAACTTGCATTGGGCGTTCCCGCGATTCTTGCCGTCTATGGCTGGATCATCTGGACACGCGGCTTCGGCGCTGAAGACAGGGTCTTGTTCCGCAAGAAAAAATTGGATGAGCCATTAGAGCAAGCGGGCTGATTGAAGTTAGCAGACAGCGCCAATGCAGAAACACTCGACGCAAGGTAGCCTGTCGCGCTAGGGGCCGCGCATGCACTTTCTGGGACGCCCGCTTGTCGCCATTGTCATTGGCGCTTTCGCAATCTTCCTGCTTGCCCGTATCGTCGGTGATGCCGATGCGTCTGCCTTTGCAAACAGGCTGGCGCAAGACGCGCCTGCCGTGATCGCTACGGCTGGCGGCGGTGGGCATGTGCAGGCGCACTTTATCTCTCCGCGCGGTCTTGCAAGCCGGCATCCACTGCTGACCGGCGGTGAACCGCTTGATGAAAGCACAAGAGCGAAAATTGCCCATGCCGTTGCGGACATGCCGGGGGTCGGGGGTATCCGCTGGTCCGACGGTGACATTCTGGCGGAGGGGCAGGAAGCAGCGTTCCGCCCGCTCCATTGTCAGGAAGATGTGCAGGCCCTGTTGCGCGCGCACACGATCCGCTTTGAGGAAAGCTCAGCCCGTATAGACGAAGCCAGCCGCGGTCTTATTGATGAAGTCGCCACCGCGCTGCGGCCTTGTCTTGGCGCAATCATCCAGATCACCGGCCATACCGACCGTTCGGGTCCGGAACCGGGTAACCTTGCCTTATCTGCAGAACGGGCCGCTGCCGTGCGCACCGCGCTGGTAAGGCGCGGCATCCCCGAAGATGGACTGCGCGCCCAGGGCGTCGGCTCGCGCATGCCGGTCGAAGGGCTGGAAGCCACCGATCCTGCCAATCGCCGCATCGAATTTTCCGTAATCGCGACAGTGCCGATCCGCCCGACGCCCGTCGACACACCTGCTCCGCGTTAATGCCGGACTTGCACAGAACCACTGGCCCGCAGTAGAAAGATTGCCATGCCGATTTGGATGGAAATATTCGTGTTCATGCTGCTCGCCTATGCGATTGGCATCGGCATCGGCTTCGCGGTCTGGGGCCGCGGCCACTGATTTGACCTGAATAGGAAAGAGTCTACGAAATGCCTGAATTGCTCCAAGAATACTGGATCCTCATCCTTGTTGCGCTGGTTACCGGAGTGGTCGTGGCGTGGTGGATATTCCACGCCTCGCGCCGCACCAAGGTAGAAATAGAGGAGCAGCCGGATGCCGCAACACAGGCAGGCAAATCGGGCGCGAAACGCAATCAGGCGCTGATCGATGCCGATCCGGTCGCGCAAAGCGCCGCATCCCCCGGCCCGCTTTCGGCGGCTGCCAATCATGATGAAACCGCTGCAGCGCCTGCCGTTGCAGATGCAGAAGCTGGCGCTGCCGTCCCCGCGCGCGAAGCAATCAAGGAGATGGCGGACGCAGAAGACAGCCCGCCCTCTCCTGCATCCTCCGCAGGAGACGACCTCAAGCGGATCAAGGGTGTGGGGCCCAAACTTGTCGCCATCCTGCATGATCAGGGCGTCAACTCATTTGCGCAGATCGCAAGCTGGAGTGACGCCGATATTGACCGGATAGACGCTGAACTTGGCCGATTTGCGGGGCGCATCCGGCGCGATAACTGGGTAGAACAGGCCCGTTTGCTCGCCAGCAACGACCTCACCGGATATGAAGCACACTTCGGCAAAGTATGAATTTACGGGTAATGTTGCCGGAACCGTACCTCCATCCTTGCGTATTAGTCACGAAAAGACCCCGAATCTCGTGGGTTTCAAGGATTGGATATGGCTACACAACTTCAAACCGAACAGCCCGTCGTGCTGGTTGTCGAAGATGAATTTATCATTGCGCTCGATCTTTCCGAGACCGTGCGAGATCTCGGCTATCGGGTCGAAGGCCCATTTGCCGATAAGGATCATGCCATGGTCGCGATTGCGGATTGCATGCCCGATCTGGCGATACTCGATGTCATGACGTCGAGCGGGGAGGTGTTCCCGCTGGCTGATGCGCTCACGCAAGCTGGGGTCCCCATCATATTCCATTCTGGTCATTATACTGAACAGGATATCGCCGAACGTTATCCCAATGCGGCAGCAGCAGCCAAGCCCTGTCCGCCTGACAAGCTGATCAGTCTGATCGAAAACGCTTACAGCTCCATGCACTAGGCAGTGATGGCTTGGGCTGGTCCGCGTTCGCTCCTGACGCAGACTTCAGTCCTTGCCGTGCCGACCTTGAAAACCTAGGCCGGTTTCAAAGGAGACTAATTTCATGGCTGATATGGTTTCATTTGACTGGGCCGATGCCTTCGATCTCGAAGGCCAGCTCAATGAAGAAGAGCGCATGATCCGCGATGCGGCGAATGGATTTGCACAATCCACTTTGCAACCGCGGGTGATCGCGGATTACGCAGCCGCCGCAGACGCGCCTGAACTTTTTCCGATGATGGGCGAAGCGGGCCTGCTGGGCGTGACCATACCGGAACGTTTCGGCGGTGCTGGCGCGGGTTATGTCGCCTATGGCCTCGTGGCGCGCGAAATTGAGCGTGTCGACAGTGGTTACCGGTCGATGGCCAGCGTTCAGTCCAGCCTCGTGATGCACCCAATCCATGCCTATGGGTCGGATGAACAGCGCCAGAAATACCTGCCCGGCCTGGCCAGCGGAAAGCTGATCGGTTGCTTCGGCCTTACTGAACCCGATGCAGGCTCCGATCCTGGCGGAATGCGGACTTACGCCCGCAAGGATGGTGATGGCTATTCGCTTACCGGCGCCAAGAGCTGGATTTCAAACTCTCCCTTCGCCGATGTTTTTGTGGTTTGGGCAAAGTCAGAAGCGCATGAAGACAAGGTGCGTGGCTTTGTGCTGGAAAAGGGCATGGCAGGGCTAGAGGCGCCAAAGATCGGCGGCAAGCTCTCGCTCCGCGCCAGTACAACTGGCATGATTCAGATGGACGAAGTCAAACTTCCCGCCGATGCCCTCTTGCCCAATGTCTCGGGAATGAAGGGACCGTTCGGCTGTCTCAACCGGGCACGATACGGCATTTCATGGGGCAGCATGGGCGCGGCAGAGTTCTGCTATCACGCCGCCCGCCAATATGGCCTTGATCGGCATCAGTTCGGTGTGCCGCTTGCGTCAAAACAGCTTTATCAGCTCAAACTTGCAGACATGGTAAGCGAAATTGCGCTCGGCTTGCAGGCCAGCTTGCGCGTCGGCCGGCTGATGGAGGAAGGCAGGTTCGCACCCGAAATGATCTCGTTGGTGAAGCGAAATAACGTCGGCAAGGCGCTCGAGATGGCGCGGGCCGCGCGTGACATGCACGGCGGCAACGGTATTTCCGAAGAATATCAGGTGATGCGCCACATGGCGAACCTTGAGACTGTCAACACCTATGAAGGCACTCACGACGTACACGCATTAATACTTGGTCGCGGGATTACTGGCATCTCGGCGTTCTAATTACACAGCTCATCGCGCGAGTGCGGCATTTTAGCCACAGTGCAAAAGTGACTGCATTTTCCTCTTCGCAGCGATGGAACATTAATTTATTGGACGCATTACGTTTGGTGACGCGGGGAGGATGGTTCCCGTGCGAATTGAAGGATATATAATGAAGAGATTACTTCTTTCAGCGTCAGTATTGGCGCTCGCAATTCCGGGGGTCGCTCATGCGGATCCCTATATTGCTATCAGTGGTGGCACGGTTTCGGCAGAAGATGCCTCTAACAGTGGCACGACCAGCGCGGACATTGATGAAGTCGATGAAAACACCGCGATCAACTTCCCGGGTTATCCCGCGATCGCTGCTGGCACATCTTACTCTTTCGAAACCGAAACTGACTGGGGCTGGAACGCCGGCGCGCAGATCGGTTACGCTTTTGACAGTGGCCTCCGTATCGAGCTGGAAGGCACCTATGTTGCGTATGACGTAGATACGCACAATGGCGCTTTTCTTGGCGGCGCGGACATCTCCAATGAAGATGCCGCAATCCTGCTGCGCAGCGAGCCTGTCGGTTTTACCGTCGGTGACGCACTCGGCGATGGCAGCGGGGACGTTGAAAGCTACGGCGCGTTCCTGAACATTCTTTATGATTTCGATCTTGGCGGCATCAAGCCTTACATCGGCGCCGGCGCCGGCGTTTATGTCATCGACGTAGACTATGCCCCCAGTGACGTTCTGATTGCCAATGATGCGGACACACAGTTCGCGTATCAGGGCATCGCCGGTATTTCGGCAGAGCTTTCCGAAAAGTCGGAAATTTTCGCTGAATATAAGTATCGTGCGCTTTTTGACGATGCGGAAATCAGGAATCGCCTGCTTCCGGGTCAGTTCGGCGTATCGCCTGACCAGCACCTGATTTCGCTGGGCCTGCGCTTCATGCTGGGTGCCGACGCTCCGCCGCCGCCGCCCCCCCCGCCGCCGCCGCCGCCGCCTCCTCCCCCGCCTCCTCCTCCGCCGCCTCCGCCGCCGCAGGTTGAGTGCAACACCGGCCCGTACATCGTGTTCTTCGACTGGGATCAGTCGGAAATCACGACGGAAGCAGCTACCGTGCTTAACAGCGCCGTCACTGCCTACAGCGATTGCGGCAGCGCGAACATCATGCTTGCCGGTCACACCGACCGTTCGGGCAGCGTGACCTACAACGTGGGTCTGGCAGAACGTCGTAACGCTTCGGTTCAGAGCTATCTGACCGGTCGCGGCATCCCGGGTGCGCGCATCTCCACCGAAGCTTTCGGTGAGAGCATGCCTCGTGTTGCAACCGCAGACGGTGTCCGCGAACTGCAGAACCGCCGCGTTGAAGTGACCTATGGTCCGGGTTCGGGCATGTAAGCCCAAGCCTTATACGGCACATGAAACAGGGGCCGGGAGAGCAATCTCCCGGCCCCTTTTCTTTGTCCTGTTCTGAAGGGCCCTAAATGGCCGCGCGTTCTATTTCGGTGATTTGGGCAAGCTGGGAGATGGCTGGCCGATCACTAGTCTTGCATCGGAAAAGCGGATTGGCGTGCGCAATCCCCGCAAGCCTTCTTCCAGATCTACAACCATTCCGCGTGCTTCTATTTGCGGATCATTCAAAGCCTGTTTCACACTGTTGATCGGCCCCGCAGGCACCTTCGCCTGTTCCAGCTTCTCAAGTAAATCATCGCGTCCCCATTCCGCAATGCGGCGCGTGATCGAGGCCGATAATGCTTCGCGGTTTTTCACGCGCCGCGCATTTGTAGTCCATTCCTCGCGCCGGGGCATGGAAATCACCTCTGAAAACCGCTCGAACTGCCGATCATTGCCAATTGCGACGATCAGCCAGCCATCTTTGGCGCGAAAAGACTCATACGGCGCGATATTGGGATGAGCGTTGCCAAGACGTTTCGGGTTTCGGCCACTGGCAAGGTGATTCATCGCCTGATTGGCGAGCGTGCCCACCATCACATCGAACAGCGCCATGTCCACCAGCTGACCACGCTCAGTTTCCTCACGCTGCCGCAACGCTGCCTGGATACCAATAACGGCGTAAAGCCCCGTGAGAATATCCGCATAGGCCACGCCTATCTTCTGCGGCGGACCGTCAGGTTCTCCGGTCAGATCCATGATCCCACTCATGCCCTGGATGATGAAATCATACCCGGCGCGCGCCGCATAGGGGCCGTCCTGTCCGAAACCGGTGATCGAACAATAGACAAGCCGAGGATTATCCCGCGCGAGACTTTCATAATCGAGGCCGAAACGCTTCAACCCGCCAAGCTTGAAGTTCTCGATCACGACATCAGCATCCGCGATCAGCGCCTTCACGCGGGCCAGATCTTCGGGATCGGCGAAATTAGCGATCACACTCGCCTTCCCGCGGTTCGCAGCGTGGAAATAGGCCGCATCCGTCGTGCCATCTTCCCGATCGATGAAGGGCGGACCCCAGCCCCGCGTATCGTCTCCTTCAGGGCTTTCAACCTTGGTGACCTCCGCGCCCAGATCGGCCAGAACCTGCCCGGCCCAAGGGCCTGCAAGTATCCGTGCCAGTTCGACGACCTTGATGCCTCCCAGTGGCGCATGTCCGTGTGCTTCGCTCATACAAAGCGTCCTAATCACCTTCAGCGCAGATGACACATGTTTTCAGTTTGGTCCCGCCATGGCGGTTGACAAGAATGCTCAGGCCGAAACGTTTGCCTCGTCAAGGATCCTGGCGCCCAGGCGCCATCCCACGGCCCAGCATACCTCGGCCCTGACCCTGCCGCGACCGGGAATTATCACCGTAACAATTTCGCCCAATGGCAGGCGTCGCTCGCATTCGGCCATGAAGCCGGATTCGGAGATGTTTGCTATGCGCCCGGACAATTCCGAACATCCGTCATCTATGATGACATCCACGTCGCATTCCCAACGCGGGGGGCGCGAGACAAATGTCGATGCGGATAGTGTCAGACCCATTATTATTCTCCTGATATTGCAGGATAATAAGCAGTGGTTTCAAACATCTTATGTTTGTAAAATGAGACCAAAGCACATCGACATGTCTAAATGGAATTGCGTACACAAGCTTGTAACCCACAGTACATCCCGCGAATGTTGGGAAATCGTATTACAGGAGCCTCTGTGACCTTCGTCCACCCCGTCGTGCTGATTGCCAATTATGCGGGCAATCGAGAGCGTAATTGCCCAGAGCGTGAGCAGCAGGTCGCGAGCATGATGACGGTGACATGGACAGGATGAAAACGCCCACCCAACGGCTCGGCTTTTCGGTCGACGAGCTTTTGCCGCGCGCACGCGGTGGCGGTGCGTTGAAAATGGGGCTAGTGTCTCTCGCTGAAACTGAATGGCTCCAGCCAGACCCTGATCTTGACCTTCGGAACGCTGCTTTCGACGCCCATCCAGAAAGCGTGCAACTCACGCCAGATGCCCATCCGGCAGGAGCAGAACTTGCCGCAATGCGAGGGTTGCAAGGCGGGTTGGAAGATGCTGCGCGTTCAGCATGGGAGGACATGTGCCTGCTTGCCCCGGATGAAGGAGAAGGCCTGTACCGCCTGATCGGCGCGGCGGTGGCTTTTCCAACCGATTGGGACCCGGCAAGAAAGCTTGGCAAGTCACTCATCTCGCTCCACGCCCCGATCCACGGTTATACAGATCAGCTTGCAAGCGGGGTCGATCACTTCATGGCCGGTCTGAAACCGGGTAAGATTTTCGGGCGTTGTAACTGGTTTGTCAGCCCCACCCCGGCCTTGCGCTGGATAGCGCAAAATCCCCCACAACAGGCCTTTGCCCATGTCACAGTCGCCAATGCCGGCAGGACGCTTTTCGTTCGCAGCGAGCGCCAAACGCTGCGGCGCCTTCCTGAGACAGGGGCGATCCTGTTTACAATAGGGGTCCATGTCGCGCCTCTCGGATCGCTCTCCCCAGCCAATATTGCGCGAATGGCCAAAGCGGTGTTGACGATCCCGTCAGCAGAAGCGGAGCGGCGCGGCGCCACCTTCTTTGCGTCGCAGATTAAGACCTTCGCTGCGCAGGTGACGAAAACGATGGACTAGCCGTCCGAGTTTCCGCATTAGTCCGACAATACACTTGGTCGGACGCCAAGGAACATTCATCTATAATAAACTGCACATATTCCCTTGGGTTATATGTCCCTCTCAATGTTAGTGTTGCAATTGACATCGGTGTAGACATTGTTGCGCTCGGGTAACAGAGATTCGTGTACTAGGCAGTGTGACAAACTGTAGTTTGGAACAGATATTGCGCCCGGTTATAGAGCGAAGTGGACAAGCCATCGGGGGATTGCAATCAATGCATCGTAGCGCCTTTCCGGTGCGTTGGTCGTTTAGCACGGCAGCTTTGCTTGCCCTGTCCGCTTGCGCCACCTCGCAAGTCGATGTGGCGCAACCCACTGTCGCAGTGCCTGCCACCTGGGCGCTGGATGAAACGCAACGTGCCGCTGCAGCCCCCGTTTCTGCTGAGCTTGCACAATATTGGACCCTTCTTGGCGATCCATTGCTAACCCAATTCGTTGAGCAGGCGATCGTCGAAAATCGCGATCTTGCTATCAGTGCAGCACGACTTGATCAGGCCCGCGCATCGTTGGTTCAAGCGCGTGCCGGATATCTACCGGCCATATCGGCTACTGGCGGGATCAATCGCGACATTGGCGATTTTTCGCGCGATGGTGTGCAATTCTCTCTTGGCGCAGATGCCAGTTGGGAAGCCGATATCTTCGGCCAGATATCGAGCAGCGTTTCGGCAGCAAAGGCCGATCTCGCGGCAACGGGCTATTCGCTCGCTGATCTGCAACGCCTTTTGGTTGGACAGGTAGCCATCGCCACGGTCAATGCCCGCGCCACTTCACAACAGCTTGAAATCGCGCGCAATACGCTTGCCTATCAGGAAGACAATCTGCAGATTGCGCGATGGCGCAACCAGGCAGGCCTAGTTTCCAGCCTGGATGTCGAGCAGGCTCGTACCCAGCGCGCACAGACTGCTGCCACCGTTCCCCTTCTTGAAAGCAGCCTTGCCGCAACGGCCAATGCAATATCCACATTGATCGGTGAACCGCCGGGCCGTGTGTATAATGCGTTTGATACGGTGGGCCCTGCGGCAGTCCCGCAACCGCCTTTGCTCACAGGATTTGAAGCGCCTGCCGATGTCCTGCGCCGCCGCCCCGATGTGCGCAGTGCCGAAGCGGCATTGGTGGCAGACAGCGCGCGGATCGGTGTCGCGCGTGCTCAATTACTTCCGCTAGTGCGCCTCACCGGTTCCATCGGCACCTCTCAGGAAACGTTGGGCAGTCTTTTCGATGTGATCACGGGCAATCTATTTGCAGGTGTCAGTCAGCTCATTTTCGACGGAGGGCGCACGCGGGCCCAGATTGATAGCGCGGAGGCAGGCGCACGCGCCTCTCTTGCCAACTGGGAACAGTCTATTCTCAACGCACTCGAAGACGTTGAAACCGCATCGGTGGATCTGCGCACGGCGGGCCTGCGGGTCGATATCAATGATGAGGCACTTGATGCCGCCAGCAATTCCGCGCTGCTTGCGCGCAGCCAGTATCAGGGCGGATTGACCGATTTTCGTACGCTGCTGACCGCCGAAAACCTGCTGCTGTCCGCGCGCAACCAGATGGTCAGCGCAGAAGCCGACCGCGCCATCTCCTTCGTCCGCCTGACACAGGCGCTGGGCGGTGGCTGGACCAGCACAGATTATGATTTTCCACTGCCCGATGTCGCAGAGCGGCAAGCTGACAGGAATCCCGAATGAGCGAGACTGATACGACGACCTCGGAGGCAAACGATATCGAGAGCTATCTCGATGAAGGCAAACCGAAAAAGTGGTTCAAGCGCAAGCGGCTGTGGGTCGGGATCGCGCTGCTTTTCGCTATTCTCCTTCTGATATCGCAATGCGCCGGCGGCGAACAGAAAGCCGATTACATCACGGCAGAGGTCGAAACGCGTTCGCTCGATCTTTCCGTTACCGCAACGGGCAGCTTGCGTCCGACCAACCAGGTAGAGGTCGGTTCGGAAATCTCAGGCCGGCTCGACAGGGTGGTGGTAGATGTCAATGACCAGGTGAGCCGCGGCCAGGTGCTGGCAGTCATTAATACCGATGTAATCGAGGACCAGATTGCGCAGAACCGCGCCAATCTCAACGCTGCGCGAGCACAGGTGGCGCAGGCGCAGGCAACGCTTGATGGCGATGCCGCGCAGCTTGCAAGACTGATCGAAGTGCAGCGCCTTTCAGACGGGCGTGTGCCCAGCCAGGCTGAACTTGAACAGGCGGAGGCAGCAGTTAATCGCGGACGTGCAGCTGTGGCATCGGCGCGCGCCAATGTCAGCGCGTCGCAGGCACAATTGTCCTCCGCGCAAACCAATTATGAACGCGCCGTCATCCGCTCTCCTGTTTCGGGCGTAGTGCTGGCTCGGCAGGTGGAACCCGGCCAGACCGTTGCTGCCAGCTTCAACACGCCGACGCTGTTCGTGCTCGCTGAAAATCTTGCGACCATGCAATTGCGGGTCGATCTGGACGAAGCCGATGTTGGTCAGGTCGAGGTCGGACAGCAGGCCAGTTTCACCGTCGACGCATATCCCGGACGCCGGTTCCCCGCGACTGTGGAACGCGTTGATCTTGCTTCAAACAATATTGCGCTCAACAGCCAGCAACAGCAGCAGGGTCAACAGGTCGTCAGCTATGAAGCGCGATTGACGGTCGACAATGCTGATGGCTTGCTGCGTCCCGGCATGACGGCAACCGCCACGATCGCCACGCAAAGCACCGGAGAAGCGATGTTGGTGCCCAATGGTGCCATTCGCTTTGATCCCGAAGAAGAAGAAGAGGAAGGTGGTATTTTCGGCCCGCAGGAATTTGGCCTCGACAGCAATGACGAAGCCAGCATCGGGGTTGGCAGCCGCCAGACTGTCTACTTGGTAGACGAGGCAGGAGAACTGCAAGCGATAGAAGTCGTGACCGGACAAAGCGATGGCCGGTTTACCGTGGTGACATCAGATGAACTGGAGCCGGGGATGAAGGTAGTTACCGGCATTCGCGCAGGCAGTCCGTGAGCGCCGCTCCCCTCATCGAACTTGAAGGCATAACCAAGACCTTCGGCACCGGTGCTGCGGCGTTTCAGGCGCTGAAGGGTGTGGACATGGCCATCCAGCGGGGTGATTTCGTGGCGGTGATGGGCCCATCAGGCTCAGGGAAATCGACCACGATGAACATTCTTGGCTGCCTTGATGTTCCCACCAGTGGCATCTTCCGGTTCAAAGGGGTGGAGGTGCAAGCACTCACCCGCGACCAGCGGTCATTGCTGCGACGTCGCTATCTCGGCTTTGTGTTTCAGGGTTTCAATCTGCTGGCGCGCACTTCGGCCCTGGAAAACGTGGAACTGCCGCTGCTCTATCGCGGGGAAACCAAGAAGGCACGGCGCGAGGCAGCGGAAAGATCGCTCGACAAGGTCGGATTGCTGCCATGGGCCAAGCATACCCCGGCAGAACTTTCAGGAGGTCAGCAACAGCGAGTCGCCATCGCCCGCGCGCTTGTCACTGATCCGGACGTCTTGCTGGCGGACGAGCCGACCGGCAATCTGGACACGGAACGCTCTCTGGAGATCATGGATCTGCTGACCGATCTCAGTAATACCGGCATCACCGTCCTCATGGTAACGCACGAAGAAGAGATGGCAGAATACGCGCGGACCATCGTGCATTTCCGTGATGGACTTGTCGAACGTATCGATCGCGGCCACAGGTCCGGCGCTCCTTTGCGCGAGCACGCCTGATGTTGCGCATGTTCGGGGCCACTCTCCTGCTCGCTATCAGGGAAATCCGGCGGCATATTCTGCGCAGTTTCCTGACGACGCTGGGCATCATCATCGGCGTGGCGGCGGTCATCACCATGGTAACACTTGGCCGTGGATTGACCGCCAATGTTCAGCAAGAAGTGTCCGGCCTTGGATCGGACGTGTTCATCGTGTTCCCATCGAGGGTGGATCCGAACACCCCGCCACCACCATTTGACGATGATGATGTGCGCTCTGTCGAGATGCAAATTCCTGGCGTCGAGGGGACTGCCGGATCAGTCAGCCAACCGGCCGTAGCTTTCCATAACGGCCAGGATTGGCAAACCAACGTCCAAGGCGCGAACGGATCATTCTTCACAGCGCAATCCATAGACGTGGTCGATGGCCGCGCATTCAGCGAGGAAGAGGAAGCGCGCGGCGAGAGCGTTTGCATTGTCGGCCCCACTATCGTGGAAGAAATTTTTGTCGCCGACGTTGTCCTGGGCGAGGAAATGCGCATCGGCAACGTCTCGTGCCAAGTTGTCGGTGTGATAGATGAGCGGTCCAGTGCCGTTGGTGGCGGCAATGATGCCAATGACATCGTCTTCATGCCGCTAAAAACGGTTCAGCGCAGGTTTACCGGCAGCACCGACGTGCAGTTTTTCGTAGTGAAATATGACCCATCATATGCCAGCGCCTTCATTCAGAAGCAGCTTGTCGAACTGCTGCGTGAACGTCGCGTCATTCAGGAAGGCGAGGACAATGATTTCAATATTATCGATACCGCCGAAATCAGCCAGACGGTGGATACGATCACCGGAACCATGACGCTGGTAGTGACAGTCATTGCCGCGATCAGCCTGTTAGTAGGCGGCATCGGCATTATGAATATAATGCTGGTTTCGGTGACGGAGCGGACGCGCGAAATAGGCATTCGTCTTGCCATCGGCGCGCTTGCCCGCGAGGTGCGGTTGCAGTTCCTGACAGAAGCCGTGGTCTTGTGCTGCTTTGGCGGACTCGTGGGCATTGGCCTGGCCTTCGCGCTATCATTTGGGTTGGCCCAGGCGATTGACCTGCCCTTCCTTTTCGATCCGGTCGTTAATGTCCTGAGCTTTGTATTCAGCGCGGTGATGGGTATCGTCTTCGGCTATTACCCTGCACACCGCGCCAGCAAGCTGGATCCCATCGAAGCGTTACGGCACGAATAAGCTATTCACATGACAAGGGCCGCACTTCCTGCAAAGTGCGGCCCCGTCATCAATCAGGCAACATCTACCAGCACGATCTCGCTGTCTTCCAACGCCTTCACGCTGAGCGTATCGAGATCAGCAATCGCCGCGCCATCGCGTGTATTAACGGTGGTGCCATGCAGGTCGAGCGTGCCGGTGGCAGCCACAACATAGGCCTTGCGCCCGCCGAGCACGTATTCAAGCGTCTCCCCGGCCCTGACAGTTGCCCCCACCACGCGTGCATCCGCATTTATGGACAATGCGCCCTCATCGTCTTCATGCCCGCTCGCCAGGATGGCCCAGCTCCCTGCCCGATCGTTCCGGGGGAAAGGTTTCGCGCCCCACTGCGGGTCCCGGTCCCGCTTGTCCCTGTCTGGCAAGATCCAGATCTGGAACAGGCTCGTCTCCTCATCCTCCTCATTATATTCGGCGTGGCGAATGCCCGTCCCCGCGCTCATCACTTGCACATCGCCCGCTTCGGTCCGGCCTTGATTGCCAAGGCTGTCCTTATGCGTGATTGCGCCTGTGCGGACATAGGTAATGATTTCCATATTATCGTGCGGATGCGGCGGGAAACCGCTGTTGGCCGCGATATGATCATCATTCCACACGCGCAGCGCACCCCAGTGTAACCGCGACGGATCGTGATATTCGGCGAAAGAAAAATGGTGCTTTGTATTCAGCCAGCCATGATCTGCGCCACCGAGGCTGTCAAAAGGTCGAAGTTCAATCATCGCATGTCTCCTTCACACCCTAGATGGGTTGGCGAAGGCACTGCTCCAATATCGCCGTTTCTTGACCAGCCTCAAGCGTGGCTATCAGCTGTCTAGCCGGTGATGATTGCGCGGCATTCGCCAAGGCCGATACGGGCCAGACCTTCCTTTTCAGCATAGGCGATGATGATGACTTCATCACCGTTTTCAAGAAAGGTCCGCTTCTCGCCATTGGGCAAGGTGATGGCATTCTTGCCGCCTTCGGTCAGTTCGATAAGGCTGCCCTTGCCGCCTTCATCGCCGCTGGTCAGCGTGCCCGTTCCCAGCAGATCGCCCGCCTGTAGATTGCACCCGTTTGACGAATGGTGCGCGATAAGTTGCGCAGCTGTCCAATACATGGCCGTCATCGGGCCTTGGCTGAGGCGGTGCGGAGCATCGCCTGCTTCGCGCATGGCAGAGGTGGTCATCAAGACTTCCATGGTAATGCCGAATGCGCCGTTGGCCTGATCCGCCTCATCCTGCAGATACGGCAGCGGAGCGGGATCGCCTTCAGGACGGGCCGGCTGCGCCGTACGGAACGGTGCCAGCGCATCCATTGTCACCACCCAGGGCGATATGGAGGAATGGAAGCTCTTCGCCAGAAATGGCCCGAGCGGCTGGTATTCCCAAGCCTGAATATCGCGCGCAGACCAATCGTTGAGGATGGAAATACCGGCGATGTGGTCTTCCGCATCGCCAATCGGAATAGGCTCGCCAAGCTCGTTCCCCTGCCCGACCCAGATCGCCATTTCCAATTCGTAATCCAGCCGCTTGCATGGGCCGAAGCTGGGCTCATCGGCATCCGGCGCCTTGGTCTGGCCCGATGGCCGCTTCACATCGACACCTGAAATACGGACGGACGATGAGCGGCCGTGATATCCGATGGGGACGTATTTATAGTTCGGCAAAAGCGGATTATCGGGCCGGAACAGGCTACCGATATTCGTCGCATGGTGAATGCCGGTGTAGAAATCGGTATAGTCGCAAATCACAAAGGGCATATGCAATGTGCAGCCATCAGCTTTGTGAAGAGCGGGTTCGATCTCGGCCTGCATGGCGGTGTCTGTAAGCAGGGTGAAAACGGCGTGACGCAGCGCGGTGATCGGGCCGCGGCCGACCTTGAACAACATGTTGAGCGCAGGCGCGTTGGCCGCCATCGCCGCTGCGGCAGCATCGCCTTCCAGATGTTTGGCAATAGCGGGAATGTCGAGAACCATGTCCCCGATCGCCATGCCTCCACGCGGCGTGGGATTGTCCGAAGTGGAAAATATGCCGAGCGGCAGGTTCTGCACGGGAAAATCGCTATGTCCATTGGCTCCGGCCACCCAGCTGGCGGCGGCGGGATCATGGGTGAAATCGATGGTAATATTCATCAGGGTAATCTCGCTTTGGGGAAGCCATTCCAGCAGGCATCGTAATCGCTTTGCAGCAGCCCGCCTGTCATGGCGAAGGGGGTTGTCTGGATGATGGCGCGGCTTTCGAACATGAATGCCAGCGTATCGTCAATCTTCACGGGTTTCAGATCGGCCTGCATCGCCCTGGCCGTGCTTTCAACATCGGGTCCATGGCCGTTGAACTGGTTGTGCAGGCTTGCCCCTCCGGGCGCAAATCCGCCGCCTTCCTTGGCATCGTAAGTGCCATGGATCAGGCCCATGAATTCGCTCATCACATTGCGATGGAACCATGGCGGACGGAACGTGTCTTCCCCTACCATCCAGCGCGGAGGAAAGATCACGAAATCGCAATTGGCTGTGCCCGACGTATCAGACGGGCTGGTGAGCACGGTGAAGATTGATGGGTCGGGGTGATCAAAGCTGACCGTGCCAATAGTGTTGAAGCGCGCCAGATCATAGCGGGAGGGCGTAGAATTGCCGTGCCAGGCGACCACGTCGAAAGGCGAATGGTCAAGCGTAGTGCTCCACAGGCAACCGTTGAATTTCTGGACCACTTCAAACGGTTCATCGCGATCTTCGAACCAGGCGACAGGCGCTTCGAAATCGCGCGGACTGGCAAGGCCGTTCGCGCCGATGGGACCAAGGTCGGGCAGGCAAAAAGGCACACCGAAGTTTTCGCACACATAGCCGCGCGCGGCGCCATCAGTCAGTGCAACCCGGAAGCGCATGCCCTTGGGGACCAACGCAATATGGCCTGGCGGCACATCAAGGCGGCCAAGCTCTGTCACGATCCGCAATGCGCCCTGCTGCGGCACGATGAGCATTTCCCCGTCAGAATTCTGAAAAGCGCGCGCATCCATGCCGGCAGTAGCGGCATAAAGGTGGATCCCAATCCCACCCGAAGATGGATCGCCATTGCCGCCATAAGTCATCAACCCATCGACAAAGTCGACAGCACCATCGGGCATCGGCAGCGGGTCCCAGCGCAGGCGGTTGGGGGTTGTTTGACTATCGTCTGGCTGCACCAGATGTTTCGCGCCATCATATGGTGCATATGGCCCATGTTCAGTAGTCGGGCGCATGCGATAGAGCCAGCTGCGACGGTTCTGAGCCCTTGGCGCAGTAAAGGCGCTGGTGCTAAACTGTTCAGCGTAAAGTCCGAAGGCCGGGCGTTGCGGGCTGTTGCGTCCCTGCGGCAGCGCACCATCCACGGCTTCGGTCGCGAAGTGGTTGAGAAATCCGGTCTGATAGTCCATCTGCAATTAGTCTCACATGAAACCTGTTGGTGTCATGCCTCCCTTGGCCCGGTTTCGCAATGGTCTTAAGGATCGCAACGATTGAACCCACGAGAGGTGCCGAATGAAGTTGTATGGATATTGGCGTAGTTCCACCAGCTATCGCTTGCGCTGCGCACTGGAGTTGAAGGGCCTGTCTTATGAAGACTGTCCGGTAAACCTGATCGAAAGTGAACAGCGAGGACAAGCGTTTACGAGTCGCAATCCTTTTGCCGGTGTGCCGATGCTGGAGGCTGATGGCCGCGACCGTGCACAAAGCATGGCCATCATTGCATGGCTGGATGAACGCTATCCCGAACGCTCGCTCCTGCCTACCGATATCGAAAGCCGATTTACCGCACGCGAATTGGCCTATGCCATCGCCACCGAATTGCATGCGCCGCTCAATCTGCCGGTGCTCAAATATCTGAAGGCAGAGCTTGGCCATGATCAGGACGATATCGACACATGGTATCGCCATTGGCTCGCTAAAACGCTGCTGCCGGTGGAAAAGAGGTTGTCCCAGCTTTCGACAGGCGAATTCCTGCTGGATGCGCCCGGCCTGTTTGAAGCAGTGCTTGTGCCCCAGCTTTATAATGCGAGGCGCTTTGATTTCGATCTGTCGCAATGTCCGCGCATGGAGCAGATAGAAAAAGCCTGCCTTGCCATGCCTGCGTTCCAGCGTGCCCATCCGGACAGCCAGCCTGACGCGGGTTAGAGCACTTCGGTCAGCACTTCGTCTATCGCGGTGAGGATTCGATCAAGCTGATCCTGCGTCATGCAATAAGGCGGCATCAGGTAGATCGTATTGCCCAATGGCCGCAGCAGTATATCGCGCTGCAGGAAGCCTGCTTTCATTCTCGGCGCGAGGTCGGAAAGGTAGCCTGCATCGGTCACGTCCACATCCATCGCAATGATGCTGCCGCATTGGCGCAAATTCGCAAGACTGTGTTTCGCGGCCAGATGGGCAAAGCCATCGGCCTCTCTGGCGGCCAGCGACGTCACCTGCTCCAGCACCCCGCCTTCCTGCCATATCGCCAGATTGGCGTTGGCGGCGGCGCAGGCGATGGGGTTGGCTGTGTAGCTGGAAGAATGGAAAAACAACTTTGATCGGTCGGTCGAATAATGCGCATCGTAGATCGGCGCGCTTGCCATCGTCACCGCCAGAGGCATGCTGCCACCAGTAATGCCCTTGGCAAGGCAGAGTATGTCGGGAACTACGCCCGCCTGTTCGCAAGCAAGCAAAGTGCCCGTACGGCCCCAGCCGGTCATCACTTCATCGGCGATGAACAGCACGTCATGCGCCGCACAAATGGCGCGCATTTCTGCAAGAACATGCGCCGGATAGACCAGCATTCCACCAGCCCCCAGCACCAGCGGCTCCACGATGAAGGCGGCGATATCGCCTGCGCTGCAAGCAGAATTGAGAGCATCAAGACTCGCCTGCTCTGCCCCTTTATGCGGGAACGGGATAGTGCCAACATCGAACAGGAGCGGGGAATAAGCGCGATTGTAAACGCCGCGTTCGCCAATAGACATCGCGCCGATCGTATCGCCATGATAGCTATGTTCCAGCACCAATATGCGATGGCGTGACTCCCCGCGATTGGCCCAGAATCCCAGCGCCATCTTGAGCGCAACCTCCACTGCGGTAGAGCCTGAATCGGAAAAAAAGACATATTGCAGCGCGGGCGGCGTCATTGCAATCAGGCCCCGCGCCAGATCCTCGGCAGGTTGGTGGGTCCAACCCGCGAAAATAAGCTGGTCAAGCTTTTCGGCTTGCTGGCGGATTGCTGCGACAATGCGCGGATGGTTATGCCCCAGCGTGGTGACCCACCAGCTGGAAATCGCGTCAACAATTTCGCGTCCGTCAGAAGTGTAGAGCAATGCGCCCTCGGCGCGCTCTACCAGCGGAATGTCCTCGCCCAGCCCGTGCTGGTGAAACGGATGCCAGACAGGGCTGCTCATGCCATCAAATCCAGGCGGATATTGGTGGCAAATGCGGCAGAAAGGCCGGCCGCATCAAGAGGTTCAAGCTGCGGCAGGCGGCCCAATTGTGCAACGCCGCTGAAATGCGCGATGGCCCGTTGCGCCACCGGTTCCTCCTCCCCTGTAAATACCACGCCCGCGATCAATACCCCGCGCGCCTTAAGCGCCTCCACCGTTAGCAAAGTATGGCTGATTGTGCCAAGCGCGGTGCGCGCAACTATAATGGCGGGCAAGGCCCAACAGGAAAACAGGTCTGCAGCAAGAAGATCATCGGTATAGGGAACAAGTACGCCGCCCGCCCCTTCGACGATCAAGGGGTCTTCCGCTGCGGGCAATTTCAGCCTGTCACAATCCATCGTGATCCCGTCAATCCGCGCGGCCTCATGCGGTGAACACGGTGTTTTGAGCCGATAGGCTTCAGGTAGGACCTGCGCGCCCGTACCCGCACAAAGCCGCGCCACCACCTCTGTATCGGTTTCTTCTTCCAGCCCGCTTTGCACAGGCTTCCAATATGTGCCGCGCAGTGCAGCAGTGAGACCCGCAGCAAACACGGTCTTGCCGATGCCAGTGTCAGTGCCGGTGACGATAAACCCCTTCACCGCAAACCGCCCCTCACTTCAAAAAAGCGCACCACATCGGTTTGACTATGGGTGGCAAACAGAGCGAGATGAAGACTTTTTTCGCCGGCAGGCACAATAGTCGGCCGAATCGCTATGCTAGGGATGCGTTCAGAACAGCGGGGTTCGGCGCGGGAGTGCCGGGCCGATCTGCGCTGCCCGAGGACGTCGGCAAACCTTTCCTGCATGATTGGCCCTATTGCGCCGGCACGCTTTCGGCATTGCTCGATGCGGCGCAGGACTTGGCTGCGCGCAGAGGCTCCTCCCCCTGCATCGGCGTAATGCCCAGACGCTGGAACAGGGCGGCATCGCTATCGTCACCCGCATTAGGCGCGGTCAGCAGCTTGTCGCCTGTGAAGATCGAATTTGCACCTGCCATGAAACACAGCGCCTGTGTCGCATCAGACATGCTTTCACGCCCTGCGGAAAGGCGCACCATGCTTTGCGGCATGCAAATGCGCGCCACGGCAATTGTGCGGACGAATTCTATATCGTCGATCTTGGCCACAGGCGTATCTGCCAGCATATCGCCAAGCGGTGTGCCCTTCACCGGCACCAGCGCATTGACCGGAACGCTTTCAGGATGACTCTCCAGCGTGGCGAGCGTGTGGACAAAGCCAACACGGTCGGCGCGCGTTTCGCCCATGCCTACGATCCCGCCACTGCACACGTTGATGCCAGCGTCGCGCACATTGCCCAGCGTATCGAGTCTGTCCTGGTAATTGCGCGTGGTGATGACCCGGTCATAATATTCGGGACCGGTATCGATGTTGTGATTGTAGTAATCGAGGCCCGCCTCGGCCAGCATATCAGCCTGTTTCGGAGAAAGCATGCCAAGCGTCATGCATGTCTCCATTCCCATTTCGCGAACGCCTTTCACGATCTCGACAATCTTGGGCATGTCGCGTTCTTTCGGGTTGCGCCATGCTGCGCCCATGCAGAAACGCTGCGATCCGGCATCCTTTGCCTGCGCTGCGCTCTGCAACACCTGCCGCACATCCATCAGCTTGGTCGCTTCGACACCGCTATCGGCATGCGCGCTTTGCGAACAATATCCGCAATCTTCCGGGCAACCGCCGGTCTTGATCGACAGCAGGGTGCACAATTGCACTTCATCGGCAGCATGATGTGCGCGATGGGTCTGCGCTGCCCGAAACAGCAGTTCAGTAAATGGCAAACCGAACAGGTCGGCGATTTCCTCGCGCGTCCAGTCATTGCGTATAGTCGATTCAGCGGAAATCAGCGTGTCCATGCGTCGGCCATGGCGAAAAACTTGGCGCAGGTAAAGCAGACGCGTGGCACCGCCCGATCAAACAATAAGACGGGCTCTAATCCTGCCCAGCGTCAAAGAAATTATGCCCGAATGTAAAATCTAGTAACAATCAGGTCCATTTCCGAGTCAATTTGTGGCCAATAAGATAACTCCACCTTAATGCTGAAGCGAGGGAGCGCAGAACACAGAATCTGCGATAAATGTGGAAAGAAGACATTGAGAATAGCAATCGCCGATGACGATCAGGAGGTCCTCGACCAGATCTCCTCATGCTTGGAACCAACCGGATACGATGTGGATCGATTTCGTAACGGGCGCGACCTACTCATCTCTCTCAAGCGGGAAACGTATGATGTCGTCCTGGTAGACTGGAACATGCCGGGAGCCACCGGGCTGGAAATTGTCAGCTGGGGCGCTGATAGTCTCGAGCATCCACCAGCCTTCATCCTCATAACCAGCCGATCTGAAAAAGCGGACATTGTGAAAGGGCTGGAACGCGGCGCCAGCGATTACATCGTCAAACCTGAAAGCGAAGAAGTCATTGTCGCCCGCATAGAGGCGGCAGCCCGCCGCCGCGCCCCGGCAGCCAAGACGGAGCGTTACCAGACCTTTGGCCGCTATCGCGTTGACGGACAGGAAACCGTGATCGAAAGGGACGGAGAACCAATCAAGCTCACGGCGAAAGAATTCAAGGTCGCGGCCCTGTTTTTTGACAATCTCAACCGCCCGCTTTCGCGCAGCTACATCTTCTCCCAGATATGGGGCAATATGGGCGATATCGCCACGCGCACGCTGGACATGCATGTCTCGCGCGTGCGTTCCAAACTGGAATTGCGCCCGCATAACGGCTTTGCCATTCAAACCGTCTTCGGATTCGGCTATCGCATGAATTCCTTTTTCGATGAAGGCGATGATAATGATGGAGAAGTGGCTGAAAGCTGATCTGTACGGGCCTGTGGGCCGCGTGTTTGCGATTGCATTCCCGGCCCTGCTTGCAGCGTCCTTGCTATCTGCCTGCGCTGTCTCAACCCCTGTCAGCATCGCCTCGACAAGCGGTCAGTTACCGCCACAGGCGGCGGTGCAAGTTGCGCCTGTCGAGGAGGATAATTCCTTGCGTGCCACCTTTGCTACAGCACTGAAAAATGCGCTCGCGTCGCAGACAGCAAGCTTGGGGAGCGCCAGCAATTCCACCGCTCCTGTCATCGCAGAATTCGCCATCGCAATGCGCGATGCGAAGACCGGGGTTGCCGATCCCGCAGAATCGGATGCCGCCGCCATCGCCTGGGAATCGCGACCGCGAAACCACCATATTTTTGATAACTGTTCGGTCCAGCGCCTGCGCGCAACGCTGGTGTTGCTGAACAGGGAAGACGGCCAGGTGCTCTATCGCGGAGTGGGGGAAGCAGATGCGTGCAATTACAGCAATGCCCAGATGGCTGAGCTGGCCAGGGCATTGGTAACTGACGCGCAAGGAACAGCTGCGCGGCCCTGATATTGCGCGCGATTACCGGCTTTGTGGCAATTCGATACTGAAACGGGTTCCTGTGTCATCGCCCGTCTCAACCCTGATCGCCCCGCCATGTTTCTCGACCACGCGTTTCACCAAGGCTAGCCCCAGCCCGACACTGGGACCAGCCTTGCCCTCATGTGCGCCGAACCGCCCAAAGGGATTGTCCCGCCGTTCCGGCGGCAATCCGGGTCCTTCATCGCTGACGATCAGTTCAACCTTGCCTCTCAACGCTTGTTGCAGGGCGATAGACACAGTGCTGCCTTGGGGCGAGAATTTGATCGCATTGCCGATCAGATTATCTAGCAGCCGCGCGATGAGTGACGGGTCAGCATCGGCGTAAAGCGGGTCTCCGGGAAGGTCCGATATTATTGCGATCCCGCGGGCGCGCGCTGCCGAATAGGCCCGATCATCGGCTTCTTCTACCGCGGCGACAAGATCACAATCCTCTAACTCTGGATCGCTTTCGTCCATACGAGCCAGCTGCACGAAATCGTCGGACAATTTCAAAGTGCGTGTGGCCTGCGTGCGAATGCGGTCGGCAATATCCTCGGCCTGGGCATCCTTGCCCAGCCTGCCTGCCAGACCGATGATCGCCACCTGCGGCGTACGCATGTCATGCGACAGGAATTCGAGCATTTCACGCCGTTCCTCCTCGCGCCTTCGTGTGGCGGAGACATCGCGCAACATGATGATTTCACCGCTTTGAATGCTATCGCCCATTTCCAGCGCCGCACGGGCGACAAGAAAGATACGACCGCCCTTAAAGCCAATCTCACTGCGTTCCGGATCAAGCCCTGCGTCGCATTGCTCCAACAGAGTAACCAGGAGTGCGGGATTATTCCTGTCCCAGTCGGGAAACAGCTCCTGCCCCTTGGCATTGGTCATAATGATCAGGCCTTGCCTGTCGAGCACCAGAATCGGATCGGGCGCAGCTTCGATCACCTTGTCGAGAAAGGCGAACCCCTCGCTCACGTGGCTCACAAGCCCGCGCATTCTTGCAACCTGCCGGGCAATCCGGTCGAACCCTTCGACCTTGGCACGTCGCGCGCCTTCGGGGCGCAGAAAGGCGGCCTCCTCCTCCAGATAGGCGCTTACCGAGGTCAGACGGCGCCATCCCCAAAGAGGATAAGCGAAGATCACGATGAGAATTGCCACGCCCGGGGCAACCCACAAGCCGGCCAGTGACACCAGTGCAAAAGTGCCCGTCAGTGCCAATCCTGCAATGGCCAACGTCGCGCAAAGGCCTGCCCGCGGCGACATCTTCCAGAAGACGAGGAATTGCGCCAGCAACGCAAATGCGGCAAGCAGGCCGGACCAAAAAGGCGGCAGATCGCGGACCAGAACCCCACCGCGCAAGGCATCAAACAGATTGGCCTGGATTTCGACGCCGGACAGCACATCGACCCCACCTGCACCGACCGAATACCGATCTCCCATGCCTTGTGCAGTAGCCCCTACCAGCACCGTTTTTCCGTGCAAAAATTCTTCTGGCACGTTGCCCTTGATCACAGCTTCGGCAGATACTTGCGAATAAGTGCCTTCGGGATGAAATGAGACGACCGGATCGGCGCCCCGATCTGCGATAGCGATTTGACCCAGCGATCGCGCCGCCTGGGCGAATTGGGGAAAACTGCGTCCGTCTGCCTCCATCACGAGATCGACACGCCGCAATACGCCATCATCGTCGGGCGTTATCGCCACATGGCCGATTGCCGCGGCGCTTTGCAAGAATGGATCAATCGGAAATATTGGAACGATGCCGGAAACGGCATTGGGCCGCGCGGCAAAAGTCATGGGCAGCACCACTTGTCCGTGGCGCGAGATGGCCTGAGCAAAGGCCGCATCATTTGCCTGAGTGGATGGTTCAAGGAAAAGAACATCGAACATCACTGGCCCGCTGACGGCTTCTGCCAGCCGGTCCAGCAATTGTGCATGAATGGTGCGTGGCCATGGCCAGGCACCTGTTTGTGCAAGGCTTGCATCGTCAATGGCGACAATTACGATATCGGATGATGCAGCAGGGTGGGCCAATGCGGCCGCGCGGTCGAGCAGACTGGCATCCAATCGGTTTGCAAGATCTATCCGGGCGGCAAGGAAACCCAGTGCGACACCTGCTGCAAAGAGGATCAGCCATTCTGCAAAAAGCCTACGAGTCACCATTGTGCCGCCTAGGCAGCCTTGTCGCAGGTCACTCTGGCGATACCGTCAGCGATTGATCTGGCCCCCAAACCTTGAGCAGGCCATCTTCTGCATCGGACTGGATTGCCGCCACGCGCCAGATATAAACGTCCGGTTCCAGCCCGGTAACAACGATTGCGCTGCCGGGCAGCGCAATTTCATCATAAATCAGCGCACCGGCTTCCCCCTCTCGCCAGAGCTGGAAGGCGAAATGGGTAATGCCCTCGCCAATTGGAAGCCAGGCGAAGCGAAATCCGTCAGCGAGCTGAGAGGGTTCTACAGTCGCTTCTGCCCCAAGCCGTTTGCGACGGAAAGTGAAGGTTTCGGACAACCCCTCTATGCCCCCGCGCGAAATCCCGCGCGATCGCACGAAATAGCGTCCGTCCTCGACCTCCTCAAACCTTGCCACCAGCTCGCTGGTGATGTCCTCACCTACGACTTCCAGAAAGCCTGCATCGCGGGCGATTTGTGTCCGCGTAGCGACAGCACCAGCGGGCGGCGAGATGCTGAATGTCACCACTCCCCCTGTCTGAATTGCACCCGGATTGGCGATTTCGGCGGGAGGCAACAAGGTTTCAGGTTCACCAAGTCCGGAAGGTGAAACGGAAATCCCGAACCCTTCTGGTGTCAGTTGCGATGTATCCCCTGTTTCAACCGATACCGTGCCTTCGATCACTTCGGTCACGCCAAGCGATTCATCCTCGGCAAAACCAACGCGGAAAAGCGTGCCGCGCACTGCTGTGACGGCGACAGGCGTGCTGCCGCGGAAACGTTCCCCGTCGCGCAAGACGGGGACCTCTATCTCGCCCCGGCCATCCAGAATACGAAACTCCACATCGCGCAAATCGCGCAGCCGGTAAATACGCGCGCGTTCAATCCGGGCGGTGGAGTTTGATGGCACAGCAAATGTCGCACCGTCGGCAGATTGCAGAGAAATAAAGCCATTGCGTCCGGTGCGGATCACCGCTCCTTCAGCCAATTGCGCGCCAAGATCCGGTGCTGCGCCGTCTATCTCCACTGGGCCGGAAAAGCCGCGAATGGCGAGATCGGCAGATCGCCATGCAAGCAGGTTACGGGGCAGGCGCAGCACTGTGCCGATTGGTATGCGTCGCGGGTCCCTGATGCGGTTTAGCCGCGCAACCCGCGCCACGGCCATGCGCCCCGTGAGGAAACGCTGTTTCACGGAAACAAGCGTATCTCCGCGCTCCATACGGTAGGTAACGATGGCATCATCAACCTGCGCCACAGCCGCGGAAGGGAATGCAACGACCGCAATGGCGAAACAGAAAATCGCTGCAAAACTGGCCAGAACAATGTTGGAATAGCGCATTTTGCCCCTCGAGAATTTCTGACAAGCTAGGCCTCTTGGCCAGTGCCTTGCAAGATTCGCTTTGCATTCGCGCCAATAAATGTGCGGCTAAATATATGGCACATAGAAAATCGCGTCGGAGAGACCCCGCTTTGCCCTATCAGTCCCACAATGGCAGAAGCCGATAGAGCGCAGCGCTCCGACGCGAACAGATCAATCCGGTCCCGCGACCCAAATGCGGCCAGTCCCAGGCGCGACCCTGAAGGACTGGATATTTGCCATCGCGGTGCCGATCAGCCACCAGGTAGGCTAATGATGGTCGGCAGTGGCCGGATCGTTGATCGCCCGTGCGGTCGATCCTGCGGCCTCTGCAGGACCGCTTGAACGTGCATTTGCAGCGATAACCGCCATCCCCCCGAGACCGATTGCCAAACACCTGATGCGATCCGGACCCGGTGAACTTTCGAGTGGTCGATCCATACTGCTGCGTTCGTCCCGCATCCTGCCTTTTGGCTGTGCCGAAAGTCTTTAACAACGGTAGCGCAATAGGCAGAGTAAACAAATGTAAACCTTGTTTTGCAATGGCCTATTTCAGCGTGAAGGAATTGGGCAAAAGCGCCTTGATCGTGGTGTGCATCGTGCTGTTACCATTGTGATCGCAACAGATGATTTCGAGATCCGCGCCTGCCTCGTCAGCAGCTTCCAATATGGCTTGCCTGCAACCGCCACATGGTGTCACCGCCTCGCCCGCTACACTGGTGGCCGCATCGCGCGGGCCGCCGACAATTGCCAGGCGCCGGATGTTTGCGAGCCCGAAGGCCTGTTGCGCGGCAGCAAGCGCCGATTGTTCTGCGCAAACACCAAGGCGATAGCAGGCATTTTCCATATTTGCACCGACAGCAATCTTCCCTTCGCCACTTTCAATCGCGCAGCCGACAAGGAAATCGGAATAGGGTGCATAAGCACGGCTTCGCGCAGTAAGCGCCGCCTTGATCAAGGGATCGGCTTTGCTCATTGCACTGGCTTGGCCAAATTTCCGTCCATGCGGCGGGCGATGTGGATCAGCAGATGCAAGACGGGCGGCACCAGCACGATGGACAACACGACCTTGGCAAGCGACTGGCCCAGCAACAGCTCTCCGATATCACGCACACCGTAAAAGGCGACAGTGATGAAGATCATAGTGTCCACCACTTGACTG
This sequence comes from Aurantiacibacter atlanticus, assembly GCF_001077815.2. Classification (GTDB taxonomy): domain Bacteria; phylum Pseudomonadota; class Alphaproteobacteria; order Sphingomonadales; family Sphingomonadaceae; genus Alteraurantiacibacter; species Alteraurantiacibacter atlanticus. The sequence continues at coordinate 1,294,332 of NZ_CP011310.1, read as the reverse complement.
ATGACAGATGCCGTGGCTCCGCGGATGGCGGCAAAGCGTGTTCCGCCCTGCCCCAGCCGCGCAAAAATCCAGACATTGAGCGTCATGGAAATACCATAGGCCAATATGCCTGCCGCCATCAGCCGCCAAGTCTGGCCGAGGATGATCGGGAAAGCATCCTTGGCTGGTTCGTACATTCCGTCATCCGTGGGGAGCGACAGCACGAGGAACGTCAGTCCGATCGCGACCAGCAGTGGCACGAAACCGAAGCGCACCAATTGGTTAGCCATGGCACGGCCATATAGCGCAGCAACCGCACTCGAAATCGCGACGAGAAACAGGAAAGGGAAAATCCCCGCTTCCACCGCCAGCGGTCCTATCGCCACCTGCTTTGCACCCAGCACGCCTGCGATGCAGGTCATGCCGCCATAAAGCGTAGCGAGGAGGAATAGCGGGCGGGGGATGGAATTGGCTTGGCTGTGTTCGTCCATCGCCGATGGCTATGGGACAAGTCGCCATCTTGGCAAGTGCGCTGTCAACAGATTCTCCCAGAATTTGTTTGAACCTTGCTGGTGGATGCGCAAAGAAACTGGCCTTCCTACATTCAGGAGATGATGTGCCTCCCCAATTGATCTCGCTTGCGGGGATCGCGGCGATACTCTTGATCGCCTTTCTCCTTTCTACCGGCAAGCGCCGGATCAAGCCGCGTGTGGTTGGTGCCGCTTTTGCCTTGCAGGCCTTGATGGCAGTGCTGGTATTGCGCACACCCTGGGGTGTTCAGGCCATCCAGTTCCTATCGAACGGGGTGATCGCGCTGCTCGATTTTTCGAAGGTCGGCATCACATCGGTGTTCGGACCGATGGAAAGCAATCCCTTTGCCAATACATTTGTCATCGCCGCATTGCCGGTGATCGTCTTTTTCGCGGCTATCGTCTCCATTCTCTATCATTGGGGCATAATGCAGCGGCTGGTGCGTTGGGTAGGCGGCGTGATCGGGTGGATTACCGGCATCAGCAAGGTAGAGGCGCTGGGCAGTGCCGCCAATATCTTCGTCGGCCAGTCCGAAAGCCCTCTAGTGGTGCGCCCCTATCTTGCCGCGCTGACGCCCAGTCGGCTGTTCACGCTGATGACAGTCGGGATGGCCGGTGTCGCGGGCACTATCCTTGCCGCCTATGCCAGTTTCATCGGAACAGAGGCGGTGCCTTTCCTGCTGGCTGCTGCCTTCATGTCCGCGCCGGGCGGTATCCTGATGGCCAAGATGATCATGCCGGATGATGATTGCGGACTTGCACGTGATGCGGCCCAACTGGCCGGCATCGACGCTGATGACATCCGTTTGCCGTCTGCCAGGATCAGTGCAGAAGGCCCTGCTGCATTGACAGAAAGCGGAAAGCCCCATGAAGTCGAAGTCGCAGAGACCTTCGAAGAAGGCCATCGGCCCGCCAATGTGATCGAGGCAGCTGCACAGGGCACGCAGACCGGCATCAAGCTGGCCGTTGCGGTTGGCGGAATGGTGATGGTCTTTGTTGCACTGGTGGCCTTGGCAAACGGGATACTTGGCGGCATTGGTGGCTGGATTGGCTATCCCGATGTCAGCTTCCAGCAATTGCTCGGCTTCGTCTTTGCGCCGGTCATGTATGTCGTCGGTATCCCTGACTGGGACCAGGCGCAGGTCGCGGGCGGCTTGTTTGGCACCAAGATCGTTCTCAACGAATTCGTCGCCTTTATCGATCTGGGATCAGAGGCAGGCGCAGGCCTTACGGATCGCAGCCGTGCCATTATCACCTTTGCGCTTTGTGGCTTTGCGAATTTCAGTTCCATCGCGATCCAGATGGCAGTCACTGGCGGCCTTGCCCCCAACCAGCGCCCCGTCATCGCCAAATTGGGATTGCGCGCCCTTGCCGCAGGTTCGCTTGCCAATTTGATGAGCGCGGCACTGGCGGGCCTTCTCTTGCCATATTAAGATAGTGTGCATGTCCGATCTCGCATCCATCTCGCTCTCCAGCCCGCTGCCTGAAATATCTGACGAGCTTGGCCGCAGCTTTGCCGAATACGGTTTCGCCATCGTGCGCGATCACGGCATCCCGCAATCGCTGATCGACCGCGCGGAAAATCTGGCGCGGGACTTTTTCGCACTGCCGGAAGATACCAAGCGAGCCTATCAGATAGCGGGCGGCGGCGGCGCGCGTGGCTATACCCCTTTCGGCACCGAAATAGCCAAGGATGCCGCGGTCCATGATCTCAAGGAATTCTGGCATGTCGGTCGTGATCTACCGCAGGGACACCCGCTTTCCAGTTTCATGGCCCCCAATATCTGGCCATCCGAAGTGCCCGGCTTCCGCGAGGTTTTTGAAGAATTATACGCCGAGTTCGACAAGGCGGGCGCGACGATCCTGCGCGCCATTGCAATTCATCTTGGCCTCACTGAGCGCTTTTTCGATGACACGGTAAAGGATGGCAATTCCGTGATGCGCCTGCTGCATTACCCGCCGTTGGGTAACGATGTTCCCGAAGGTGCAATTCGCGCAGCAGCGCATGGCGACATCAATACCATCACGCTTCTGCTAGGTGCCGAGGAACCCGGGCTGGAACTGCTGAACAGGCAGTGTGAATGGGTGCCGGTGTCGCCTCCTCAAGGCGCGCTGGCGGTAAATGTGGGCGATATGCTGGAACGTCTCACCAACAATCGCCTGCGTTCGACAACGCATCGCGTGGTCAATCCCGGCGGTGAAGCGGCACGGCGGGCGCGCTATTCCATGCCCTTCTTCCTGCACTTCCGGCCCGATTACCTTATCGAACCACTGGATCAGTGCATCACGCCAGGTGATGATTCTGCGCCGACAATCACCGCACATGATTTCCTTCTGCAACGCCTGAAGGAAATCGGGCTCGCATAAGGCGCGTGAACCGATTCGCAGATCTTGCCCGCATTTCGGGCGGCTGAACTTCCAAAAATGTTGCGATGCAGCAACGGTTCCATTTCAAACGACTCGGTTCCAACAGAAAATGCACGGATTGCAGCCCTGGCGTGTTGCGATGCTACAGTGGTGAAATAAAACTGTCTCTTAATGGGGGTATCCGGCCCGCAATCCTCTTCACCAGGATTCGTCACCTTCCAAACGGGGATCAGTCAGACAATGAAAATCAGGTTTTTACTCGCAGCCAGCGTTGCGAGCATTGCAGCGGCTGCAGCCGTTCCGCAAGCGGCGCAGGCGCAACAGATCACTTCGGGGGTTCAGGGCACTGTCACCGATGCAAATGGCAGCAGCGTTTCAAATGCCACGGTCACTGTAACCGATACCCGTACTGGTGCCTCGCGCACGCAGACAACAGACACGGATGGCAGCTTCCGTTTCAATTCGCTGGTTTCTGGCGGCCCGTACACGGTGACGGTGACGGCTTCCGGTTTTGAAGGCCAGTCAGTCGAAGAACAGTATATCAACATCACGGGCAATACGGACTACAGTTTTGAGCTGACATCGGTCGCCGCAGGCGATGCCGAGAACGTGATTGTCGTTAGTGGCGCGCGTGTGAATGTGCAGCAGCTTGCTGTCGGACCGGGTATCGCCTTTGGCCAGGATACGCTGGAAAGCTTCCCTTCGATCACCCGCGACGTGCGTGACATTATCCGTCTTGATCCGCGCGTCAGCCTCAATCGATCCAATGAGGTTGACCGTATTTCGTGCTTGGGCGGCAATGACCGTTCGAATACTTTTACGGTCGATGGCGTGGTCCAGGCCGACGTTTTCGGCCTCAACGGCACTCCCTTCGCAGCGCGTAACGCGCTGCCCCTGCCGTTTGATGTGATTCGGGAAACATCAGTTGAATTCGCCCCGTTCGACGTGGAGTATTCTGATTTCACCGGCTGTCTCGTGAATGTGGTGACGAAGTCAGGCGCCAATGAATTCCACGGCTCGGCTTTCTTCTCCTACCGCGATTCCGGCCTGCGCGGCACATCGCTGGATGGTGAGGACGATATCGTCTCACCTTTCGAGGAAAAGCGCTGGGGTGCCACGCTGGGGGGTCCGATCATTCCCGATCGCCTGTTCTTCTATGCCGGTTACGAAGAGACCGACCTTGGCAATGCCAATGAAGAAGGCCCCTATGGCGGCGGCTTTGCCAACCAGTTCGAATATGCAACACAGGCACAATTTGATCGCTTTGCGCAGATCGCACGCGATGTATATGGACAGGACGTAGGCGGCTATCCCATCACTCTGCCCGAAAGCAGCGTTCGCTATTTCGGTCGACTGGATGCCTACATCACCGATGATCACCGCATCGAGGGCAGCTACCAGCGCCTTGAGGAAACCAATGTCGAATCCGATTTTGGCGACCAGGAAACGGGCGGCCTCAACAGCTTCGAGGATGAAGGCACGGTCTCCGATTATTATTCGCTGCGCTTCTATTCAAACTGGAGCGACACCGTCTCGACCGAATTGCGGTTGAGCCGTTCCGAAGTAAGCGATGTGCAGGGCCCTGTCGGCTTTGGCGAAGCACAGTCGGAAAATCCGACAGTGCGCCTTTCGGTACTCGTCCCCAATGAAACCAGCGGTGACATCCCGGCCAGCGAAAATCCGCAGAATGGCTTGCTAAGCACCGGTCCGGGCATCTTCCGTTCGGCCAATGCCTTGGAAAACCGCACCGATCAGGCCAAGTTCCAGGTGAACATCGATGCCGGTAAGCACCAGCTCAAGTTCGGCGCGGAATATAATGATCTGGAAGTCTATAACCTGTTCGCAATTAACGCGACGGGCACATTGTTTTTCGCGAGCCTCGACGATTTCGAAGCGGGCCGCGTGGCGCCCGGTGCGTTCTCCAGCGTATTTGGCGGCGGCGCGGATTCCGTTGCAAACGGCTCGCTGGGCGGCGGCGACATTTCAGCGACCCCTTCGGGCGATATCAATGAAGCCGCAGCGACCTTCGGACGCCAGATCTACTCAATCTATGCACAGGATAAAATTCAGGCGACCCCGCAACTGTCACTGACAGCCGGTGTGCGCATGCAGATTTATGACGGTGATGCTCCGAAAGAAAACCCGGAATTCGTCAGTCGTTACGGATGGAGCAATGCCGTTCCGTTCAGCGATCTGGACGTCGTGTGGTTGCCGCGCGCTTCGGCGACCTACGAATTCGATAATGAAGGCTTCCTCTCGAACAGCCGCGTGACGGGCGGTGTCGGCGTATTCTCTGGCGGCGATCCAGTGGTGTATTTCTCCAACGCTTTTTCCAACAACGGCTTCTCTACCGGTCAGGAAGACACCTTCGGTCCTTGCGATGCGATCACCAATCCGGACGGTTCGATCTCTGTCGTGCAGGGCGGCCAATTCACCGGCTTCCCGGATTGCGCACGCCAGGCCGCATCATTGGAAGCGGCAGCGGGCCTTGCCGATACGCAGTCGACCGATCCCGAATTTGACGTGCCCACCGTGGTCCGCGCGAATCTGGGTCTGGCGACCGATTTCGGAACGCAGGGCGGCTTTTTCAGCAATTGGCACGCGAAGGTCGATTACATCTATTCGCGCTTCAACGACACGCTGAACTTCGTTGATCTGTCACAGACGCCGAATATTACGCAACCACATGGCGGCTACACTGTGGACGGTCGTCCAATCTATGCAGCGATCGATCCCAACCGTACCGATTGTAACGCATCACTGGCCTATTCGGGTGGCACGCCGCCGATGTGGAACAATGTCACCGCAGAATGCTTTGGCACAGGCCGTGATGACGAAATCCAGCTGACCAACGGACCGAGCTATGAAAGCCACGTCGTGTCTTTCCTGCTTGCGAAAAACTTCGATCGCGGCATCTTCACCGAAGGCGGGGCAGTGGGCTTGAGCTTCGGTTATGCATTCACGGATTCGGAAAACAACCGCAATGTCGGCTCTTCCACGGCGACCTCGTCCTATGACGTGACTTCCGCTTTTGACCGACAGAATCCAGCGGTTTCAACATCGAACTATGAAACACGCCACAACATCACCGCTTCGGTCTATTTCAAGGAGCAGTTCGTTGAAGATTTCGATACTTCGCTCGGTATCTTCTTCCGGGCGAGCGAAGGGCGGCCTTACAGCCTGAACTTCGATGGCGGCGGTGTGTTCAACGACAGCTCTTCGGGCAATGACAATGCACTGCTCTACATCCCCTCGGGGATCGATGATCCGAACTTGTCGCCCAGTTCGGATATCCGCGCGCCGGGTAGCAATGGTGTCGACGATCCGGGTGGCGCTGTGAACCAGCTGCTCGATTATCTTAGTGGTGGATCCTTCACCGATTCTTCCGGTAACGTGCTTTACGATGGTTCGTACGTTCCCGAACAGTGCGACTTCGATCCTGGTGCTTCCATTGCGCGGAATACCTGCCGCAATGAGTGGACCTATGATCTTGATCTGCGCTTCAGTCAGGAACTGCCTTTCCTTGGCAGCCTCACCGGGATCAAGAATGATCGCATCGAGCTGTTCGCTGACTTCGACAATTTCCTGAACTTTCTCGATGATGGTGCAAATATCGAACGCGCTCGCGATGAGTTCGTCGATCTTGTGGATGGCGGCGTCGATGCTGAAGGTCGCTATATCATCACGGGCTTCAACCCTGATGATAAGGAATTCGTGGTCACTTCGGCCTCAATCTGGCGTATCCAGGTCGGCGTTCGCTACGAATTCTGATCTGCCAATCATTATTGCTAAAAAGGCGGCGGTGTTTGAAAAAGCATCGCCGCCTTTTTCTTGTCATCTTGATAATGGAATAGCCCTGCATGTCTCCCATACTCAAGAAAACGCGCCTCGCTTCTATCATGATTGCTGGTGGCATGCTGTCTGCCTGCGCCGCCCAACAACCGATACGCACAACATTGCCCGCAACGCCTGTGCCCATTCAGATACTTGCGCTCAATGATTTTCACGGCAATCTGAAGGTTCCGCAAGGCGAATATACCTTCGTGGAAGATGGAACACAGCGCAGCGTGCGTCTTGGTGGTGCAGCACGACTGGCCGCCTTATTGGAAAGCGTGCGCAAGGCGAACACCGTCACGGTTGCAGCGGGCGATCTGATCGGAGCCAGCCCGCTTATCTCATCGCTATTCCTCGACGAACCGACCGTCCGCGTGCTCTCCACCCTTGGCCTGGATGTCGCCTCGGTCGGCAATCACGAATTTGACCGCGGCGTGGCGGAATTGCGTCGCATGCAGGATGGCGGCTGCGACAAGCACACCATGCGGAAACCCTGCGCTATAGAGCCATTTGCCGGCGCCGGTTTCAATTACCTTGCCGGAAACACGGTCGATGAAGCAGGCAACACCCTCTTTCCCGCAACGCAGATGCAGGAAATCGGTGGGGCGCAAATCGGCTTTATCGGCCTGACGCTGGAGAACACGAAGAACCTCGTCAGCGCGCAGGCGACGCAGGGCTACACCTTTCTTGACGAAGCGCAGACCGCGAACACATTGGCGGCGCAATTGCAATCTGCGGGCGCGGATGCGGTGGTGCTCCTGATCCACGAAGGTGCCGTTGTCGATCCGCGCTTCAACATCGCGGGGTGCCCCGGCCTTTCCGGTGCGGTGGTTCCGATCGTCGAAGCGCTCGATCCTTCCATCTCGGTCGTCGTGTCAGGACATACGCACCAGTCCTATGTCTGCAATGTTCCCACCGCCTCGGGCGAAGACATACTGCTGACCTCCGGGGGACGCTATGGCGCCTTTGTTACCGACATCACCATGATGGTCGATCCCGCAGCCGGTATCGTCACATCTGTCAGTGCGCGCAACATACCGGTTGATGGCAGCGCGGGTAGCAATGCTGCGGTCGAGCAGATTGTCGCGACCTATGCCGAGGCATCCGGTCCTGTCGCCAACCGTCCAGTTGGCCCAATCGCCGACACGGGCGTAATTGGCGATGATTGCGGTGACAGGCCCGCGCAGCAGCTGGTGGCCGATAGCTACCTTGATGCCGCCAATTCTGCCCTGTCTGAGTCGGCTGATCTCGCGCTGGTCAATTCTGGCAGTGTACGAACTTATCTGACTGGCGCGGATGACGGGGTGCTGACCTTTGGTGAGCTTTCCGCAATGGCACCCTTCGGCAATAGTTTAATCGTGCTGGAGATGACAGGCGCGCAAATCATGGCCGTGTTGGAGCAGCAATTATGCGGAGATGGCCCGGCAGTGATCTGCGATTCCACTCTGATCCCGTCAACCGGAACGGTTTACACGCTGGATGTCGATAAGATGGCCGGGAAGCGCGTGACCGGGATGCAGATCAACGGAGCCCCGCTCGATCCGGCGCGCAGCTATCGTCTGGTGACAAACAATTTTCTTGTCGGTGGCGGCGATGGCTTTGCACAATTTACCACTGTGCCGCAGATCGCCAATGTCGGCTTCGATATCGATGCGCTGGAAGCCTATGTGGCGGCGGGCGATGTCACAATCCCCGTGTGTGGCCGCGTGCAGGGCGTATTGGCCGCCGACTAGGACGGGGTTTCAGCGCAACGGCGGTTCATCAAAACTGCGCAACTTGCGACTATGAAAACTGTCGCCCTCCTTGCTGAGCAGAGCGAGCGTTTCAATGCCTATGCGTAAATGCTGGCTGACCGACTTTTCATAAAAGCTATTAGCCTGCCCCGGCAGCTTTATTTCACCATGCAATGGCTTATCAGATACACACAGTAAGGTGCCATAAGGCACGCGGAACCTGTATCCTTGAGCGGCGACAGTTGCCGATTCCATGTCTATCGCGACAGCCCGGCTTTGGTTGAAGCGCAGGGCGGAGCGGGTGTAATGCAGCTCCCAATTACGATCATCGGTAGTGACAACCGTGCCGGTGCGCAACCGCCGCTTCAGCATATCATCCGAATCGCCCGTCACCGCACGTGCCGCATCGAACATGGCGGTTTGCACTTCGGCAATTGGCGGAATCGGGATTTCAGGCGGAATTTCGGAATCGAGCACATTGTCATCGCGCAGATATGCGTGGGCCAGCACATAATCGCCAATGGTCTGGCTGGGACGAAGGCCGCCACAATGGCCGATCATCAGCCACACTTCAGGGCGCAAGACAGCGATGTGATCGCAAATCGTCTTGGCGTTGGACGGACCTACACCGATATTGACCAGCGTGATGCCGGTATTGTCTTTGCCCACCAGGTGGTAGGCAGGCATCTGGTGTTTGCGCCATGTGCCCTCAGTTACCCGTGCGCGTGCATTTTCAAGATCGCCGCGCTCTATCACCGCGCCCGGCGCCGAAAAGCGCTCATAAGGGCCATCGGGATCGGCCAGCGCATCAATCGCGAAATCAATGAATTCCTCTACGTAGCGAATGTAATTGGTGAAGAGCACATAACGCTGGAAATGGCGCGCGGGCGTGCCTGTATAATGGCGCAGGCGCGCAAGACTGAAATCGGTGCGCAAAGCATCGAAAAGCGAAAGAGGCCGTGCCACCTGCCCTTCGTGGATCCACGTTCCGTCAACCACTTCATCGCCAATCATGATGAGGTCGGATGCAGGAAAATGGCGCGTCAGCTCTGCACTGCTTGCGCCCTGCAATTCCACTGCCCCACCGGCATCAAGCACATATTGATAGGGAATCTCGTCACTGGAGCGGCCTACCTCTATCTCCACCGGATAATCGCGGACCAGATGTTCCAGCTGTTCCTTCAGATAGGGGCGGAACAAATCTGGTTCCGCGATGGAACTGCGGTAGGTCCCGATCTGGTTTAGCCGAGCATAGGAACGTGCCGGATGCTCCTCAAGCTGGTCGTCCGCATAATGCAGAGTCAGCTGCGGATAGGCGAAAATGCCTTTTGCGCGATCCGCCGGATCGGGCGGCGTCCTGCTATCGGCAAAAGTGCCTAGCGCATCGACAAGATTGGCGCGCGAGGTCCTGGAAATATCCTCGAGCTGGTCCAGAATCTTGTCGATATCACCGATTTCAGTCGTCACAAACGCTCCGTGTCCAATTGTTGGATGCCGACCCTAGACGAAGCCGGAGTGAAACAGGAGGGCAAACCTGCATTTGTCCGGCAGAAGGCCTGCCCGATACAGGATTATTCCTCGGCAAAAACCATATCGAGATAGGCCGCAAGGCGGATACCCGACTGCGCGAGCCGCTCTTCCGCAGACTGTATCCATGTCCAGTGATAGCGATATTGCAATGCCACCGGAAATTCCTCCGTGCCGAGGCCGGGAACCGGCTCTGCATCGGGTCCGCCATATGGCCCGGCAGAAGGGCCTGTTTGGGGATAGATACGCTCTCGAAGGGCAACGCTCTCTGCCACCCAGTTTCCTGGGGCGGGTTCCCACCATGCCAGCACTTCTTCAGCGGTCATATGGCGTTCCAGCCGATCGGCATATTCGGAATAGGACAATTGCTGGCGCAGGATCATGCCTTCATCCCACACCCAGTGCAGATTGGTTTCCTTGCCAAACCAGTCGACGATGAAATCATTGCCGCCCCGGTCCGTGCCCCTGCCCGAATGGAGTGGCATGTGAAGATCAGAAACGATGTGGACAACGAAGCGCAGGGCCAGCGCCCTGTCATCGGCAGACGCGGCGTCGTCGCGCAAAACGGCGGTAAATCCTTCGAGCGCGGTCAGCGCGTCCCCTTCCGCTGGGTGGATGATTGAGCCCACCTCCTGCCCCGTTGGCAAGGTCACGTAATGGAAAGGGCCTGCCGTCTCCTGCCAGAAAGGCGCGGGGTTTGAACGCTCTTCATCAGGCCAGGTGCTCGCCTCAGGCAGTTCCTCATGACCCAGGATTTCAACAATTTCGGCGCGCGTGCGGCCGCTGATATTGTCCTGTGCAATCTGCGCAGTCACGCGATGTCCAGTAGGCCCCCAGGCATGGGCGGGCACGGATAGCGAAAGCGCAGATATGGCGGTGAGAGCGGCCGAAATCTTGATCATGGGGACGGTGTAACCCTCTTTTGTGGCAATGCTGTGAAATACATTGCTGCGCTACCGCAAGGGACGGAGTCATCGCAAATGGAGATATGGTGCTGGCCCAGCAAGCAAGAAGGTCCGGACGCGGAGGATGAACACTTCCGGAGCTGCAATGGCAGAATACCAATTCAAGCTCAGAAGGTGACGGAAATACCCGTACTCAAAGCCCAGGATCGAGCCGCGTTTCGCCAAGCACGTCATTGCCACCGAAAGTGCCTGTAGCAGTGGGCCGAAGCAGCGTCATTTTTTCCATCGAGGAAAAAGCCGAGCTTCCGGTTACGCTAAATTCGCCAATAACATGATTTTCTCGACCAACCTGTCGATGTCGATCGGCTTGGTTTCAAACTCGCTGCAACCAGCTGCAATCGACTTTCTGCGATCGCTTTCGAGGGCGTGCGCAGTAAGCGCGATCACCGGAATATTGGCAGTTTCTGCATTGGTCTTGATCGCTCGCGTGGCTTCCCAGCCATCCATAGCGCCAAGGGCAACATCCATAAGGATTATATCGGGCAAGGCAGATGATGCCGTCATGATCCCATCCGGACCATCCACGGCAGCGATCACTTCGAAACCCTTCCTGCTCAGGCGGCGTGAAAGCATATCGCGGTTCATTTCATTGTCTTCAACGATGAGAACTTTGGTCAATGGCAATTCCAGTAAGCGGACAATGCTCAGGCAAGCTGAGTGTGGGCGCCTTCAGTAGGCTGTACGCTCGTGACGGGTGGAAATATTATGATAAGCTCATGTTCATCACCGGCACACCGCTCTTTAAGGATGTCTCCACCCAGCAGCTGAATATATTTCAGCGCCAGTGCCGGTTCGATCCCCATGGCGCCGTATTTGGTAGGAGAAATATCCTGGGAATCGTCGAAAATCTCTGATGTCAGACTGATGGGGTGAGGCCGCCCGGCCGCGTCAAAACTCTCCAGCCGCAGCGATATGCCATCGTTTTCGATAACGCAGAAACGCAGGCGTATCTGGCCATCCTTGCAAGCATAGGCAATGCCGCTCACCATATTGCCGACTATGGCGGCCATCGCTGTCCAGTCCGTCACGAAAACCCGTTCGTTATGGCCGGCCTCATCAAGGGAAAGCGCCACACCCGGAGCCTTTTTTGCAACTTCTCCCCGCCATCGCACAAAAGCGGTAGCGACCTTGTCCGGCCGCGCATTGATCGGCATGCGGCCCGCTTCGATGCGCGAGTAATCAAGCACGTGATCGATCAGGTAGAGAAGCTGCGATCCGGATGAATGGATATGGTGCAGATCACCCTTATTGGCGCTGTCCCCTTCATCCTCTGCTTCTTCCAGCAGAAGCTGGCTGTAACCGATGATGGCATTCAGTGGAGTGCGCAATTCATGGCTCATCCCGGCGATAAAATCGGCCTTCGCAGCACCGGCTTGCCGGGCAGCCGCAGTAAGATTGCGAAGATTGTCGGAAGATGAAACCAGATTGTCGAGTTCCTGCCCGAATTCGCGCTGTTCATGGAACATCTTGGCAAAATACAGCGCCATCATGCCGAAATAGATCGCCACCGAACCCATCGAGATCATCCCGATGACTTCAAGCTCTTCGAGATTGAGCGGCGGGAGTGCAACACCACCCGTTGTGACGAAAAGCAGCGCCGAAAGATTGGCAAACAATTGCAATAGCAGGATATCGCGCGTCCAGCCTTCAGATGGGAGATACAGGAACGAGAGAAGCGGAATGATCAGCATCCACGGCAGGAATGGCGAAAGCAATCCACCAAAGGCATAGCAGGCCCAGATAACGCAGAACGCCAAATTCTGAACCGAGATAAAGGCCAGCAGGCGATAGCGTCCGGTCAGGCGCAGCAGGACGGGATAGATCCAGAAGGCGGTGATCGAGAGAAAGAAGACAACCACCCGGTAATCCGCGATCCCATTAATCAAATAGAGATATGCGGGAAGCGTATTGCCCAATATCGGACCGAAGGTATGGCTCAGCATGAACATGCGCGCACGGCGATGCTGTTCGACATCCGCGATCATCGCTTTGGGGATGAAGAAATCGAGTACAGAGCTCAGGTTCCAGCCGGGCGATGTCTGCAAAGCTGTCATCTCATCGCAGTCCTATTATCGGCCAGAAACGGGCAACGTCGCGGTCTGCAAACCACGGGTTTCCACTCGGTGGTCTAGGCCCCATCAATTGCATAATGGTTAACAAGAGTTTTAGAGATATTTAAACCCTTGCCGGGTACCAGAAGCCTCGACTTTCGGAGGTCTCGATGATTGCCCGGCTGAACACACTGCTGGACTGGTTCATACCGGTGCGATTCCGCTCATCGGTGTCTGACGTCACTGTGGTGCGTAATTTCGTATTGCTGCATTTCCTCGGCCCATTGATGGGCCAGGCTGTGATGGCATTCCTGTGGCTCAACCTGCCGGTAGCGGGCTGGCAGTTCTGGGTTACCGAAATCTGCGTCTCCAGTTTCTTCCTTGTTCCGATCATCCTGCGCAAAAGCGGGAGCATGGAACTGGCCGCGATGGTCTCAGTGCAAATGCTGGTCGGTCTCAGCCTGTTCGGATCGTTCTGGTTCGGCGGCATAAGCTCGCCGCTGCTGCCGTGGTTCCTCATCGCGATGGTTCTGTGCTTCTTCTATCTGGCGGAGGCCATTCGCAATGCGCTGATCGGCATTGCGCTGCAACTGACGCTTTTCACTATTGCGCGTCTTGTGACCGGTGAATTTCCGCAGCTGCTGGACCATGAGCAATTGCTGCTTCCGAATGTTTTCTCGATCATCGCTGCCCTCGCTTACATGACCATGATGTGCCTGTTTTACGAAACAGTCATGCGCGTAAGCCTGCGGTTGGAACAGGCTACAATCAACCAGCGCGAACGGGTCGAAGAACTGCGCGGCGCGATGGCGAAGGCAGAACAGGCCAGTCGCCGCAAGTCTATCTTCCTTGCCAAGATGAACCACGAACTGCGCACTCCGCTCAACGCTATCATCGGTTTTACTGAAATGCTCAAGGAAGAATGGCAGGACCGGGGTGAGGACGCGCGCAAGTCCCAGGACCTTGACCGGATCCATGCCGCTGGCCGACATTTGCTGGCGCTCGTCAACAATGTGATCGACCTGTCATCAATCGAAAGTAGCCGAATGGATCTCAGCGTCGAGGAAGTCGATCTGCGCAGCCTCGCCCATGATGTAATTGCCACAGCCTCGCCGCTTGCACAAAAACGTCACAACCAGCTTGTGCTGAATATGCCGGAAGAGATCACACCGCTTGAATTGGATGCTCTCAAGGTTCGCCAGTCCCTCCTCAACTTGCTGTCCAACGCGGCGAAGTTCACGACCAAAGGTGTCATCATGCTGACAGTAATTCGCACCACCGATGCCGATGGAGACTGGCTCTCACTCGAAGTCACGGATAATGGCATCGGCATGCGGCCAGATGGCTTGCGCCGCATATTCAAGACGTTCAGCCAAGCGGAAGACGATACAGCCACCCATTATGGCGGCAGCGGTCTCGGACTTGCGCTGACCAAGCGGTTTGCTGAAATGATGGGCGGCACAATCGTTGTCCGCAGCGAATTTGGCGTTGGCACCAGCTTTACGATCCGTGTGCCAGCAATTGAAGCGCAGATAGATCAGCGGTCTGCCGCGTGAGCTATCTCGATACTCCCCTCACCTCGCCACCACCAAGGGTATCGAGAGACCGTTTCCTTCCGTGGATTCTTGTCCTCCTTGGGGCCGGCAGCGTTCTTGCCGCTGCCATGACACTGACAATGGTCGCGCCCCAATCGATGACCGACTCAATCATCCTGGGCGGTTTTGCTATTGCCTCGATCTTCGGAGTTCTTGGCTTTCTACTTGGTCGCGCCATCAATGCAGCGCACGCAAAAAGGTTGAACGCCTACGCTGATGAATTGTGGGATTTGGCCACAAGTTTTGTTGGTAGAAGCGAATGTCGCATTGGCGGACCAGCGCTGATGGCTGGGATGACTACGGCAGCAGCCCCTGTGCGCGCGCAAGCCGGGTTGCGCGCCGTGTCCCGCGCGTTTCGTGCAATGCAGGTTGAGCGCGATCACGCCCGTGCCAAGCTTGATAACGATACGGTGGAGCGCAAGGCATTCTTCTCGCGGTTGAGCCATGAAATACGCACACCGCTCAATGCAATCATGGGCTATTCTTCCATTCTTATCGAGACAGCGGATGCAAAAGGTCTCGTAACGATTTCGGTGGACTTGCGCCGAATACGCAGAGCAGGCGAAACCCTGCTTGGGCAAATCGATAACTTGCTGGTCATGGTCGAAGACAAGGTGGATGGCACAGCGCAAGAGCGCGCGCCAATTTCAATTCGCGGTCTTCTTACCTCGATTGCCTCCCGCATCGGATGCCAGAGCGAATATGGCCGAATGACGCTGTCCGATGATAGTGCGGGCGGAGACATCACTTTGTTCAGCCATCGCGACAAGGTGAATCGGGCCGTACAGGGAATGTTCGATCATGCAGTGAAATTCAGAGGTGCACGGTCGCTTCGCTACTCTGCCTCCATCGCATCAGGCGATCGGGTACGCATCTTGGTCATTGCCGATAATTTTGCGAATGCCCGCAGCGAAAGGCGCAGTGTAGAAAAGAACGGCAGCGCCTTTGTCAACGATGTGCTGGCACGTCTGGTGGGTGCCGTGCTGGTGATGGAAGAGCGTGAGGACGGCACCTGGGCATACCAACTCGATATCCCCCTGGACATTTCAAAGGCCGGTCCACCGATTGAACCCGAGGAATCCCCCATGCAGGCTATACAGCGGCACGGCGCGCATGAACCGTCCAGAAAGAAGAAGAAAGCGCTCGTGATTGACGACGATCCGGCTGCTATCGATCTTCTGACCCGATGGTTGAAGCGCTGCGATTATCAGGTGGTATCCGCTCGAAACGCGGCAGACGGGCTGGAAATGGCGTGTCGGGAGCCGGTCGACATCGTTCTGCTGGATGCACTGATGCCCGGTAAATCCGGATATGAAGTGCTGCCCGAATTGCGCGCACAACCACAGCTGACCAGCACACCGATCCTGATCGTTACCGTGGATGATGACCGGGCCCGCGGCCTTGAAGCCGGTGCATCTGATTTCGTCCGCAAACCAGTGACCGAAACCGAATTACGCCGCATCATCTCCGTCTATGACACTGATCTGAGCGGAGATGTGCTGATTATCGAAGACGAAGATGACGCGGCCGAATTGCTGAACCGGACGGTTCGCCGCATGGGCTTCAGCACGCGGCGCGCGGTGGACGGCCAATCCGGCCTTGATGCTGTTAAGAACAGGCCTCCAAAGGCAATTTTGCTGGATCTCAACATGCCCGGGGTCAACGGTTTTGAATTTATCGAACGTCTTGCGTCCCACACTGAACTGGCGGCCATTCCCCTGATCGTTGTGTCAGGCCAGGATCTCTCCATTTCGCAGCATCATTCGCTCGTCTCCGCAGGTGCCCGCTTTTACTTGAAAGGCGATGCGGCTCCGCGCGAAATCGCCGAAGGTCTGCGGGAGGCCGTAGGATGACATTGCATTGCAACATCCAGCGCATGGTCCTGATTGTCGACGATATCGAGGAAAATCGCCTCCTTCTGGAACGGTCCCTGCAGTCCGCCGGCTACCGCACATTGAGTGCTGGCGATGGCGCCGGGGCGTTGTCGATACTTTCCAAGGCCAGACCAGACATCGTCCTGCTTGACTGGATGATGCCCGGTCTCAGCGGACTGGATACGCTGATAGCGATCCGTGAGAACCACACGGCCAGCCGCTTGCCTGTCATCATGTGCACCGCCGTTGGCGAGGACGAGCATATTGTCGAGGCAATGCAGGCCGGGGCAAATGATTACGTGACAAAACCTGTAAGCCTGCCTGTGCTGCGGGCCCGAATGGCCACGCATCTTTCACAATCCGAAACGGTGAACTCGCTGGATAACCAGATGGCCGAAGGCAAGAAACGAATGGCGCAGCAAGTCAGGCGACTGATGGAAACGAAAGTCGGCCGCTGAAGTGCTCGACAAGATTTCTCATATGATGGTTGCACGTAGGCAGCCCGGGACTGCACTTGCCTTGCTGGCGGTCCTGCTGAGCTGCATCGCGGCATATTACGGATTAAATGGAAATGCTCGCGAAGCAGGTTGGCTCGCATTTATCTCCGCATGCAGCGGTGCGCTTTCAGCCGGCTTGTTGAGGGATGACATCTTGCGATCTGACCGCACGCGCAGCCTGTTGGCGGATTTGCTGAAGGAGAGCCGCAGGCGGTTGCGCATGGACCCGCTAACCGGCCACCTCAATCGAGCTGCCTTTACCCAGGCCCTGGAAGAACTGGCGGCAACGAGTTCAGACAGCACGATGGTGATGCTGCTGTATTTCGACCTGAACCGGTTCAAAGAAGTAAATGATACTCTGGGCCATTATGTCGGCGACCGTCTGCTGGAAGCTGTGGGGGACCGTGCTGCCGAAGTGCTGTCCGATCCGATTGCGCTGGCCCGCCTGGGCGGTGATGAATTTGCTGCAATCCTGCCATTTCGTGACGAGGCCGAGGTGAAGGCCATTGGCGATGCGCTTATCAATGCAATCGGCCGCCCTTTTCACCTCGCGGACCGCGTTGTTGAAGTTTCAGCATCGCTTGGCATCGCAATCGGCGATCCGGCCATCTACGGCTGCGAAGAATTGCTGCGCCGCGCCGATCTTGCCATGTATGAAGCGAAGGGAAACAGAGGCGGATCTGTACATATCTTCGATGACCTGCTTTCCAATCGGCAAATGCGCGAAAACTCAATCCGAACAGAGCTTGGCAAGGCGCATTTCGAAGAACGTTTCATGCTGCATTATCAGCCGATCGTCGATGCGCGCGACGGCAAGACCTGCAAAGTCGAGGCGCTGCTGCGTTCCAAAGGAACTGCGCTTGATGGCATCTCCCCTGCCCTGATGGTATCCGTGGCCGAGGACAGCGGACAAATTATCCAGCTGACAGAATGGACACTGGATACCGCGCTTGGAGCCGCCCAGGAATTCAAGTGCCCTGTCGCGGTCAATGTTTCGCCAATCTACTTTCGCCATGAAAATTTTGCAGACAGGCTGATTGACCGTCTGATTGCGTCCGGTCTCCCCCCTTCTTCACTGGTGGTGGAAGTGACCGAGGGCGTCCTGATTTCCGATATATCCAGTGCGCGCGATTCCATCGGCCATCTGCGGGCAATAGGTATCGAAGTGTATCTGGATGATTTCGGAACCGGCTATTCCTCGCTCAGCTATCTGCAGAATTTCGAGCTCGACGGGATGAAGCTGGACAAATCCTTTATCCAGAAATTAGGCCAGAGCGAAAAGGCCATTCGTATCATCCGCTCTATGGTGGATTTCAGTCACAGCTTGGGAATGAAGACCGTGATGGAAGGTGTTGAAAGCGAATGGCAGGCGCGCCTGCTGCAATTGCAGGGATGCGATTATCTGCAAGGTTTTGAACTGGGCGTTCCAATGTCGTGCGAAGACCTATGTAATCGATTGGCGACCGAGCCTGCTGTCATCCATGCCGACAAAGGCAAACACGGCCTGTCAGCCCTTTCCAGCTAACAAGCAGGCACGGCGCATCCAGGCAGCGAAGCCAAGTCTCGTCAGTTGATTTAGATCGGTAAGCGAAACACGCCAGCGGCAAAGGTCAGGCGAAGGTTTCGACCATCTGATCGTGCAAGCTGGCGGTCATCACACCATCATCAAAGGCAGCCGGTAGAAGGCCCAGGGCATCGAGGTCAAAGGCGGCGGGCTTGGCTGATTGCTGTGCAAGCGCAAAATCGTCCGGCTGCATCTGCACATTCTGATCCGCAGGGAACCAATCAGCATAGGTGCTTGCGTCATAACCGTTTGCAGTCAGGTAATCGATCACCTGCTGCTCTGATTGGTAATTGGCATATTGGATGTTGCCGTCCGCATGCATATAGGCATGCAGATAGGCAGAGCCGTCCGTCAGTGCGAAATATATTTCCTGCAAATCGTCACCATCGTAATCATCCGCGTCCAGCACGCGGATGATATTCTCGATCTCGAGATCATTCTGAAAGCGGATCTGGCTGTCATGAGGACTGCCTGCCACAACCTCGCCCGATGCCACCAGCGGATCGATATAGGTACCCGCAACGCGCGTTTCGCCGGCCCATCCATAATCGTCGAAATAGACCAGCCCGTCATCTGCCGTGCCGACAGTGGCAAAACGTCCGAGAGCATTATTGACTAGGATCTGGTCAATATCGCCATCGCCGTTCACATCGACCTCGCCAATGCGCAGCCAAGCACCGTTACCGCCCAGCGCATTGCCGTCAAAATCGCGGATATTGTTCATGGCCATCTGATAGACCGCAGGATCAGCAGTATCGAAATTCACCGATACGCCGCTACCCGGAAGCAGGCGAATGGTCTCGTCATCGAATTGCAGATATTCGATTGCTGTCAGAGTATCCGTGCCGTCGGGGCCGCTCACCTGAAATACCCCGGCCGAAGTCTGCGTGACCGCGTAGGAGGAACTGTTGCCGCTGAAAATCGCGGTGTCGATATTGCTGCCGCCATCGATCACATCAAAGCCCGATCCGCCGGTGAGAAAGTTGACGACATCATTGCCGACCAATTGATCATTGCCAAAGCCGCCAATGGCATTTTCGATCACCGTGCCACGGGCGATGCTCATATTGCCGATGCTGCCGCCGACATTGGAAAATGTCTCGGCATTCAGATTGATGTATTGCGCGGCGGAAAAAGGCGAATAATCAAGCGTATCGTTACCGCCGTGATCGACAATGGTGAAGGCCAGCAAGGTCCCCATGCTGCTCATCGAACTGGGGCCGATCCCGTAGATATCGCGCCCGGTGTTATTTCCCGCGCCATAGGTGTTACCACCCGTTCGTGTGGTGGCTGTCACACCATATAAATTCTGGATTGCCACGACATCAGCACTCATCGGGGAAATGGCGAAAACCCGGCTGAAATCGAGATCGTTGAAGAAAGTGTTTTCGTTCTGATCGAAATACGACATGATGGTGCTTGCCCACGCATCATTTAGATAGACTGCATCCTGACTGTAACTTGCTGTCGAATTATAGTTTCCGGCATGGCCAAGGCCCAGCGCGTGGCCAATCTCGTGCAGATAGGTCTGGAAAGAATAGCTATTCAATGTCGTGCCGGCACTGACCAGCCAATCTGTCGAGATGTTGACATTGGACTGCGAGATAAAGCCGTTGACGGTGGTGGAACTGGCAAAGGCACCATCTTGTGCGTCATCGAAAATGATTTGCCCGCCAGACGTGACTTCATTGAAGGAAATGCCGAGCACATCGCTCCAAAGATTGAGCGCCTCCCGGGCAAGATACTGGCCCGTTCCAGTCAAGGCAGTGACATTGATGTCGAGCGTATCCCCCGGTTCAACATTGAAACGCCGTGATGCGCCAGAACCGCCCCAGTACCCATTGATCAACTGGTCGGCGATTTCATCATTGGTGAATTCCTGCAGCGCCGGAGCGATAATGCCGGCAAGCTGATAAATGCCTTGCTGCGAATCCGCCCAGCCGCCCACGTCGATGTAGAACGTTTCATTGGTTTCAGAGACATAACGGATGCGTGAGTAGGTACCTGAGCTATCGTCATTATAGGCTACCACATCACCAGAGGAATTGCGCAGTGTCAGCGTGGTATCGACATCATTTGCGCCGCCGGTGGCGCTGGTGGAAAATTCATAAATCTGTCCAGCTTCGAGCGTGACCGCATACCAGTCCCGGTCGCCGGAAAGGTTGAGCGAGCTGCTTGTGGCCGCCGCACCGATCGTCAGGCTTGCGCTTGTCGAAGCGTCTCCGGCCACATCGTCATTCAGCGGCATGGAACTGGAAAGGAAATACTGCCCGGTCGAACTTTCCCAGCCGGTCACGTCGAGGTAATAGGCTGCGGTGCTTGTCGCGGTGAAGGTGATTTCGGAATAATAAAGCCCTGCCGCGGTATTGGCGTCATCATTTGTCTCAATGACTGTTCCAGCAGAATCGCGAAGCGTCAGTATGCTGTCCGGCAAGCTGGCTAGGAACACAGTGAACGTATAGGTCTCGCCTGCCGTCAGATTGATGCGGAACCAGTCACTGTCGCTGGATGTGTCTATCTCGCTGGTGGCGAAGCTGCCTGGGGCGACAGTAGCCGTGGTCGAGGTGCCACCTGGTATGTTGTCTACCGCAGCGACTACATTACCGCCGGGCTGATGAACATGGCCGCCATGCCCCGCAGCGTGAACGGCAGAAAGGCTGAGAATGCCGGCATGAAACGAATTTCGCTCCGGTGTATCGAACTGGCTATCAAAGCCCAGCGTCTCGACCAGACCTTCTTCGCGATTGAAGCTTCCCCGCAGGAAGTCCGCTGCCATTACCGTCATCTGCCCATCCACCCTTCAAAATATTGTTGCTATCCGGCCATTCAGGTTCCGGCCGCAGGTTGTGCCTGAAGCATCACCTGGGCTACCGCTGCGGCCAACCTGTCGAGGTCACCTTGCGCCAAGGGTCTGTCCATTACATCTACCGAAACCTTGGGATATTCTGTCGTCTCGTCCTGTCCGCGTCGGGAAATCAGTGCTTCGGCCGATCCGCGTTCATGCAAGTCGATTGAAACGGTCAGCGCGGCAGGATCCACCGTCTTGCCCGCAGCGGCCATTGCATCAACCAGCCGCTCTTCAAACTTGCGGCAAATCTCTGCGGAACTGGCGTCGGCAGACAAGTGCCGAGCGCCTGTAACACTACAAGTCGTCGGAAGATTTTCGGTCACACAGCCCGCCTCTGCAAGAAATACCAACGTCGACAAGGTCAGAACCAGCGCTTTGCGTGACATAGCCGACAAATACCTCTGCACACCCTAGACCAAATACCGGTTAATCAATGCCTTTCTTTCAGCATTGAGAGCACGGTAACTAGTGAAATCAGATGAATGTATCCAGCCGGTATGTCAAAAGATTACGGCTTGGATTGGGCATTCTAGCAGCGATACCAAGACATTCCTGCGCACTATATTAACCCTGAACCTACACAAAAAACTTCAATTGTTCGATGGCAATCACTGGTTCGCACTGTGCATGTTCACTCTGTTTAACAGCGCTGCATAGGGCCAAACTCAGTTGAATTATCATTGAGTGGAACACGCCTCCTTCGCATGAAAATCCGCCTCCTACTCCTTTTTCTTCAGCCGTAAGCGCAGGTGCAAATTGCCCGCGATCGCCTTACTGTAAACCTCAGAGGACAAGCTCCCGGTAAGCAGATAATCCTATGAAGCGGAAGGCATGCGCATGAATACTGAACTGGCCACGATCCAGCGGTTCATACTTGTCGGACTGCTCAACACGGCTTTGGGCTATTTCTTCATCCTTGCAGCCCTGTGGTTTGGCGCAGGCGATTACCGCGCCAATGCAATCGGCTTCGCTCTTGGCCTGCCGATTTCCTATGCGCTTCACCGGTTATGGACTTTCCGCCCGAAGCACCGCGCAAGCCTGGGAGAAATAGCCCGCTACCTGATGGCATTCTTAATAAGTTACGGCGTCAATCTTGCCGTCATCACAGCAGGGCGCATGGCAGGCTATTCAGAAAGCCCGATTGTGCAGGGACTGGCCATAGCGACTTACGCTGCGGTGTTTTACGTCATCACGCGTCTTGCTGTATTTCGCCGGCCGGATTGATCTTACGCTCAGTGAAGTTCAGGCTTGTCTGAACAATCGGCTGCGATGAACTCTTGGATTGCAGGAATATGCGGCCAAGATATTCACCGATAATGCCCATGAAGATTGCATTGATTGAAATGGACATCAGCAACAGGATGGTAGTTGTCGCGAAGCCGGCCGGCCATTCCTGCCCCAGAACAAGGCTGCCGAGCAGATAGCCGAATGTCAGCAGGAAGCTGAGCAGGCCGATGACAAGCCCCGCAATAGAGGCCAGTCGCAGGGGCAGGAGCGAGTGGTTGAGTACACCGTCAACCGCCAGCATTATCATCGACTTGAGCGGAAACTTGCTTTCACCAGCAATGCGGTCGGCCCTGTCATACTCGATGCCCACTTGCGAAAAGCCCATCGCGCTGATCAGTCCGCGCAGGTAGGGCGTGGTGTCGTTGACCTGTTGTAGTTCTGTTAGGATGACCTTGTCTACCAACCGGAATTCGCCTGCATTCAGCGGCAAATCATCATGGCTGATGGCACGCACGAAGCGGTAGAAAACGCGCCGCGCCATGGCGGTGAAAAAGCCGTCCTGAAGACTGCGGCGAATGCCATAGACAACTTGATGGCCTTCACGCCATCGAGCCAGCATTTCGGGTATGAGTTCGGGCGGATCCTGAAGATCGCAATCCAGCTGCACCGCGCAATCACCGCTCGCCGCCTTGTAGAGCCGCAATAGCGAGCGCTGGTATCCATAATTGCGCGACAAGCGAATGGCTTTGAGCCTCGGGTCCTTTCGGGCAAGCTTTTCGAGCAGGCCGAAGGTGCGATCGGAAGAGTGATTGTCCGAGAAAATGATCTCGTAATCATAATCTTCCAGCCCCTCGAATGCCTTTACGATAGTGTCGTAGGCACGTTCAATAGTTGCCTCTTCATTGAAGGCGGGAACGAGAACCGACACCAGCGTTTTCTCAGACTGCTGCATGGCGAAGTCCCTCTGTCTCAGCATCGTGGCTCTCTTTTCTTACAAGCTTTCGCAGACCATCTTCGAGCGCAATGCGGGCCTGCCATCCCAGTTCGCGCTGGGCCTTTGTCGTGTCGGCACACAGGATCGATTGCTGACCGCCCAGCTGTTGCTCGCCAAATGAAACAAGCGCCGGGTCGCTCTTCATTGCCCCTACAACGAGGCTGGCAAGATGGCGCATGGAGAGCGCTCTGCCTGTAGCGACATTCACGGTCTCACATCCATCAGGGCGTTGATCAGAAAGGAGAATAAGAGCCTCAATAACATCGTCGACATGGATCAGATCGCGTCGGTCATCCGGCCGATTGATGGTAATAGGCTTTCCATTTGCGCATGCGTCAATCAGCGCAGGCAAGAGGAAACTTGGCGACTGCCCCTTCCCATAGGTCAGCGCAAGGCGCGCTGTGATCACAGGAAATCCAAGCGTTTTGGCAAGCATTTCAATATGATGTGTGCCTGCCAGCATGCGTGCGCCATATGGCGTCTGAGGGCATTCCCGGAGATCTTCCCGATAGGGCGTTGGGGCAAGCCCATATTCGGCAATTGTTCCTGTGCGCACCATGACCAAAGGCGGGCTGAGCGCGTTCGAAAGCTGGCTCAAAAGGGTGAATAGCGGATCGAGATAATCTGCCACGCCTGCGGCCAATGAGGCGGGATCCGGCGCGCCCGCATCGCGTGTCGATGCGGCAAGATGGAACACTTTTTGCGGCACAGCTTGCTGCAGGCATGCGGCCAGCGCATCTCCATCAGCAAGGTCGAACCGATGCAGCACGATCTGGTCCGAAATATCTTCAAGCCGGTCAAGCGAGGAGCCTGAACGCACCACTGCATGCACCATATCACCACGTGCAACCAGCGCACGCACAAGATGCGATCCGATGAAACCGGCGGCGCCAGTGACAAGGCAGGCAGAGCCGGTCATGAAGCCACCGCTTTCAACCTTATCCCACAAGTCGCGGCGTAGGCAGCGGGACGAGGAATTTTCCGCCCCGCGCGCGGAATTCGGCCTGCTGTTCGTAAATCTCGTCGAAGAAATTCCATGCCAGCATGAACAATATATCGGGCTGCTCTTCCTCGATAGCTTCCACCGGACGAACAGCTATCCGCGTGTTCGGGGAATACAGCCCGTGTTTGAGAGGATTCTTGTCGACAAGGAAATCGAGATATTTGTTGTCGATCCCGAAATAGGTGATCAGCGTGTTGCCCCTTGCAGAAGCACCATACCCTGCGATTTTCTTGCCGCCGGCTTTCAGCTCATCAAGCATGGACCGAAGGATCTCGCCCGTTTCATCGAACGCCATAACGCCCTGATCATACGTAGCCTTGTCGAGCATGCCACATGCCGTCTCTTCGGCCAGCATGTCTGCAACGATGGGCTCTGCCGGAACGTGTGCAGATTTGCGGGTCAGGAATATCCGCATCGATCCGCCGTGAATGCCGGGCAGCCGTTTCGCATCGGTCACTTCAAGCCCGCAAAAAGCGCCCAGTTTCATGATCGATAACAGGCTGAATTCTGAGACATGCTCATGATACATATTGTCGAATTCGGCACGCTCGACCATTTCCTTGGCGCGGGGGACCTCGATCACGAACGTGCCGTCTTCTGCCAAAAGGATGCAGGTCGCCTCCATGAAAGTGTGCAGGTCGCCAATATGGTTGAATGTATTGGTGGTCGAAATAACCCTGGCCGGGCCATAGGTATCGCGCACTTGGGTTGCCGAGGCGGGGTGGAAATAATCGATATGAGTGCGCACGCCCTTTTCGGCCGCGAGTTCAGCGATATTGGCAGCCGGATCGATCCCCAACGTCGTGCAGCCGCGCGAGTTGCAGGCGGCCAGCAACAACCCGTCATTGCTACCGATATCGACGATCAACCCATCCTCGCCGGCACGTTCTGCCAACACCGATGAAAACTCATCGAAATGGCTGTGCATGGTTGCCGCACCCGAAGGAACGTAGAGATAGTGGCGAAAGAAATTTTCCGGGATCTGATCGGCCACTTCAATCAAGCCACATTCAAGACAGACCTGCGCATTGAGTGGGAAGGATGGCTGCTCCTTGTCCAGATCATCCTGCCGGATCAGCATCTGTGCGGGTGAGTGCTTGCCATAGGCAAGAAACAGATAGGGATCGTCAGCCTTGCACGCGCGGCAGGTTTCGAGCGTGGCACCCTTCGTCCGGTTGGCGGAAACGGGATCAAGCATTGGCAATCTCCTGTGCGGGGGTGGATCTCTGGCTGGCGGCGAAGCTATCAAAGCATTCGTGCATGTAATCGATTTGCGCTTCGTCGAGACCATGATGGCAGGCGAGCAATATTCCGCCGCGCATCACCGCATCGGAAATGCCATACCCTTCGAACGATGTGGCAACTTCAATGCCTTTCATCGCCGGTTGGCGCAAAATGTTCCCGGTGAAGACGGGGCGCGTCTGAATGTCCCGCTCTTCCAGCCAGATCTGCATCTCACGGCGGTTGAAAGGCGCGTCGGGCCGAATGGTGAGAGGGAAGGAAAGCCAGCCCGTTCGGGAACCTTCAAGCTGGCGGGGCAGGATGAACCAGTCTTCATAACGTCTGAAGAATTCATACTGCCGCGCGAAATTGTGTTCGCGGGCGGATATATTGTTCTCCAGCTTGCCGAGCTGCACCAGCCCGAAAGCCGCGCCCATTTCTGAAGGTTCGACATTATAACCCAGCTCGTCAAACAGGAATTTGGCATCATAGCTGATGCCATCCACTTCGACGTTGAAGCGCTTTTCAATGCTCTCGGAATCGACATAAAGCGAGGATGTACGCCCCCATGATCGCAGCAGCAGTCCACGCCGCGCAAGATCATCATCATTGACGCACAGCATTCCGCCATTGCCGCCCGCATTGATCACGTGCGAGCCATAGAAACTAGTCGTGCTGATTTCGGATCGTGTGCCGCTGCTGGTGCCATTTATCGTTGCACCCAATGTATCGGCGCTGTCTTCGATCACCATCAGATTATGCGCATCGGCCAATTGGCGGATACGGTCCCAGTCAGGCAGATTGCCGATCAGCGAAGGAATCATCATCGCCTTGGTCTTCGGGCCGATCATCGCTTCGATCTTGGCAGCATCGATATTGTATGTGCCTTCTTCTGCGTCGACAAAGGCGGGCACCAGCTTATTGCGCACAATGGGTGCCACTGTTGTGGCAAAGGTGAGTGAAGGCGTGATGACTTCGCTACCTTCGGGCAGTTCGAGCAATTCCATCGCGAGATAATTGGCCGAAGAACCGGAATTCACCATGATTCCGTGCTTTTTGGCGAATAGTGCAGAAACCTTTTCCTGCATTTCGCGCACTTTGGGGCCCATCTGCGTCGACGTGCGAAGAACTTCGACCACGGCGGCAATTTCTTCCTCACCGTGGACTGTCTGACCATAATTCACGCGCATATTATATTGCCTTCCTGCGATGGCGCTTCTGTCTTTTGGCTGCCCGCATATGTCTCGATCTGTCTCAGAGTGAACTGGCGCATATCGGTGCCGCTCTGTGTAAAAGCACGATACCAGGATGCGGTGAGGTCGATCGCCTGATCTGTTGTCAGTCGCGGGGACCAGGCTAAGAGCTTGCGCGCCTTGCTGCTGTCCAGCGTCAGCATCGTGGCTTCATGCGGATCATCGGCACTTTGGCCAAATTCTATCGCTGCGGCATCATCGCCCCATGCGTTCTGCATACCGCGCGCAAGATCTTTCACCTGCACAAAGGCATCGGCGCTGGGGCCGAAATTCCAGCCTTCGGCAAATTCGCCAGCCTCCGCGCCAAGCAATCTTGCGCCCAGTTCGAGATAGCCGCTCAAGGGCTCCAGCACATGCTGCCACGGACGCACGCTGGCCGGGTTGCGGATGATGACCGGTGTGCCCGCAAGGTTTGCACGCACGATATCGGGTACGAGCCTGTCTTGCGACCAATCCCCGCCGCCAAAGACATTGCCTGCCCTCACGCTGGCTAATTGACAGCCATTCGCGCTACTGAAAAAGGACCGGCGATAGCTGCTGGCCACCAGTTCGGTGCAGCCCTTGGATGCGCTGTAGGGATCTGCCCCGCCCATCGGATCGACTTCGCGATAGGGCCAGTGCCATTCGTTATTCTCGTAACATTTGTCGCTCGAAACCACGATGACGCCCCGCGCAGAAGGGTTGCGCCGCACCTGTTCCAGCACCGTGGCGGTGCCCATGACATTGGTGCCGAACGTGCCCAGCGGGTCTTCATAGGACGGACGGACCAGCGATTGCGCCGCCATGTGGATGACAAGGTCAGCCGCGAAACCTTCCGTAGCGGCTGCATATTGGGCCTCGTCGCGTATGTCGGCTACGCGATGTTCGACAAGATTTTCGAGATCGAGAGAGGCAAAAAGCGACCGGTCGGGGTCAGGTGGTAGCGCCACACCGCGCACATCTGCGCCCAGCATGTGGAGCCACAATGCCAGCCAGCCGCCCTTGAAGCCGGTGTGACCAGTAACAAGCACTTTCGCGCCTGCAAAAATATGGCGCAATTGCCGGTCGAGATCGTAACCTTCAGACACCGGCCAGCCTTGCTGTTGTGATTGGACCTCGTGCCGTCCTTGCATCGGCATTGCGGCGTTCCCGTTCAAACTGCATCCACGGGGGCGAGCCTGACGTGGCCAGCCGTTCAAGATGGTCGCGATCCCGAATTGTATCCATCGGGTGCCAGAAGCCCTTATGCTTATAGGCCATCAATTCGCCATCGCGGGCAATGTTGGTCAGCGGCGCCATTTCAAGCGGCTCTTCATCGCCCGGCAGATAATCGAGCACGCCCGGCTCAAACACGAAGAACCCGCCATTGATCCAGGTTTCGTATTTGCGCACTTTCTCCGTAAATTCGACGACCTTGTCATCTTCCATTTCCAGATTGCCGAAGCGCGCCGGTGGCTGCACCGCCGTCACCGTTGCCAATTTGCCGTGAGACTTGTGGAAGTCCATCAGCGCCTCAATATCGATATTGCCGACGCCATCGGAATAGGTGACCATGAAAGGCTCGTCATCAAGCCAGTCACGAAGACGCTTCAAGCGACCGCCAGTCATGGTATGGTGCCCCGTATCGACGACAGAGACCCGCCAATCGATATTGGAAGTCGGCCGCAAATCCATTTCACCATTGCCGATGCCGATGGTGAAATCATTGTTCATGAGATGCAGTTCATTGAAGAAGGACTTGATTGACATCGCCTTATAACCGCACGCGATGATAAAATCCGTCTGTCCCCAGTGGTCGTATATATCCATCACGTGGAGCATGATCGGGCGACCAGCCACCTCAACCATGGGCTTTGGAATACGGACTGTTTCTTCTGCGAGGCGGGAGCCAAGTCCGCCTGCCAACAAGACTACCTTCATTGTTCTTCTACCCCATCCGCGCTCGATCATCCGGTATATTGCCTACGCCTGCCAATGTATGGGACGCGGCGGATTTCATGAACTGGGCATGCGGGTTAGCCAGTCTTAGCCTTTTGGCTGTCCTCACCCCTTGCCCAAACACGCTTCATGGCGGCGTGGAGATATAGAGTTTGAACTCCAGCGCGCCGCGCTCACCGCCACCTTCAACCTCGCGATAGCCATGCGAAACGGCATAGTCCGACAACCTGGCCTCCAGCGGCTCCGCAATGTCCACAAGGATAGCATCAGGTTGATTAGCATCGAGAAATTGCGTCAGTTCTTCGGGGGATGTGGTGCGGTAGTGCTGGCGCTCTTCAGCCGTCATGTAAGGTGCGACACGAAAGACGAACTGGCCCGCTGCGAATTCGGGGTAGATGTCCCTGCCCCCTTCGATAGCGAGGAGGGGCGACAATGTGGCTATACGTGCATCAACGGCCAGCCCTTCGCGGTCCAGCGCATCATGCATTACAGAATAGGTTGCAATGCCGGTCCATCTCGCCGGATTCGCCAAGGCGGCAAGCCCTGGCAGAAGGCGGACGCTCCCCGCAATAAGCGCGAGCGCAATCAGACTCAGAAGCAAGGCTGTCGTACGCACATCCCCATCACCAAGATCCGCGGGCTGCGACCGTCCCACTCCAGACGCCGGGGCAAGCGACAGGAAAGCGAGCAGCAAGAATGGTATCGGCGGCACAAAATATTGCGAGAAAGACGGTGTCGGCACGAAAGATATGACGATACCCAGCAAGACAAGCGCAGCCATCAATATCACCTGCCAGCGCAGCAGATGGGCCATTCCTCCGCGCAATCCCGCAAGGGTGAAAGGACGGACCGCCATCACGCAAATGCCCACGATCACCAACAGCGTTGTGCCCCCCAGCCAGATTTCCTCGGCCAGCAGGATCTTGTCAGCGAAACTTACCGCCTTGGGTTCGGTCGAATCAACCCAGAAGGCGCTATGCAGCTCGGTAAAATAACGCAGGGTATGAGCAACCATGCCTTCAAAATCGCGCGCAAAGGCCAGCAGAGAGGGAAATCCGCCGACCAGCCCCCCGAAACACAGAGGAAGGCATTGGAAACGCAGGCGTTCGATAAGCGGCTGGCTTTGCCTTGCGAGCACGCTGGCGATGAAAAAGCACGGCGCTATGATGATGAAATTGGCCTTGAAACCAATGGCCAGCGATACGGCCACGCCGGATAGAAAAGCCTCTGCGATTCGGCGTTTGCGCGGATAGTCTTCATCCAGCGCGCCAAGCACAAAGAGAAAGGCAAGAAAGCTGAATGGGATAGGGATAAAGCTGTTGGTCGCCAGCATGCCGGGCGGCCCCAGCAGTGTAATATTACCAACCAGCAGCGCCATTGCGGCGACTATTGCCAGATTCGACACTCCCATCCGCCTGCCGATCAACCAGATAAGTATCAGCGCAGCAGCCCAAGCAGCAAGGATCAGCAATCGCGTGGCCATCAGATAATGATCAGTGCCTGTCAGCGCAAAGACGGACGAAAACAATATCGCGAGATTAGGCAGGTGGTTGAACCCCAGATCTCGGTAGAGATCGGCATTGGGCCATTGCTGCGCTACTGTGACGAACATATGTTCGTCCCGATTGATTGGATAGGAAAGTATGCGCCCGGCCAGACATGCCAGACTGACGAGGATGAACGCAGGCATCAGCCAGCTGACCCATACCCCGTTCCACGCGTAGGCCTTGCCGTGTTCTTCCATGCGCCGACCTTCCACTGTAAAGATCGCTTGAATGTGCAGCACGCTCTCCGCTCATGCCAGCGCCAAGATGGCGTAACCAATTGGAGCCGCGTGATCGCGCTGGGCCGTTCAATCAATCACCAATGCACCTTTGGTATTAGGCCGGATGCCCAGCCCTGCATCGGGCGCAATCTGTTATGCAGAAATCTCGCGGTTCAACCCGAAACGCACAGTCTGAAGAAGGGCGCATGAAGAACATCCTCTTTGTTACGAGCGGCCTTGGTGCCGGAGGTGCGGAAAAAATCATCGCGCTTCTGGCGCAACATTGGTCAGACGCTGGCCACAAGATTGCCATTGCGAGTTTTGATCATGCAGGGGACAACACCTATCACAGCTTCGCCGCGTCCGTTGCGCTGCATCGTTTGGGCGACGAGGCCTCTTCACTGCGGCGCGGCAAATTTTCTAAGGTGGCTGATCTGGTGGCGCTGCGATCCCTGATCAGGAGAGAACGTCCCGACATCGTGGTTTCATTCCTGACCAAGAATAATCTGCTTGCCCTTGTCGCCACGATTGGCACCGCCACAAAAGTTGTGTGTTGTGAAAGGAATAATCCCGAACGCCAGGGCGCTCATGCCTTCTGGAATTTGGCCCTGTCAGTCGCATACCGGCGCGCCAGTTTAATTATCTGTCAGACTGCCGCAGTAACGCGCTGCATACCGCATGCGGTGCATGATCGGATCAAGGTGATTCCCAATCCGATCAAGAAATGGTCTTTCGCGCATGAGGAACAATCGCCTCCGACGCTGGTGGCTGTAGGCCGCCTGACGCATCAGAAGGGCTTTGATATGTTGATCGATGCGTTTGCTTCGATCGCCGGGAAATCCAAAGGTTGGCTGCTGGAAATCTGGGGCGACGGTCCAGATCGCTCCCAACTTGAAGCTCAAATACGCGGTGCCGGGCTTGAAGACCGCATCGCCCTGAAAGGATTGAGTGAAGAGCCGGGCGGCTGGCTGAAGAACGCCCATATATTCGTGCTCCCGTCCCGTTATGAAGGATTTCCCAATGTCCTGGGCGAGGCGATGGCAGCAGGTCTGCCAGTCGTTTCCTTCGATTGCGATTTCGGGCCATCAGATATGATCCGCCACAATCACAACGGGATGCTGGTTGACCCGGAAGACAAAACCGCACTTGCAAAAGCAATGTCACGCTGCATGGCCTACGCACCGCTCAGAAAAAGGCTTGGCCAGACTGCCATGGAATCCATTACTCAATTTTCCCCCGCCAACACGCTTTGCGCCTGGGATGATGCGCTTGATGAAGCGATGGCAACACCTGAAAAACGCCAATCCAACCTGGTCATGCGCAGCGTGAGCGCCGCCAAGTGATTGCCGGAAAATATAATTTGCTGGTGACTTCGGCAGGCAGGCGAGTTGGCCTGATCGAATGTTTCCGCAAGGCCGCTGCCGATCTCGGAATAGAGATAGTGGTGCATGCCTGCGATTTGCAGCCAGAGATCAGCCCGGCCTGCCAGCTTGCAGATCACTGGTTTGCCGTCCCGCGCGGTGACAGCCCGGAATATACCGCGCAATTGTTGGAATATTGCCGGACCCACCAGATCACTGCGCTGGTGCCCACTATCGATCCTGAATTATTGCCCTTGGCCATTGCACGTGATCAATTCGCCGCCATCGGCACTTTCGTCCATGTCTCGTCCCCTGAAACCATCGAAATCGTGAGGGACAAACGCAAGACCATGGAAGAGCTGGCAAAAGCCGGCGTACCAGTGCCCCAATCCGCCAAGGTGGAGGAGATACGCGACACGCTGGCCCAATGGGATTGGCCTGCCTTTATCAAACCCATATCGGGCAGCGCCAGCCGGGGCATCGCCATTGTGGAAGGCCCGGACCAAATCGCACAATCCTATCCTGAACCGATGCTACTCCAGCAATATCTCCAGGGTCCGGAATATACGATCAACGGATATATCGACGCAAAGGGTGAATTGCTTTGCGCCATTCCTCACCTGCGCATTTCGATCCGTGCAGGCGAAGTGGAAAAGGGGCGCACGGTCAAAAATCCCGAATTCACTCGGATCGCCCAAGATGTCGCGGCTGCAATGCCAGGTGCAAGAGGCGCCTTCTGCTTTCAATTGATCGATGACCCCAAATACGGCCCAAAAATCTTTGAGATCAATGCGCGCTTTGGCGGCGGCTACCCCCTTGCAAACCATGCCGGTGGGCGCTTTGCAGAAAGCGTGATTCTTGAATCGCTGGGCAGGCCAGCCTGCGCGACAGATCAATGGCGGGATGGTGCCATGATGCTCCGTTATGATGCAGCAGTTTTCCAGTAATTCCATGAGCGCACCGGTGCTGGTCTTTGACCTTGATGATACACTTTATCTCGAACGAGATTTCGCCCGCAGCGGGTTTGCAGCACTGGACGATTATCTCAATTCCTCGCGCGGTTTGGCCGGATTTGCAGAAGCCTGCAGCCGCAAATTTGATGCAGGTATACGTGGCAACATTTTCAACGCCGCGCTGGAAGAACTCGGCTGCGCGGAGGAAGACACGTTCATCCACGAACTGGTCAATCTTTACCGGTCGCATGAACCGCGAATTTCGCTGGCCGATGATGCGCGCATCTTTCTCGACAACAATCGCCAGCCGCTAGCTCTGATTACAGATGGGCCGGCAGCCACCCAGAATGCGAAGATTGACGGACTGGGCATAAGGTCCACGTTCGGACATATCGTGACAACCGGCGCCTGGCCGAAAGGGTTTGGCAAGCCGCACCCACGGTCATTCAAGCAGGTCATGGCATGGTCGGGCCAGAAGGCTGGGGATCACATCTATATTGCGGATAATCCGGCAAAGGATTTCCTCGCCCCGCGCGATCTTGGGTGGCGTACGGTGCAGATTAACCGCGAAGGCCGCGTTCACGATCCTGTCCCACCGTCCTTGGCGCATTGTGCTGACAATGAGATTGAAACGCTGGATCAGCTTGCAGGGGTCCTCGCCCTCTAAGGCGCCTAACGCGCAGCTGGCGGGCTTGATGCAGGGGACAGGCGTTCACCGCCGATCATCACCCATATCGTGCGCAACAGGATGCGCGCATCAAGTGCGACATTCTTGTTGGCGGCATACCACAGGTCCAAATCCACCTTTTGCTGAAGGCTCAGCAAAGTATTGCCGTTCACCTGCGCCCAGCCGGTGAGGCCCGGTTTCACTTCGCCCCGGCGCGCACCCGCTTCGCCAAGGTCCGTGATGGTTTCAGGCAATAGCGGGCGCGGACCGACAAAGTTCATTTCCCCACGCATGACATTGATAAGGCCGGGCAGCTCGTCCAGTCGGGTGCGCCGTAGCAGCCTGCCAATCGCGGTCGTGCGGTCATCGTCTGGCAGCAGTTCACCGCGCGCATCGCGTTCATCGGTCATCGAACGGAATTTCAAAATCGTGAAAGTCTGCCCGTGAAGTGCAGAACGGCGTTGTCTGAACATCGCCGGCCTGCCCACAGACAAAACCACCGACAGCCAGATCGCCGCCAGAAGCGGCGCAAGCATCACCAACAATATCAAGGCAATAAGGCGCGACACGTCTAACCGCCCCGTTCTAAATGTGCAGGTGCAGCCATTCTTCAAGCCGCCTCGGGACGCCTGGTAAAGAAGCGGCGCACCTGCCCGAACAGGGTCATTCGGGGTGGCACGGCATCGGTGTAATAGCCTGACGATTCCATGTAATACTGAATTGAGTCACCAAACTGGCGACGCGCATGATCGGCATAATCGACCTGGTCGAATATCACGCCTGCCGCGCGTCCGCCCAGCGTTTCAATGGTCGCCTTCATCTGATCGATGGTCGTCCGACCCCAGCGCGTGACGACCACGGTATGATCGGCAAATTCGCACATGGCACGGGCATCGCGCACCGCCAGTGCGGCTGGCGCGTTGATGACCACGAGATCAAATTTCTCGCGCAATTCGGCGATCAGAACGTTCAGCCGCCTTGCCGTCAGCATGGCCGCCGGATCGCTTACCGGGCGCTTTGCACTCAACAGAACGATATGGTTCGTTTCATCGAGATCAGAAATTTCCTCCGGACCATCGAGCAAGGGGCGATTGGTATGATCTTCCAGGACATTATCCAGCTCCACCCGGCCGCTCATGACATCGACGATATCGGGTGTATCAAGTTCATGTTGCAGCTTTTGCAGCAAGCCGAGTTTCCGCAGGTCCAGGTCGACCAGCACGGCCCGGTCGCCCATAGCAACCGCTGCTGCCGCCATGGTCAGCGATACGGTTGATTTCCCGTCACCAGGCAGTGGAGAAGTGACAAGGACAGTCTGGCCCAGTTTGTTGCGAGGCAGTGATCGAAGCTCTGAATATGTCGAACGCGCGGCCTCTGCAAACATGGATTGCGGATCGCTGATCACCGGGCTTTTCTTGATCTCAGTTGAT
This sequence comes from Aurantiacibacter atlanticus, assembly GCF_001077815.2. GTDB lineage: Bacteria > Pseudomonadota > Alphaproteobacteria > Sphingomonadales > Sphingomonadaceae > Alteraurantiacibacter > Alteraurantiacibacter atlanticus. The sequence continues at coordinate 1,259,177 of NZ_CP011310.1, read as the reverse complement.
AGTCCGCCGCCGAACATCGGCAGCATCCCAAGTGTCGGCAATCCGAACAGACGCTTGATCTGCGAGGACGTCCTGAGCCGGTCGTCAATCAGATCGACTCCCAGTGCGATAAAAGCCGCCACAATGGCAGAGCCGACGAGCGCGATCAGGACCATGCGGACAGGTTCCGGAGAAATCCGGTCGTAATTTGCCGCCGCCGGCGACACCAGCAAAGTGTTCACACCTTCCAGCTGCATCTGTGCGCGGATCTGTTCTATCCGGGACGAGATTGAGGAATAAGCCGTTTCCGCCAATTGCGCAGCGCGCTCCAATTCTGACAATTTGACGGAGTTGGCATTGTTGCGGAAGGCACGCGATGTCACCGCTGCAAGCGCGCCTTGCAACCGCCCTGCGCGCGCTGCATCCTGCGCAGCCTGGCTACGGGCCATTTCGCGCAATTGAGCTCCCTCCGCTGCAGCAACCGATTGGGCTGCTGCCGCAGCTTGCGCCCTAGCGTTCACCATCGCTGATGAGACCGTGGCCAATTCCGACGTTACCCTCACGATTTCAGGGTGATTGGGGCCGTAAATCGCGCTCAGCCGCGCCTCTTCCGCGACAAGGCCGGAATGTTGCCGCTCCAATTGCTGCAAGGCGGCCGAAGTTGCCTGCGCGGTGCTGTTGATGCCAGCAGCGCGAGAGATGACCGAGCTTCGCGAAGCGGAACCGGCACTGTTGGCGCTGGCCGATGCGGCCTCCGCCGCAATACGGTTGACCTGGGCAAGATCTTCCTGCCCACCAGCCCCCACCAGCATTTGCGTCTCACCGCGGAATTCTGACAGTTCGGCAAATGCAACGCGCGCTGCCTCCCCGCGCTCCTCCTGCTCGGCAAGTAACGATTCGAGCAATCCTTCGCGACGCTTGTTACTGTTGGCATTGCGCAATTCGCCGACCGTATCGGGATATCGGTTAGCAATCAGCGGCGCCAGTTCAGGCGATTTGGCCGTCACCGCAATGCTGACCAGATCGGAGCCAGGCTCACTCGTGACGTCCACCATCGACATCAATGTGTTTGTAGCCTGCTGCATGAGAGCTGTCTCATCACCGGAAACTTCGCCCAGTTCGGCCAAGAACGCAGGATTCTCCGTCAGATTGAGATCGCGCACCACGGCTTCTGCCGAAGAACGCGAACGGTGCAGCCGCACTGTATTGGCAACACGCTGGTCATTGCGCGAATTTACATCGGCCTGATTGGTGCCAACTTCGTCGATCAATTCCACCTGCAATTGAGCGACCGAACGATAATTGTTCGGCGAAAGCAATTGCTGCGCCAGCACCGCCAGCGTCACGATGCCGATAATCGACAGCACCAGCAGTTTGTGGCGTTCAAGCAGCCGCAAGAGATCGCGCAGGGAAAGGTTATCTGCAGGGGCACCCTGCGTGGGATAGCTATTGTAACCTTGACCCTGCCCTTGGGGGACAAGCCGGTTGTCGGCGTTAACAGGTTCAAGTGAATTGGGCATGGGACACCGTGCTTGTTATAGGGATTTCTCCCGGTTCTAGACTATCTGCGGTATAACATGCACTTGTTGGAGCATCCGTGCTTTTGGGCATATGGGGTGCAAGCTACTTATTCTGGCTAGCCCGAATTGATAGGATGCCGCTGATGCTGTCACATGCGAGGCAAGGGAGCTATCCTTTCGGGCTGTAAGAGCGAGCCATAAAGATCCAGGTGGGATTGGGCGCAGGTATCAATCGAAAACCTGCGGCTATCGTCAAGCGCGCCCTGCGAAAGCCGCTGATAAAGATTGGCATCATCAAGAAGAGCCAGCAACGCATCGGCAAGCGCGGGGCCACTTTCATCTGCAGCAAGATGGCCGGTAACCTCGTCCTTCACCATGGCCGTATTGCCCGGAACCGGCGTCGCCACAACAGGAAGCGCCATTGACATGGCCTCAATGATCGAGATGGCCATCCCTTCGTAGCGCGAAGTGTTCAGGAAGATGTCGCTTTGCGCCAGCAATGCGTGAACGTCTGATCGCTCGCCCAGGAATTGGACAGCATCACCCAGGCCAAGCTGATCGACACGGGCCCGCAATTTGCCGAGATCCGCACCACCTCCCGCAATTGAAAACACCGGCATTGCGCGGTTGCCCAGCATCGCTTTCAAAGCATAAGCCGTGTCGATGAGGAGATCGTAATTCTTCTGATCCGAAATCGCGCCTACACTCAGGATGCGCGCGCGCGCGCTTATGGATGTGCGGCCTGCAGGCATGTTGAACGCAGCGCCCGCAGCATTGGGAATTTCGCTGTGAGGACGTCGTGAAAGCCTGTCGAATAATGCGGATGTTTCGGGGCTGATAGCCACATATCTGGAAACGACCCTGTCGAATAGTTTGAACATGATTGGCGGAAAAGTCAGCTTGCTGTTGTGATGGGTCATCACGGCAGGCTGCGGCAATCGCGCGACAACCGCCATGTTGACGGCGCGAGCGGTGTGAAAATGCCATACATCGGGGCGCAATTGCCTGCCTATCCTGCGCAAGGCACGAGCGCCTTCGAATATGCCGCGCTTTCTGGTCAGTCCAAGCGAATGAAAATCACCGCCGCCATCCAAAATCGTCTGGCGCAGATCCGCTTCGGTTTCGGCAGAGTTTCCCAGCGTGGCAGCATCGCACAACGATATGATCGTATGGCGACATCCCTTCGCTGCAAATTCATTACCAAGATTGACAACGAGGTTTTCCGCACCCCCGCTTGTCAGCGAAGTGAGCACGGAGCAGACCGCCATGGGTCGCTGTTCATCCGCGCTAAGCGCCCGCTCCATATCGTGACGGATTTCGTTCATTCGGCGCGCCCTTCTACCAGTTCCTTTGCATCGGGCATCCTTGCCAGCCGCCGCCAGAAGGCCACGTCCAGAAACAGCGCCGTCAGTGCGGCAAAGGTAATGTGCGCAGCCACAGCGCCCAATGCCCCGATGTGAGGCATTGCGGCGAAAGCCACGCCGAAGAAGGCCAGCGAGGAAATGCAGGCTACCATCAGGACATAGCCAGGTTCATTCATGGCCAGCATGGCTGCTCGCGATGGGGAGGCATGCATCATGAAGGCCACGGCAATGACTTGCCCCAGCAGCAGGGGGTAAATCCCGGTATATTCCGCCCCGAAGAAAAACATGATTGCCGGCTTTGCCAAAAGCAGCAGGCTCAGGAACACGGCCACCCCGACCCCCAGAAGCAAGATCTGCAATGCAAGAACCATCTTCTTGAATTCGCTTACATTATCGTTTGACCACATGCGTGACAGATCGGGATAAGCCACTGTCTGGACCAAATCGGATATCTGCAACGCCAGCTTGGCGATCCGTTTTGCAAGATGGTAAAGCCCTGCCATCGCCGGACCGGCAAACGTGCCCACCAGCAAAGTATCAGCTTCATGCGTCATGGTGCGCAACATGCTGGACAAATTGGTAGAAAAGGCGAACTTCAGAAAGCCCGGGAACCGCGCGGTCAATCCGCGACTGCTTGCCAGTAGCGGGCTGGGAGTGCCCGCCTTGTGCAACACCCAAAGTCCGTAACAGGTGAACAGGATGGAATCGAACATCTGCGCCACCGTCCACACGATGATGAACGCCATGAGACCCGCATCGGCAAAATAGCATGCGACGGCCAGGGCCAGTCGGGAAGTATTTGCAAATAGCTGTATATAGGCGAGCGACTTGAACCGGCCGGCAAGACGCAGCACTGCGCTTGGCATACCCCTTATATTTACCGCGACGGCGCAGGCATAGATCAGGATCAGCCACCGCTGCGATTCAGCAATTCCGAAGAGTCCGGACAATAGATAGGCGGAACCGATCGCCAGCAGGGCAGCGGCAAGCGCACTGGAAATGTCGAGTAACAAGCCGAACCGATATAGGCTGGCGATCCTGTCAGGATCAGCCCCGCGCTCCTCTTCTTCAGCGACAAAACGGACAAGTGGCTGCCAAGATTCAAACCGCACCAGCCGTTCGCACACGCGGCCAATGGCCAGCACCAGAACCATCACACCATAGTTTTCCGGTGCCAGCGCTCTGGCGGCAATAATCGTGGCCAGCAGCATAAGAGCCGAATTTGCCGAATTGCCGGTCATCAGGTGCAGGATGCTCGCCCAGCGCACCTTCTTCAGAATGCCTGTTCCGAACACCTTATGCCGCAACTTGGAAAAATGAGATTCTGTAGCCATGCCTGATTATTGTCCGCGTGGAATGTATTGCGGTTGCTGCATCCAGGATTGACGCGACATGGCCAGGCACAGAAACAGAGGAATGACCCAGATTCGCGTATACATATGCGGTATGGCCAAGGAATAGGCGATGAAGATGCCGAGCATGGTCAGGCAGACAGCGCCATCCAGCCGGTCTTTGCGATAGAAGTTGATGGAATATGTCAACGCCACCATTATCATGCACACAAGGCCAAACAGCGCGATCAGACCACCTTCATTTCCAATGATGAGATACAGATTATGGACGGGCACCCCATAAGAGCTGGCTTCGCGATAACCATCCACTCCCAGCCCGATGAACATCGTCTTGTCGAGCATGTCCCATGCTTCATAGATAAGCAGGGTCCGACCATCGAAGGTGCCAGCCTGGCTTAAATCGCCTGTTACCAGCGCGCCGCTTACCCTTGCACCGAAAGCTTCGGGCAAAGGTCCACCCAGTACGACATATGATGTGATGACCAGGACAAAAGCGAGGCCGATTTTGATCGCGCGGCCACCCCCGGATGCAAGGATCATGATCATCAAGCCGCCCGCTGCCGAAGCAATCGCAGTAAAGCTCGCGCTGACCACCAGCCCGGCGCAAATGCAGATCGCACATGCAATCGCGATCAGTACGCGGATCTGTCCTCGCAGATGCAGATAGGCGAGCATCGCCAGCGCAAATGCGCACATCGCCCCGTTCCAATTCGGTTCGCCAGTCATCGCACCTATGCGACCGTTGGGAGTGATGAAACCGTGGTCAAGGGTATAGAAAGTCGCGGTGTAATCGAAGAATTGCGCAGTCACGATCCCGATCACCTGAGACAGCGCAACGCCATAAACAAATAATAGCATGCCCCGCATCAGCAATTGGCGATCAAGGCTCATGAGGATGATTGGCAGGAAAACATATGCGAAAAGATATTGCGAAGACGCGATGAACCATCGCTGCGGATCACCGTTCAGCATGGTCCCCACCAATAATCCGCCCAGCATGGCAGCAAATCCAAAATACCAAATGCTGCTCAGTTCGCCAAATGGCCTGCCATTGGCGCGCCCCTGGACGAGCAGGATCGCGCCCGCCACGACCAGGCAGACATCCGACAGTGTAAAATTGGTCCAGCCCCAGCGCGCCACACGCCAGCTGCCCAGAAAAAGCGCGCACAAAACCAGCACCCGCATCAACTTTTCGAGCCGGACCTGTGTCCCGCTCAGGGGATAGATGGGCATACGAAAATCTTCTGCGCCGGGCGCATTCTCATAGGTCGAACCGTAGCTGCTTGATGGCTGCTCCATAAAACCAGTTTTGCCGCGCCCGCTTGTCGAAGGCAAAAGAAAGTCTGGCCAGAAAGCAGCGCATTATGGGTAGAGACCAAAATCGGCGCAGGACGGTATCATACGAATGATATCTTGTAGCCTTGGCTCCACACGCCAATAGTGTTCCCACCACGCCAGCGAACAGAAGAGGCCTAATTTCTTGACACAGCTACGACGCCTTGCCGCTATCCTGCCGGTTGTCATCGCAGCATGTTCTCTGCCTTCGGGGACCGGCCTTGCCCAGCAGAGTGCAGAACCGCCCGTCGTGGCGCAAAATGTTGAGGCGGGAGTGTTTCCGGGCGCCATCGGCCATGGCGCCGCCAGCCGGGGCGGGCACGGTGGCAGGATTATTGCCGTCACTACCCTTGCGGACAACGGAGCCGGCTCGCTGAGGGCATGCATAGAGGAAACTGGTCCCCGCATATGTGTGTTTCGTGTAAATGGCGTCATCCGCTTCAGCGCGCGTCCGCCGTACATCACCAACCCCTATATCACCATTGCGGGACAAACTGCCCCCGGTGGCGGGATAACGCTGGCGCATTCGGGCGGAGCAGAGGGCCGCACGCCGTTGGTCATCAAAGGGACGCATGATGTCATTGTTCGACACATTCGCATCCGCCCTGACATTTCAGGCAATGAGCAAGGCTCCGAAGACGGTGTCACCATCGAGAACAGCGAACGCGTGATCCTCGATCATCTCAGCGTAAGCTGGGCGCGCGATGAACTGGTGAACGGTTTTGCTGATAATGATGCAATCACGATCAGCAATTCCATTTTCGCGGCCGGCGTACCGCGCCATGACAAATGCGCCCTGCTCGCCAGCGATCCTGATGGGCCACAGAATCTCAGCTTCATCGGCAATATCTGCGCCCATAATGGGGATCGCAATCCGGACATAAATTTCCCGCCCGAATCCTGCGTGGAGGTGGTCAACAATCTTTTCTACAATGCGCAGTCCGAATTCGCGGAAATCTGGGAGAGCGAAGGCGGCTCGCCCATCTCGCTGGTAGGGAATGTGTTTCTTGCCGGGCCGGATACACATGGTGCCGCAATCGGCATCGTGCGCGCTGGCATTGCTGCCACGGGCGACGGGGAAGCCTATCTTTGGGATAATGGTTTCGAAGGCGATTTTACCCACATCGCCCCCGAAGTTGCAGACATACTTGTCGATACTCCGCCCTGCCCCCTCACCGTAACACCGCGCCCCTCCGCTGGTCTGCTTGCGCATTTGCGGGGCAGCGCCGGGACCTGGCCCCATGATGCCTTCGACAGCCAGCTCATGCAGGAAATCGACGGGCGCGGCGGACGCATCGGGCGTGCGCCTTCGCCGCTGGTGCAGGCGGATGCTGTCGCACCATATGCCGATGCCGATGCTGATGGAATGGACGATGCTTGGGAAACGCAGCATGGCAATGATCCTGCCAGCATCGATCCGTGGGCAGATGTCGATGGCAATGGCTTCGCCGACTTTGAAGACTTCCTGAGCGCAAGAGAGGCTACCATACAGTCCGGCGCTGCACACAATTGATTGAAACTATGTCAGAAAATCGCATTACCATCTGCTGCCCGCTGCTCGGCGATAGCCTTGGCGGCAGCCATGTCTCCCTCAAGGGCCTGCTGGATCAGCTTCCTGCCGACAAATACCGCATTCTGATCGTCTGCGACAAGGCTGACGGTGTGGTGTCCCGATTCTTTGAGGGGTATGAGCAGATCATCGACGCCGCAGCGCCAGCAGGCAAGTTCAAGCAAGACAGGAAATTTGGCTTACTCAGGGCGCTGCGCGTGCTTCCTGCCCTGCCCCGATATGTCCGTATCTTGCGTGAAGAGGGTGTCGATATCGTCCACACCAATGACGGGCAAAGCCATGCGGCATGGAGCCTTGCCGCAAAACTGGCCGGCAAGACGCTGCTATGGCATCACCGAAGCGACCCCGAAGTGCGCGGAATCCGTTTGGTAGCACCCCTGCTGGCAGATAAGATCGTGGCCGTTTCCAACTTCGCGCTTCCCGTCAGGCGGTGGGGTGCGCTGCGCGATGCCAGTGTCATTCACAGTCCCTTTGAAGTCGATCGCGTGGTCGATCGCCCCACGATGCGCGCAAAGCTGGTAGAGGAACTTGGCTGCGATGAGGACGCTATCCTATGCGGATACTTCGGACTGTTCATCGATCGCAAGCGGCCCCAAGCCTTCATCGATGCTGTCCTGGAATGCAATCGGATCTCGCAGCGTCCGGTCATTGGCCTGCTATTCGGCGAAGCGCCCGATGATAGAATGATGGCAGATCTGGAAGCGCGTATTGCAAGGGATGCAGCGGATGGACAGGTGCGACTGATGGGCTATCGCAGTCCGGGTCTGGACTGGATTGCCGCCTGTGATCTGTTGCTGGTGCCAGCAGTGGGTGAGCCATTGGGGCGGACTCTGGTGGAAGCCATGCTGGTGGAAACGCCGGTCATTGCGGCAAGATCAGGTGGCAATCCGGAGGCGCTGGACCCCAATTACGGCATTCTGGTGCCTCCTGGCGATGCCAAGGCCATGGCGCGGGCTGCGATTGATCTGATGACAGATGATCCCCGCCGCAGCGCCATGATACGCGATGCCAAGCAAACTTCGATTACCCGCTTTTCAAGCGAACGGCACGTCAGCCAGGTTGAAGCGGTCTATGCCGAACTGGTGAAGTAAGCCTGCATCTAGAACCGCACGCGAACGCCCAGACCTGCCCCGAAGCGCTCGAAATTTTCGAATGCAAGGTCGCTGGCACGGTCCCCATATCGGACGTTGGCGACCAACGAGATATTGCGGCTGACGATATATTCGACGGCAGCACCCAGCCGCCAAGTCTCTTCCGTCGTACCCGATCCGAAATAATCGGATTTTTGGAAACCCGCGGTCAGATGACCCAGAACGTTATGGCGTATTTCCTGTTCATAGCGCACGCCTATGCGCGTATCGGTGCGGGCTGTCGCGCCGCTACGAAACGAAGCCACGTCGCCATTGAACAGATTGACAGAGAGCGCTGAACGCCTTGTCGGGCGATAGGTAACATAGCCGTCAAGAGAGAAGCCGGTGCGGGACGGAGCGAGCGGATCGTCGAAGTCCAGCTGGAAAACACCTGCTCCCAAGCGCCCTTCGAACAGGCCGCCATCGGTGAATTGAACGCCAAGTCTGCCGCCGTAAGTAGAGCTATCGCGGCTCGCCCCTGTCAGAATATCGTCCAAGCGGAAATCGCGGTGATTCCCGAACGCCGTTGCTGTAAGATAGAACGCGCCGCCCGGCCTGAAGCCAACACCCGCCTGGCCAAACCAGGTCGAATAGTCGCGATCGGCGTCCAGCGCACTCAATGCATCGATCTTTTGCGCGTTCATTTCGGCATTCAACATAATGCGGGCGCCCTGACGATTGTATCGCACACCGCCGGTGAATACGTCATAGCGGCGCGGCCCTATGCCCAGCAGGCTGCGCGCCTCGGGATCCCCGCGATTTTCCACGGATCGTTCCCACGAAGCGATGCCGGACAGCGTTCCGCCCTGTCCCAGTGCCAATGTCGGCTCCAGCGAAAGAATGCCTGCCTCGGCATCTTCCGAAGTTTCGTCGAGATATCGCCTTACATCCAGCGCCCCGCGCAAACGCGCCGACAGGCGGCCGCCGCTCCGGCTAAGTTCGACATAGGGATTGAACCGCAATATCGCATCGGAAGTGGTGGAATCGGGTTGCGCGAAAACATTGTCGTCGTATTCAATCCGCGCTTCACCGCCAGCAGCCAGACGCAAACCGCCAAATTCAGCATTTCTGGCTTCATATTCGGGGTCATCACCGCGAACCGATGGCGCAGTCGATCCGATCTCCTGAGCAAAGGCGAATTGGGCGGGCGATGCTATCAGCAAGCCGCAGCTGGCGGACGCTAGCAGATATCTCAACCGCATTGTCAGAACCAACGTTCGTAAATGCGGATGCGGTCGCCTGGCTGAATCGTCACGTCCTCTCCGGCCCGCATCCTTACGTCCCGGCCATCGACTGAGCGGACAACTTCCACTTCACGCTCATGCGCGCGATAGGTGTATCCGCCTGCTGCCGCGACTGCAGACAAGATCGTCATGCCCTGGCGATAGGGATATTCGCCCGGCCTGTTTACTTCGCCAATGACATAGAAGGGACGCAGCTCGGCGGGCTGAACGGTCACGACCGGATTGTTGAGCATCCCACCTTCACGATAGCCGTCAGCAATCGCACGCTCTGCTGCCCTTAGTGTTAGACCGCCCAATTGCAGGTCCTGCAGCAATGGAAGAGACACCTTGCCATTACCGTCGAGTTCATAGGTACCAGTGGCATCGGTAATGCTCTGCACGCCGATTTCCAGCTTGTCGCCCGGCTGGAGCACATAATCCGAAGAGGCGGAACTGAGCGGCGGAAGGCCATCAAGGCCGCTGGAGCAAGCTGCCAGCAGGCCGCAAAAAATAAGCGGCAAGAATGCCCTTGTGAATCGTTTTAGTAACCTGTCCATTGCGATTTCCCCCGCATTTTATCATCGTCTGGATAGCCGCCAGCTTAGTGAATACCTTGGCATGGCGGGCTGCAATTATGGTGAAGTGCCTGTTTTCACGATAGGTCGTATAACTCTTCCGGTCGCAAGGCACCACTTTTGGATAGGTTGCCTTCCTCATCAGTCACCGGTGCCTCTCTCCAGCGCGTCAAATCGCAGCCGAGGATGTTCTCAAGTTGCTCGAGATCCTGACGATAGAATTCGCGCAGTCGCCGCTCCAGTTCAGGAGACAGTTTGGGATATTCGATCTCAGAAGCGATTTTGCTCCTGACATATTCAAAAAACGCGTTCCCCCGCAGCGGCTTGACGTAACTCTTGAACGGGGCGAGCGCCTTGCGCATTGGCAGCGGCAGAAAGCGTTCCGCACTATTGTTCTGCTTTCGCGCGGCAAGTGCTTCGTCATAATACGGTTCTGCGCCGATATGGCGCGATACTTTTTCGATGACAGCGCGCTGATTTGTGGCAATGTCTTCGAACTTAAGCAGCAATAGCGCTTCTCTCGGAAAGTGATCGAGCCAGCGCCGAAGGTGTCTGCCATACAGCCCGTCCTGCAAGAATCGCGGATGCGGATTGTCGAGGCTGGTGAGGTATTCCTCGGGCGTGCCGCTGACCCATCCGCGGCGGAAAAACATTTTGTAATCGGAATAGGCGCGCTTCACCGGATCGCGCAGTTGCGCCACCAGCCGGACGTCCGGCAGCAAGGCTGCGATGCGTGCCGGCGCCTTTTCATGGGCAAGATAATCTGCCGATTTCTCGCCGATGATCGCGCCTTTGGGGGCATGGTCAAAGAAGCGCCGATAATACTGCTTCCCCTCGTCAAAACTTTGGCTGAAAAAATGCGGTTCTGGGTCGGGTAAGTAAACGTCGGGATTGGCCTGCAATTGTGCCTGAATCCATGTCGTCGCCGCCTTGACCGCGCCAGTCATTATGAATTGTGGCTGCCAGTCAGGGTTCTCCGGCGCAATCATCCCGCAATTGCCCACAAGGCCTCTGCCATTGCCTGGATAGCATCGCTTTCCAGCGTATGATCTATCGGCAGCATGATGGTGCGTTCCCCAACGGCGTTTGCCCCTTCCAGCGCACCATCCTTGCGCGGCGCCATGGACGCTATTCCAAGCTCCTGACTCATATCCGGGCAGGACCCGCTCCCACAGGGAATATCCATGGCGATAAGGTCTGCAATAATGCTAGACCGGACTTCGTCAGGCGAAGCAATATGTGGTTTGAGAAGCAGGTAATATTTGTACCACGCGTGCTCCACGCTTTCGGGCACTGCCGGCGCATCAACCAGTGGATGATCCTTAAGCAGATCGGTTAGCAAAGCAGCGTTGCGGCGGCGTGTGCGCAACCAGTCAGGCAATTTGCGCAATTGGATGCGGCCGATGGCGGCCTGCATCTCTGTCATGCGCGCATTGGTACCGCAGCTATCATGGATAAAGCGGAACTGACCAGCCTTTCCCTTGCCGTCCGTCAGCAGGGCGCGGTTCTTGCCATGATCCTTCAGCGACCAGGCACGCTCGAAAACATCCTGGTTGCGCACCAGCAGCAATCCACCTTCGCCCCCTGTTGACATGATCTTGTCCGTACAGAAGGACATCGAACCAATATCGCCGAAAGAGCCTGCCATGCGACCATCGATCGTGGCGCCATGTGCCTGCGCGCAGTCTTCCACCAGAAACAGGCCGTGATCCTCGCAAAGCTTGGTCAGCCGCGCCATGTCGCAAGGCCAGCCAGCCAGATGCACGCAGATCACCGCACGAACCTTCGGGCCTATCAATTGCTCGACAGAAGCGGGATCGATATTCTGGCTGACAGCATCGATATCGGCAAAGACAGGTGTTGCCCCGACCGCCAATACGCAGCTGACGGTGGCGAAGAAGCTTCTTGCAGGAACGATCACCTCGTCACCAGCGCCGATGCCGAGTGCACGCAGCCCTATTTCAAGCGTGACAGTGCCATTGGCCATGCAAATGCCGTGCTGTGCACCTGTAAATTCGGCAAATTCCTGTGCGAATGCTGCCGTTTCAATCCCGTGGACCAGCCCATTGACCTTGCCCGATGCAAGCACCCTTGTAACCGCATCTATTTCATCCTGCTCGTGACGGGGCCATTTGCTCGCCACGGGGATCAGGGGTTCCTGCAACTGGGCCTTATCTGGTTGCATCAATAGAGCCCCTTCAGTGATGGAGTTGGTCTTGCGGGATACTGGGAGTAAGGTTCAGTATCAACGCCAATATACCAGCCTTGTCATCCCCTGCCGGATAGCGGGCGATGGAATGGGAGAGATGCTTTACATCTTCGTCCTCACCTTCGGCTGCCAGATCATTGAGCCGATCGATCGCCATGGATATCAGTGGCAATGGAATAGGACGAGACCGCGCTTCAAAAATGCCGGAGATTTCGGACGGGAGCCGTTCCTCGCATCCATCAAAAAGCTCTTCATAAAGTTTTTCCCCGGGACGCAGGCCGACAAATTCAATCGGCACATCCACTTCCGGTTCGAGCCCGTACAGCGTGATCATGCGTCGTGCGAGATCAACGATCCTGACAGGATCGCCCATATCGAGAACGAAGATGGAACCGCGGCGCGTTTCCTGTTCCAACGCGGCAGAGCTGCTTTGCAATATCAGTTGCACCGCCTCACGCACGGTCATGAAATAGCGTTCGATGTCAGGGTGGGTGACGGTGAGTGGCCTACCTTCTTTCAACTGGCGCTCGAACAGCGGCACGATGGATCCGCTTGAGCCGAGGACATTACCGAACCGCACCGTCATGAAGCGCGGCGCATCGGGATCGTCCACGCCGCACAAATCCAGCGCCTGACTGTAAAGTTCGCCTACCCGCTTGGTCGCGCCCATCGCACCGATGGGGTTGACTGCTTTGTCGGAAGAAACCTGTACCATCGCCTTGGCGGAATATTCGCAGACTGCGTCGGCAATATTACGTGTGCCGATGATATTGGTCATCGCCCCTGCACAGGCATTACCCTCCACAATGGGCACATGCTTAAGTGCAGCTGCGTGATAGACCATGGACGGACTATGCTTACTGAACAGTCTATTCACGCTGGCCTTGTCACGCACATCCACGATTTCTGGCGCGATATCGAGATCAGGGAAGCTTTCGCGCAGCTTTGCTTCAATCGTGTAGAGATTGAACTCGCTATTATCGACGAGCACCAGCTTTGCTGGCTCTACTCCGGCGATCTGCCAGCACAGCTCCGATCCAATCGTTCCGCCAGCCCCTGTCACCAGCGCCACGCTGCCGGCTACCTGGCGCAAGACAGCCTGGCTATCGAGGTCACACTCGCTTCTGCCCAGTAATGCCTCGACCGGGACCTTCTTATGCTCGCGATGGGAGGAATGTTGCAGCAATTGGGCCAGGGGATCGTGCACACGTGAAACTTCAAGGCCAAGTTCGCGCCCCATATGGATGATCTGCGTAATATCGCGATTACCCAGATAGGTACCGTCATCGCATACCACTACATGTTCGATAGTAATGCCCTGTCGGCTGAGCAGGTCGACAGCCTGGGCAAGGTCATGCTGGCTACCCAGCACGGGCACGTTGTTGATGGAACGCAAAGTATGGTCACGCTGGGGCAGAAGCACGCCGGCGATCCTGACCAATGACGTTTCCTGCGTATTTGCCATATCGATGGATACCCGCGCCCATTGCGAAGATGCAATCACGATGGCAGTGCGAACAGGTCCGGCCAGCGATCTGCCAGTGCCATGCACCTGACGCCTGTCGCGCCATTCACAATATGCACGCCGCGCCATGCGCATGCCGAGCAGGCTCACGGTGGCAAGCGCCCAATGCACTATCGTCACGGGAATGAGTTCGCTGCCCATCGCGCGCAGGGCAGGAAGGAACAAGGTGACTGCCCAGGCAAGCGCCAGAGAAGCAAGAACGACCGCACCCAGATAGACTGAATGGGAGAAGTTCACGAAGCGCCAGCTTCTCGAATACAGTCCCGATAAGACAAAGCAGGCAGATGCTATTGCCGCAAATCCGATCACGAAGCCGGCTGTCGAAAGAAAGTCCCCAAATGGAAAACCCTGCTTCAACAAAAAGGCCACGCAAAGGGTCAGCGCAACCGCGGTAAAGTCCATCAGGAAAACCGCAGCAAGACGGATCAGCTGACGAAAGGTGAAAGACCTTTCGGGCAGGTCGCGGGCATGGCTTTCCATGCCGGGATCCGTATTGTCATTATGCGCCTCTCCCCCGCTTCCGGCAGGGTCTGGACTAAAGCTGTGTGCAGATTCATTCATCTCCGTCCGATCATGGGCAATTACAAAACAAGATCGCATGCCCCCGATACCGATATGGCAGCAGCAGCCAGTGCGAAGCCGTAGATTATGAGCACCGCCGTCGCCATGCACCTGTGCAAGCAGACACTAGCCAGATTAGTGAGACTCCAGCTGCCGACAGCAGTGGACAATCCAGAATCGACAATTCCTTGCGAAAATACGCCGCAATGACTTCCAATTTTCACCATGCGAAACATTCGCATCTCTTTAGGGTGATAACCCTCTGCAGCGGTTGCTGATGGCGGAGGCTGCGTCCATCCTTGCGGCTAATGACAAAAAATGTGCAATGGACCGGAAAGTTGGACAATCCGCTTGGCAAATGCGCTTTCAGAGTCTTGCAGGAGAGCGTTTGAATGAAGATCCTCGTCCTCTCCAGTCTCGCCTATTCGCTCACAAATTTCCGCGGGGACTTGTTGCAGGCCATGCTTGGCGCTGGCCATCAGGTCACTGCCTGCGCGCCTGACCGCGATAGTGTGACCGAGCAGCGGCTGAAAAGTTGGGGCGCCTCTTTTGCACATACGCCGATGAGCAGGACGGGAACCTCGCCTTTCGCAGATCTGAAGCTATTGGCAGATTATGTGCGCTTGATGCGCCAGGAGAAGCCGGACATAGTTCTCGCCTATACGCAAAAGCCGATCATCTATGGTGGGCTTGCAGCGCGTATTGCGGGCGGTCGCCCATTTTACGCATTGATGTCCGGCCTGGGCCATGTCTTCAGCCCGCAGTCCACCTTCCCCGCGCCGCTTCGCCGGGTGATTTCCGTTCTATACAGAGAGGCATTGCGGCGGGCACACGCGACATTTGTCTTTAACGCGGATGATCGCGCGGACATGATCCGGTTCGGCATTGTGACCGAAAAGCAGAATGTGATGCAGGTGCCCGGATCAGGCGTTTCGCTCGATCGCTATGCCAATACCACGCCGCCAACCGAAAAGCTGAATTTCCTGCTGATTGGCCGGCTAATGAAGAACAAGGGCATCATGGAGTTTCTCGAGGCGTCGCGGATGGTACGCGCACAGGGGGGGGATTGCAGCTTTACCATTGTGGGTCGTTGCGAAAACGAAAATCCCGAAGGTCTGGACGAGGCAAGCTGCGAAAAACTGTTTGGCGAAGATGATGTCGAATTTGTGCCGGGGACAGATGATGTGCGGCCCTATCTGCGCAAATGCTCTGTCTTCGTGCTGCCATCCTTCTACCGAGAAGGTCTGCCTCGCACGATATTGGAGGCACTTTCGAGCGGTCGCGCGGTCATCACTACGGATTTGCCCGGTTGCCGCGACCCTATCGAAGAAGGCGAAAACGGCTTTCTTGTCGCGCCAATGGATGCAGCCGATCTGGCCGGGGCGATGATGCGTTTTGTAAACCAGCCGGAACTGGTAATTTCGATGGGTAACGCCGCGCGCGCAATTGCCGAAACGCGCTATGACGTGCGTCTCGTCAATCGCATCCTGCTCACTGAAATGGGCTTGATTGATCGCGTGCAGAAACGCTCTGCATCGTCAATCGTCCCTGATGCACCCCCCACCATGTCTGTGGTCGGCAAGAACAAGGAAGTGGGACCATCACTTTGAAGTGTATCCTGCTTGGCGCCGTAGGCAGCACAGAATTGGCCGCGCGGCGTATAGCAGCCGCGCAAGGCTGGTCGCTTGAACTGGTGGTGACGCTCCCGCCCGAAGCATCGGGGAGGCATTCCGATTTTGTAGATCTTGACCATGTCGCGCAAGAAGCAGGCGCGCAGATTTTGCATACGAAGAATGCCAATGCTCCTGATTGTCTTGCTGCGATGAGGGACGTGGATGCCGATTTCATATTCGTGATCGGCTGGTCGCAAATCTGCGGGCCTGAATTCATGCAGCTCACGCCAGACCGGATCATCGGCTACCATCCGGCCGCATTGCCAAGATTGCGCGGCAGGGCGCCGCTTGCATGGACCATTCTACTCGATGAAAAGATTACCGCCGGATCGCTGTTCTGGCTGGGCAAGGGTGCTGATGATGGCGATTTGATAGATCAGCATTATTTCCATGTCGCAAGTGATGAAACCGCACGTACGCTTTATGATGGGCACCAGATGGCGCTCCACATCATGCTCGACAGGACCCTGGCGAAGCTGGCCTCGGGGTATCTTCCGCGCCAACCGCAGGATGAACGCTATGCCACATGGGCGACAAAGCGCACCGCTGCGGACGGTCTTATCGACTGGCACCGCCCAGCCGCCGATATAGAGAGGCTGGTTCGTGCCGTGGGTGAACCCTATCCCGGCGCTTTCAGCTATTCCGGCAAGGACAAGGTGACTATCTGGAAGGCCAGCCTGATAGATGGCGAAAAATTGTATCATGCTGGCACCGGCCAGATTGTTCTGCATCACGACAGCGGTTTCGTGGTCAAGACCGCGGATCACCTCTTGAAGGTGGATAGTTGGGAGAGCGAGTCGGGCAAGAAGCCGCCGCTCCATTCATATTTGCGGGACATTCCTTGAATGAAGACTCTGGGCCATTTCGGTAAAGTTCTGGCAATCGCGCCCCATCCCGATGACGAAGTTCTGGGCTGCGGCGGTACGCTGGCACGGCTGGTGGATGAAGGTGCGGATGTCACGATTGCCATCGCCACCAAAGGCAACCCGCCCGCTTTTCTGGCCGAGCAGGTCGAGCGAGTGATGCAGGAAACGCAGAAGGCCCATCACATATTGGGTGTGCGGGACACGCGGCAGATGGGGCTTCCGGCAGCCGCGCTTGACACTTTGCCAGCGGCGCAGACCAATTCGGCATTTGCCGAGCTGATCGGCGACATCGCCCCGGATACGCTGCTGCTGCCCTTTATCGGGGATATTCACCTCGACCATCAAATTGTTTTTCTCGCCGCAATGGTGGCAGCGCGCCCGCGTAATAATGACGCTCCCTGCCAGATTCTGGCTTATGAGACACTTTCCGAGACAAATTGGTTTGCCGCACCGACCACTCCAGCTTTTGTGCCCAATGTATTCGTGGACATCTCTGCGACACTGGGTCGCAAGCTTGATGCCTTCGCTGCTTTTGAAAGCCAGGTCAGGCCATTCCCGGAAGAACGTTCGATTGAAGCCTTGAAAGCACTCGCAACCTTGCGGGGGTCAGCGGTTCATGCGCGCGCAGCAGAGGCTTTCATGCTGGTGCGCCAGATCGTTCGCAGCGCGTAATCGACTCAGTGCTGCCCGGAGCTTCAAAAAGCGATTCGTTTTGGTGGCATTTGTCGCAAATTTACAAGTATGATCAGATCTTTACGCGAATCAACCTTGCTTCCTGGACTTGTGGCAGATCAAAAGTATCACTTTGTTGGAACGATAACCCACCGGAATTCCTAAATATTTTATAAAACTGAGTGGTTACCTCGACTTTATGGCTATTTTGGGCTATCTATGGTGCAACGCAACATGAAACATCAGGTTGATGTTGCTCGTCTTCTCCGACGCAGGGAAAACGAAAACAGGGGTCGCATTCTAATCACCTAACAGTTTGTTTGGGGGCAAAAAATGCGCGAATTGATGGAAAGGCCCACAGAGGTCTTGCTTAAACTTTCTCTTATCTGTTCCAATATGCTGGCTCGGGAAGGGCTGAAAAGAATTCTCATGGACGAGGGCATCAAGGTAGATGCCTGCGAGAATGTTCAGGACCTTGTCGAAAACGCGCAGGCCCCTGATCTGGTAGTCGTCGACATCGACGATTCCGATCATGACTGCCAAAGCATTTCGGAGCTGGTGGGTGCCATTCCGGGTTGTAAAGTGGTGGTCCTTGCCGCCAAATTCGATCTGGATTTCATGGTGAGTGCTTTTCACTGCGGTGTCGACGGCTTCATCCTCAAGGAAATCGGCTGCCATTCACTGGTCGGATCGCTTCACCTTGTCGCGATGGGCGAGAAGGTCCTGCCCAGTCAACTTGTCGATTACCTCCCACGCTTTGTGGGCAACACGGCGCTGGCACCTGTCACGCGATCCGTTCTTGCAGATTCGCTGTCGGAGCGTGAGAAAGAGACATTGCGGTGTCTGGTGCAGGGCTGTGCCAACAAGGTCATCGCCCGCCGGATGGAAATCAGCGAGGCGACGGTCAAGGTCCACGTCAAGGCAACCTTGCGCAAGCTTTCGGTGAAGAACCGCACGCAGGCGGCAATCTGGGCAGTGAATAACGGCATCGTCCCAAGCCACATGGCACAGGCAGACACAGAGCAGCCAGCGATTCCGCTGACCGCTGAGGTAGAGCCGCAGGTGGCGCTCGCCTGATCTGAATAAACGCCGGACTGTCGAGAACGCTCACCGATCAAGGTAGACGACCGCGGCAGCGTTCAAACAAGGCAGTTCTGATTCGTCACTGACGCACCTCTGGTGCCACTCAGTGCCGGATCAGATCCCGGCCAATGGGGAAAAACCGACACTTTGACGAAGGCTCGGCACGGTCCGTCGGGAACTCGGCTTTATTCAGCGCAATTGCGGCCTTTACGAATAGACTTGGAAGCAAGCGCGAGGCAGCAACGCCAGCAATTGTACTTCAAGAGTTCGATGGCCGTGGCGCTGCGGCAAGGCGTGTTCCCGTTTTTGCAGGTAGATTGATCCGATGAAATTCCGGTTGTGCCGCTCTGTTCCCATCGTCACCGCATTAGCATTGCTGACCGGTTGCGGAGGGTCTTCAAGCAGCCCTGCACCGGCACCTTCTGCCACTTCACCAACGCCAACACCCACGCCATCGCCCACATCATCGCCTACACCCACGCCGACCCCATCGGCCGGCGTGGCTGGCGCCTTTGCCAATCCTGACAATGGCGGTATTCCTGATCGGGTCAAGCATCCCATAGCTTTCCCGACCGCGATCGGGTTTGGCAGATCGGCCAGTGTCCGTTCCGCCAATGCCGTGGTTTACAAGATCAACTCATTAGAGGATTCTGCCAATCCTGGTGATGGCAAAATCACTTATCGCGAATGTGCACAGGCGTTGTCGGTTACTTCGCCTTATTCGATACCGGCGGGGCGGCCACGATATTGCCTGTTTGAAGTATCCGGCGCGATCATTCTGCAATCGCCTGCCCAAATAAAAACCCCCCAGATCTATATCGCCGGCCAATCTTCACCGGGCGGCATAGAATTCCGCCTTGGTTCAAATTACAATCCGGTCGATGCGCTGATCGACACTCGCACCGGCGGGGATCACATGATTTTGCGCCATGTCCGCGCGAGGCTGGGTGAACATCCCGGGCGCACTTCAATAAATGGCGATCCCATACGCATCAACAATTCCAGCCATCAGATTATTGATCACGTATCCTCAATGTTTGGCACTGACGAAAGCCTCGAACTGGCAGCATGCACCAATTGCACCGTGCAATGGTCCATCATCGGGCCGAATATCTGCCGCAATGCCGGTCACACCTCTGCACTGCACTGCAAGACCTTTTTCCTCAAACCTGCCGGCAATGTGACCATCGCCTATAATCTCAGCCAGCACGGTGTGGAGCGGGGGTTGAATCTCGCGGTAGGAACCAACCCTGAGAGGGCTGGCGTTGCAATGCAGGCCGACATTTTCAACAATGTGGTCTATCACATCACCGACGAAGGCGCGCTGCTGTCGGACCAGTTTGGCAGCCCATTCGTCAATTACATCAGCAATGTCTATTTCCGCGGACCGCAATACACCCCGACGGTCAATAATTACTTCCCCGCCCTATACGCCAGGGGCGGCAGCTATGCGCGCGGATTTAATGTTTACATGAAGGACAATGTCACTCCGCGAACGCGCGTTTCTGGCCAGTTCGGCCAGAATACGACGGATCCGTTCCGCAATGCAGTGGGCATCTTTAGCAATTCGCCAGGCACCGCTTGCGGCGTGACGGCGAGTGGGGCACAAAATTGCTCTGTCAGCGGAGTAAATGTCGCCCAGAACCGCAGCCCGGCGATCGCCCCGGGCGTGAACGGTCTGCAATATGAATCCTGGATGATTTCAACGCCGATGCAGGCAATGCGCAACGTGCTGGGATTTGCGGGGGCGGAGCGGTGCCGCGATGGATCGTGCCGCGACAATGTCGATGAAATGTACATAGAGGATGTGCGCAGCTGCGATCGGGCACCTTATCTTTTTGAAAGTGCATGGACTTCCACAGTCGCCGCGTCTGGCGGGTTTGCGCGGTTAAGTTCGACAGGCAGGGCAAAGGTCGATGCCGATAATGACGGCATGCCTGATGATTGGGAAAATCAATTCCAGAACACCGATGCCAATGTATGGGATGCCAATGCAGATGCCGATGGTGACGGCTATCCCAATATCGAGGAATATCTCAATCACCTCGCCCGTGATGATGAGCGATATGTCGACATTTACAACGCCGGGTCAGGATCGCTCCCTGCCTATAATTGCGGACGCCCGATGTTCTGATTTTGCGCTGCTGTGCAGTGAGGGCCGAATACGACATTCGTCATTGCGCTTAGCGCTCCGTTGCTGCCTCCCGAGCTCATACTGGCGCTATTCGCGCCGCTTTATCGGATGATGACGCAGGCGTCGTTTACCCAAGCTCGGTGAAATAGGCGGAGAAGTCCCGCCCGCCATTGCCCGCCTCTGCGAACTTTTCATAAATCGCGGCAGCCTTTTCGCCCATGACCACATCGGCACCCGCGCTATCGGCGGCTTCCAGAGCTAGGCGCAGGTCCTTGAGCATCAATGCGGTGGCAAAGCCGCCCTCGTAATCATTATCCGCTGGAGATTGCGGCCCCACGCCGGGCACAGGACAATAGGATGTCATCGACCAGCACTGTCCTGAACTCACCGAACTGATGTCATAAAAGGTCTGGGGATCAAGGCCGAGTTTTTGTGCCATGGAGAATGCTTCACAAGTCCCGATCATCTGGATGGCGAGCAGCATGTTATTGCAAATCTTGGCCGCCTGGCCATTCCCTGCCCCACCTGCGTGAATGACAGCCTTGCTCATCGCTTCGAGCACGGGTTCAGCCCTTTTGAAGCCCTCCTCCGTTCCGCCAACCATAAAGGTAAGCGTGCCGCCATTTGCGGCGGCAATCCCGCCGGAAACGGGCGCATCGACCATCTCGTAACCTCGCGCCTTTGCCGCTGCACTGATCTCGCGCGCGCTAGCCACGTCGATTGTCGAACAATCGAGCAGGATCGCCCCTGCCGGAGCGGCACCGAACACATCATTGGAGTAAGCCGCTTTGACGATTTCGCCATTGGGCAACATCGAAACGATAGCGTCGACACCGTCGCACGCCTCGCGGGCAGAGGTGAAGGCAACACAGCCATTGTCGCTGCTCGCCGCGAGAGCATCTTCGCTCAGGTCGAAAGCGCGCACTTCGTGCCCCGCCTTGACCAGATTTGCTGCCATTCCGCCGCCCATATTGCCAAGGCCGATAAATGCGATTTTCATAGCTGTCCTCTCAAATTCCGTCTTCCGGTTTCAACTGCATAAAGCGGTCAATCGCCTTGCGTCTCAGCCAATGGCTTCCATTCCTCATCATCAGGAAGTGGCGCGAAAATGCTGTCGAGCAGTTCATCCGTCACCCCTTCGGACGTAGCTGGGTTCCATTGCGGGTCGCCAGTTTTCTCGACAATCGCGGCACGCACATCCTCGGCAAAGTCCGGAAGTGTGAGCACGCGGCTCGCAATGCGATATTCCATCGCCATATTCTCGGCAAAATCGTCAAGCGTGGCAGAATTTGCCAGTTGGCGCAGGGCGACCTTGCATGTTTGCGGGCTCTTGCTCTCCAAAGTCGCAAGCTGCGCAAATGCCCAGTCGCTCCCATCCTGTTGGAGGCTGGCGAGAATGTCCTCATAACGGTCAGACGCGAAGTGGCGGCCGATATAATCGGCATGAGCCGCGATGCGCGCTTCTGGAGGAGTCGTAGAAAGCTCTGCAAGAATACTGGCGACACGATCAGGATGTTGGGCAATGCGCTGTTTGGCAATGGCAAGCCGGTCTGCCGCCATATAATGCGTGGCCAGACCCGCCCAAACACATTCGGAACCATCCAGCCTTGCACCTGTCACGGCCAGATATTGCCCCAGCCGGTTTTCCAATCTGGAAAGGTACCAGCCGCCGCCCACGTCGGGAAACAGGCCTATCCCCGTTTCGGGCATGGCAAAGCGCGTGGCCTGGGTCGCAACACGGTATCGCACTGGCTGACTGATCCCTACCCCGCCACCCATGGTAATACCGTCCATGAAAGCGATGATCGGCTTGGGATAGGTAAAGATCTGGTGGTTGAGTTGATACTCGTCATGGAAGAATTGCCGGCCGCTGATGCCGCCATCGTTCAATGCCGAATTTCGTAGCAGGTTGATGTCGCCGCCAGCACAAAAACCGCGCCCGTCATAATGGTCGATTATCACCGCACCGATGGCATCGTCTTCGCGCCAGCGCGTCAGAGCAGCGCTCATGTCATGGCACATATCCAGCGTCAGTGCATGGAGAGCCTTGGGACGGTCGAGCGAGAGGCGCCCTGTGCGCCCCTGCTCCCGAATATGCAGATCGTCTTCGGGGGTCGTCATCATCGCTATCCTCAAACCCGCAACAATTTGGCCGGAAGTATCGCGTTTACCCCATCGTGGGAATGAGGAAGGCATTGGAACCATCGCCGCCGCCATCGGGCCAGCGCTGGGTGACCTTCTTGGCCTTGGTCCAGAATTTGAGGCCTTCCATGCCATACTGATCGGCATCGCCAAAACCGGAGCGCTTCCACCCGCCAAAGCTGTGGTAGGCGACCGGCACAGGGATCGGCACATTGATGCCAACCATGCCAGCATTCACCCGATGCGCAAATTCGCGTGCAGCGTGGCCATTGCGGGTGAAGATGGCGACGCCATTGCCATATTGATGATCTGAAGGCAGTCGCAATGCGTCCTCGAAATCCTTTGCCCGCACGATCTGCAGGACCGGTCCGAATATCTCTTCCTTGTAGCTTTCCATTTCGGGCGTGACATGGTCAATCAGCGTCGGCCCGACGAAGAAGCCCTTCTCGTGGCCCTGCAGGCTGAAGCCGCGCCCATCGATCACGATCTCGCCGCCTTCGGCCTCTGCTGTGTCAATCCACTGTTCCACCCGCGCCTTGTGTTCAGGCGTCACCACCGGGCCGTAATGCGCCTCCGGATCATTGGAGACACCCACGCGCAGGGCGTTGATCGCGGGGATCAGCTTGGCCTTCAGCCGTTCTGCGGTATCCTCGCCCACTGGCACCACCACAGGCAGCGCCATGCAGCGTTCACCCGCCGAGCCGAAAGCCGCGCCAGCCAGATCGTTCACTACTTGATCGAGATCGGCGTCGGGCATGACGATGCCATGGTTCTTGGCCCCGCCCATTGCCTGCACGCGCTTGCCTGCAGCAACGCCGCGATTGTAAACGTAATGCGCAATATCGCTTGATCCGACAAAGCTGACGGCGCTGATATCGGGATGGTCGAGTATCGCATCGACCATTTCCTTGTCGCCATGAACCACCTGCAACAGTCCCTCTGGCGCGCCCGCCTCAAGAAACAGCTCAGCCAGACGCACTGGCACGGACGGATCGCGTTCGGATGGCTTCAGGATAAAGGCATTGCCCGCCGCGATTGCCATGCCAAACATCCACATGGGGATCATGGCAGGAAAGTTGAACGGAGTGATGCCCGCTCCGATGCCCAACGGCTGACGCATCGAATAGACATCGATGCCCGGCCCCGCACTATTGGAATATTCACCCTTCATCGCCTGCGGAATGCCGCAGGCATATTCGATCACCTCCAGACCGCGCTGCACATCGCCCTTGGCATCATCTACCACCTTGCCATGTTCGGATGCCAGCAATTCTGCCAGCTCCTGCATATTGTCTTCGAGCAATTGCTTGAACTTGAACATCACCCTTGCACGGCGCTGCGGATTGGTCGCCGCCCATTCGGGCTGGACCTTCTTTGCATTGGCTATCGCGCGATCAAGCAACGCTGCATCGCCCAGCGACACCTCTGCCTGGATTTCGCCCGTCGATGGGTTCCAGATCTTATGCGTGCGCCCTGTCCCGGCTGAACCTGCTTCGCCTGAAATGAAGTGATCGATCTGTCGCATGGCCCTGGGCTCCTCTGATTTCTCTTTCGTCCTCAGTGGCATCTGATAAAATTGCAGACAAGGCGCAATATTGCAGATAGCACCTGCAATTATGCAGGAAATGAACTGGAACGATATCCGCGTCTTCCACGCCGTTGCGCGCGCAGGCCAGATCAGCCGCGCTGCTGCCATCCTCAAGGTTGATCCGACCACGCTCGGGCGCAGGCTGCGGCGGCTTGAACGCCATCTGGAAGTCACCTTGTTTGAGCGCACGCGCGAAGGCCAGACGCTTACCGAAGCTGGTGAGATGCTGATGCTGAAGGCAGAAGCCATGGCAGAGGCAGCGCGCCATATCGATGAAGTACCCAGTCTCAAATCCGGTCTTACCGGCAGTTTGCGCATCAGCGTTTCGGAAGGTTTCGGAAGCCAGTTTCTGACGCCCTATGTCGAAGAGTTTGCCCGCGACCATCCTAATCTCGTAATTGAACTTGTCGCCAATAGCGGCTTTCTCAGCCCGTCACGGCGCGAAGCGGATATTGCAGTCATGCTGTCGCGGCCAAAGGCTGGCCCTGTCCTGTGCAGCAAGCTCGCCGATTATCAGCTGATGCTCTACGCAAGTTCAGATTACCTTGCCCGCAATGGCAAACCATCATCACCCGCCGAACTGGCGACGAAGCACACATTGATCAGCTATGTGCCAGATCTGCTTTATGCGCCCGAACTCAATTATCTTGATGATTTCCATTCCGGCCTCGCCGCGCAGATCCGGTCATCCAGCATCAACGCCCAGCACCGACTGATTGCGGAGGGTGCAGGCATTGGCGTGCTGCCACGATTCATCGCCCGTCAGACAGATGAATTGCAATCTGTCTGTCCCGATTATGCAATCACGCGCAGCTTCTGGCTGGTTACTCATCGCGATACACAGAACCTTGCCCGCGTACGCGCCGGGATGGAATGGCTGGCAGATTGCGTCAAAGCCGGGCGCGGACGTCTTAAAGGAGCGGAATAGGGCATCCTGCCCTTGTGCTGCATGCCACGCAGACCCAACGTCAAATAAGTTTTTGCGAGGGGTTCGCAACAAGCTTGAAATTCTGTAATACGGGTTTCCAACATCCCTAGACAAGAAGGTTTTCAATATGCGCAAGATTGCATTTGCAGCGGCAATGGCCGGCTCGGCTCTCGTTTTGGCCGGTTGTTCCGATGCCAGCGACGACACGGCGACTCCGGCAGCAGAAGATGTAGCTGGATCTGACGATGCTGCAGAAGATGTCATGCAGGACACAGCGGACAGCGGCGCCGTAGTGGATGCAAACACTGCCACTGCCGAGCAGTTGGCCGGCACTGAAGGCGTCTCACCCGAACTGGCCGAAGCTATCGTATCCGGTCAGCCCTATGACAATGTGACAGCGCTCAACGCCACATTGCTTGAAACCCTGTCGCAGGAAGAAGCAGCCGCCGTCCTCGTCAACGTGTTTGTGCCCGTCAATCTGAACGATGCCAGCAGCGAAGAAATTGCGCTGATCCCCGGCATGACAGATCGCATGATCCATGAATTCGAGGAGTATCGCCCCTATGCGGATATGAACCAGTTCAACCGCGAAATCGGCAAATATGTCGATGAGGAAGAGGTTGCACGCTTCCGCAATTACGTCACTCTCTGACGCCACTGCAGCCAGACCCGCACAAGCTCGATCGCGGTGATGATCGCAATATGGATATAGGCCGTAGCCGGATCGAAGGCCGCAAGGACCCAGTGCAAGAAGGTCAGGATTGCGGCCGGATAAACCAGCCGGTGCAGTCTTTTCCAAGTTCGTTTCAACGCGCGGGTCGCCATATCATTTGATGTTGCTGCAAGCGGCACGAACAAGGCAAAAGCAAGCCATCCGGCAAGCATGTCCGGAGAGCTTACCTCAGCAAAGACTGCAGCGATGCCAGCCTTGTTGACAATATAGATTACGGTGTGGCCAGCCGCGTAGGCAAAGCTGGCCACACCGATATCGCGCCTGCGCCGCATAAGCCATGTCGAAAAGCTGCGGCGCCTGAACATGAGGCGGATTGGCGTCACCGCAAGCGTGAGCATCAGCAGCCACGCGGCCCAATCTCCGCTATCGCCGATAGCGTGCCCATAGCCATATTTCTCCGGCACCGACATCCAGCGGTAGAGAATCCATAGCCCGGGTATAGCCAGAACCAGCCAGAGCAGTGGCCGCGAAGCCGATATGGTTTTCATGCACACCCCGGATATAGCAGAGGGAGGACGCTAATGCGTTGTTCCGCGCTGCGCCAGTGCAGGTGCGGGGGACGTTCAAGATTTTCCACCCCCGGCTGCGTGTCTATCGTGAGAGACCTTCTTCGCAGGGTCGATCGACAGGGAGTTCGCGAGTTACTGACATTTCCCGCCGGCCATCGCTTGATCATAAGAGATAATTGCAGCTCACGGCAGAGCCTTCACCCTGCCTATCCAGCTCACCTAATCGATACTCTTCGTATCCGCACTCAGATCGAGAAAACTGTCGTCACGGGCCAGACAATAAAGGCTCAGGCCGGCATCGGTAGCCCGATCGACGGCCATTGTAGTAGGCAAGGATACTGTGACTAGCGACGTCCCCCCAGCTTTCACAACTTTCTCAACGATTTCATATGAACAGCGTGCTGTCGAGACGAAGAAACCGTCTGCCGGATCGAAGGATGCTACAGCCGCAGCGCCAACAAGCTTGTCGATTCCGTTGTGTCGCCCAACATCCTCCCGCATGACCAGAATTTGTCCGGAGGGGTCACAAAACGCCGCCCCGTGCGCAGCGTGTGTTCGCTTGTTCAACGTCTGGCGTTCTCGCAACGAAGCTATCCCTGCAAAGACCGCGTCTGGCCTTATCGGATCATGGGTGCTCACCTTGGGCAAAGCTTTTGCAAGAGCCTCAAGGTTTTCGATACCGCACAGGCCGCAGGAAGATTCCGCAACGCGCGTTCGGACCCGCTCGGATAGCTGCTCGACCCCTACACCTTCCAGAGATGTGCGGATGATGAAACCAAGCTCGACTTTTGCCACGGCAATACTGGTTAAGTCATGCGCACTAGCAGCAAGACCTTCAGTCAGCGCAAAACCACGCGCGAAATCTTCCAAATCGGTCGGGGTGGCCATCATCACGGCATAGGTCAGTCCGTTGAATTCCAGCGCAACCGGCACCTCGAGTACCCACTCGCGCGAAACCACGCTCCGTGATCCATCGCGACGGATTTCGAAGATATCAGCCAGCGTCTGTGGAGCCGGATTCGTCAACGTCATTGAACTCCGTCGCGTGAGATTGGGGTTTCGGTATTATACCTGCCGCTAATTGCTGAATCGCATCTCTGGCGATGGGAGAAAAACCGCTACCTTCGTTTTCGGCAAGCGCGAACGCCGTCACCTTCATTCGCGGATCCCAGAAGCTTTGTATGTGGTCTGCTGTCGCAGAGACCGCAGCGACAGAACCCCTTGATTCAAAGTTACGCGCAATCTGGTTCGCCATTCGCACAGTTGCATCACCAATCGCGCTCACCGTCCCTTTCCTCGGTAGGTCTGCGTGTTTGCAGCAGGCTGCTCATGCTGGAACTTGCGCAGCCGGGTCGTCGTGTCAGGGAAGTCGCTAAACACCATCACACTCACTCGGCCGGCTCGTTTGCAATCCGGCGTGACCGATCGGACAGTTCGACATAGGCTTCCTGCCAGTCGGTTGGCCCATTACTGGGCAATACCTGTACCGCTGTGACCTTGTATTCGGGGCAATTGGTCGCCCAATCGGAAAATTCGGTAGTCACCACATTAGCTTGCGTCGCAGGATGATGAAATGTCGTATATACAACGCCCGGGGCAACGCGGTCAGTCACCTTAATCCTCAATGTGGTTTCACCCGTGCGACTTTGCAGACGGGTCCAGTCACCATCGCTGAGCCCGCGATTTTCTGCATCGGTTGGATGCATTTCAAGCAAGTCTTCAGGGTGCCAAGCGGTGTTCGCGGTGCGGCGGGTCTGCGCCCCGACATTGTATTGGCTAAGAATCCGTCCGGTGGTGAGAAGCAGCGGGAACCGCGGTCCCGTCTTTTCATCTGTGGGCACATAATCGGTGACCACGAACTTTCCTTTTCCGCCTGCGAAACCCTCCACATGCATCACTGGCGCGCCATCGGGAAACTGGTCGTTGACGGGCCATTGCAGCGAGCCGACCTCATCCAGCCTGGACCACGACACCCCGGCAAAGCTGGGCGTCAGCCGCGCGATTTCATCGAGGATTTCTGATGGGTGGGCGTAGTTCCAATTTGCGCCAATCGCATTGGCAAGCAATTGCGTGACCTGCCAGTCTTCATAACCTGCTGCCGGCTTCATCACCTTGCGCACCGGCTGGATCCGCCGCTCTGCATTGGTGAACGTCCCGTTCTTTTCCAGGAATGTGGAACCCGGCAGGAAGACATGGGCGTAATTCGCCGTTTCATTCAAAAAGAGATCGTGGACAATCACGAGGTCCATCGCTGAAAGTCCTGCAGCTACATGTTGCGTATTTGGGTCCGACTGAAGAATATCCTCTCCTTGTATGTAAATCGCCCGGAAGAAACCATCTACCGCAGCATCAAGCATATTGTTGATCCGCAGGCCTGGATCCGGATCCAGCGTTACGCCCCAATCGGTTTCAAACAATGCGCGGGTTTCATTATCGGAGATGTGGCGATAACCGGGCAATTCGTGAGGAAAGCTGCCCATGTCGCAGGCGCCTTGCACATTGTTCTGTCCGCGCAGCGGATTCACGCCGACACCCGGGCGCCCCATATTGCCTGTTACCATCGCCAGATTGGCAATCGCCATGACGGTTGAGGAGCCTTGGCTATGCTCTGTGACGCCGAGACCGTAATAGATTGAACCATTGCCGCCGGTCGCAAAAAGGCGCGCTGCAGCACGAAGATCACTAGAGGGCACACGGGTAACCGCCTCAAGCCGTTCGGGTGCATGGCGGCTATCCGACACGAATCGCGCCCAGTCCTGATATTCGTCCCAGTCGCATCGTGCGCGAATGAAGTCTTCGTCCGCCAACCCTTCGGTCACGATGACATGGGCCATAGCCGTCAGCACGGCGACATTGGTACCGGGCTGCAAGGGCAAGTGATGTGCTGCTTCGACATGCGGGGACTTGACTAGATCAATGCGGCGCGGATCGATCACAATCAGCTTTGCACCCTGTCTTAATCGCTGTTTCATGCGGCTGGCGAAGACGGGATGCCCGTCAGTCGGATTTGCTCCGATCACCAGAATGACATCTGATGCCATGACGCTGTCGAAATCTTGTGTGCCTGCACTGGTGCCGAAGGTAGTTTTCAGCCCGTAACCGGTAGGGGAATGGCAAACGCGCGCGCAGGTATCGACATTATTGGTACCAAAGCCTGCGCGAACGAGCTTTTGTACCAGATAAGTTTCTTCATTGGTGCAGCGGCTGGAGGTTATCCCGCCCAATGCTTGCGCGCCATGCTCGGCCTTGATGGCCTTGATCCGAGTGGCAGAAAATTCCAGCGCATCGTCCCAGCTTACTTCGCGCCACGGCTGGTCAGTGCTTTCGCGGACCATCGGGCTCGTGATCCGGTCCTGATGGTTGGCATACCCCCAGGCGAAGCGACCCTTCACGCAGGAATGGCCGCGATTTGCCTTGCCGTCCTTCCACGGCACCATCCGAACAATTTGCTCACCGCGCATTTCGGCGCGGAAAGTGCAGCCAACCCCGCAATATGCGCAAGTTGTCACCACGCTGCGTTCGGGCGTGCCTACTTCCCTGACTGACTTTTCTTGCAGGGTCGCCGTCGGGCAGGCCTGCACACAGGCACCGCAACTGACGCACTCGCTTGACATGAAATCATCCTGCGCCGTGCCTGCACTGATCTCTGAAGCGAAGCCGCGTCCATCCATCGTCAGTGCAAAAGTCCCTTGTACTTCGTCACAGGCACGCACGCATCGCGAACAGGCGATACATTTCGATGGGTCGAAATCGAAATAGGGATTGGAGCGATCGGTTGCCTTGCCGAGATGGTTGGCGCCATCATAGCCGTAACGCACATCGCGAAACCCCACCGCGGCTGCCTGATCCTGCAGCTCGCAATCATTATTCGCGCTGCAAGTGAGACAATCGAGCGGATGATCCGAAATGTAGAGTTCAATCACCCCCCGGCGCAGCTTTTGAAGGCGCGGGGTCTGGGTATGAACTGTCATGCCTTGAGCAACTGGTGTAGTGCAGCTGGCAGGTGTGCCACGCGCACCATCAATCTCCACCAGGCACAAGCGGCACGATCCGAAAGCTTTGATGTTGTCAGTTGCGCAAAGACTGGGGATTGCACCACCATTCTGCGCCGCTGCACGCATAACGCTTGTCCCGGCGGGCACGGTAACATCGCGCCCATCTATCGTCAGTGTGACAGAAGTGGGCGCATGGGATTCGGGCGTTCCGAAATCTTGTTGACGCTCATAGCCCATGTCGCTTCTCCATTTCCGCGAGGTCGGCTTGCGTGTTGATATTAGCAGGTTTGTGGCTGGAGATCACTTCGCGCGCGCCAATCGCATGCGCAAAGGCGCGCATTGAATGGCGGCCCCTGCCGTTCAGGATGCGCTCGACATCTTCGCAGGCTGCAACCGGCCAGTGTCCGATTACCGGCTGACTGGCAAAACACGCAGGTGCAGGGGAAAGTTGCCTCACAAGGTCATCTGGCAAATCCGCGCTGTCGACGCCGCAGGTAAGCATGGAAGCAAACCCTTCATCACGCGCATATCTCAGGCCCGCAGCAATCCCGCCCAGTGGGCCGCATCCTGCGCGAGGCCAATCAGGAATTGTGGCGACCGGAGCACACTGCCGACCTGCAACAAGCACTGTATCGCACCAGCTAGCTAACGCATCGACCGCCAGCTGGATCAGGCTGAACCCGCCAATTTCGGCAAGTGCCTTGTCGCTACCGAAGCGAGTGGATTGCCCGCCTGCAAGCACAACGCCGAGTATCATTTACCGAAATCATCCGGCCAATGCCTCAGCGCGCTCATCACCGGATAGGGCGTAAATCCGCCCAGCGCGCAGAGTGAGCCGAACTTGAGTGTTTCGCACAGGTCTTCGAGCAGCTGCACTTCATCCTCGCGGCTGCGCGCGGTCTTGCGAGCATTGTGCATCTGCGGCGCAATTTCCAACCTGTCCCGCTCCCTTCCCTC
The DNA here is from genome assembly GCF_001077815.2 of Aurantiacibacter atlanticus. GTDB lineage: Bacteria > Pseudomonadota > Alphaproteobacteria > Sphingomonadales > Sphingomonadaceae > Alteraurantiacibacter > Alteraurantiacibacter atlanticus. The sequence goes on along the minus strand of NZ_CP011310.1, from coordinate 1,227,554 downwards.
TCCAGCTTCGGTTGCTCTAATCCTGTCAATAATCTCGATGCCGCGCACTGCGCCAATCCGGCAGGGGGTGCACTTGCCGCAACTTTCCGCCGCACAGAATTCCATCGCAAAGCGCGCCATCGCTCCCATGTCCGCTGTATCGTCGAAAACCACAATACCGCCATGGCCGATCAACGCATCAGCCCCGGTATATGTCTCATAGTCGAATATGATATCGAACTGATCGGGGTGGATATAGGCGCCCAATGGACCGCCGACCTGCACCGCCTTTACAGGTCGGCCCGAAGCGGTTCCTCCACCGATGTCGTAAATCAGTTCTCGCAGGCTGATCCCGAAAGCGGTTTCATACAATCCGCCATGTTTGATATTGCCTGCCAGCTGGATCGGCATCGTGCCTTTTGAGCGCGCTATTCCCAGCGCATCATAGGCTCTGACCCCGCCCTCGCCGAGAATGTGCGGGACCGCAGCCAAGGTCAGTACATTATTGACCACGGTCGGGCAGCCAAACAACCCCTCTACCGCTGGCAGCGGTGGCTTGGCCCGGACCTCTCCACGCTTGCCTTCCAGAGAGTTGAGTAGCGACGTTTCCTCGCCGCAAACATAGGCACCCGCGCCCACCCGAACCTCGATAGAGAATGGGGCGATGAACCCTGTGCAATTAGCGATTGCCAGATTGAGTTTATTGATCGCGTCAGGATATTCGCTTCTGACATAAATGAAGCCGTGCCGTGCACCTACTGCGTGCCCAGCAATCGCCATGCCTTCGATGAGGGCAAAAGGATCGCCTTCCATAAGCATCCGGTCGGCGAAGGTTCCGCTATCCCCTTCATCGGCATTGCAGACGATATATTTGTCGCTGCCTGACGCATCGGCCACCGTCCGCCACTTTATGCCGGTCGGGAATCCGGCGCCGCCGCGACCGCGCAGCCCCGATTGCGAGACCTCTTCAATCACGGCATCTGAAGTCAAACTGCGGGCCCTGAGGAGTCCCGCCCATCCTCCGTGATTGCGATAATCATCGAAGCTGGTCGGGCGTGTGCGACCTGCGCGAGCAAAGGTCAGTCTCTGCTGACGGGCAAGAAAGGGGTGATCTTCGATCCTTCCGATGCAGATATCCGGGGCCTTGCCATCAAGAATCTCATCAATGCGTTCCGGTGTTGCCGGCCCCCAGCCAATGCCATCAATTTCTATCAGCGGCTCCAGCCAGTGCATCCCCCAACTCGAAACTCGATCGACTTGATACCCGCGACGTTCAATCTCGCTTGCAATCTCACCGGCCCCGCCCGCCTTGGCGAGTGCATCATCGGATATGCGAACCATGCTCATGACTGCTCAATGACCTGTGTCAGGCGGTCCGCATCAAGGCGGATATGCAGCTGATTGCCAACCCTTGCTACAGGGCCCGCGCTGCATAAGCCCAGGCAATAAACAGTCTTCAGACGCACCCGCTTCCCAGCGGCAGCTTCACCCGCGGCCATCAGACCTTCCACGCCGCGCGCCTTGCATGCCTCCGCCCTGCAAATCTGCACTTCAGGTCGTGGGTCCGGCGCGGACAAGAAATCATGATAGAAACTAACTACGCCATGGACTTCCGCGCGACTTAGATTGAGCACTTGGGCTATTTCGGATTCCTTAGCGGCATCGATAAATCCGAACTCCGCCTGCACATCATGCAGTACAGGTAATAGCGGTCCCAATTTCCTAATATGGAGCGCAACGATGTCCGCGATGCTTTTCAATTGCTGACCTGCCATTTCCTTCAAGAAGCCAGAATTATTGACGAGCAATGGGTGCCTTTTCCTGGCTTCTACTTCGATTGGTTTTTTCTCAACGCTGCCTTTAATTGCATTCAGCATGGCGCGGTCAATTGAATTTTCTGGATTTGGCTTGGCGTAATGCACGTAAGGACCGGCTGAGATCATACGCACAATCAGCATCAGGCTGATGCAAAGTCTGGAGATTTTTCCGCGGGGATCAGAAGATGTTCTTAGGCTTTCTTGCCGGAAGAATACTCTGTTTCAACGGCTGTCGATCGCCAAAAGATGCCAAACTTCAGACATTGGGGAGCCACGCAAAGGAGGCGCTTTTACCCCTCTTCGCTGGATTCACCTGCCGGTTTGCTGTTGAGCTGGACATAATTCTGAATGCCCATGCGGGCGATCATATCAAATTGGGTTTCGAGGAAGTCCACATGCTCTTCCTCGGAAGCCAGAATATTCTCGAACAACTGTCCTGATGTGTAATCCTTCACCTCCTGACAATAGGTGGCGGCCTCTTTCAGCAGGGGTATCGCCTCCTGCTCCAGCATGAGATCAGCCTTGAGGATTTCCTCGACCGTTTCACCAACCTTCAATTTATGCAGGGCCTGGAAATTCGGCAGCCCATCAAGGAACAGAATGCGGTCTGCCAGCCAATCCGCATGCTTCATTTCATCAATGGATTCGTGGCGTTCATATTCGGCCAGCTTGTCGACGCCCCAATTGTCCAGCACACGGTAGTGCAGCCAATATTGGTTGATCGCGGTGAGCTCGTTCGTCAGCGCCTGGTTGAGATAGTCGATGACCTTTTCGTCGCCCTTCATGGCACTTTCCCTAGCTGCTTAAATATGCCTGCCATTAGGTCACCAATGGCGCGAAAATGCAAGGAATGGTGAACAGAAGAACGCCGGAAAACACCCAAAAACGCGCTATTGCGATTGCAATTCAGAAGAGAAGCAGAGCAGGGTTTCAGGCAGCGCTGGACGCTTCGAACAGTGCTTCACGCTCTTCCTGGACAATTTCATCTGCTTCTTCCAGGCAATGCCCGCAATTGGGCGCTTTACCCATTTTTGCATACACGCTTTCGGCACCGCCTCCGCCAAACTGCCGCGCGGCCTTGCGCAGTTCACATTCGCGGATTGCATTGCAGATGCAGATGTACATTTACGAGAAAGCTCCGTCCGTCTAACTCCCTGTTAATGCGAGTCTGTTGCATTAGCAAGTTAATTGCGACTAATTATCACCCGCAGACTGGCGACGTAGAGGAAACAGGCGGCCATAGGTCAGGCAGCGCCACAGCCATTCGAGCGGACCGTATCGGAAACGTTCCAGCCATGGTTTTGACCAGGCCAGCATCACCGCCCATCCAAACAGCACGACGAAATATAGCTCAGGTCGGGTAAATTTACCCCACAGCCCGCCGGCCCACGGGTGGAAGAGCAGCATCATCAACACCGACATACCAAGATAATTGGTAAAGGCCGCGCGTCCTGCTGCGGAAAGGCGCTCTGCCAGCCATCCCTCAGCCGTCCTGCCCCACAATGCCAGAACGGCGGCCAGGCCCAATATGACCGGAAGTTTGGGGTAAAAGGAGAACGCGATAAAGGACGCGAGCGTGCCCCAATAAGTCAGCCCCTGATCCCTGATCCAGAGCGCCAATAGAAGCGTAAGGATCGAACCGATTATTATACCTGCCCAGCCCCACATTGCCTGTTTGCGTGGCGAAGAGCCGCCACTGTACAGTCCCACGCGATACAGACCCATGCCAATCAGCATCAGAGGCAAGGTTTCGAAAGCGAAGAGCAGGGCACTGTTCAAAGGATCGGTCAGGTGCTCGGTCAGGTTGTGCTGCACGAAATCGATATAGCTGCCGTTGGTCAGGATCTGCGTTTCAGCGGCATCATCGGCAGTTGCCGCCACTTGCGCCTCTACCAGTCCTGCGCGGCCCTCAGCCATCTCAGGCGTGTTGCCCATAGACGTGTCAACGATGAAATAGGGCAATCCGATGACCAGCAAATAGACCATTCCACTCATGAAATAACCGAGCAGTCCCACGATCAGTAAATTGCGTGCAGACCAGCGCAGGAATGTAATCGCGACAAAGCCCACCAGCGAATATAAAACAAGAATGTCCCCTCGCCATATGAAATAGAAATGGAACAATCCGAACAGGAGCAACCAGAACAGGCGCCTTATCTGCAACCCCTTGCCCGCACCGCGCTCCCACGCCTTGTCCATGAACAGGGCCAGCCCCGCGCCAAACAGGAGGGTGAAAAGCCCTCGCATCTTGCTGTCGATGAGCACGAACTGCGTCACCCACATCCAATTATCCGGATCGCCCACCGGACCCAGCCATGCCTCTGGCCACATATAGGCGCCAAATGGCTGGCCGAAGGCGACGATGTTGGCTGCAAGTATGCCCATCACCGCAATTCCGCGGATCAGATCAAGGCTGGCAATGCGTTCCGTATTGGTCGCAGGCGCGGGCCGCACATGCGCCTCTGCGGTTGCGCCATCGGGCGTAATATGTTGATCGGTCATGCTTACCCCACTGCCTGATCTGGCCGTCCCTGTCGGAGAACATAGCCGCGCTTGCAGATTTGGGAAACGATCTTGCGCGGTCAGTTTCGGGTGACGAGGCAATCCTGCCCTGAACGGCGCAGGCTGTTGCAGGCCACCCGCGCTTCATCGCGCGAACTGAACCCGCCCGCCTGCAGCCGCGTGACACGTCCTGTAGGGAGCAATAGCCGTTCGCGCCCGGAAATTTCGGGCCTTTCAGACAGCCGCGCCCACAAACGCTCCGCATTGCCTGCCACGGCGAATGCGCCAAGCTGCACCCGCCACGGCCCGTCACCGCGCGCTGCCGCCGGAGTTGGCGCAGGCGCAGCAATTGCGCGCGTGGTGGTTTCAATCGCCCCTGCTGTCGAAGCATTTGCGTAGCTCGCGCCTGCATTGGCCGGGTCGCCTGTGCCGGTGGCATCGCGTGCCTGCGAAACCGCATCGCGCGCGGCAATTACTGCAGGGGACGAGGGCGCTTCTGCAACCGGTTGCGGCGTGTGCGCGGGTATCGGGGGGCCATCTTGGACAGAAAGATCTGCCGCCGCCAGTTCCACCGCCCGCGCCTGTTCTGCCTCTGCCTCCAGCTGGCGGGCAAGTGTCGCGGCGTTCTGACGCTGACTGATCGGTATGTGTTCGTCCATCTCCGCGATCGCATCGACAGCCTGCGGTAGCCCCGCACCATTAGCCAGCGTCAGCAGGGCATAGGCGCGTTCCCAGTCGCGCGTGACGAGATCGCCATTGAAATGAGCAATGCCCAGAAGATATTGCGCCCGCGGATCGCCGCGTCGCGCCGCTGCCTCTACAAATGGCAGGGCTGCTTCGCGCCTGCCGTTCTGGAACAGCATAAGGCCATAGGTATCGGACGCGCGAACATGCCCTGCACGGGCTGCCAGGGCATAATATCCCTCTGCGCGCGCTAAATCCTGCGGCACGCCGCGCCCCAACCGGAAGGCCTGGCCCATATTGAACAGTGCATCGGGATCGCCAGCATCTGCTGGCCCGCGCCATTGGGCGACAGCGGCCACGTAATCACCCCTGCTCCACGCTTCCACGCCTTCTCTTACACCGTGCTCGCTCGCACCCATGCCTGCAGAAAGCGGTGCGGCGATGCTGGCTGCGAGGAAAAGCGTGGCGTTCAAAAACCAGCCGGATTTTCTGTTCGACATAATGGCGATCCTCGATCGACGATAATCTGTTAGTCAGAATGCCATAGTAAACGGGGCATTAGCAAAGCGTTTATGCGGTGTGGTTTATCGGCGAACATCGACAGCCCGCGCCGCGCCCAGTCCAGCCAACAAAGGATTGTCACCATATATACGGTTAGAAAAACACGGGGCCGCTCCGAAATTGCGATCCCCCGAATTAACTCAAAATAAAGGGTATCCTGCGAAGCCATTGGCGGAAGACCCATAGACCGCACTGGTCGGGTTCAGAGACTTTTAGGGGGAATCGCCTTGCGCGTTTTGGCATTGGCATCGCAAAAAGGTGGATCGGGCAAGACCACTATGTCCGGTCACCTGGCTGTGCAGGCACAGCGGGCCGGCGCTGGCCCCGTCGTCCTTATAGATATTGACCCGCAAGGTTCGCTTGCCGACTGGTGGAACGAGCGTGAGGCTGAATTTCCGGCTTTCGCGCAAACGACCGTTGCCCGGCTTGCCAACGATCTTGCGATTCTGCGTCAGCAGGGCTTCAAGCTTGCCGTCATCGACACACCCCCTGCAATTACAATGGCTATCCAGTCGGTGATTTCGGTTGCCGAACTGATTGTTGTGCCGACACGCCCCAGCCCGCACGATCTGCGCGCCGTGGGTGCCACGGTCGATTTGTGCGAACGTGCAGGCAAGCCGCTGATCTTTGTAGTGAATGCTGCCACACCCAAGGCGCGGATCACATCAGAGGCCGCGGTTGCACTGTCGCAACATGGCACCGTGGCTCCGATCACTATTCATCAGCGCACTGATTTTGCCGCATCGATGATCGATGGCCGCACGGTGATGGAAGTCGATCCCGAAGGTCGCAGCTCTCAGGAAGTGACCGCGCTGTGGCATTATGTCGCGGACCGGCTCGAAAAGAATTTTCGTCGCACTGTCTTTGCTGCCCCGAACAGCAAGGGCGCACAGGCAAATGGCGCAAGCCGCACACAGGGCGGTTTCGGCCGCCGGGTGGCCCAGTAATGGGGAGTTCAGCAATCAGCGAAGGCAAGAGCTTCGCCTCGCTCGGCCCGATGTTGCTGGCGCGCAAGGGCACCGCAAAGCCTGCCATGCGCGCGCAATTGGGCCAGTCTGACCGAATGGCAATGCTGGGTGATGATTTCGATATGCTGGCCGATAGCCAGGATGCACTCGGCTGGAACGATCTGAGCGGTCATGACAGCAATGACGACGTTGTTGCCCTGCCCGTCACCAACAAACGCCACGCACGCAAGGCGGCTGCCGAAGATGCCAAGAACGGGAATCGTGCGGCATTTACCCTACGACTGGATACAGAGCGCCATCTCAAGCTGCGCCTTGCCAGCACGATGCAGGATTGCAGCGCGCAAAAACTGGTGACCGAAGCGCTTGACCGCTTTCTAGACGAACTTCCCGAAATTGATGCCATCGCCGCAAAAATGCGGCGCAAGTCCACCAAGTCCTGAAGGGGCAGAAGCGATGTATGCTATGCAAAAGCGCAATTCGACACTCGGCCTTGGCGTTACCACCGCAATGGCGGCCGTAATGCTGAGCGGCTGTGCTACCGGAACATCACCGCATGCAGCGGTGTCTGCAAATGCGGGCCAATCCACGCCAATGACCGAACATGATCGCACCATCCAGGCTGCCGAAACTGCCGTTGCCGCCAATCCCCGCAGAGCGCAACACCGCATGGCATTGGGAAATGCCTATCTCGAAGGGGGACGTTTCGCGTCCGCCTCGACCACCTTTGAAGATGCCATGGCGCTGGGCGATAACAGCCCACGCGCCGCTCTCAGCCTGACCTTGGCGCTGATCGGCCAGGCCCGTTATTCTGAAGCAGGATCGCTTCTGAGTGATTGGGAGGGCCAGATTGCCGCATCGGACCTCGGCCTCGCATTGGCCCTGAGCGGACAGCCTGAACGCGGCATCCATATTCTCACCAATTCGATCCGCGGCGGCGAAAATACGGTCAAATCGCGCCAGAACCTCGCCTATGCCTATGCCGTGGCTGGTCGCTGGCGCGAAGCCCGCATGATGGTGGCGCAGGATGTGCCCGCACATGAAGTCGGGCAGCGCATCGCCGAATGGTCGCAACTTTCCAATGCAAACGCCTATCAGGCGCGTATCGCCAATCTGCTCGGCGTGCCTGCCAATGTCCGTGATGATGGACAGCCAATGCATCTTGCGCTTGCAAATGGGTCCAGCGTCCCTGGTATGGCGGCAGATATGTCCAGCCAGCGGGGCACCAGTTCGGCTGAGCTGGCCGCGCTCGATGCAGGACGCATGAGCGTTCCCGCCACTGGCAGCGAATTGCCTTCGGTTGGTGCGCCGCGCGCCATAGAACCCTATCAGGAACCTGCGCCGGTAACGACCGCCAGCTATGCACCGGCACGCGATACAGCGGCCACCGGTTTTGCCGAAGCCTTTGCACCTTCTGCTGATCCGGCTCAGGAAGCGCCCGCAATCATCGCAAGCGATGATGGACTGTTCCTCAGCGCGCCGGCAGCGCGATATGCTCCGCAGCCGGATCCTGTCGCAGGACCGCTAACCGCGCCGCAAATTGCCGGAACCGAAGCAACCGAAGCGCCTGCCCGCACCGCTGCACGCTCTGCCGTGTCGACACGTACTCCGGCTATTGCTCGTCCGGCTCTTGTAGAGACTGCCATTGCCGCAGGAAGTATGGAAGCAATGTCCAGCCACCTTGTGCAATTGGGAAGTTTCTCCAGCGAAGCGGGTGCCAATCGCGCATGGGACATTTATGTTACCCGCTATCCGGAACTCGCGGATCGCGAAAAGGTCATCACGCAGGCCGTAGTGAATGGCCGCAATTACTGGCGCGTTTCAGCTGGCGGTTTTGATGGCTCCAGCAGCCGCGCAATGTGCAATTTCGTCGATTCTTCCAATGGTGAAGGTTGCATCAGCTGGGCTGCCAACAGCCCGCTGCCCGGTGCCATCGAAACCGGAGTGCGTCTCGCACGTCGTTGATCCCGACCAATCGAACCCCGTCCCATGCATACGGGAAAACGAAAACCCCTCCCCTCAGCGGGAGGGGTTTTTTATTTGTCTACAGGATATAACCGCCGTCACTCACCAGCGCGGTACCAGTGATGGTAGCCGCCGTGTCGGAAAGCAGGAACATGGCTTGCTGCGCGATCTCGTCTGCAGTGGCAAAGCGCCCCAACGGCGTTGATCCCTGCGCTATTGCCGCTAGCGCAGCTGCCCGGTCGCCCTGATGCTTTGCGAGTAAATCCTTGAAAAAGGGCACGTCGTCCCAAATCGCTGTATCGACTCCGCCCGGTGCGATGGCATTCACGCGGATTGCGCGGGCTGCGCCTTCCTTGGCGACGATCCGCGCAAGATGCAGCACGGCAGCCTTCGAAGCCCCATAGGCGGCCACACCCTGTTCCGCCTTCAATCCCGTGGCAGAGGCGGTAAGTACCATGGATGCCCCACCAGCCGCCAGCCGCATGGCGGTGCGCAGAGACAGAAATGCCCCGTCCAGATTGACCGCCATGACCCGACGCCAATCGGCAAACTCCATATTCGTCAATGTCGCAGCTGCGCCGGAAATGCCCGCATTGAGAACAGCGGCATGAATTTCGTCGCCGTCCCGCTCCACGCCAGCCCACAAATCCTCGTCAGCCACGTCTCCGGCGTGGATCGATAATTCGCAAGACAGGTCGAGCGCTTCCAGCCCCGCGCGTTCAATATCGACCAGCACCAGCTTTCCTGCGCCAGCCGCGGCAAGGGCGCGTGCGCAAGCAGCACCGATGCCAGCAGATGCGCCCGTTACCAGCGCGGTCTTGCCGCTCAGGTCAAAGCTCAATGCGGGCCCCTCCCTTGAACAGGCCCGTTACCCGTCCCTGGGCAGGTTGGCGATCAAAAGGCGTATTGCCTGCCTGTGCCTCCATCTTGCGGGAATCCACGATCCATGGTGCCTCTGCATCGATCAGCGCAATATCAGCCTCTGCACCAGCTTCCAGAATACCCGCGTTTACGCCCAGCAATTGCGCAGGGTTTCTGGCGAGCAGGTCGAAGCTTCGTTGCATGTCGATGATGCCATCACGTTCCAGCGTCAATGTCATGGCGAGCAATGTCTCGGCTCCGGCCATGCCGGGCGCGGCATCGGCGAAGGGCAGATTCTTGTCCTCCGGCCCGCGCGGGTCGTGGCCGCTGGATATTACGTCAATCGTGCCGTCGCCAATAGCCTCAATCACTGCTTGCCGATCATCTTCGGCGCGCAAGGGAGGCGAAAGGCGGGCGAAGGTGCGGAAATTGGCGAGCGCAAGATCGGACAGCATGAAATGGGCAGGCGTCACTCCTGCCGTGATTGCCATGCCACGCGCCTTGGCCGTGCGCACCAGTTCCAGACCTGAACGCGTCGTCACCTGCCGCACATGGAGCCGGGCGCTAGCGGCCTCTGCCAGTGCAATATCGCGCGCCAGGGCAAGCGTCTCGGCTTCTTTGGGCGCGCTTGGGAGACCAAGCCGTGTCGCCATTTCTCCGGCGGTCGCAGCAGCATTGCCCGCCAGCCCCGCATCCTCCGCATGGGTGACAACTACCATATCGAGCATAGCGGCATATTGCAGCAATCGCAGCATGACGCCGCTATCCCCGATCCACCTGCGCCCTGTCGCAATGGCGCGTGCCCCTGCATCGCGCATCAATGCGATTTCTGCCAACTGACTGCCTTCCAGACCGGCCGTTGCTGCAGCCAGCGGATGCACCCAGAAATCGGGTTTCCCGCTTTGCGCAGCGAACCGGACACGCGCCGGATGATCGAGCGGAGGAGATTGGTCGGGCATCAGCGCAGCACGGGTAATTCCGCCAAAATGAAAGGCGGGCTTGTCGATCGCAAATACGCCAAGATCGACAAGGCCAGGCGCAATCAATGCGCCCTTCGCATCAACCAATTCATCGCCATCTGTAGGGGCAATGGCACCGGCAGCAACGATATGGCCATCCTCGACCCTGATGGACGCGTCATCGATCATGCCACCGGGCGCAACAACGCGGCCATTGATTATGGTGAGAGGGCAGGTCTGTTTCATACCCATTGCCCCCCATGCTGGCCCATTTCCTGCGTATCGCTCCACCCAGCGATACCGCGCGCCTTGCGCGTCAGCACATCAAGGCATGCCATTCGTATTGCCACGCCCATTTCCACCTGCGCTGTGATGATGGAACGTCCGACAAGATCGGCCACGTCACTGTCTATTTCCACACCTCGGTTCATCGGGCCGGGATGCATCACGATTGCATCGGGCGCGGCCAGTGCCAGCCGATCCGTAGTAAGTCCGTAAAGATAGCGATATTCACGCGGCGACGGGATAAACTGGCCATCCATTCGCTCTTTCTGCAGGCGCAGCATCATCACCACATCCGCACCCGCCAGCGCGTCGTCAAAGCGGCTGTAGCTTTCCACTTCCATTCGCTCAATTCCGGCAGGCATCAGCGCTGGCGGTGCGCACAGCCTGACGGTTGCGCCAAGCGCCTGCAGCGAAAGGATGTTGGAACGCGCAACGCGGCTGTGCAGAATATCGCCGCATATCGTCATCGTGAGACCGGTGAAATCCTCATTGTCATGCCCCATTTCGCGCAGCTTGTGGCGAAGCGCGAGCGCATCCAGCAAGGCCTGCGTTGGGTGTTCATGCTGTCCGTCGCCTGCATTCAGCACCGGGCAATCGACATTATTCGCAATCAATCCCACCGCCCCGCTCGATCCATGACGGATGACGATTGCATCGGCCCGCATGGCGTTGAGTGTGACGGCTGTATCAATCAGCGTTTCGCCCTTTTTCACGCTCGACTGGGCGGCGTGCATATTGACGACATCGGCCCCCAGCCGCTTCCCCGCGATTTCAAAGCTCAACAGCGTGCGTGTGCTGTTTTCAAAAAACGCGTTGATGATGGTGAGGCCCGCCAGCTTGTCCGAATGCTTGGTCGCCTGCCGGTTGAAAGCGACGTAATCCTCCGCCTCCGCCAACAGAAATAGCAATTCATGGCGTTCAAGGGCACCGATGCCGATCAGGTCACGGTGCGGGAACGCAAGCGCGCCTGCTGGAAAGCGGGCGCTGGCGGGTCTGTGCGGCGGCAATGTCATTAAAGCATGGCCCTTAAGCTGCCGCTTTGAAGCTGGCAATGGGCTTTAGGACGAAGGCAGGAGCCGTCTGACGATCGGTGTCGACCTTTCGCCCGGTTTAACACTGGCGGTATTGCCATGCCCGCCCTAAGTATCCAGCCAAAGCTGTTTCCACACGGGGTCAATTACATGGGTTTCGCGCGCAAGGTCTGGCGGTTGCTGGTTGGCATCAAGGACGGCCTTTCCCTCCTGTTTCTGCTGTTGTTTTTTGGCCTGCTATTTGCCGCTCTCAGCGCCCGGCCCAATCCCGGCGTCGTGCGCGATGGTGCGCTATTGCTCGATCTGGATGGCGTGGTGGTGGAAGAAGCATCTCCTATCGATCCATTACAATTGCTGATTTCGCAAAGCGTGCCAATCCGCGAATATGCCTCGCGCGATCTGGTCCGCGCGATAGATGCTGCCGCCGCCGACAAGCGGATAGAGGCGCTGGCGCTCGATCTTACGGGCTTCCTTGGCGGTGGCGCGGTGCATATGCAGGAAGTTGCAGGCGCGCTCGACAGGTTTCACGCAGCCGACAAGAAGATCTTCACCTACGGCTTTGCCTATACTGATGATGCCTTGTTGCTTGCCGCCCATTCTGATGAGATCTGGGTTGATCCAATGGGCGGCGTTGCAGTGACAGGCCCCGGCGGAGAGAACCTCTACTACGGGGATGCCTTGGCCCGGTTCAATGTAACGGCCAATGTCTACAGGGTCGGCACCTACAAGAGCGCGGTGGAACCCTACACGCAAAACGCCATGTCCCCCGAGGCGCGCGAAAATACGACGCAATTGCTGGCCACGCTTTGGCAGGAATGGCGCGCCAATGTGCGCAGCGCGCGGCCCGATGCGGATATCGAACTGGTCACGGGCGATGTTGCCGCATGGCTCGCAGCATCGAAGAATGATCTGGCACAGGCCGCCCTTGCCGCCGGTCTGGCAGACCGTATCGGCACACGCGTCGAATGGGGTGAACGCATTGCCCAGGAAGTGGGCGAAGACCGCTGGAACAAGAAGCCCGGCGCCTTTGCCGCAACCGAATTCGATCCGTGGCTCGCCCATACCGATAAGGGGCTGGATCTTGGCAAAGACAAGCGCATCGGCGTTATCACTATCGCGGGCGAAATCAGCGATGGTGATGCAGGGCCGGGATCTGCCGGGGCAGAGCGGATCGAGCGTCTGCTGGACAATGCGCTGGATGATGATCTGGCCGCACTGGTGGTTCGGGTGGATTCGCCGGGCGGCACGGTAACAGGTTCGGAAACTATTCGCCGCGCTATCCTGCGCCATCGCGCAAAGGGCATTCCGATCGTAGTATCCATGGGCAATTACGCAGCCAGCGGCGGCTATTGGGTGGCAACGCCTGCCCACCGTATCTTCGCTGAGCCTGAGACGTTGACAGGCTCCATCGGTGTGTTCGCAGTCTTCCCGAGCTTTGAAGACCTGTTGACCGAATATGGCGTCAATTCCGATGGTGTGCGCACCACTGGACTTTCAGGCCAGCCTGACCTGCTCGCCGGGTTGACGCCCGAAGTTGACGCGCTACTGCAGGGTTCGGTGGAAAACACCTATGCCCGCTTTCTTGGCCTTGTTTCAGAAGCGCGCGGGATCAGCCTTGAGCGGGCGGACGAGCTTGGCCAGGGCCGCGTCTGGGATGGCGGCGCCGCCCGGCAATTGGGCTTGATCGACCAGTTCGGCGATCTCGACGCCGCAATTGCCTGGGCCGCAGAACGCGCCGATCTTGGAGATGGCGAATATGACGTTCGTTTTCTGGGTGATGACGTGCCACCTTACGGATCGCTTTTCGCACAGATGATGGCATCGGGCACCGAGACGGATGCGCGTGGCCATGATCTTGCCGCCACTTTCGCCCGTCGCGAAATGGCAAGGCTGGCGCGGGTGCTGGATGATGTCGACAGGCTGATGGTGACAGAAGGTGTGCAGGTCCGCTGTATGGATTGCGCTGTCTTGCCTGCCGGAACTGCTGCCACTACTGCTCCCAGGCGCGGTGGTGGGGTATGGGAGCTTTTGGCCCGCCTAACGAGCAACTGATTTTGCTTCGCCCGAGGCGGGGCTGACGGTGCTTCGCCAGCAGCGCTTGTCTTTCGCAGTCGTGCATGGCAAAAGCGCGCCCCTGCCGGGAATCGCTGGATTAGCGAGCAGCCCAGGCGGGCGCGTAGCTCAGTGGTAGAGCACACCCTTCACACGGGTGGGGTCGCAAGTTCAATCCTTGCCGCGCCCACCATCTTTTCAATGACTTAGCACATCCCTCAGATCATTGTATGAAACTCGTATGAAATAGATTTTCTGAGATTGCCTGAGACAAGGGCGACCCGACGATCTAAAAAGCGATTCCTCGCGATCTCGCGAAGGCTTCGAAGTCAGAAGGCCGATACAGCAATCGATTCATTCGAAACAATCAGTGCAAATCCTCTTCTTTATTGCGTGGGCGATCTTAATCGGCGTCTGAATGCTCGGCTCTCAGGTGTCTGCTTTGCTTGGCCAAACTTGACCCCGCTCGGGGCGCTCATGGCAAGCCAGTTGACCGCCACGCGCGAAGAAGCGCAGATGGCGGCGCACCTCACTAGCGCCCGCCGGGCTTTCGAGTCTGCTTTTTCCGAGTCTTGTTCACCGGCCAGTTGGTGTGAAGGGATCGGTGAGCCCGCCAGCCATATGTTGGACCACCTCTATTGTGTGGACTTGCTGGCAACAATTGAAGTCAGTAGCAGCCCGTGCTCCCTGGCAGATCCCATTGATCTCGTAGTGCGTTCCGGCATGCCGGTACTACGCATCAAGCATGGCGTAAATGAGCTGGCGTTGAAGACCGCGCTTGTCGCTTGGAAGGACTGCGCGTCGGCCAATCGCGCTCTGCGGGAATCGCGCCCTTTGCTGGCCACTGTGGACCAGGTCCATGTGATAGGCGTTGGCGATGAGGTGTCCTTCGAACGCCTGGAGCAGTTCGCTGCATGTCTGAGAGTCTGATTCAAAATTATCAGTCATGATTTCATAGCCTTGCGATTCGGCGCGTGAAGAGTTGGATCGAGGCGATGAAGAGCCACGCGGTTGCCAATGCGATGGTCTGTTCGAAGTCCTTGGCGAGGCGTCGGTTCCGGTTCAGCCATGCGAGCGTTCGTTCAACCACCCAGCGCCTGGGCAGCACCTCAAAGCCTTTCGCCACATCGGACCGCTTGATGATTTCGACCGTCCACTTGCCGATTTTGTCCGGCGTCAGCGCCAATGGCACAGATTTGAGGTTGTGAATTAAGGAGGATTTGGGCTTCGTCGTAGTGACGAAGGAACGAAGATGAAGCCCAAATCCTCCTTGAAAAAATCGGTGAAGGCTCCTGCGGAGCAGGTGGTGAAGGACATCCGGCGGGCGACACGCCGGCACTTCTCTGCCGAGGATAAAATCCGGATCGTGCTTGAAGGCCTGCGCGGCGATGACAGCATTGCTGAACTGTGCCGCAAGGAAGGGATCGCCCAGAGCCTGTACTACACCTGGTCGAAGGAGTTCATAGAAGCGGGCAAGCGCCGGCTCGCCGGCGATACCGCCCGTGCCGCAACCACCGGCGAGGTCCAGGATCTGCGCCGGGAAGCCCGTGCGCTGAAGGAATGCGTGGCCGACCTGACCCTCGAGAACCGCCTGCTTAAAAAAAGCATGATCGCGGATGGGGGCGACGACGAATGAGATACCCTGCATCCGAGAAGCTGGAGATCATCCGGATCGTCGAACAGTCGCACCTCCCGGCCTGGCGCACGCTGGAGCAGTTGGGCATCCCGCGCCGGACCTTCTATCGCTGGTACGACCGCTATCTCGAAGGCGGCCCGGAGGCGTTGGAGGATCGGCCATCGGCCCCGCGCCGGGTGTGGAACCGCATCGGCGACGATATCCAGCAGCAGATCATCGACATGGCGCTGGATACAACCGATCTGTCGCCCCGCGAACTGGCGGTGCGCTTCACCGACGAGAAGCGCTACTTCGTGTCGGAGGCCACGGTTTATCGCCTGCTCAAGGCCCATGATCTGATTACCAGCCCGGCCTTCGTCGTGATCAGGGCAGCCGATGCGTTCCACACCAAGACGACGCGGCCGAACGAAATGTGGCAGACCGACTTCACCTACTTCAAGATCATTGGCTGGGGCTGGGTCTATCTGTCGACCGTGCTCGACGACTTCTCGCGCTACATCATCGCCTGGAAGCTGTGCACCAACATGCGAGCCGAGGATGTCACCGACACGCTGGACCTCGCGCTCGAGGCCTCGGGTTGCGACAGTGCAACGGTGCTGCACAAGCCTCGGCTGCTGTCGGATAATGGCCCGAGCTACATCGCGGGTGAACTGGCGGAATATATCGAGGCCCGGAAAATGAGCCATGTGCGCGGCGCTCCGATGCATCCCCAGACCCAGGGCAAGATCGAGCGCTGGCATCAGACCCTCAAGAATCGCATCCTGCTCGAAAATTACTTCCTGCCCGGTGACCTTGAGGCCCAGATCGAAGCCTTCGTCGAGCATTATAACCACCGACGTTACCACGAGAGCCTGAACAACGTGACGCCCGCCGACGCCTACTTCGGCAGGGCCGATGCCATCATCAAACAGCGCGAAAGGATCAAACGGAAGACCATCGAACATCGCCGCTTGCTCCACCGCAAGATCGCCGCTTAATATCAACCCCAGGACGAGGCCCGCACTCCGCTAATTTACGCCGCGAGTTGTGCCAAATGTTCTGACGACGGACACTGGGTGCATGCAACCCGAAACTCGCTCTTGGCGCGCTGTAGGCCGAAGACAAGATCGGCACCTTGCTGCCTTGCAACGTAATTATTCAGGAGACTGGAGAAGGCCTATTCGAAGTCGCGGCGATCAATCCGGTCGCCTTGATGCGGGCGATCAAGAACGACGCGCTCAGCGAGACTGCCGCAAAGGTGAGCGCGAAATTGCGTGCGATGATCGAAGCACTGCAACTGTAAGTTTCGTCGCTACAGAGCGTCATCAGCCTGACCCAAATGCTGTAAATCAAACTCAAGAAAAAGGAATTGATCATGAAACGCATTCTTCTCTTTGCCGTGCTCGCTGCAGGTCTCTCGACATCTCCGGCGTTGGCGCAGGATCAGCACCAACACGGCCCGACGACCGAAACTACCGAGCTCGATCCGCAGTCCGGCATGATGATGGGATCAGAAGCGATGCAAGAACATCGTCAGAAGATGCAGGAGATGCGTGCACTAATGCAGCAAGCGCAAGCCGCTAGTGAGCCTGCAGAGCGTCAGCGCCTGATGGCCGAGCACCACCAGAAGATGCAGGAACATATGGCACATATGATGCAAGGTGATCATGCTGCCATGATGCAGGCATGTCAGGAGCGCATGGTAATGATGCACGATATGATGGAACAAATGGCTGCCCATCAGAACATGTCTCCGCAGAACTGACGGCACGGTGATGGGGGGCGAGAATATCGAGCCGCTTGTGACGCAATTTCCCAAGGCCTGGCCACAGGGACCGTGCCGGAGCCTGCGCTACGGCACGAGGAATGGGGCTCATCAGTGACCCATCTTTCCAAAAAGTTCTGCAAGTTCGGCGAACTTGACGCGCTGCGCTTCTTTGTCGCCGCTTTCGATCGCCTCTGCGACGCATGCCTGCGCATGAATGGCAAGGACCCTGGTTCTTGTTGCCCGCAAAGCCGCCTCCATCGCAGAGATTTGTTGCAGGATGTCGACGCAATACCGCTCGTCTTCCATCATCCGGATTACGCCTCGCGCTTGGCCCTCGACCCGTTTCAATCGGTCGATTTCCTTGGTGAATCTCATCTCTCGAATCCTCCTCGGCTCATGCTTGTCGTATCAAGTTTGTTTGCGTTATTACCCTACAGGGGTACTGTGTACAAGGACGCGGCTGGCTGCTACGTGAAGGTGTGAGTCGAGGCGCCGACGTGTCCCGATAGCTGCAGAGAACCGGAAGGCAAACCGGGATTGGCAAACTGCAACAAGGACGCGATCATGACGCAACTCTCCATTCCCCGTGCAATCCTGGCCTGGGGATCGACTTTCACCCTGTTCCTCATGATCAGTCTGGTAGCGTGCATAATCTATGGCCTCTTGCTCCCCGCAGGGTTCGAAATGCATCGCGCCTGGTCGCCCTGGCTTCCCGGGTTCGAATGGCTCACTCTTGGTGGCATCTTCGCGGGGCTTTTTTTGTGCCTGGTCTACGGTTTTTGGACGGCCGCCATCCTCGTCCCGCTGCGCCGGCTCACCGGGCGGTGGTTTGGAGCAGCAAATGACTGACGACAAGACCAGCTGCGATGACGCGAACGTGGTTCGCCCGACCGAAGGTGTCGCAATCGATCCAGTTTGCGACATGAACGTCATGATCGAAGGTGCCGAGCACCGGGCTGAGTATAACGGTGCGCGGCATTACTTCTGTTCGGCCCATTGCCGGCAGAAATTCGTCACCGATCCCGAAGTGTATCTGAGCGGGGCGCATCTGAACGCAGTCGAGGGCATGCCCGAGGGCACCATTTACACCTGCCCGATGCATCCTGAAATCCGGCAGCAAGGACCGGGCTCGTGCCCGATTTGCGGAATGGCGCTCGAGCCGGAAACCTTCAGCCTCGATGACGGCCCCGATCCGGAGCTCGTCGAAATGAACCGCCGCTTCTGGGTAAGCTTGGTCTTCACCATCCCGTTGTTTATATACGCGATGGGCGACCTGATCCCCGGGCAACCATTTTCGCAAATTGTCGAACCGGCTTTGGCGCAATGGATACAGCTGGCGCTCGCCACCCCGGTCGTGCTCTGGGGTGCTTGGCCATTCTTCACCCGCGGTATGCAGTCGGTCCGGACAATGAACCTCAATATGTTCACACTGATCGGTCTTGGCGTTGCCATTGCCTATGCGTTCAGTGTCGTGGGCACAGTCGTGCCGCACATCTTCCCGTCCGGCTTTCACGATGCCGATGGCCGGGTCGCTGTCTACTTTGAAGCCGCTGCGGTCATCACCACGCTCGTTCTGCTCGGGCAGGTGCTCGAGCTCAAGGCACGGGGCGCAACCTCGAGCGCTCTGCGCGCGCTGCTCGAACTCGCGCCGCCGACCGCGCTAAAACTCATGCCCGACGGTTCGGAGCGCGAGGTCGCTCTCGATCAGGTGGCGATGGGTGACCGCCTGCGCGTCCGCCCGGGCGACAAGATCGCGGTTGATGGCCGAATTGTCGAAGGCTCGAGTAGCATCGATGAATCGATGATCAGCGGAGAGCCTCTGCCGGTCGCGAAGGCCGTCGGCGACGAGGTGACTGGCGGTACTGTCAACCAGACCGGTGGATTCGTCATGACCGCGGAACGCATCGGCAAGGACACGATGCTGTCGAAGATCGTGCAGATGGTGGCAGAGGCGCAGCGCAGCCGCGCACCGATACAGCGTCTGGCCGATCTGGTCGCGGGCTGGTTCGTGCCCGTGGTGATCGCGATTGCTATCCTGACCTTCATCGCCTGGTCGATCTGGGGACCCGAACCGGCATTTGCCTATGGTCTGGTCAATGCCGTAGCCGTGCTTATCATTGCCTGCCCTTGCGCGTTGGGACTAGCCACGCCGATGTCGATCATGACCGGGACCGGCAAGGGTGCGCAAAACGGTATTCTGGTGAAGAATGCCGAGGCGCTCGAGACTTTCGAGAAGGTCGACACCATCGTCGTCGATAAGACCGGGACGCTGACCGAAGGCCGACCGGAACTGGTCATGGTCGAACCTGCGCAGGGCATCGATGAAGCGGAGATGCTGCGGCTGGTGGGTGCCGCAGAAATCGGCAGTGAACATCCGCTCGCCGAGGCGATCGTCAAGGGCGCTCGCGCGCGTGGCCACGACTTCGAAGCGGCCAGCGATTTTTCTTCGGTAACGGGCGAAGGTATCGAGGCGAGCATCGGTGATCGCCGCGTCGCCATCGGCAACGCCAAGATGATGCGCCGGGTCGGAGCCTATGACGCCATCATGTCGGACGCCGCCGAAACCGCCCGGGCGAAGGGACGTACGGTGATGTTCGTCGCCATTGACGGCAAGCCGGCTGGGCTGATCGGTGTCGCCGACCCGATCAAGCCGACGAGTGCGCGCGCCATCGGTCGTCTCCACGAAGCCGGTATCCGCGTGGTCATGCTGACCGGTGACAGCGAGGCGACCGCGCGCGCCGTCGCAGAGGAAGTCGGTATCGACGAGGTCCACGCCGATGTCTCGCCGGCGGACAAGAACCGCATTGTCGGCGAATTGAAAGTGGCGGGCAGGACCGTCGCAATGGCAGGCGATGGTATCAATGATGCGCCCGCGCTCGCCGCGGCCGATGTCGGGGTGGCAATGGGAACAGGCACCGATGTTGCCATCGAAAGCGCCGGTATGACGCTCGTTCGCGGCGATCTCGAAGGCCTGGCCCAGGCGCACCGGCTTTCGAGGGCGACCATGCGGAATATTCGCCAGAACCTGTTCTTCGCCTTCGCCTACAACTCACTCGGGGTGCCAATTGCCGCCGGCATACTGTTCCCGTGGTTCGGCATATTGCTGAGCCCAATAATCGCAGCCGCCGCAATGAGTCTGTCTTCGGTATCGGTCATCGGCAACGCACTGAGACTGCGATCGCTCGATCTCAGAAGCGAGCCATAAGGGAGGTGAATATTTTCTGGCCCCTGTCCGTCGTCTGGTCCGCTGGCACCTCTCCCGCTCCGCACGCAAGGTGCTCGCGACGCGAACGCTCGAGCAGGTGGACGGCGCCTCGCTCCGCTGGTTGTCGGATGAGATTGATCTGTTCCTCGAGAGTCTGGAACCGCAGGCTCGCAGGCTGCGTCGCTTGGCGGACCTCGGCCAACTTCCCAGTGCGGGCAATCGCCTCATGGTGGAACTCGCCATCTATACCGCCGCAGCTTATCGCGCACTGCTGGAGGCAGGGCTTTCCAGAGCATCAGCGCAGAGCGTGGTCGCCGATATCGGGTGGGACGTCTATGCGCTACTGCTCCGATTGAATTCACTTCCCCTCCGTCTGATTACGCGTGATCCTGGCCGGCGTCTACGCGGTACGATCGGACTGCTGCTGCGCTTTCCGTTCAACGCGCCTGGCGCGCCGGGTTATACGATCGAGGCGCGCCGGGAGGGCGACGACATGATCACTCATTTTACGCATTGTCCTCCTCAGACATTCATACGGACCCTTGTCGCGGAAACGGGAGACCGCGGCGATCTCGATGCCTTTTACGAAAGCTGGTGCCAGTATGACTGGCCCGGTGCCGACATCATCGCGAATGACGGCCATCGAGGCCATTATGAGCGGCGACAGACGCTCTCCCGCGGCGACCCGGTTTGCGATATGTGCTGGAAGGCGCAAGCCAAGTCGAACGGAACCTGAGTGGGACCACGCGAGCTGCGGCAGCGTACTGGCTGCAAGAGGTATGATCACAAGAGGCGCTGTGCCGTTTTCACGATTGAGGCGCGGTAAACCCGGACAATAGCTTCGCCGAGCACGCGATCGAATTCTGCGTCATTCATCTTCTCCTTTCGCCATCATTTTCCAGAATAGCTGCGCGGAGCAACTGATAAGTGCGAAGCCGGTCAGCGCTTCGATCCCGGCAAGAACTCTCAGGTGTTGTGTGGGATAGATGTCCCCCAGCCCGAGAGTCGTCACGTTGATCAGCGAGAAATAGAAGTAATCCATCCAGTCCATGCCGGATGCCTCGTCGAAGCTGCCCAGGCCCAGCTCGCTTCCAAGCCAGAACCCGGCCGCGAACAGGACAGCGACGAAGAGATGCAAGAACAGCACCAGCAGTGATATCGCGAGTTTTGCCGAAAGGTTGTGCCGCTTACCGGCGAGCGAATGCCCGACTCCAAGAATTGCCAGGTGAGACCAAATCGAGAGCAAAAATAGGCTCGTCGCGATTGTGAGGGCTAGGCTCAGGACTCATTGATCAGAGCCAAAAGATGACGGTTGCGGCGATGCAGATGGCGGACATGAAGGTGTGCGCGCATCGATCGTAGCGGGTGTGGATGCGGCGCCAGTCCTTGAGCTTGCCGAACATGTTTTCGATGCGGTGACGCTGGCGGTAGAGCGTTCGGTCGTGCGGGATCGGCACTTTGCGGTTGGCCTTGGACGGGATGCACGGCTCGATCCCACGATCAGCCAGGGCTTGCCGCAACCAGTCGGCATCGTAACCCCGGTCGCCGAGCAGTGCCCTGGCCTGTGGCAGCGCGTCGAGCATCAGCGCGGCGCCCCTGTAGTCGCTCATCTGGCCTTCGCTGAGCAACATCACCAGCGGACGCCCCTTGCCGTCGCAGACCGCGTGCAGCTTTGAGTTCAAGCCGCCCTTGGTGCGCCCGATACGTCGGGGAACAACCCCTTTTTTAACAGGCTGGCGGCGGTGCGGTGCGCCTTGAGGTGGGTGGCATCGATCATCAGCCGGTCGGGCTTGCCACCCTTTGCCGCGAGCGCAGCAAAGATCTTGTTGAACACGCCCAGCCGGCTCCAGCGCACGAAGCGGTTGTAGATCGTCTTGTGCGGGCCGTAGTCCTTGGGTGCATCTCGCCAGCGCAGCCCGTTGCGGATCACGAAAATGATCCCGCTGATCACCCGCCGGTCGTCGACCCGCGGCACTCCATGCGACAACGGAAAATAGGGCTCGATCCGGCGCATCTGCGCCTCCTACAGCCAGATCAGATCACTCATGGCAGCGCCTCCTCAACGCCGCCATTGAATCAGATCATCGCGCCCCTGGGAATCCCTTTAATAGGTCCTGAGCCTAGAAGCATCACTCTGCGACCGCACATCCAGGCTTCAATACAGAGCCTGCGCTGGTTATTGTGGTTTCACTGTATTGCGGAATGAAGTGGTTCATTGCCTGCGCCCCTGCTCCGGCAGAGGTTCACGCGGTATCATGCGGCAGACCGACCAGTAGAAGATAGCGATAACAGGCTGGTAGCTGGTCGCGCCTTCCCTGGGCCGGGAGCGGCTCTTTCCGAAATGT